>CAWFMW010000016.1:0-171534 GCA_963816815.1 uncultured Alphaproteobacteria bacterium
CTCATCCGGGCTACCGGCCGGCAAAAAAAGGCCGAAGACAAAGCCGTAATGGTCCGGGCCGGCATGCCTTGATCCGACCAAAAAGCCATTGTGAGTTGGTGGCTCGGGACAGGGGCGCCGATTTACGGGAATTGCGGGCGTCCGCAAAAAGAACAAGGGACGCCCCAGCATGCGCAGGAATTTTGCCTTTCTTCTCGGCACGGTGACGGGCGCGTGTCTGGCCGTTGCCGTGACGGGACCGCAGGGGGCTAGTCTGGTGGCGGCGGCAAAGGCCGCGGCCCGCACCGACGCCTACACCCAGCTCAATCTGTTCGGGAGCGTGTTCGAGCGGATCAAGACCAGCTATGTCGAGAAGCCCGACGATTCCAAGCTGATGGAAGGCGCCATCAACGGCATGATCTCCGCGCTCGATCCTCATTCGCGCTACATGAATGAGAAGGGCTGGAGCGACATGCAGGAGACCACGCATGGCGAGTTCGGCGGACTCGGCATCGAGGTCACGATGGAAGACGGCCTCGTCAAGGTGGTGACGCCGATCGACGATACGCCCGCGGCCAAGGCCGGCATGCTCTCGGGCGACGTGATCACCCAGATCGACGACGAGGTTATTCAGGGCATGACGCTGGAGCAAGCGGTGGGCCGGATGAAGGGCCCCGCCAACAGCAAGATCCGGCTGAAGGTCGCGAAGGGCCGCCGCGCCGATCGATGTTGCCATCGTGCGCGAGATTATCGGCGGCGGCCGGTCCGCCACCGGACCGACGGCGGCGATATCGGCTATATCAGGATCACCCGCTTCAACGAGCAGACCACCGAGGGCCTGAAAAAGGCGATCGCCAGCATCGCCAAGGAGATCCCGGCCGACAAGCTCGCAGGCTATGTCGTCGACCTCCGCAACAATCCCGGCGGATTGCTCGACCAGGCCGTCTCGGTGTCGAGCGCCTTCATGTCGCGGGGCGAGGTTGTTTCGACGCGCGGCCGCACCGCGGAGGAAACCCAGCGCTTCACCGCGCGCGGCGGCGACATCACCAAGGGCAAGCCGCTGGTCGTGCTGATCAACGGCGGCTCGGCTTCGGCTTCCGAGATCGTGGCGGGCGCCTTGCGCGACCACAAGCGCGCCACCCTGATCGGCACGCGTACTTTCGGCAAAGGCTCGGTGCAGACCATCATCCCGCTCGGATCAGGCAATGGCGCGCTGGCGCTGACCACGGCGCGCTACTTCACTCCCTCAGGCCGCTCGATCCAGGCCCAGGGCATCGCGCCCGACGTCGAGGTGCTGCAGGAGGTGCCGGACGAGTTGAAAGGCCGCGCCGATCTGAAAGGCGAAGCCTCGATGCGCGGCCACCTCGCGGCTGACGGCGCCGAGCAGGCCGGCTCGCAAGCCTGGGTCCCGCCGAACGAGAAGGACGACAAGGCCTTGAACGCAGCGTTCAATCTGCTGCGCGGGGTGACGGTGAACGCGAACGCGCCAACGATGGCGAAGCGCGCGGTGCCGAACTGAGAGTAGCCCGGCGCTATTCTCGCAGTCGGAATTCGCCGCGTAGCCCGGATGAGCGAAGCGATATCCGGGTTTTTGCGTTGAGCTCTCCCGCATGTCGCTGCGCTCATGCGGGCTACTTGCTTCCGTCTGCCCCGCAACGACATCATGCCGATGCCCTTCGGGGGCACGCCTGAAGCCCCCGGACACAAAATCTCGAAAACAACCCCATGCAAAGTAGAATGGGTGTCCCTTTTTTGAAACTCCGCCTCTGACCCAACCGTAGCTCGCGCGCGAGAACCTTTAAACAAGCCGGTTCCCGCTCCATGCGCGTTCAAACGGAGTAGTCATGTCGAGAAATTGGACTTTGCCGGCCCTGATCCTGCTTCTCGGTTCGACTGGAACGCTGCAGGCAGAACCGCTCGATTTCGGTGGGCGTCGTGTATATCGACGGAAAGCCGTGCAACCACGCGTGCCAGTCCTACATGGCTTGGTCTTATCGGGCGTTGTCTGCTCGGCACCACGAGGAACGCGAGACCGGCGCCGCGGTGCCGGAAGTGGATCGGATCGAACCGGTAGCCCGCCCGCGTGTGGCACGGCATGCCGCGCCGGTTGCCCGCACCGCGCCGCACGCCGGCAATGCGGCGTCGAATGGCAAGGTGCCGAACACCAAGGCGCCGAACAGCAAAAAGATCGCCGCCAATCCAGCGCCCCAAACACCGAGGAAGGAAATTCCAGCGGCCACGGCGACTGTGACTTCGGGAAAATGTCGTGGGTGAGACCGCCGCCGCCATTCAAAAGCCCGAGCCCAGCCGCCGGCCAGAGCTCGCCGGAGCCGGCGCAGACAGCTGCCATCGCCATGTCGCAGCCGCCCGCCGAGGCGCCCACATCCAAGGCGCCTGCATCGGAGGTCAAGCCCGAGGTCGCCTTGCCGCCACCGGCGACGCTCGATATTGCCGCCGCGTCGGCTGCGCCCGCTCCCGGTACGGCGTCCGACAAGGCCAAGGAAATCGGAAAGACCGCAGCCGCATCGCCCGATGATCCGGATAATATGGTCGCGCTCGTACTGACGCGCCCCGAGATCAATTCGTTGTCCGACCTGAACAACAAGAGCATCGCGATCACGGAGAAGCAATCCGCCTCGAGCGGACGCGTCAGCGCGGCGCTGATGGCGGCGGGAGCCGCCGAAGTCCAGTTCAGCGAAGTCAAAGCGAGTGCGATCGACCGGCTGATCAGCGGCGAAGTCCCGGCCGCCGTCGTGCTTGCCACGCGCGAAATAGCCAACCTGTTTCCCGGGGTCGAGGGGTTCCGGACGTTTCGGGTGCCGCTGAAGGCGCGGATGTAGTGAGGAGAGTGCGGACGAGCGCTGCAGGCCAAGTGTCATCGTCCGCCTTGTGCGCAATTGCGCACTGGGGCGGACGATCCAGTATTCCAGAGACAGCAATGATGGATTCTCGATACGCCGCGGCGTACTGGATGCCCGCCTTCGCGGGGCACGACGGTCTTCGTTGGGCTAACGAGGAAACGTCCGTACGCAGGGCTTCAAGCAGCTACGCCGACCGCGCCACCGGCTTGCGCCCGCGCGGCTGGGCTGCGTCGGGGCCCTGCCGATCCGCAAGCAGCATCGGCCGGATCTCCGCCGCCGGCTTCGGCCGGCTGAACAGATAGCCCTGCATTTCCGCACAGCCGAGTTCGCGCAAGAGATCGCGCTGCTGCTCGGTCTCGACGCCTTCCGCCGAAGTGGGGACGTCGCGACTCGGCGGCGAGTGCGACCACCGCACGCACGATGCTGGACGAGGATTGCTGGCTCGGCGATGTCGGTGATGAAGGAGCGGTCGATCTTGATCTTGTCGAACGGAAAACGCCGCAGGTAGCTCAGCGACGAATAGCCGGTGCCGAAATCGTCGAGCGCGATGCGGACGCCGATCGCGCGCAGTCATGAGCATGGCGAGCGCCGCTGTCGTCGCGGATCAGCACTCCTTCGGTGATTTCGAGCTCGAGCCGATCGGCGAGCCGGATCGGCCAGCGCCGGCATTACCTTCAGGGCCAGAGTGCCGCTGCTGAATGAATTGGCGAGACGTTGACCGCGAGGCGGATATTGCTGGGCCAGCTCACGGCTTCCTCGCAGGCCGGTCAGCACCCACCGCCGAGCGGGACGATCAGCCCGGTCTCCTCGGCCAGCGGGATGAACTCGCCGGGCGAGGATCAGGCCGCGCTCAGGGTGCTGCCAGCGCACCAGGGCCTCGAAGCCGGCGACGCGCCCCGATCCAGGTCGACGATCGGCTGGTAGTGCAGCACGAGCTCGCCGTTCTCGATCGCCCGCTCGAGTTCCTCGCTGCGATCCAAGCGCGCGACGGCGTTGACATGCATGTCGTTGGTGAAGACGGCGAAGCGGTTGGTGCCGGCGGCCTTGGCGGCGTACATCGCCAGGTCCGCGTTGCGCAGGAGGTGATCGCCGGAGTCGGTGGTCGCGATGCCGATGCTGGCATCGGTGGTCACCTGATGGCCGAGGCACTTATAGGGCGAGCGGATCGACTTCGAAGATCCGGTTGACGAGCATCATCACGTCGTCGGTTCCTCGATCCGTCTGAACGATGGCGAACTCGTCGCCGCCCAGCCGCGCCACGAAATCGGCATGCCGCAGGCAGCCGGCAAGGCTGGAGGCGACCGACCTCCGCAGCACGTCGCCGATCACGTGGCCGAGCGAGTCGTTGATGTTCTTGAACCGGTCGAGGTCGATATAGAGCACCGGCAGTTGCCGGCTGCGCGGCGTGGGACAGCTCGCGCTTGAGCCGTTCGTGGAAGAGGGCGCGGTTCGGCAGGTCGGTCAGCGGGTCGTAATGGTCGAGGTGGCTGATGCGCTGGTTGGCGCGGCGGCGCTCGGCGACGATCCATGGGTCGCCAGCCATCCGCCGTCGGGCACCGGTTCGTTGACGATCTGGATTCAGCGGCCGTCCGGCGTCGATATGACCATGGCGTTGCGGCGCGTAATGTCGTCCAGCACCTCCTCGATGTAGTGATCGATGTCGCCGACGAACGAGCCGGTTTCCTTGCGGTGGGCGATCACGTCGCGGAAACTGCAACCCGGCTTCAGGATTTCGGCCGACAGGCCGTACATCTCGATATAGCGCTTGTTGCAGATGACGAGTGTCGCTGGGCATTGAACAGCAGCAGCCCTTGCGTCATGTTGTTGACGGCGGTGTCGAGCCGCTGTTTTTCCAGCGTCAACCGCTGCTTCGACGCGCGGTGCTGATGCGAAAGCTTGCGGACGACGAGAAACAGCAGTGCGGCTATCGCCAGCACCGAAAGGCTGGCGATCACGATCAGCATTGCGATCTGCTCGCGCCAGTCGGCCAGCGCGGCGGATGTCGTCGTTGCCGCGACGATTACGATCGGAAAATTCGTCAGCGCGCGCGAGGAGAATCAGCCGGTCCTCGCCGTCGATCGGGCTGGTGAGGCGGGACGTGCTGCTGGGCAGTTCGAACATCTGCCGCTGGCTGGCCGGACCGGTCTTGAAGTTCTTGCCGATCATGTCGTCGACATGCGGATAGCGGGCGAGCAGCGTGCCGTCGCGGTGGTGCATGGCGATCGCGGCGCCGGTTCCGAGCGCCACGGTGGCGAAGAATTTTTCGAAATTGACGGGTTCGATGCCGCGGCCGATGACGCCGAGGAATTCGCCGTTCGGCCCGGTGACCTTGCGCGCGATCACCGTGGTCCAGGCGCCGGTGATGCGGCTGTAGACCGGCTCGATCAGCATCTCCGGCGATTGCGGGCCGGACTTGAAGGTCTTGAAGTAGGCGCGGTCCGCGACGTTGACCGGCGGCAGCCGGCCAGGCGGCCGATGCGTTGATCAGCTTGCCGTCGGCGTCGAACACGTTGATGCCGCCGACATAGGACAGCGCGTCGATCTTGGATTTCAGCATCAGATGGATTTCATGGCCGGACATCCGACGCTTGTAGTTTTCCGCGGTCGCGATCCCGCTGGAACGCATGAAGGCGATCAGGTCCTTCTGGACGACCTGAAAGTCTTCGAGCTGCTGGTCGAAATGGCGGGCCAGCAGCAGCACGGTGTTTTCCAGTTCGCGCTCGCTGTTGCGCAGCGCGCGCTCGCGGAAATTGCCGGCCATGACGGTCGCGCCGATCGCGATCGCGGCGATCAGGAGCGTGCCGCCCAGGATCAGCCAGCGGATCGGGCTCGCCGCGAAAGGCGGACGCAATCCTGAAGGAGAGTGGTGCCGGTCGAAGCCATGGAACGCGATCGCTGCCGAGAAAGGAACTTCCGGAAGCGGAGTTCTCCCAGCTCCCGGCCCATGACTTCGATAGCGCGGCGAGATGGAATTGACGTTAGCAAGTCTGGTTAATGAAGCGTTAGCCGGTGGCGGAGGGTGCCGCCGGCAACCACAGGGGCTGCCGCCAGCCGTGGAACCGACTAGGCGAGGCCGCGCAAAAAATCGGCGGAACGGACGTCGGCAGTTCGGCCGCTCGATTGCAGATATTGCGAGAGCTGCAGGATTTGTTAGAGCCGGCGTCGCCGTCACTGCATGGATGTCAGGGATCGATGCGATCGCTTCTTCACGATGCGGTACGGCTGGGGGCTGCCAGGCATGGCGCCGCCCTGGTTGAGGCGCAGCCAGGCGTCACCGGTATAGGGATTGCCCGGGCCCTTGTTCTGGCAATTGGCGTTTGGATAGTAGAACGCGCAATAGCCGGGTTCGCCCATGACCTGCTGGGCCGTTGCGGGTGCCGTGATCACGGCAAACGCAGCCGCCGCGCCAAGAAGCCTGTAGGTCGACATCGGATTCCTCCTTGTGAAGGTTCCGCAGGACACAACCCCGGCAGGCTGGAACGCATTCCTTCGCCTCGCGGTCACACAAGCGTGACGAGGGCGAGGCCGTCGCGGCTCATCGCCCGCGCGATAATGTCCGGACTTGCCGCCCTTTTTCTCGACGAGATGAATGCCCTCGATGCGAACGCCGCGTTCGACCGCCTTGATCATGTCGTAGATCGTCAGGCAGGCGACCGACACCGCCGTCAGCGCTTCCATCTCGACGCCGGTCGGGCCGGTGACCTTGACGGTGGCGCGGACGATGCAGCCGGGCAGCTTCTTGTCGGGCGTGATGTCGAGCGTGACCTTCGACAGCGCCAGCGGGTGGCACAGCGGGATCAGTTCCGAGGTGCGCTTCGCCGCCATGATGCCGGCGATGCGGGCGGTGCCCAGCACGTCGCCCTTCTTGGCGTTGCCGGAGACGATCAGTTCAAGCGTCGCCTTGCTCATGACGACGCGGCCTTCGGCGACCGCCGTGCGTTCGGTCGCGGGCTTGGCCGAGACGTCGACCATCCGCGCTTCGCCCGACGCATCGATGTGGGTGAGGGCGGAGCCGCCTTTGGAAGCCTTGTCTTGGAAGCCTTGTTTTGGAAGTCTTGCCGGCCATCGGCTAGCGGGTCCCGGTGGCGCGCGGGCGTGTCGGCGCGCGCCAGCAGCGCGCGGGTCGCCGCGGTCACGTCGGCCTGCCGCATCAGGCTTTCGCCGACCAGGAAGGTCGACATGCCGACGCGCTCGAGCCGGGCGAGATCGGCGGGCGCAAAGATGCCGCTTTCGCCGACCATCAGGCGGTCCTTCGGGATCAGCGGCGCCAGCGCCTCGCTGGTCGCCAGCGTGGTCTCGAAGGTGCGCAGATTGCGGTTGTTGACGCCGATCATCGGCGAGCGAAGTTTTAGCGCGCGATCGAGTTCGGCGCGGTCGTGGATTTCGATCAGCACGTCCATGCCGAGCGCGATCGCCGCGTCCTCGATGATCCCTGGCGGCGGCATCGTCGAGCGCGGCCATGATGATCAGGATGCAGTCGGCGCCATGGGCGCGGGCCTCGACCACCTGATAGGTGTCGAACATGAAATCCTTGCGCAGCACCGGCAGATTGGTCGCCGCGCGCGCCGCCACCATGAAATCGAGATGGCCCTGGAACGAGGGCGTGTCGGTCAGCACCGACAGGCACGCCGCGCCGCCGGCCTCATAGGCCTTGGCCAGCGCCGGCGGATCGAAATCGGCGCGGATCAGCCCCTTGGACGGCGAGGCCTTCTTCACTTCCGCGATCAGCGCGTAGTCGCCGCGCGCGAGCTTTTCGCGGATCGCGCGCACGAAACCGCGCGGCGGCGAGGCCGCCTTGGCGCGGGCCTCGACCTCGGCCAGCGGATGCGCCCGCTTGGCGGCGGCGATTTCCTCGCGCTTGTAGGCCTCGATCTTGGTCAGGATATCGGACATCTCAGGCGCCCCTCGGATCAGCCGTGCGAGACCGCGATCAGGTGCTTCAGCCGTGCCGCCGCCGCGCCGCTGTCGAGCGATTTGGTCGCCGAGTCGCGACGCCTTCCTTCAAGTCCTTGGCGCGGCCGGCCACGATCAGCGCCGCCGCGGCGTTCAACAGCGCGACGTCGCGATAGGCGCTCGGCTTGCCGTTGAGCACGCTTTGCAGCGCGACCGCATTGGCGTCGGCGTCGCCGCCCTTCAGCGCGTCGCCGCTGCAACAGGTGAGGCCGGCGTCTTCCGGCGTCACCTCGAAGGTGCGGATCTTGCCGTTCGTCGAGGCTGGCGACGAAGCTCGGGCCGGTGAGGGTGATTTCGTCGAGCCCGTCGGAGCCGTGCACCACCCAGACGGATTCGGAGCCGAGATTCTTCAGCACCTGCGCCAGCGGCTGCACCCAGTGCCGCGAGAACACGCCGACCATCTGCCGCTTGACGCCGGCCGGATTGGAGAGCGGTCCGAGCAGGTTGAAGATCGTGCGGGTGGCGAGTTCGACCCGGGTCGGGCCGACGTTCTTCATCGCCGGATGATGCGCGGGCGCGAACATGAAGCCGATGCCGGCCTCGTGCACGCAGCGGCCGACCTGTTCGGGCGTAAGGTCGATCTTGACGCCGAGCGAAGCCAGCACGTCGGCCGCGCCCGAGCGCGACGACAGCGCGCGGTTGCCGTGCTTGGCGACGGGCACGCCGGCGCCCGCGACGATGAAGGAGGCGCAGGTCGAGACGTTGACCGAACCGGAGCCGTCGCCGCCGGTGCCGACCACGTCGACGGCGTCCGCGGGCGCCTTGACCCGCAGCATCTTGCCGCGCATCGCCGACACCGCGCCGGTGATCTCGTCGACGGTTTCGCCGCGCACCCGCAGCGCCATCAACAGCCCGCCCATCTGCGAGGGCGTGGCCTCGCCGGACATCATGCTGTCGAAGGCGGAGGCCGCCTCGTCACGCGACAGCGTCGCGCCGGTGGCGACTTTTCCGATGATAGATTTGAGGTCGTCCATCGCTTGGGCTTTCAGGATTGGGTGCCGATCATGCTCAGTTGTTCGCGCCCGTCACCTGCGCGAAGGCGGCCTGGTTGATGGTGGTGCCGATCTCGGATTCGATCTTCGTGACGTATTGCGCGACCTGTTCGTCGGTCAGACCGCGCTGCAGCGTGTCCTTCAGTTTCTTCACCTCGTCGGAGGCGGCATCGACCTGCGGCACGGTCACATCGGTGACGCGGAACACGATCCATTCGCTGCCGCCGGCGCCCGGCGTCTGCCCGACGCCGTCCTTGGCGGTGCGGAACGCGGCCGTGATGGCGGCCGAGGGGACGCCGACAGCGAGGCGTCGCGGCGGAAGCCGGTCGCGGTCTCGACCTTCGCTCCGACCGCCGCCGCCTCGTCGGCGAGCGTGCCGCCTTGCTCGAGCTTCTGCACCATCTCGGTCGCCTTCGCGCGCAGCTTGCTCGAAATCTGGTCTTCGCGCCATTTCGCCTCGACCTGGCTGCGAACCTCGTCGAGCGGGCGCTCGCGCGACGGCGTGATGCCGAGCACGTCGTACCAGGCATAGCCGCCGGCAAACTGGATCGGCTCGTTGTCGACGCCGACATCGCTGTTGAAGGCCTGCGAGACCACGTCGAGGCCGCGCGGAATGTTGGTCACGGGCTGGCCGTCGGGCTTGCGGCCGGAGCGATCGACGGCGTCGATCGTGACCGCGGTCAGGCCGAGCTTCTGCGACGCCTCGACCACGTTGGCGCCGCCGCAGCGCTCGTCTTCCATCTTGTTCTGGAGCTCGGTGACCTTGGCGCGCGCGCGTTCGGTCGCGAGTTCCTTCTTCACCTGGGCCGCGACGCTTTCATACGTCGGCGTCACGCCCGGCTCGATCTTGCCGATCTTGACCAGCGCCACGCCGAACCGGCCCTGCACCGGCTGGCTGACTTCGCCCGATGGCAGCGCGAACGCCGCATCCGCAATCGCCGGATCGATGATCGCGCTCTTTGCGATCATGCCGAGGTCGACGTCGGCCAGATTGAGATTGCGCTCCTTGGCGAGGTCGTCGAACGACGTGCCCGAGGTGATGCGGGCGCGCGCGGCCTGCGCCTCGCCCTCGTTCGGAAACACCATCTGCTGACACTTCGCGCTTCTCCGGCGTGCCGAGCCGGTCGCGGCGCTGCTCGAAGATCTTCTTGGCATCCTCGTCGGAGACCTCGGTCCATTTGCCGATCTCTTCGGGGTTGATCACGACAAAGGACAGTTTGCGATATTCGGGCGCGCGGAACTGGGTCTTGTGGTCCTCGAAATAGGCGGCCAGCGTCTCGGGCGAGGGCGGATCGATCGTGCCGGCCTGCGCGGCGTCGAGCTTGACGTACTCGATCGAGCGCTGCTCGTTCTGGAATCGGGTCAGGGCGTCGATCAGGACCTTCGGCGGCTCCACGCCGGCCGAGACGGTGCCGGCGATCTGGCGCCGCAGCCCGAGGCGCCGCTGTTCGGCGAGATAGCGTTGCTCGGTGTAGCCGAACTGCCGGATCGTGGCCTGGAAGCGTGCCGGGTCGAACTTGCCGCCCAATCCCTTGAAATTGGGATCGCCGTAGATCAGCCGCATGGTTTCTTCCTCGGACTGGGCGAGCCCCATGCGGCGGGCTTCCTCGTCCAGCGCGGCTTCCGCGATGGTCTGCTGCAGCACCTGGCGGTCGAGCCCGAAGGCGCGGGCCTGTTCCGAGGTCAGCGGACGGCCGAAACTGCGGCCGAGCTGCTGCAGCTTTTCGGTGTAGATCTGGCGGAATTGCTCGGTCGAAATCTCGGTCTTGCCGATCTTGGCGAGCGACGACTGGCCGAACCCCTTGAAGATGTCGGCGATGCCCCAGACTGCGAAACTGACGATCAAAACGCCCATCACGACGGCCATGACAATCTTGCCGAGCCAGTTTGATGAGGCTTTCCGAATTCCTCGAAGCATGGGTCCAACTTGTTTTTGCAGGAGAGGGGAACCGGGTCGTGCCCGGCGAAAGTTCGATTCCGTTCAGGATCGACTTCCGCAACAGGGCGTCACCGAGTTGAAAACGCATCATAAAGTGGCAGCGCCCCCCTCGCAACCTCGGCAGCGTGGGCGATTTGAAGCGGTTAACGGCCAAAGGGATGAGACAAGGGATCGCCTGACCCGGTCTGGAACTGAGGGCGCGGCTCTGCTAGCGCATCTATGGCACTGACATCTACGGGATAATTGACATGACCGACGCCATCCGACCGCTGATCGCCGGCAACTGGAAAATGAACGGCCTGAAATCCGCTTTGGGTGAATTCGAGGCAATGATTGCCGGCGCGGGCGCATTGGCTGGCAAAGCCGACCTGCTGGTTTGCCCCCCGGCAACCCTGATCGCCGGTTTTGCCGACAAGGCGCTCGGTTCAAAACTCGCCGTCGGGGCCCAGGACTGCCATCCAAAGGCCTCCGGCGCCCATACCGGCGATCTCTCGGCGGAAATGCTGGCGGATGCCGGCGCCAGCGCCATCATCGTCGGCCATTCGGAGCGGCGTGCCGACCATGGCGAGACCGACGCGCTGGTCCGCCAGAAGGCGGAAGCGGCCTGGCGTGCGGGCCTGGTGGCGATCGTCTGTATCGGCGAGACCCAGAAGCAGCGCGATGCCGGCCAGACGCTGGATATCTGCGGCGGGCAGCTCGCGGGTTCGTTGCCGGATGGTTCGACAGCGGCCAATCTGGTGGTGGCCTATGAGCCGGTCTGGGCGATCGGTACCGGGCTGACGCCGACGCCCGCGGATGTCGAGCAGGTTCATCGCTTTATCCGTGGTGTTCTCACCGAGTCGATTTAAGGCAGAAGGTAGCAGGATCCGGATTCTCTATGGCGGCTCGGTAAAGCCTTCCAACGCGGCGGAACTGATGGCGGTCACCAATGTCAACGGCGCGCTGGTCGGCGGCGCCAGCCTGAAGGCGACAGACTTTCTGGCGATTGCAGAGGCCTGCTAGCTCAGGCCGGCACTGCGTCCTGTAGTCGCTTCCAGTAAATTAGCGTGCCGGTGAGGCCGCCATGCGGCTTGAGCGCGTAGTCCGGAATGAATCCGCTCAGCTTGAAACCCATCCGCTCGTAGAGGCCGGCCGCGCCTTCGTCCTCGGCGGTATCGAGCACCAGTAGCCAGCGTCCGCGCGCGATCGCTATCCGCTCGGCCTCGCGCAGCAACAGCGTGGCAATGCCACGGTGACGGTGGCTGATGCGAGTCATCATCTTCGCGATCTCGGCGCGGTGCGGCTGGTTCGGCGGAAGATCGAGCAGCAGCGTCACGGTACCGATCAGCATGCCGCCGTCGAAGGCGCCGAGGATGATCCGCTCGCCGCGGTCCGCGGCACCAAGCGCGCCACGCCAGAAGGCTTCGGCCGCTGGCAACGGAAGCGGATGCATGAAGCTGACCGAGCCGCCATGCGCAACTGTCTCGATCAGCATTTCACTGAGCGCCGCACAGATGTCTGGCGAGGATCTCAGTGCCTTGATCTGGATGTCAGCCATGATCTTTCAGCTCCGGGCAAGGGCAACGACGTAAGTGCAGGGCGCGGCGCTCTCGTTGGCAAACGTCACTTCCGCGGGCGGGCCGAATCCGAGGCAGTCGCCGGCACGGAGTTCGCGGCGGTCGCCGCCGTCGATGAGGACGAGCGCGCCTGACAGCACCCAGAGTACCTGGCGGATGTGGGCGTAGGATGAGGCGGGCAGCGTCACGCGCTGCTTCGCCGGCATCTCGACCTTGATGATCTCGACGGGATGATCGGGCCGGTTGAACACCTGCGTGCGCAGATAGCCGGTTTCGGGATCGCGCCACACTGGCTGATCGGCGGCGCGTGAAAGCCGTTCGCCCTGGCCTTCGGCGCGCAGCATCAGGCCGGCGAGGGTGAGGTCGAAGGCGCTGGCGAGCCGAACCAGCACCACCGCGGTCGGGCTGACCTCGGCGCGCTCGATCTTGCTGATGGTCGCCTTCGAAACCCCGGAGCGCTCGGCGAGATCGGCCAGCGACCAGCCGCGGCTGTCGCGCTCGAGCCGGAGGCGGCTGGCAAGCCGGGTACTGAGATCGTCTACTAAAGTATCCATTTGTCTATTATAAGAGAAGTTGCTGCAACCTCAAGTCCGGATTCGAGCGTCCGCGAAAGCTGGGGACAGCCTTGCCGTAGCGCCTGCGGCAATTATCTCCACGGCGGCAGTTGGGGGTGACAATGCCCCGTCCGATCGTGTAACACCGCGCAACTTCAGGAAAACCCGCAAGCTCTTGGTGCAGCCGAAGCCCGGCGCTGTCAGCTTGTGACGGAAGGTTTTTAAGATGCAGACCGTCATTATCGTCGTTCACCTCATGATCGTCTCGGTGCTGATCGGCACCGTGCTGCTGCAGAAATCCGAAGGCGGCGGCCTCGGCATGGGCGGCGGCGCCGGCTTCATGTCGAGCCGCGGCACCGCCAATCTGTTGACGCGGACGACGGCGATCCTGGCAGGGATTTTCTTCCTGACCAGCATGGCGCTGGCCTGGCTCGCCGGCGTCGACCGCAAGCCGTCTTCGATCCTCGGCACCGCGCCGGCGACGCAGTCGCAGCCGGGCGGTGCGACGCCGATCGCTCCGCCGACCTCCGGCGGCGTGCTCGATACGCTCAAGAAGGTGGATGAGCAGCAGGCCACCGTTCCGGCCCGCAGGCCCCGCGTTCGCAATAAAGCAGGGTGGCTATGCAGGACGGCGGCTACCGTCCTGCATCAGAACTTCCCATCAATGCTTTGAAATCGCTTCAAATTTAACGTCACCCACAGCCCGGCAAAATGTTTGCCCGTGCATGCGATTCGTTTTGGAGAATCGGGGCAGTGGCCTTAAAGGTAGGCTCCCATGGCGCGGTACATATTCATCACCGGCGGCGTGGTTTCTTCGCTCGGAAAGGGTCTGGCTTCAGCGGCACTCGGTGCCCTGCTGCAGGCTCGCGGGTACAAGGTCCGTCTCCGAAAACTCGACCCCTATCTCAACCTCGATCCCGGAACGATGTCGCCGTATCAGCACGGCGAAGTGTTCGTGACCGACGACGGCGCCGAGACCGATCTCGATCTCGGCCACTACGAGCGCTTCACCGGGCGTCCGGCCACCAAGGCCGACAACATCACCACCGGGCGCATCTATCAGGACATCATCACCAAGGAACGCCGCGGCGATTATCTCGGCGCGACCATCCAGGTCGTCCCGCACGTCACCAACGCGATCAAGGAATTCGTGCTCTCGGGCAACGACGACTATGATTTCGTGCTGGTCGAGATCGGCGGCACCGTCGGCGACATCGAGGGCCTGCCGTTCTTCGAGGCGATCCGCCAGCTCAAGAACGAACTGCCGCGCGATCACGCGGTGTACATTCATCTGACGCTGCTGCCGTTCATCCCGAGCGCGGGCGAGCTGAAGACAAAGCCGACCCAGCACTCGGTGAAGGAACTGCGCTCGATCGGCATCCAGCCGGATATTTTGCTGTGCCGTACCGACCGCGAAATCCCGAAGGAAGAGCGGCGCAAGCTCGGCCTGTTCTGCAACGTGCGCGAAAGTGCCGTGATCGAGGCGAGGGACGTCGACAACATCTACGCCGTGCCGGAGGCCTATCACGCCGCCGGCCTCGACGACGAGGTGCTGGCCGCGTTCGGCATCGCGCCGAAAATTCCGCCGGCGCTGCAGAGCTGGAACGTCATCAACGAGCGCGTGCGCAACCCGGAAGGCGCGGTGACCATTGCCATCGTCGGCAAGTACACCGGCATGAAGGACGCCTATAAATCGCTGATCGAGGCGCTGTCGCATGGCGGCATCGCCAACAAGGTGAAGGTCAATCTCGACTGGATCGAGAGCGAGGTGTTCGAGAACGAGGACCCGACGCCGTTCCTCGAACACGTCAACGGCATCCTGGTGCCCGGCGGCTTCGGCCAGCGCGGCGCCGAAGGCAAGATCCGCGCGGCGCAGTTCGCGCGCGAGCGCGACGTGCCGTATTTCGGCATCTGCTTCGGCATGCAGATGGCGGTGATCGAGGCCGCGCGCAATCTCGTCGGCATCGAGGAGGCGAACTCCACCGAGTTCGGCCCGACGAAGGAGCCGCTGGTCGGCCTGATGACGGAATGGCTGCGCGGCAATGAGCTGGAGAAGCGCTCGAAGGCCGGCGATCTCGGCGGCACCATGCGGCTCGGCGCCTATCCGGCGGCGCTGAAGCGCGGCAGCCGGGTGTCGGAAGTCTATGGCGGCGCCACCGAGATTTCGGAACGCCACCGCCATCGCTACGAGGTCAACACCGCCTACAAGGACCGGCTCGAACAGCACGGCCTGCGCTTCTCCGGGCTTGTCGCCCGACGGCGTGCTGCCGGAGATCGTCGAATACGAGGACCATCCCTGGTTCATCGGCGTGCAATTCCACCCCGAGCTGAAGTCGCGCCCGTTCGAGCCGCATCCGCTGTTTGCGTCGTTCATTCAGGCCGGCGATGGCGCAGTCGCGGCTGGTGTAATTTTTTGTAGGGTGGGCAAAGCGAAGCGTGCCCACCATTTGCACGATCACGCGTTTCGTACAGAATGGTCGGCGCACGTCGCTTCGCCTTTGACGAACGCGTCAATTGTTGCGACAAACTGCTTCCGCAAGAACAACAACCTTGGGAGCAAAACCGATGATCATGGAAATGCGCGTCTATCGCTGTCTGCCGGGCCGCCTGCCGGCGCTGATGAAGCGTTTCGATACGCTGACGCTGAAACTGTGGGACAAGCACGGCATCAAGCAGGCCGGCTTCTACACCACGCTGATCGGCACCTCCAATCAGGAACTGACCTATTTCGTCGCCTGGGATTCGCTGGCCGATCGCGAGAAGAAATGGACCGCATTCCAGAGCGATCCCGACTGGATCGCCGGCCGCGCCAAGAGCGAGGAAGACGGCCAGATCATCGACAACATCGTCAGCCAGCTGCTGGTGCCGACGGCGTTCTCCTCGGTAAAATAGCCGCTCGTGCAACCCTGATATTCAGGGGTTAAACGGGGTTGATCCTGAAGGCGCGGACCGGCATGGTCCGCGCTGAACGAAGGAAAATCCCTTGAACGCGAAATCTCGGCGCAGCTCCGGTCGTCACCGTCGGCCCGGTCAAATTCGGCAACGATCTGCCGATTTCGATCATCGCCGGGCCGTGCCAGCTCGAGAGCCGCGCGCATGCGCTCGAAGTGGCCGGCGCGCTGAAGGAGATCGCAGGCCGCCTCGAAGATCGGGCTCGTCTACAAGACCTCGTTCGACAAGGCCAACCGCACCAGCGGGCTCGGCCGCGCGCGGCATCGGGCTGGCGCAGGCGCTGCCGATCTTTGCCGAAATCCGTTCCTCGCTCGGATTGCCCGTGCTGACCGACGTGCACGAGGCCGACGCAATGCGCCGAGGTCGCGCAGGCGGTCGACGTGCTGCAGATCCCGGCGTTCCTGTGCCGGCAGACCGATCTGCTGCTGGCGGCCGCGGCGACCGGCAAGGTCGTCAACGTCAAGAAGGGCCAGTTCCTGGCGCCGTGGGACATGGCGAACGTCGTCAGCAAGATCACCGGCGGCGGCAATCCGAATGTGCTGGTGACCGAGCGCGGCGTCTCGTTCGGCTACAACACGCTGGTGTCGGACATGCGCGCGCTGCCGATCATGGCGCAGACGACGGGCGCGCCGGTCATTTTCGACGCCACCCATTCGGTGCAGCAGCCGGGCGGGAAGGGCACCTCATCCGGCGGCCAGCGCGAATTCGTGCCGGTGCTGGCGCGGGCGGCGGTCGCGGTCGGCGTCGCCGGCGTGTTCATCGAGACCCATCCCGATCCCGATCACGCGCCGTCGGACGGACCCAACATGGTGCCGCTGCGCGAGTTCGAAGCGCTGGTGAAGCGGCTGATGGAGTTCGACGCGTTGGCCAAGAACGCGGCCAAGATCGCCTGACCGTGACCGCATCGAGCCGCCTGCCGCCGGCCCTCAATATCATCACCCTCGCGACGTTCGCGGCCAGCCTGTCGGCGCGCGCGCTGGATCCGGTGCTGCCGCATGTGGCTGAGGATTTCGGCGTCAGCATCGCGACCGCCGCCGGTTTCGCCGCCGTGTTCGCCTTCACCTTTGCGATCATCCAGCCGGTGCTTGGGGCTGCGGCCGATCTGTTCGGCAAGGCGCGGCTGATGATCGTGTGCCTGGTGCTGCTGGGGCTTGCCAACATTCTCGGCGCGATGGCGACGTCGTTCTGGCTGTTGTTCGCGTCGCGCATCCTCGCCGGGATCGGCTCCGGCGGCGTATTTCCGGTTGCGCTCAGTCTGACCAGCGATCTGGTCGGGCCCGAAAAACGCCAGATCGCGATCGGGCGCACGCTGATGGGCTCGATGACGGGAAACCTGCTGGGCGCCTCCGTCTCCGGCCTGATCGGCGACTTTCTGGGCTGGCGCGGCGTTCTGGCCGTGCTCGGCGTTCTGGTCATCATGGCCTCGATCGCCGTGGCCGCAGGCTTTCGCGGCGCGGCGTTGACCCGTCCTCCCAAGACGAACTTTGCGGCGCTCAAGCAGGGCTATCGCACCATCTTCTCCAATCCGAATGCATTCTGTTATGTGGCGGTGTTCGTCGAAGGCTGCTGCGTGCTCGGGCTGTTTCCCTACATCGCGGCGTTCCTGTTTGAGCTGGGCGAGACCAGCCTCTCGATCGCCGGCCTCGTGATCGCGGGCTTTGCGGTCGGCGGCCTGTTCTACACGCTGAGCGTTTCGCGATTTCTGCCGTGGCTTGGCGTCAAGGGGATGATGATATCGGGCGCGACGCTGGTGGGATTGCACCTCGCCGTCGTCGCCCTCGGTCCCAGCGCGAAGGTCCAGGCTGTCAGCCTGCTCTTCATGGGCTGGGGCTTTTACATGATCCACGGCTGCCTGCAGGTGTTCGCCAGCGAATTGTCGGTGGAGGCGCGCGCGACCGCGCTGTCGCTGCATTCGTTCTTCTTCTTCATGGGCCAGACCGTCGGCCCGATCGCCTATGGGTTCGGCATCCAGCATGCCGGCAAGGTCCCGACCTTGCTGACCGCAGCGGCCATCATGATCGTGCTCGGAATTGTCTGCGCCAAGCTGCTGCGGCAGACGCGGCCGGCGGACTCGGCAGTGACGTAGTCCGCCGCGCTAGAAGAATCCGATAATGTATTCGACGAAAAAGACCGCGGTGGCATAGGTGAGAGCGCCGATCGCCAACAGGGCAACCGACAGCCACACCCATAAGGGTGTCGTTTCCTTGGTCATCCTGATCGCCCATGTCCTCGAACGCCGCATCCTGGCAGCGTTGATTTCTCCCGGCCGGGCGACCATGGCGCAATTCGCGAGCATATTGAAAGGAAATGGCGGGCTCGCGTCAGGATGACGCACACCGTCAGCACGCGGTCAGGCGCAGATGCCAAGGTGAGGCAGCCGTCTATGGCACGGGGATTGCTTCATTTCCTGTCATTTAAGGTGATGATGTGGACGCTCAGGTTATTCGCCCGACCCAAGGCAGTTTCGCCGCCAGAAATACCGGTTATGCCAATGAGCCGCCGCTCAAGCATTTTCTGACGAGCTGTTACGAGGAATTCAAGCCGGACAATTCCGGTACGGTCGCCGATTACATCCCCGAGCTGAAGCGCGCCAACCCTGAGCATTTCGGCGTCGTCCTCGTCACCATCGATGGCCACGTTTATGAGGTCGGCGACAGCGCGGTGCCGTTCACCATTCAGTCGGTCTCCAAAGCCTTCGTGTTCGCGCTTGCGCTCGACATGGTCGGTGAAGAGCGTGTGTCGGCGGCCATCGGCGTCGAGCCGAGCGGCGAGGCGTTCAATTCGATCCGCCTGACCAACGACAACCGGCCGTTCAACCCGATGGTCAATGCCGGCGCGATCGCCTGTTCCGGCCTGATCCATCAGGCCGACGGTGCTCACGCGTTCGAACGCATCCGCGAGAAGCTCAGCCGGTTTGCCGGGCGCGAGCTCGACGTCGACGACGCCGTGCATGCCTCGGAAGCGCTGACAGGCAACCGCAATCGCGCGATTGCCTGGCTGTTGCGAAATTACCTTGTGCTGCAGGACGATGTCGATGCGGTGCTGGACACCTATTTCCGACAATGCGCCATCCTGGTCACCGCGCGCGATCTTGCGGTCATGGCGGCGACGCTCGCCAATCGCGGCGTCAATCCGGTCACCGGCGTTTCCGTCATTTCGCCCAACATCGTGGCGCGCACGCTCTCGGTCATGACGAGTTCGGGCATGTATGATTACGCCGGCGAATGGATCTATCGCGTCGGCATTCCCGCCAAGAGCGGCGTCGGCGGCGGCATTGTCGCAGCGCTTCCGTCGCAACTGGGGCTCGGCACCTTTTCGCCATGCCTCGATAGCCATGGCAACAGCGTGCGTGGCCTGAAGGTCTGCGAGGCGCTGTCGTCGCGCTTCGACCTGCATATGCTCAACCGCAGCGCCGATGTCCGCACCTGCATCATCGCCGACTACGACATATTCGGCATCTCGTCGCGCCGCAGCCGCCAGCCCCACGAGCAGCAGATACTGGACGAGCGGCACAGCGATATCAGGGTGATCGAACTGGTCGGCGCGCTGAACTTCGCGGCGATCGACTATGTGACGCGGCGGCTGGCCGGCGAACCGCCGAACGCACCGCTGCTCATTCTGGATTTTCGGCGGGTGCCCGACCTGACGGCTGCGGGCGCGCAGCTGCTCAGCGAGAACCTCACCTTGCTCGGCAATACCGGCGTCACCGCGATTCTGACCGGCCTTGAGGCGACGTCGGCGGTCTGGACGGAAATTCGCGCACGAATGGCCGAGCCGCCAAGATTGAGGCGCTTTGCGCTGCTCGACGACGCCATCGAATGGGCTGAGGACCAGGTCATCTATCGCTATGGCGGCTTCACCGCGTCGAAGGAAACCAGCCACCTTGGCGAACAGGCGTTGCTGGCTGATCTTGCCCCGGAGGAAATCGCAGCGCTGGCTGAACTGTCGACCGCGCGCCGCTACCAAGCCGGCCAGCGCATCGTCTGCGCCGGCGAGCCCGCCAACTCGCTGTTCTTCCTGCAGAGCGGGATGGTCAGCGTGAAACTGCCGAGCGGCGTGCGGCTCGCCTCGCTCGGGCCTGGTATGGAATTCGGCGAGATGGCCATCATCGAAAACTACCGCAGCGCTGATGTGTGGGCCGACACGCCGGTGACCTGCCTCGAACTGCCGCTCGACAGTTTTGATGATTATCGCCGGCTGCACCCGCAGATCGCGATGAAGATCATGCGGAATTTGTCCGCGCTGCTGGCCCGGCGCCTGATCCTCGCCAACGCCAAGGTCGATCTGCTCAGCGCGTATTGAGGGCGTGGACACATTAGCACGCAGCTAAATTCGGTTTGATGCGGCAAGGCTTCGAGATCATGCTTCCGCCGTTCCGGAGAAACGGCGAGCACGTTCGAGCAGAACTTCGATAACTGTATCCGATGGATTGCGAGTCAAGGCTCGCTCCAGATAGCCGATGGCGCCTGAGAAGTCCCGGGCCTCGTAAAGCGCCTCGCCCTTTTCGAAGTCCGCCAGTGCGCGCAGTTTCGCCTGTCGGGCTGGCGGGTCGCAGGCGTCCAGCACCTCGTAGAGCACGACAGGCTGCGATTTTCCCTGGACGAGAACCTGGTCGATTCGGCGAACCGAAACGTCTGCGGGATTGTTCAGCGCGAGGAAGGTCGCCTCGGTGATGATCAGCGGAACGCGATAGGTCTTGGTGAGGCCCTCGACGCGAGAGGCGAGGTTTACCGCGTCCGAGATGACGGTGGTATCCATCCGGTCACGCGCACCCACCGTTCCGAGCATCAGGCTCCCGGTATGCAGACCGATGCCGATCTTGACCGGCGGCTCGCTCCTGTCCACCCGCTGCGCATTCCAGGCCTCCAGCCGCCGGATCATGTCCAGCGCTCCCTGTACGGCATCATCGGCCCGGCGAGGAAACAGCGCCATGACGGCGTCACCGACAAATTTGTCGATGACCCCGCTATGGCCCGAGATGGCAGGCTCCATCGCGCCGAGATACTGGTTCACGAATCTGAACGTCTCCGCGGGGCTCATGCCTTCCGACATTTGGGTGAAGTTACGGATGTCCGAGAAAAGCACGGTCATTTCGCGCTGCACCTGGTCGCCGAGCGCGACATCGACGATGCGCTCCTTGCCCAGTTGCTCCAGAAACTGCCGGGGTACGAACCTCGAATAGCTGTCGCTGATCTTGGCGAGCTCGAGATGGACACTGACGCGGGCCAGCAGTTCGTCGCTGGCAAAGGGCTTGGTCAGATAATCATTTGCTCCCACGCCGAACCCCATGACGAGGTCCGAGACGCGGTTCTTGGCCGTCAGCAGGATCACCGGCAGTTCCGCGGGCGAGTAGTGTTCACGAATGCGTTGGCAGACGTCGAAGCCTGACAGCTTCGGCATCATCACGTCGAGCAGGACGATGTCGCACGGTCTTTCCCCTGCCAGAAGGTCAAGCGCCTCTTGCCCGTCCGCGGCCGTGACGACGTCATACTTTGCCAGGGTCAGAAAATTCACCAGAGCCTGAACGTTTACGGGCTCGTCGTCCACCACCAGAACCCGCAGACCGGCACCGGCGGATGATCGGGCGCCGGCTCCCGCCGTCCTCCGGTTCAGTTCAACATCCGGAAGGATTCTGCTGACAGCTTCGTCCGGCCGGCTTTCGAGCGTCAGCATCTCTCGCGTGGTCGGGCTTAGCGGAAGAGAAAGTGTAAATTGCGATCCGACACCGACGGCCGATGTCACGTTTATGTTTCCGCCATGAAGCTTGGCTAGCTGTCTGCTGATGGCCAGCCCAAGACCGGTGCCGCCCTGTTCGCGGGCGGCGGATCCATCGCCCTGCGAAAACGATTCGAATATCGTCTCGAGCCGTTCGGCGCTGATACCGGCTCCGGTGTCGCTCACCGTCAAATCCAGCCATTCGTTCCGCACCTTTGCCGAGACCTCGACGGCGCCGGCCGGCGTGAACTTGACCGCGTTACCGACCAGATTGAACAGGATCTGCTGTACGCGGTCTTCGTCGACTTCGACCAGGGGAACCTGAGCATCGATCCGGTTGAACAAGCGCAGCGCGCGCTTGCCCACGAGGGTGCGGGAAATCGCCAGGACGAGTTCCGTAAGAGCATGAATATCGGTAGGTCGTCGGCGCAGTTCGACCGTCTCGTGACGCAGTTTCGAGAAATCCAGGATATCATTGACGAGGCTGGCGAGACGCCGGCCGCTGGCGACGACCATACCGAGATTGCGCTGCTGCTCTTCGCTTAGCAGGCCGGTTGCCCCGTCCAGCATCGATTGGCCAATCCCGATGATGCCGTTGAGGGGCGTCCGCAGCTCGTGCGACGTATTGGCGAGAAATTCGTCCTTCATGGCGTCGGCCCTGAGCAGGGCCTGTTCTGCATTTCTTCGAACGGTGATGTCCCGGATGATTCCGGTGAAACGAAGCTGGTCACCGAAGCGCACCTCGCTCACCGCGAGCTCTGCCGGAAAGGTCGACCCGTCGCGTCGCAGTCCCTCCACCTCCCGGCCGATGCCCACAATGCGTGCTTCGCCGGTTCTGAGATAGCGTTCGATATAGCCGTCATGAGCCTTGGCATGCTCCGCCGGCATCAGCATCGATATGTTTTGGCCAATGAGTTTCGCCGGATCGTAGCCGAAAAGGCAACCAGCGGACGGGTTGGCGCTCTCGATAATGCCACGCTGATCGATTGTCAGGATGCCGTCCACGGCCGTATTCAGAACGGCCTGGATCCGCGCCTGGCTCTCGCGCAGGGCCTGCTCGGCTTGCTTGCGTGCACTGATGTCCCGGATGATACCGGTAAAATGCCGCGCGCCGTCTCCGGGCACCTCGCTGACGGCGAGCTCGATCGGGAAGATGGAACCGTCACGCCGCACGGCTTCGAGCTCGCGTCCGATCCCGACAACCCGTGCCTCGCCCGTGCGAATGTAGCGCGCGATATATTCGTCGTGTTGTTGGCCATGGCTGGCCGGCATGAGGATTGAGACATTGCGGCCAACCAGCTCGGCTACGGACGCGAATCCGAAGAGCTTGCCCACCGCCGGGTTGGCGCTCTGTATGATCCCGCGCTCGTCGATCGTGATGATGCCGTCAACCGCCGTGTCGAGGACTGCCTGAAGGCGGTATCGGCTCTCGTCGGCCTCGCTCATGCGTATTCGCTCGCAAAAAGAGGGAACGCCCACTGTGTTCAGGATACGACGATGGCTTCCACACCAGCATAGGTATTCGGCTTTCTAGTCTTCCCGTAGAACCAATACGCGTTGATCCAGATCAAGGTGATCGACCGGCCTGCACAGCTCATGATGGGTTACGGCTTTCGATTGTCCGTGGATATCCCGGCAACATCCGCGAGCCCAGGCGGGAGGGAAAATTTCCATTACGCTCACCCAGAACCTTCGGAAGCTGTCCGGATCGATGGTCAGGCGGTCGATCCGGCGGCGAATTGTTGCGATCGCCGTGGGACTGGTTGTCCTGATGGTGGCGACTTCGATTCTGTCGATGGTGATGGTCGGCCAGGTTGGTCGCCTGCTCGATGAACTGACGGCGAGGTACACCCCGGTCAACACCCATTTGACGCGTATCAATGTTTTATCATTTGAAAGAGCTCTCGCGATTCGCCGGATGGTGATCGCTAAAATGCAGGATCCACCCGATGAGATCGGATACAAGGCGCGCAAGGAGTTGTACGATGCCAAGGAGTCCGAAGTTATCAGCGAGGCGGAAGCTGCGCGCAAGCTCATCAATGCGATCATAGAAGACACCAGCACGCCCTCAGACAATGTCGCTCTGGCGCGCATCGACAGTCGAATCGACAGCTTGATGAGTGAGTCCCGCCGTTATCTGAAACAGGAGTCGGGGGAGCTGCTTTCAGCCCTTGAGGCGCGGGACTTTGCGGCAGTGCGGCGTGGTCTGGCGCGAGTCGATGCGCTTCGCGACGAACTGGATGAAAAAATCGACGCCGTTCGCGGCGAGATGGTTAAAGTGAGCTACGGGGCCATCGCGAAGATCAGGTCGGAGCAGACCCAGGCGGTACTGATCTCGATGATCGTTACGGTGCTCACAGCGATTGTCGGCCTGGTTTTCGCGAACCTTGTCAGCGGCGGCATCAGTCGGCCTGTCCGGAAATTGCTCGAGGGTACGCGCGCGGTCGAGGCGGGCCACCTCGATCAATCCATCGATGTGACAACCGGCGACGAAATCGGACAACTGGCCGCAGCATTCAACCGGATGGTCCTGCAACTGCGTGACAACGCGCGCATCAGGGAAACCTTTGGCAAGTACATCGATCCGCGGGTCGTGGAAGGCTTGATCGACCGGCCGAACCTGACCGCGGCGGAAGGCCAGCGGCGGGTGATGACCGTCATGTTCTGCGACCTGAAGGGATTCACCAGCCTGAGTGAAGGCTTGACGCCCCAGGGACTGGTCAAGGTCATGAACCGCTATTTGTCCATCATGTCCGAACCGATTCGGAGCAACCGGGGCATCATCGACAAATATATCGGTGACGGCATCATGGCCTATTGGGGCCCTCCGTTCGTCGACGAGGCCGATCACGCCCGCTTTGCATGTCTCGCAGCCGTGGAAATGATCGAGCGCATTTCGACGTTGCGTCGCGAAATCCCGGAGTTGCTTGGCGTTCTGGGTACCCCCATGGAGACTTGTGATTTGAGGATCGGCATTGCGACCGGCGAAGCGCTGGTCGGTAGCATCGGCTCGGAAGTCATGATGAGTTACACCGTGATGGGCGACGTGGTGAACCTCGCCTCGCGGCTGGAGGGCGCGAACAAGGCGTATGGCACCCGCAATCTGATTTCGGAGAGGGTTTTCAACGCGGCCAGTGCAGCGATCGAGGTTCGGGAGATCGACAGGGTAGTGGTGGCGGGCCAGACCCGCTCGGAGCGGATTTTCGAAATTCTTGGACGCAAAGGCGAACTCGTGCCGCAACAACTGACGTCCCGGGACAGGTATCTTGAAGGACTTGCTGCCTATCGCGAACGGAAATGGGACGATGCGCTTCGCGCGCTCGGCGCCTCGTTCCAGGCGGTACCCGACGACGGTCCGTCGATGGCTCTGATCAGCCGCATTGAGGGCCTCAAGGCAAACCCGCCGCCCCAGGATTGGGACGGGTCATGGTACATCGAGAAATAGCCGCCACTGGTCCACGCCAAGGTCGACCTGCTCAGCGCGTATTGAGGGCTGACGACAACAGCCTCTCGGCCTGCCTCGTCGCTTCGGCAAAGGAAGGCTGCTTCGGCGCATTCTGCATGAAGCAGCGCTTGTAGGCGTCATCGCCTTTCTGGCGCAGGTCTCCCAGTTTGCCGTAGGCCTTCCTGTCGATCTTCTCGGACCGGAGGTCGTCGTCGGCCTGTTCGGCCTTCTTGTTGTAGCCGGTCCGGGTGGCGAGGCAGGCCGGGGCCTGCACCTTGGGATCGATCGATCCGTAGGCGATGTAGGCCTTGCCGTTGGCGATGGCGGCGACGAACACTTCGTCAGCGGCGTCGGGAATCTCGGATTGGGTTCGCCCTGCCAGCATGGCGTAGGCGAAGCTGGCGGCGGCTGGCCTCGCGATCGGCAGCGAATTGAAATTTACTACCGCTGATCCGCTTGATATTGCCTGGGTGTAAAAGCTCTCGTCTTTCAGCGCGGCGCCAATCTGTTGCGGCACGTTTTTGGTGTTCTTGCCCCACCAATCCTTGTGGGCGCGGAGCCAACGTTCGAACAGCGTTTGCGTCGTGACGATGGTATGCGCCTTCGGTTCGAGATACTTGCCGGCGGCACCGTTCTGGCCTGCCGTCTCGCCATTCTTCCCGAGGATGGCATCGTAGCGCAGCCCGTCGAGCATGCCGAAACCTTCGTCGCCCTCGTTGAACGTGTCGATGTTCAGCTTGGCCGGCCCGAAGCCGTCGCGGTCAGGCTCATTGAGAATGGCGCGCATCCGCGCCGCGAGATCGGCGCTAGCGGATCCTCGGCCTTCCGCGCCGTGTCGTCGGCGTTTCCGGCATCATAGATCCCCGAAATTTTCTCGATCGCGGCGTCGCGCGCGGCGATGTAGCGGTCTTCGGCCGCCAACGGTGCGGCTGTCGCAATTGTGGCGGCGAGACTGAGCGGGACGATCAGCCCGAGGATAGTGGAAAAGGTATTGTGCATGTGCGGTGGTCGGTGGCACCCGTCGTCTGGTTCAAGGCGAACGACTGAGATCAACCTCTCTCTGGTCGCAGGACGCACGTTCAGCGCTTGCCAAGTTTCCATATTGTGCAAGGATGAGCCGGCTTCGACTGTCGGTGCTCTCGGCTATTGACCTAAATCAACGATTAGCTCCCGTGACGGGGTCGAATTCGGCCTCGCGCTCTAAATGGTCCGCAGGATAATCGCGGACGTTCGAATGGAGAGCCTCTTGAGTGAGTTGATTAATCCAGCCGCACCGCATCATCTGCCAGGCTTCATCACCGCCCCGGGTGACACCGATGTGTTTATGTGGGCGGTCGGCATCTTTCTGATTGTTTCCGTTCTGGCGGTCGGAAATCTCTACCTGCACCTGCATACGCTCCCGGAGCGAATGGCGCACAGGGGGCACAAGCTTCAGTTCGAAATCGTGGCGGTGTTGGGCTTGCTGGCGCTTTTCACCCACATCCACCTGTTTTGGGTAGTCGGCTTGCTGCTTGCGATGGTCGACCTGCCGGATTTCGGTACGCCGCTGCACAGGATTGCCGGATCCGTCGAGAAGATGGCGGGTGTTCCGCCGGAGGAAGATTTATTCGAAGCGCCGGATGAAGCGGGCTCTCACGCGGCGGCTATCGATGACGCGAAGGCCGGTGGCGCCAAACGCGAGGTGCGCGGCCATGTTTGAACTGATGCTTTGCTCCATGCTGACAATACTTCCGGACTATCTCTATCGCCGCTATGTGCAGGGAAAGCGTTTTGGCCACGAGATCACCTTCTTTTCGGTGTGGTTCGAGCTGCGCTTCGGCATCGTGACCTGCCTGATGCTGACCGTCTCGCTGATCACGATGATCTTCTATTTTCATCCTTCCACGCCGACGGCAACGATGTACTTCCGCACTGTTCCAATCATCAGCGAAACGGTTGGCCGGGTGGCCGAGGTCCACGTCGATTACAGCGCGCAGGTCAAGCAGGGCGACGTGCTGTTCAGGCTGGACAACTCAAAACAGCAGGCGACTCTGGAGACCGCCAGGCGCAAGATCGCAGAGGTCGATGCTTCGATGCTGGCGGCAGAGGCGGATGTTCTCAAGTCGGAGGGCCAGCTTCAGGAAGCAAAAAACGCGGTCCAGCAGGCTCAGGACGAGCTCGACGTCAAAACCGAGCTGCAAAAGCGTAACCCAGGCATTGTGCCGCAACGCGACATCGAAAAGCTGCAGGTGGCTGTTGCAGGACGTCAGGGTTCTCTCGACGCGGCGACGGCTTCGAAACAATCCGCGTCGACGCGGGTCACCGCGCTCATTCCAGCTGAGAAGGCAAGCGCGGAAGCGGCGCTCGCCGAGGCGCAGGTCGATCTGGACAAGACCTTTATCCGGGCGGGCGTGAACGGCCGCGTGGAGCAGTTCCTGCTGCGCCCCGGCGACATCGTCAATCCGATTTTGCGGCCTGCGGGCATCCTGATCCCCGAAGGCGCCGGGCAGCGCGTGCTTACCGCGGGGTTTGGCCAGATCGAAGGCCAGGTCATGAAGGTCGGAATGGTGGCTGAGGCCACCTGCATCTCGAAGCCTTGGGTGATCATCCCGTTGTTGGTGACGAATGTGCAGAATTACATCGCAGCGGGCCAGTTCAGGGGCGGCGAGCAACTGCTCGAGGCGCAGAACACGGTGCGTCCGGGAACAATCCTCGTGTTCATGGAGCCGCTCTACAAAGACGGTCTTGACGGCGTGACGGCCGGCAGCAGCTGTATCGCCAATGCCTATACCAGCAATCACGAGCTGATTTCCTCCGGGAAACTCAGCACACTGAAAAGCTTCTGGTTGCACGTCGTCGATGCAACCGGACTTGTGCACGCCTTGCTGCTGCGGATCCAGGCGCTGCTGCTGCCGATCAAGACGCTGGTGCTGAGCGGGCACTGAGGCGGCCGCCGCGAGCTGTCGAAAGCATGCGCCCCGGCGCGTTCCGGCATCGGATTTGATCGCCGATGCAGGTTGAGCACGGAGCGCTGATCCAGGCCAACATAAGCAAAAATTTTGCTGCCCATCAGAATTTCAAAGTCGCTATTCCAGGGCGTGTGGGTCAATTTCGCTTCGCGATTGATCGAACGCGCATCGGTACAGCATGGAGCGAGGGCAATTTGAATCGGTTCAGGGCGATCATGTTCGACGTCGACGGAACCATGGCGGAAACCGAGGAATTTCATCGACGCGCATTTAATGAAGCTTTCAGCTATTTCGATCTGCCGTGGAACTGGGATGTCACAACTTATGGCAGGCTGCTGCGGATCACAGGTGGAAGAGAGCGGATCAGGCATTTTTGGGAGTCGCTGCACGAAGATCGCTTCGATCTGTCAGATAGCCACATCAACGAGCTGCACCGTTTCAAGACGCGCAGATATGCGGAACTGGTTGATAGCGGAGCATGCGGACTTCGACCGGGGGTAGCCGACCTGATCCATCGAGCCCGCGACGGGCGATTGCGGCTGGCGATCGTTACGACCACGTCGCGGGACAATATCGGCGCATTGTTGAGCCGAAATCTCGGACCAGCCTGGAATCGGAATTTCGACGTGATCGTTTCCGGGGACGACGTGCCCAACAAAAAGCCGGAACCGGACGCCTATCATGCGGCTCTCGACGCTCTCGGCCTGCCTGCCGCGTCTTGCCTGGCCATCGAGGACTCCGGCAACGGTCTGGTTGCAGCGGTCTCCGCCGGCGCACCGGTGCTGATTACCCGCAGCCTGTACTTTCGAGACGAGGATTTCACGGGCGCAGCCTGGGTCACTAACGATTTAACTGATTTACCTGATGACTTCTGGTTCGGTTCTGGCCTCTGATCCGCCAGTGGCACTTTTTCGAAGTACTGCCGGGCAGGGCCGGGACATTCGATGGTTCACCCCCGCCCGCGATAGGGTGCGACGCCCTGATCGGGCACCCACATCCCCTTGGGCAATTTGCCGGTCTGCCAGAACACGTCGATCGGGATGCCGCCGCGCGGATACCAGTAGCCGCCGATGCGCAGGAATTTCGGCTTGATCTCGGCCGCTATCCGCTTGCCGATCATGACCGTGCAATCCTCGTGGAAGGCGCCGTGATTGCGGAAGCTCGCGACATAGAGCTTCAGCGATTTGGATTCCAGCAGCCATTGGCCGGGCACGTAATCGATCATCAGATGCGCGAAATCCGGCTGGCCCGTCACCGGGCAGATCGAGGTGAATTCCGGTGCGGTGAAGCGAACCAGATAGTTGGTGTCCGCCTGAGGATTGGGCACGCGGTCGAGCTGGGCTTTTTCCGGGCTGTCCGGCCATTCCACGGCGCGCCCGAGCTGCAATGATTTTTGCGATGTTTTTTTGGCCATCTGATCGTCCTTTGCGAGCGCAGACATGGACGCAACGGGCCGCGGTCGTCAACCTTCAGCCGGGAGGGGGCGACAACAAAGCGAAGTTCCGGGAAACCGATGGAGATTCATCGCGTTACCCCGGTCTATCAATGTGAAGGTTGGAAAGCCGATATCGGGTTCTGGGTAGTGTTTTCCAAACTGGTCCGGCCGTCCGGAAAAGGCCGCCGGTCAAGCGTTCACATTTGCTTGCGCGCCGTGTAAGACGCCCTCGAAACCTGACCCGCCATTTTCCAGGAAAGTTCAGATATGACCGCCATCGTCGACATCATTGGCCGCGAAATTCTCGATAGCCGGGGCAATCCCACCGTTGAAGTCGATGTGGTGCTGGAAGATGGCTCGATCGGCCGCGCGGCGGTGCCGTCGGGCGCTTCCACCGGCGCGCATGAGGCGGTTGAGCTGCGCGACGGTGACAAGAAGCGCTATCTCGGCAAGGGCGTGCAGAAGGCGGTCGAGGCCGTCAATGGCGAAATCTTCGAGGCGCTGACCGATCAGGCCGTCGAGGAGCAGGTGCAGATCGACCAGATCATGATCGATCTCGATGGCACCCCGAACAAGAGCCGGCTGGGCGCCAACGCCATCCTCGGCGTCTCGCTGGCCTGCGCCAAGGCGGCGGCCGAATCCTTCGACATGCCGCTCTATCGCTATGTCGGCGGCACCTCGGCGCGCACCTTGCCGGTGCCGATGATGAACATCATCAATGGCGGCGTGCACGCCGACAACCCGATCGACTTCCAGGAATTCATGATCCTGCCGGTCGGCGCGGCGAGCTTTGCCGAAGCGCTGCGCTGCGGATCGGAAATCTTCCACACGCTGCGGGGCGAACTGAAAAAGGCCGGCCACAACACCAATGTCGGCGATGAGGGCGGCTTTGCGCCGAACCTGCCGTCGGCGGACGCAGCGCTTGAGTTCGTGATGAGCGCCATCGGCAAGGCGGGTTACAAGGCAGGCGAGGATGTAATGCTCGGCCTCGACTGCGCGGCCACCGAGTTCTTCAAGGACGGCGCGTACGTTTATGGCGGCGAGAACAAGACCCGCTCGCGCTCCGAGCAGGCAAAATATCTCGCCGATCTGGTCTCGCGTTATCCGATCGTCACCATCGAGGACGGCATGTCGGAAGACGACATGGACGGCTGGAAGGAGCTGACCGATTTGATCGGCAACAAGTGCCAGCTCGTCGGCGACGACCTGTTCGTCACCAACGTTACCCGCCTTGCCGACGGCATCAAGAACGGCCGCGCCAACTCGATCCTGATCAAGGTCAACCAGATCGGCACGTTGACGGAAACGCTTGCCGCAGTCGAACTGGCGCACAAATACGGCTACACCTCCGTGATGTCGCACCGTTCCGGCGAGACCGAGGACTCCACCATCGCCGACCTCGCGGTCGCCACCAATTGCGGCCAGATCAAAACCGGCTCGCTGGCGCGCTCCGACCGCACCGCCAAGTACAACCAGCTCCTGCGCATCGAACAGCAGCTCGGCGAGCAGGCGAAATATGCCGGTAAGGCGGCGCTGAAGGCACTGGCGTAACGCTTCGGCGTATCCAGATATAACCAACACAAAATTCGGGGAGACGTGCGATGAGTGACGGCAAGAGCGGGTTTCAACTGCGTTCGCTGCTCAAGAAAAGCGGCGAACTCGAACTGTCGCTGGTGAATATCCCAACGCCCGAGCCGGCCGACGACGAAGTCGTGGTCCGCGTCGAGGCGACGCCGATCAACCCATCCGATCTCGGGCTCCTGATCGGCCCGGCTGACATGTCGACCGCCAAGGTTTCCGGCAGCACGGATGCTCCCGTGGTCACGGCGAAGATGCCGGAAGCCGCCCTGCGGATGATGGCGGCGCGGCTCGACCAGTCGCTGCCGGTCGGCAACGAGGGCGCCGGCGTCGTGATCAGGACCGGATCCTCGGATGCGGCGAAAGCGCTGATGGGCAAGAACGTCTCGATGATCGGCGGCGCGATGTATACGCAGTATCGCACCGTGAAGGTGCGGGACGTCATGGAGATTCCCGCGGGCGCCACGCCTGCCGACGGCGCGTCGTGGTTCGTCAATCCGCTGACCGCGCTCGGCATGACCGAGACGATGCGGCGCGAGAATCACAAGGCGCTGGTGCATACCGCGGCTGCGTCGAACCTCGGGCAGATGCTCAACAAGATCTGCATCAAGGACGGCATCGGCCTCGTCAACATCGTGCGCAGCAAGGAGCAGGCGGACATCCTGCACAAGATCGGCGCCAAATATGTCGTCGATTCCACCGCAGATTCCTTCATGGACGATCTGACCGCCGCGCTGGTGGAAACCGGCGCCACGATCGCGTTCGACGCCATCGGCGGCGGCAAGCTTGCGGGCCAGATCCTCACCTGCATGGAGGCTGCGGCCAACAAGACCGCCAAGGAATACAGCCGCTACGGCTCCAACGTTTACAAGCAGGTTTATATCTACGGCAGCCTCGACAACCGTCCGACCGAATTGAGCCGGGCGTTCGGCCTGACCTGGGGCGTCGGCGGCTGGCTGCTGACGCCGTTCCTGCAGAAGATCGGCCCCGCCGAAATCGGCCGCTTGCGCCAACGCGTGGCTTCCGAGCTCAAGACCACTTTTGCCAGCCATTACACGCAGGTGGTGTCGTTGCAGGAAGTGCTGCAGCTTCCCAACATCGCGATCTACAACAAGCGCTCCACCGGCGAGAAATTCCTGATCAACCCGAGCAAGGGCTGACGACTACAGCCAGCTCGCTTCCCCAGCAAATCCGGCTTGCGTTCTCCCGGCAACGGGAGAACATTTGCGGCGCAAATGAATGCGGACCAACCGCAGCTAGCGCAGGGGAGTATTCGCCATGACTGATCTGGATCGCCGCCAATTGCTTGGTGGTGCCGCTGCTGCGGGTGCAGCAGCCGCGCTTTCGTCATTTCCGGCATCGACCGGCGGGGCTGCGGTGCCGCCATCCGGCGCGCAGGCGCCGGGCTTCTATCGCTACAAGGTCGGCAGCTTCGAATGCACCTCGATCAATGACGGGGCGCGTTCGTTCCCGCTGCCCGATACGTTCGTCAGGAACGTCCCGAAGGAGGAGGCGCTGGCGGCGGCCGAAGCCGCCTACATGCCGAAGGGCATGGTGACGGTGCCTTTCAACCCGCAGCTCGTCAACACCGGCAGCAAGTTGATCCTGATCGACTGCGGCAACGGGATCGCCAATCTCGAACCGAGCAAGGGCGCGGTCGGCCGCACCTTGCAGAATCTCGCTTCTGCCGGCGTCGACCCCAAGAGCGTCGACGTGGTGCTGATGTCGCATCTGCATCCCGACCACACCAACGGCATTCGCGCGCTCGACGGCTCGATGGCGTTCCCGAACGCCGAGATCATGGTCCCGGCCAAGGACTGGGAATTCTGGATGAGCGAGGAGAACGCCGCGAAGGCAGAATCCAACCAGATGATGAAGAACTATTTTGCCAACGTCCGCAAAATCTATGCGGGGATCGAACCCAAGGTGACCCGATATGATTGGGGCAAGGAAGTCGTGTCAGGCATCACCTCGATCGCGGCGCCGGGGCATACGCCCGGCCATACGGCCTTTGCGGTTGCCTCCGGCGATTCAAAGGTCCTGATCCAGTCCGACGTCACCAACATCCCGGAATTCTTCCTGCGCAATCCCGACTGGCACGTGGCCTACGACGTCGACCCAGCGGCGGCGCAGGAGACACGCCATAAATTCTACGACATGGCGGCGGCCGAAAAGGCGCTGGTGGTGGGTTTCCACTTCACCTTCCCCTCGATCGGCCATGTCGAGAAGGATGGCGCGAAATACCGCCTGGTGCCGGTCGCGTGGAACCCGGTGATCTGAGGGCAATCTCGATGGCTTGACGTGGCAGGCTGCCCTGGCATGCGGCCTGCGTCTTCGGGCAACAGTCACGACGCGAACACAGCGTTTCCAGAACTGCGCTGTTCATGCACTTGCATCTTTTAGCCGATCAGGCTTAAGAGAACGAAGGCGCTTTTGCTTCACAAGGGATATCCAATGGCCACCCATACCATCGTCACGATCGTAGGCTCGCTTCGCAAGGAGAGCTTTTCGCTCAAGATCGCCAATGCGCTGGCAAAGCTGGCGCCGGCTTCGCTGAAGCTCGACGTGACCACGCTCGAAGGCATTTCCTTCTTCAACCAGGATCTGGAAGCCAATCCGCCGGCCGACTGGCTTGCGTTCCGCGACAAGCTGCAGAAGTCGGACGGCGTGCTGTTCGTTACCCCCGAATATAACCGCGCGATCCCTGGTGTGTTGAAGAACGCCATTGACGTCGGCTCGCGCCCTTACGGCAAGAGCTCGTTTCTCGGCAAGCCGATCGGCATCATCAGCAACTCTCCGGGACCGCTGGGTGGCGTCAGCGCGGCCAAGACCCTGCAGAACATTTTGCCGGGCATTTCCGGTCCGATTTTGGGCCAGCCAGAAATCTACCTGAACGGCGTCGGCGATGCCTTCGACGACAAGGGCCAACTCACCAAGGAAGCCCTGCAAAAAGTGCTGCAGCAATATATCGACGCCTATGCGGCATTCGTCGAGAAGCAGAACGGGTAAGACGACGGCCCATCGCCGTCATTGCGAGCGAAGCGAAGCAATCCATAGCGCGGCATAGCGGACAGATGCATTGCTTCGTCGCTTCGCTCCTCGCAATGACGGCGAGAGGGCGGTGCCATCATCACCCACACCCGCTGTGTTAGGATTCCATTAACCCGGCCATCGCATCTTGGGCCATGGTCTCCCGGACGCGCCTGAAATCCATCCTGACCGGCCTCGCCCTCTATACGATGGCGGCGCTGATGGTCGGCTATTTCGGCGTCAACGCCTATACCGGCAAATACGGGTTGAACGCGCGGCAGGAACTCGACCAGGAGATCATCGCCCTGACCTCGGAACTGGCGCGGCTGAAGCGGGAGCGGGCGCAGGGCGAGCAGCGGGTTTCGCTGTTGCGGTCCAGCCGGGTCGACCCTGACATGCTGGACGAGCGGGCGCGCTTCCAGCTCGACTACGCCAATCCGCGCGATCTGGTCCGGACCATCAAGCCGAACTGATTTTCAAACCGTTGTCACGAACGCGGCCTGGGACGACGACCGAAGTCCGCGCGCCGGTCCGCAAATTTCAAAAAACAGCGAAATCGATTTCGAAAATGTCTCGCTGCGCTGCACTGCGGCATAGCAATATTTTCTCCAGCGCACGCAATCCTTTCACGCCGGTTTGAGTTGGGATAGAGAGGGTTAGTACGTCTCTCTCACCCGGAATTGCCATGGCTGTACCCAAGAAAAGCGTCGCCGCGAAGGAAACAGGGCAGGAGAAGGCAAACGGGTCCCCACCGGAATTCACCAAGGCGCAGGAACTGGCTGCGCTGCGGGACATGCTGCTGATCCGCCGCTTCGAGGAGAAGGCCGGCCAGCTCTACGGCATGGGTGCGATCGGCGGGTTCTGCCACCTCTATATCGGCCAGGAAGCCGTCGTGGTCGGGATGCAGATGGCGCTCAAGCAGGGCGATCAGGTCATCACCGGATACCGCGACCACGGCCACATGCTGGCCTGCGGGATGGAAGCCAACGGCGTGATGGCCGAACTCACCGGACGCCGGGGCGGCTATTCCAAGGGCAAGGGCGGCTCCATGCACATGTTCAGCATGGAGAAGAATTTCTACGGCGGTCACGGCATCGTCGGCGCCCAGGTTTCGCTCGGGACGGGTCTGGCCTTCGCCAACCGCTACCGCGGCAATGATCTCGTCAGCGTTGCCTATTTCGGCGACGGCGCCTCCAACCAGGGCCAGGTCTACGAGAGCTTCAACATGGCGGAGCTGTGGAAGCTCCCGGTGATCTATGTGATCGAGAACAACCGTTACGCCATGGGCACGTCGGTGACGCGCTCCTCGGCGCAAACCGATTTCTCCAAGCGCGGCATCTCCTTCAACATTCCCGGCCAGCAGGTCGACGGCATGGACGTCCGCGCCGTCAAGGCCGCGGGCGACGAGGCGGTCGCCTGGTGCCGCGCCGGCAAGGGACCGTTCATTCTGGAAATGCAGACTTACCGCTACCGCGGCCACTCGATGTCGGACCCGGCCAAGTACCGGACCCGCGAAGAGGTCGAGAAGATCCGCACCGATCAGGACCCGATCGAGCAGGTTCGCAACCGCCTGCTGGCGGCCAAGGTCAGCGAGCAGGAATTGAAGGCCATCGACGCCGATGTGCGCGAGATCGTCAACGCTTCGGCGGATTTCGCCCAGCGCGATCCCGAGCCCGATCCTTCCGAGCTTTGGACCGATATCTACCGGTAGGTCGAACCAAACCGCGCAGAATAAACTGAAAAGTGATTTCGGGAGCCGATATGCCCATTCAAGTGTTGATGCCTGCGCTTTCGCCCACCATGGAAAAGGGCAACCTTGCGAAGTGGCTGAAGAAGGAAGGCGAGACGATCAAGTCGGGCGATGTCATCGCCGAGATCGAGACCGACAAGGCGACGATGGAAGTCGAGGCGACCGATGAGGGCACGCTCGGCAGGATATTGATCCCCGAAGGCACCGCCGACGTCGCCGTCAACACGCCGATCGCGACCATTCTTTCGGATGGCGAAAGCGCCGCCGATCTCGGCAAGGCGCCCGCCGCGGCGCCGCCGCCCAACGTTCAAAAGGAAGTCGAGGAATCCCGCTCGCCGGTCGGTGAGGGCAAGCCGATGATTTCGGCGCCGCCGACCCAGCCCGGACCGGCGCCCGTCGCCGAGCCCGATCCGGAAATTCCCGCCGGCACCGAGATGATCACCCAGACCATTCGCGACGCGCTGCGCGATGCCATGGCCGAGGAGATGCGGCGCGACGGCGACGTGTTCCTGATGGGCGAAGAGGTCGCGGAATATCAGGGCGCCTACAAGGTCAGTCAGGGGCTGCTGCAGGAATTCGGCGCGCGGCGCGTGATCGATACCCCGATCACCGAGCACGGCTTTGCCGGCATCGGCGTTGGTGCGGCGATGTCGGGCTTGAAGCCGATCGTCGAGTTCATGACGTTTAACTTCGCCATGCAGGCGATCGACCAGATCATCAACTCCGCGGCCAAGACGCTGTACATGTCCGGCGGGCAGATGGGCTGCTCGATCGTGTTCCGGGGGCCCAATGGCGCCGCGTCCCGCGTCGCAGCCCAGCACAGCCAGGACTACTCGGCCTGGTACTCGCAGGTTCCGGGCCTGAAGGTGGTCGCACCGTTTTCGGCCGCCGACTACAAAGGCCTCCTGAAAGCTGCGATCCGCGATCCCAACCCGGTCATCTTCCTCGAAAACGAGATGCTGTACGGCCATTCCGGCGAGGTGCCGAAGCTGGATGACTATGTGATCCCGATCGGCAAGGCGCGGATCGTGCGGACCGGCAAGGACGTGACGCTGATCTCCTGGTCGAACGGCATGACCTATGCGCTGAAGGCCGCCGATGAACTCGCCAAGGAAGGCATCGAGGCCGAGGTGATCGACCTGCGCACGCTGCGTCCGATGGATACCGAGACCATTGTTGCATCGGTAAAGAAGACCGGCCGCGCGGTGACGGTGGAGGAGGGCTGGCAGCAGTCGGGCGTCGGCGCCGAGATCGCCGCCCGCATCATGGAGCACGCTTTCGACTATCTGGATGCGCCGGTCGCGCGCGTCTCCGGCAAGGACGTGCCGATGCCCTATGCGGCAAACCTCGAAAAGCTCGCATTGCCCAACGTGGCCGAGGTGGTCGCGGCCGCCAAAGCTGTTGCCTATCGGTGAATCCGATGTCTGATGCCGGAATGAGCAGGCTGACGTGGTTTGTCTATTGGCGCTGGATAGTGATCGCGGCCGCTTTCTCCGCTCTCCTGCTCATCGCAATTCCCGTGGTTGAGTTTCCGCTGCTGCTTTTGGTCGCGATCGTCTCGCGAATTTTGGGCTATCCAGAGTTCGCGGGATCTTTGCATGACATAATCTATCGCCTGATCTATCAGCCCGTTGTTATTTTCCCGATGTTCTGCGCCATCTCCTTTTTTGTACTCAAGGCGGTGCTTCGGAAGGCAATGAATGAAGGGTTCGACGGAAAAGTCTTGGCGCTTCAGGATGCGCCGGCGGTGGCGCCGAAACTGTCGCAGTGATATCCAGTTCGCAGGGACCAGCAGATATGCCGATCAACATTGTTGCTGAAATCAAAGCCGACCAGGCGGCCGGGCCCGCTAAAGCCGTTGGGTATTGGTGACACGCATGCCCGGTCCCAACGAACAGCCGCTGCCGCCCGACGTCATCGGCCGCGAGGATGCCGTCGAAGTGCTGCGCGCCTTCGTGGTCGACGGCGGGCTCTCGATCGCGTTCCAGCGCGCGTTCGAGGAGCCTGACATGTGGGGCATGCTGCTGGTCGATATCGCGCGCCACGCCGCCCGCGCCTATTCGCGCGAGAGCGGCTACACCGAGGACGAGGCGCTGACGCGGATCGTCGACATGTTCGAAGCCGAGATCAACCGGCCGACCGATATCGGCTCTACCATGCCCCGGTCGCAACAAGGTCACTGACAATGCCGATCAACATTTTGATGCCTGCGCTGTCGCCCACGATGGAAAAGGGCAACCTTGCCAAGTGGCTCAAGAAAGAGGGCGACAAGGTCAAGTCCGGCGACGTCATCGCGGAGATCGAGACCGACAAGGCGACGATGGAAGTCGAAGCCGTCGACGAGGGCACGATCGCGAAGATCCTGGTGCCCGAAGGCACTCAGGATGTTCCGGTCAACGATATCATCGCGGTTTTGGCCGGCGACGGTGAGGACGTGAAGGCCGCCGGTGCAGGTGCTGCGCCCGCACCAAAGGCCGCCGAAGCGCCGAAGCCCGCTGCTGCGCCTGCGCCGGCGGCCCCAACGCCGGCACCCGCGGCCGCAGCAGCACCGGCGCCTCAGGCTGCCGCTGCACCTGCCAAGACCAATGGCCACGCGCGCGTCTTCTCGTCGCCGCTCGCCCGCCGCCTCGCCAAGGAAGCGGGTATCGACATCGCGCGGATCGACGGCTCCGGCCCGCATGGCCGCATCGTCGCCCGCGACGTCGAAGGCGCGAAATCCGGCAAGGGCCTGAAAGCGCCGGCCGCGGCACCCGGTGCAGCGCCTGCGATCGCGCCCGCGATGTCGGACAAACAAATCCTTTCGCTGTTCGAAGAAGGCTCCTACGAGATCGTGCCGCACGACGGCATGCGCCGCACTATCGCGCAGCGTCTCACCGCGGCGACGCAGAGCGTTCCGACCTTCTACCTCACCATCGACTGCGACATCGGCCGGCTGCTCGACGCGCGCGAGCAGATCAATGCCGCCGCACCGAAGGACAAGGAGAAGAAGCCGCTCTACAAGCTGTCGGTCAACGACTTCGTCATCAAGGCGCTCGCGGTCGCGTTGCAGCAGGTGCCGGACTGCAATGTCAGCTGGACCGAGGCCGGCATGGTCAAGCACAAGCATTCCGACATCGGCGTCGCCGTCGCGATGCCCGGCGGACTGATCACGCCGATCATCCGCAACGCCGAGAGCAAGTCGCTGTCTACCATTTCCAACGACATGAAGGATCTGGCGGCCCGTGCGCGAACGCGAAAACTCAAGCCGCAGGAATATCAGGGCGGTACGTCGTCGGTTTCCAATCTCGGCATGTTCGGCATCAGCCATTTTACCGCGGTCATCAATCCGCCGCAGTCCACGATCCTCGCGGTCGGCGCCAGCGAGGAGCGGGCGGTGGTGCGGAACGGCAAAATTGAGGCCGCGCACATCATGAGCGTGACGCTGTCCTGCGATCACCGCGCCATCGACGGCGCGCTGGGGGCGGAGCTGATCGGGGCATTCAGGCGGCTGATCGAAAACCCCGTGATGATGATGGTGTGAGACGAGGACGGTGAATACGTAGGGTGGGCAAAGGCGCAAGGCGCCGTGCCCACCTTATTTCATAGCGTTGGAAGGCGGTGGGCACGCTTCGCTTTGCCCAGCCTACGAAGTAAGTTGAACGGGAGCCGCCATGGCCGACACATCCTTCGACGTCATCATCATCGGCTCCGGGCCCGGCGGCTACGTCACCGCGATCCGCGCCGCCCAGCTTGGCTTCAAGACCGCGATCATCGAAAAATCCTATCTCGGCGGCATCTGCCTGAACTGGGGCTGCATCCCGACCAAGGCGCTGCTGCGTTCCGCTGAAATCTACCACTACATGCAGCACGCCGGGGATTACGGGCTGTCCGCCGAAAAAGTCTCGTTCGACCCGAAGGCCGTGGTGGCGCGCTCGCGCGGCGTTTCAAAACGCCTCAATGACGGCGTCGGTTTTCTGATGAAGAAGAACAAGGTCACGGTGATCTGGGGTGAGGCCGCGATCGATGCTCCCGGCAAGGTCACCGTGAAGAAGTCCGCTGTCGAAGCGCCGAAGGGCGTGCTGGGCGAGGGCGCCTACCAGGCCAAGCACATCATTGTCGCGACCGGCGCCCGGCCGCGCGTGCTGCCGGGGCTCGAACCCGACAAGAAACTGGTCTGGACCTATTTCGAGGCGATGGTGCCGGAGCGGATGCCGAAATCGCTGCTCGTGGTCGGGTCCGGGGCGATCGGCATCGAGTTCGCCTCGTTCTTCCACACCATGGGCGCCGACGTCACCGTGGTCGAGGTGCTGCCGCAGATCCTCCCGGTCGAGGACGCCGAGATCGCGGGCCTTGCGCGCAAGCGCTTTGAAAAGCAGGGGATCAAGATCCTCTCGAACACCAAAGTCACAAAACTCGAGAAGAAGGCCGACAGCGTCGTCGCCACCATCGACGACGGCAAGAAGCCGCAGACGGTCGAGTTCGAGCGGGTGATCTCGGCGGTGGGGGTGGTCGGCAACATCGAAGGCCTCGGTCTGGAGAAACTCGGCGTCAAGACCGACCGTGGCTGCGTCGTGATCGACGGCTACGGCAAGACCAACGTGCCCGGCATCTACGCCATCGGCGACGTCGCAGGCCCGCCGATGCTGGCACACAAGGCCGAGCATGAAGGCGTGGTCTGCATCGAGGCGATCAAGGGCCTGCATCCGCACGCCATGGACAAGAACCTCATTCCCGGCTGCACCTATTGCCACCCGCAGGTTGCGTCCGTCGGCCTGACCGAGGCGCGAGCGAAAGAAGGCGGACGGGAGATCCGCGTCGGCCGCTTCCCCTTCGTCGGCAACGGCAAGGCGATTGCGCTGGGCGAAGACCAGGGCCTGATCAAGGTGATCTTCGACAAGAAAACGGGACAACTGCTTGGTGCCCACATGATCGGCGCGGAAGTGACCGAGCTGATCCAGGGCTACGTGGTCGCCATGAATTTGGAGACCACGGAAGAGGAATTGATGCACACGGTATTTCCGCATCCGACGCTGTCGGAGATGATGAAAGAAGCTGTGCTCGACGCTTATGGGCGTGTGCTGAATATGTAGACTAGTCCCCAACTGTCATGCGCGGGCCTGACCCGCGCATACATCACGCTTCACGAGACTCTTGCGAACAGATGGATTGCCGGGTCAAGCCCGGCAATGACAAGCAAACCCAGAAAGAACAGTTGTGAAAGACAACGACAATCTGACCATCGAACGTCCGACGTTCGTGACCCATCTCGAATGCGCGATGGAAGGCGATCAGTATCCCGCCGACCAGATTCACAACCTCTCCAAGGCCGGGAAACCGCTGCTGGTGCGCTACGACCTGGCCGGCGTCAAGAAGGCGCTCACAAAGGACGCGCTTGCCCGACGTCCCGCCGATATGTGGCGTTACCGCGAGATGCTGCCGGTGCGGAAAGTTTCCGACATCGTCAGCCTCGGCGAAGTCATGACGCCGCTGATCCGGCTGCCCAAGCTTGGCAAGAAACTCGGCGGGGCTGAGATCATCGTCAAGGACGAGGGACGCCTTCCCACCGGCTCGTTCAAGGCCCGCGGCCTTGTCATGGCGGTGTCGATGGGCAAGGCGCTCGGCATCAAGCACATGGCGATGCCGACCAACGGCAATGCCGGCGCGGCGCTGGCGGCCTATGCGACCTCCTGCGGCATCAGGACCACGATCTTCTGCCCGGCCGATACACCGGAAGTGAATGTCAGCGAGATCGAACTGCAGGGCGCTACCGTCTATCGCGTCAACGGCCTGATCGACGATTGCGGCAAGATCGTCGGTGAGGGCAAGGCCAAAGCCGGCTGGTTCGATACTTCGACGCTGAAGGAGCCGTACCGGATCGAAGGCAAGAAGACGATGGGTCTGGAACTCGCCGAGCAGCTCGGCTGGGAGGTGCCCGACGTGATCTTCTATCCGACCGGCGGCGGTACCGGCCTGATCGGCATGTGGAAGGCGTTTGCCGAACTGGAAGCCATCGGCTTCATCGGCGCGAAGCGGCCGCGGATGGTTGCGGTGCAGGCCTCGGGCTGCGCGCCGATGGTGCGTGCTTTTGAAGCAGGCACCGAGCACGCGCCGCGCTGGGAGGATGCCCACACCATCGCGTCCGGCATCCGGGTGCCGCAGGCGGTCGGAGATTTTCTGATCCTGCGCGCGGTCCGCGAGAGCAAAGGCTTCGCCATCGCCGTTACGGATGAGAAGATTTCTGCTGCGCTGAACGAAGTGGCGCGCGAGGAGGGCCTGCTGTTGTGTCCGGAAGGGGCGGCGACCTATGCTGCCTATCAGCAAAGCCTTGCCGACGGCCGGGTGACGAAAAACGATCGCGTCATGCTGTTCAATTGCGCGACAGGGCTTAAATATCCGCTGCCGCCGGTCACGCGCACGCTCGATCGACATCAGCCGATCGACTACGCGAACCTCTGACCGTCACGCGGCGGAACGTGATGGGAGCGCTTGATGCGTAAGATCATTCTGGCCGCGATTGCAATGTTGGCGTTTGGCAGCATCGCGTTCGCCCAAAACTTTCCGTCGCGCCCCATCACCATCATCGTGCCGTTCTCCGCCGGCGGTCCGTCGGATGCGATGGCGCGGATTCTTGCCGAGCGCATGAAGGCCACGCTCGGCGAAACGTTGCTGGTCGAAAACGTGACGGGGGCGGGCGGATCGGTCGGCGTCGGCCGTGCGGTACGGTCGCCGCCGGACGGCTATACGATCAGCTTCGGCCATCTCGGTACCCACGTCGCCAACGGCGCGATCTACAAGCTCGGCTACGATCTCGTCACCGATCTCGAGCCGGTTGCCTTGCTGCCGAGCAATCCGATGATCATCGTCAGCAAGAAAGAAGTGCCGGCGACCTCGCTGAAGGAATTTTTGACGTGGCTGAAGGCGCAGCCGTCGCCGCCGACGGCGGGCACCGCGGGCGCGGGTTCCGGAAGCCACATCGCCGGGCTCTATTTCGAGAACGTGGCCGGCATCAAGCTGCAATATGTGCCGTATCGCGGCACCGGCCCCGCGATGAACGATCTGGTCGCCGGCCAGATCGATCTGATCGTCGACCAGACGTCGAACTCGATCGGGCAGGTGCGTGCCGGCAATATCCGCGCCTATGCCATCACCGACTCAAAGCGCGTTGAGTCCGCAGCCGACATTCCGACCGTCGACGAAGCCGGACTGCCGGGATTCCACATGACGCTGTGGTCCGGGCTGTGGGTGCCAAAGGACACGCCAAAGGACGTCGTCGCCAAGCTGAACGGGGCGGCGGTTGATGCCCTGAACGATCCGGCGGTGCGCAAGCAGCTTGAAAACCTCGGCCTGCAGATGCCGCCAAAGGACAAGCTGACGCCCGAAGCGCTGGGCGCCTGGCAGAAAGCCGAAATCGAAAAATGGTGGCCGATGATCAAGGCCGCCAATGTCAAGGTGGATTGACCGGCCGAAACCGAAGATTTCCTCCTGACCGGACGCGCTATCATCGGCGCCCATGAACGGAACGCGAATCCCTGACGATACGAACTTCTTGACCTCCGGCTGCGACTCGACGCGCATGCTCTGATCCTCTTGCATGACTCCGGTTTGTAAGGGCTTACCTACCGGCGAGCGCGTAGAGCCGTGGGGCGCAGCCGCGCGATTTTCTTTGTCTTGGGTTGCGCGGCAGGGGTATCGTCTGGGGCATGTCAATGACCGCGAAAGTGCTTTTGCTCCGACTGCTTGCCCTGCTGTTCGGCGGGACGTCGATGGCATCGCTCGCCTTGACCGAAGGCCCCATAAAGGGGCCGGACTTTTTGCGGGTCGTCCCGGATCAGATGCATCAGCTGGAGATCGTGAAGGTCGCGACCGTTGCGTTCCGCGCGCAAACCGCGGCAGTCGGTCTGATCGGATACAATGAGGACGCCAGCACGGTCGTTCTGACGCCCTTCTCCGGCCGGGTTACCCGTTTGATTGCCAAGCCCGGCGATCAGGTCAAGAAGGGTGATCCGCTGCTGGAAATCGACAGCCCTGAGCAATTCGCCCAGCAGAACGACTTTATCGCAGCACAGGCTGCAAAAAGAAAAGCAGGCTCCCAACACAATATGGCGCAGATCGTCGAGAGACGCGTTCGCGATCTTCATGAGGGCAAGGCCGCACCGTCCAAGGATTTGCAGCAGGCCGAGGCGCAGCTCGCGGCGGCCGAAAATGACCTGCGGTCGGCGGATACGACGTTCGAGGCCGCTCGCGCCCGGCTGCGGATTCTCGGTCGCACCGATGAGGAAATCCAAAAACTCGAGCAGACCGGCATGCTCAGCCGCGTGACCACGATCACGGCGCCGATCGCCGGCACCGTCGTTTCGCGCAAGGTGGGCCCCGGACAGCATGTCAAAGCCGATTCGGGGGACACCCTGTATACGATCGCCGATCTCTCGACGATGTGGTTGAAGGCCCAGATATTCGAGCAGGATATCGCGCAGGTTCGTATCGGCCAGGAGATCGAGGCCAGGGTTTCCGCCGTGCCGGACAGGGTCTTCAAAGCCCGCATCAACGCCATCAACTCGGCTTCAGACCTGACGACGCGCCGTGTCGTCGTCCGGTCCGAGATCGAGAATGCCGACGGTTTGCTCAAGGCCGAGATGTTCGCGATGTTCAAGATCAGCATCGACGATGGATCGAAGAGCCCGGCGGTGCCGACGGACGCGGTGATCCGCGAGGGCGACGTTGCCACCGTCTGGGTCGAGACCGAGCCGAGGCTGTTCAAGCGCCGCGTGGTCGACATCGGTATCCAGCAGAACGGATTGACGCAGATTCGCAGCGGTGTGGATGCCGGAGAACTGGTGGTCGCGCGCGGGGCGATCTTCGTCGACAACGAGTGGCGCCAATGACCAGGCGGTATGGGGCCATCGATGCTGCGTAGTCTGATCGCATTCTGCCTCTCGCGGCGGCTTTTGGTGATGGTCGCGTTCGTGGCCTTTATCGGTATCGGCAGCGTTGCTTTCCTGGCCCTGAACATCGAGGCCTATCCCGATCCGGCGCCGCCGATCATCGAGATCATCGCCCAGCAGGCAGGCCAGTCGCCGGAGGAAGTCGAGCGCTACATCACGATTCCGATCGAGATCGCGGTCGCCAGCACGCCCGGCCTGAAGTTCATCCGCTCCAACACCGTCTACGGACTGGGCTTTATCCGTCTGCAGTTCGAATACGGCCGCGACTATCATTTCGTCCGGCAGCAGACCATCAACCGGCTGAAGGATGCGGTTCTGCCGGCCGGCGTCCTGCCGGTGATCTCGCCGGCCGGCGGCATCAGCGAAATCTTTCGCTACGAGCTTACCGGGCCTCCGGGCATGGACGTCATGAAGCTCAAGACGCTGCAGGACTGGGTGGTCGAACGCAAGCTGCGCATCGTGCCGGGTGTCGCCGACGTCGCCGTGCTCGGCGGAAAGACCAAGGAGTTTCAGGCCGAGATCAATCTCGACCGCATGATGGCCTATGGGCTGACGCTGCCGCAGATCATGACCGCGATTTCGGCGAGCAATTCCAATGTCGGCGGCCGCACCATCGCGATCGGCGAACAATCGGTCAATGTCCGCAGCATCGGCGTCGTCACCTCGATGGACGACATCGGCAATATCGTATTGACCCAGCAGGGCGGCGTGCCGGTACTGGTGTCCGACGTGGCCAAGGTCCAGATCGGCTACGCGCCCCGGCTCGGTCTCGCCGGCCGTGACGACAGGACCGACGTCGTTACCGGCATCGTCCTGATGCAGAAACTCGAACGCACCATGGACGTGGTCAAGCGCGTACGCGCGGCGGTGGAACGCATCAACTCCGACGGATCGCTGCCGGCCGGCGTCAAGATCGTGCCGTTCTACGACCGCGGCGATCTCGTTGCGATCACGGTGCAGACCGTTCTGCACAATTTGCTGTTCGGAATAGCGCTGATCTTTCTGATCCAGTGGGTGTTTCTCGGCGACCTCCGCTGCGCGTTGATCGTCGCTGCCACCATTCCGGTGGCGCTGTTGCTTGCCGTGATGATCACGGTGATGCGGGGCGAGTCCGCGAACCTGCTGTCGGTCGGTGCGATCGACCTCGGCATCATCGTCGACGGCACCGTCATCATGGTGGAAAACATCTTCCGCCAGATCGCCCATCACTCGCCACGGCTGCCGCAGGGACGCAGCGCCAGGCTCAGCGACAAACTTGGCTGGATTCTGACCGGCGCGGTCGAGGTCGACAAGGCGATCCTGTTTTCGGTCATCATCACCATCGCGGCGTTTCTGCCGCTCTTCACGATGCAGGGCGTGGAAGGCCAGATCTTCGGGCCGATGGCGCGGACCTACGCCTATGCATTGCTCGGCGCCGTGATCGCGACCTTCACGATAACGCCGGTGCTGGCCTCATATCTGCTGCCGGCCGATGTCCAGGAAGTCGAGACCTTCGTGGTCCGCCATATCCGCAAACTCTACCAGCCCGTTCTGGTGCTCGCGGTCCGCAACTATCGCCGCGCCGCGGCCATCGCCGCCGTGTTTCTCGTGCTGTGCCTCAGTCTCGGGCTGCGGCTCGGCACGGAATTTCTGCCCAAGCTGGAGGAGGGCAACCTCTGGATCCGGGCCGTGATGCCGCCGACCATCACGCTCGAGGCCGGAATGGAAACGGTGGCAAAGATCCGCGCCATCATCGCGAGCTATCCGCCGGTCCAGACCGTGTTTTCCGAGCAGGGACGCGGTGACGAAGGCACCGATCCCGACGGCTCGTTTCTCGCCGAGTTCTTCGTGCCGCTCAAGCCGGCCGACACCTGGCCAGCGGGGCTGACCAAGGAGCAGATGGTCAAGCAGATGAGCGAGAAGCTCAACCGGGAATTCGTCGGCGTCGATTTCAACTTCTCGCAGTACATCCAGGACAATATGGAGGAGGCCGTCTCCGGCGTGAAAGGCGAGAACTCGATCAAGATCTTCGGCAGGGACCTCAATGAGCTGGAACGGCTTTCCAAGTCGGTGAAGACCGAACTCTCGGGCGTCCGCGGCGTCGCTGACCCCGCCAGTTTCAACCTGCTCGGCCAGCCCAATCTGGTCGTCCAGATCGATCGCGCCAAGACCGCGCGCTACGGCTTCTCGATCAGCGACATCAATTCCGTGGTCCAGGCTGCGATCGGCGGCCAGGAAGTTTCCAAGGTCTATGAAGGGGAGATGATCTTCGCGCTGACGGTCCGCCTGGCGCCGGAATACCGCAGGGATGTCGATGCCATTCGCGCGATACCGGTCGCACTTCCAAACTCGGATCCCAAGACGCCGACGGCCTATATCCGGCTTGGCGATCTCGGCGAGATCAAGCTCGTCAGCGGCGCGGCCTATATCTACCGCGAGAACAGCCAGCGCTTTATCCCGCTGAAGTACAGCGTCCGCGACCGCGATCTCGGTTCGACCGTGGTCGAGGCCCAGGAGCGGGTTCAGAAGAACGTTCCGCTTCCCCAGGGCTATTCGCTCGAATGGTCGGGTGAATACGGTGCACTCGTCGATGCAAAGAAGCGGCTCGCACTGATTGTGCCGTTGAGCCTGCTTCTGATCCTGATGCTGCTTTACAGCCTGTTCAACTCGATACGGGACAGCCTGCTGGCGCTATCCGGCATTCCGTTCGCGGTGGCCGGCGGAATTCTCGGGCTCTCTATCGGCGGCCTGAATTTCAGCGTCTCGGCCGCGGTCGGCTTCATCTCGTTGTTCGGCGTCTCGGCGATGGATGGCATCCTGCTGATGTCCTACATCCGCCGCGACATCGAGGAGGGCATGGGGACGGAGGACGCTATCATCCGCGCCTCCCAAACAAGGATGCGGCAAATCTTCATGACAGGGCTATCGGCGTGTATCGGCCTGGTCCCGGCGGCCATCTCGACGGGGATCGGTTCGCAGGTTCAGCAACCACTGGCGTGCGTCATCGTCGGCGGAATGCTGCTGTCCCCTATCTGCAGCCTGCTGGTCATCCCGGTACTGGCAAGACTGTGGATGCCAACGATAAACGATACCGGGATGCATGAGGTTGCAGTCCACTGACGGCCGGCGCATCCGGTATTGCGCAGGCGCGCATGGCCCATCGATGCGGCGAACTTATTGTGCCGGGCCCGCTACCGGCATCGGTGCTGCGTTCGTCTCCTGCGTAACAACCCGCGCGTCGGCCTTCGCCGCCATCATGCTGCCCTCGAACCGCACGCGGTACACCGCCAGATTCTCCATCACCCGCTGAACGTAATTTCGCGTTTCGGAAAACGGAATGCGCTCGACCCAGTCGATCGGGTCGACCTTGGGATCGCGCGGATCGCCATAGGCCTTGACCCAGTCCCGCACGCGGCCTCTGCCGGCATTGTAGCCGGCAAAGGTCATGATGTGATTGCCCTTGTATTCCGACAGCAGCGCGCTGAGCTCGGCGGCGCCGATTTGCGTGTTGTAGACTGGGTCGGAAACCATCCGGTCCCAGTCATAGCTGACCTTGAAGCGTTTTGCGGTATCGCGTGCCGCTTCCGGCGTCACCTGCATCAGGCCGACGGCATTTGCGGCAGACTTGTCGCGCTGGTCGAACGCGCTCTCGGTGCGCGCCACCGAATAGACCATGCTGTGCTCGATTTCGGGGGCGAGCTGACGGTGCGGCGGAATCCCGATGGTGGGAAAGGCGAAATGGTCGAGCGGCAGTCCGCGGCCGAGCGAGGGCTTTCCGACCTGTAGCATCGCGCGGGCGTCATTGCGGCGGCCGGTCAGTTCCCCGAGCGCTTCGAGCAGGACGACATTCGAGCTTTGTTGGCCAAGATCGGCGGCAAAATACAGCACGACATCACGCTCGCCGATCTCGTAGAGCATATCGGCGGCGCGCACGCGTTCGTCGGTGACCGGGGCATCGGCGGACGCGAGATCGGGCAGGGGCGCGCGCAGCTCGATCAGGCCACGACCGAGCCTGGCGCGCGCGAGCTGCCCGTAATAGGCGGTCGGGTAGCGGGCAGCCGCTTCATAGCTCGCACGCATCGCATCCGCCTGCCCAAGAGCTTCGGCCGCGCGTCCGCGCCAGTAGTTCGCCCGCGCCAGCACGGTCGGATTGACCTGTCCCTCATCGATGCGGGCGAAATGCCGGGCCGCAGTGGCGGGGTCGTCGAGGTAGCGGAGCGCGATCCAGCCGCACATGAAGTGCAAGTCGGACCGGTAGTATTCATTGGTCGGCAGCGCGGCGGGGCGGATCACATCATAGGCGGTCTGGAACTTGCCCTGATCGAGCAGCTTGCGGGCGAGCGAGCGCCGTTCGCGCCACCATTGATCGGTGTCCTGCAGTGCCATCGTCTCCGGCGAGGCCGCCACCATCAGGCGGGCCGCGTCATCGATCCGGTCCTTGCCGAGCAGCCACTGGATGCGGCACAGGGTGTAGCCGAGATCCCTTCGTGCCTCGACTGCGACGTCGTCGAGCGCCTGCATCGCCTTGTCCGCTTTTCCCCTGACCGCGGCACAGGCCTTCACGATCGCAAGCTCGTCGCCGCCAAGACGCTGCGCGGCGCGCTTCGCGCCGGCAAGATCCTTGGCGCCGATGCGCCTGTCCATGCGCGCACGGTGGTCATCGCGATTGAGGAGATCGCGGAACGTCTCGAACACGTCGATCTCCAGGCGCTCCGACAATTCGTCCGATCGCCATGCATCGCGCGCCAGCCTGGCCGCGCCGTCCCGATCGCCCTCTGCGAGCAGCACGCGTGCCAGCGCCAGCTTGCCCTTGGCGCTGGCGGGCTGGTCGCCGGTGAAGCCGCGGACCGTCGCCGCATCGATGCGCTGTTCCCACAGCCGCGCCTCTGCGCGCCGGCGCAGCAACGGCGCGCTCGGCCATTGCGGATTGGCGGCGACGAACGCCGCGTAGCGGCTGAAAGGCGCGATCGTTTCCGGATGGCGCAGGATGTACCACTCGACGAGTTTCTGCGCCGCCGGATCCGTGATCTTGTTCCGGATGTCCGTCGCCTCTTGGGTCTTTGCCTTGCGCGCGAGATCGATGGCTTCTTTCACCAGCGCAAGATCGCCCGTCAGCGGAGCGACAGCGACGGCCTCCTTGGGAGCAGGTGCGGCCTTCGACGGCTTCGAAATGCGTTTTGCGGATGCGTGTTTGACCCGCTGGTTTTTTCCTGTTGCAGCGCTGCGACGGGAGCGAGCCTCCTTCGTCACCTGCGACTTCTTGGTCGCTTCGTGCGCCTTCTGGGCGTTTGGCTTATGGCTGGGCCGCGCGGTCGCGTCCGTCGAGAAGATAGCGAGCCCGGCTAGCGTGAAAAAACAGGATAGCGAGCGTAAGCACCGGTTCATTCCATGGTCCCCCTGCGAAACCCACGTCACAAACACTGTGAAAAACAGAGATCGCGTGATGCGTGTGGCCTGAACGGTCCGAAAGCTACCACAACGCCCGCGATGCAATTGTCACGTCTGTACAACAAACGCGTGCAAAATGAGGCAAGGGGAGCCCACAGAGTTCCCGCACGCGCGTGGAACCACTTGCGACCGCGGACGAAGCGGGCCTGCGGGGCTCAACATCGCGCATGTTGATGCGCGGTAGCGTGGCCCGGATGAGCGAAGCGAGATCCGGGATCTTCGAAGTACCCGCATATCGCTGCGCGCTCATGCGGGCTACGTGATCGATACCCAGCGGCGCGTGAGCCATGGGACCGATAGACGAGGTCCAGCGCCCGGTGGCGAATGAAACGGCACCGGACGCTGGAGAACAAGGGCCGGGAGGCGGCCCTTGTTCGTGATCGTGTCTTGCTCTTGGTTTACATGTGCATGTTGGCCATCGCCGTCGCTGCGTCGTGGTGGCCGCCATCCGTTCCGCCATTGGGCAGCACGCCGTCGTCCTCCAGTTCGAAGTGCGCGCCGTTGAGTTCGCCGACCTTCTCGTAAGCGCCATACACCGTCTGGGTAACGGCGATATCGCTTTGCTTCACCAGGTTGCCGTAGACGGTGATGGTGCCGAGCAGATCCTCGTCATGCGCGCCGGCATTGCCTTGCTGGCTGATGACGGTGATCACGCTGTAGTCGTTCTTGCCGTCGCCATTGCTGTCCTTGTACTCGATCGACTTGACTTCGGCGGTGTGCGCCGAGATTTCGATCTTGTCGCCCTGGGCGCGATTGAAGTCGCGGATCACGTCGTTGCCGAAGCCGTCGACCCAGTGGTCGTGAACGGCGCCGTTCTCGCCGGTGACGCCATTCCAGTCGATCGTGCCGTCGGCGTCGACATGCTTGGCCACGATCTCGTCCTTGGCATTGACCATGCCTTCGAAGCGGAAGGTGTCGCCGCCGGCGCCGCCGGTCAACGTATCGTTGACAGCCTTGAACGCCGCGGTTTCTTCCGCGAAGATTTGCGTCGTGCCGTCCTGGGCTGCGACCATCTCGCCGGCATCCGACCGGCTGAGCAGGACGTCGTTGCCGGCACCGCCATCCATCCGGTCGGCGCCAAAGCCGCCAACCAGAGTATCGTTACCGGTGCCACCCGACAGATTGTCGTTGCCCGAGCCGCCCCAGAGCTTGTCGGCGCCGGAGCCGCCGCTGAGCGTGTCGTTCCCGGCCATTCCGGAGACGTCGTCGTCTCCCCGGCCGCCGAACAGGGCGTTGTTGCTCGTCGACCCGTTTAGATGATCATGGTCGGAGGTGCCGCCGCCGAACCTGGCGAAAAAATCCTCGAAGCGGCTGTTGTCGAGGAAGCCGTTCAGATTAAAGCGTGCCATTTATTCAAACCTCTTACTCAAGAGGCCTCACGGACTAAAAACGACCACCACGGATTTTGGGAATCGTGAAGTGATGCGCGCGGGGAGAACGTGAGGCAGGATTCCCTCACCCGCATCGAAGGATGAACAGCCAAACGGGTCCGTGGCTGGACGTGCACGCGGCGGATTTGCGCGCGGCAGGGGCAATATGGTGACGCGAAAGGCGTTCGTGCGGCCGATCGTTAAGCGCGTGCCTCATTTCCGACGGCGGTCAAAAACCTCTGCGACAAATTGCGCACGACGTTGTTCTACCTTGCATGAAAGATGAATCCGCTCTCGGCGACGCATGTCGTGGGCTGCCTCATGGCGTGACGAAAACTGGCGCAAAAAGTGCCGGTCGCACAAAAATGACGCGATCCGTTTCGAACATGATGGATGTCGGACGTCGTAACGTCGGAGTGCGCAATGGCGGCGATCGAACGATCAGGCGCTGCAACTGTCGTGCGAATCGTATTGTGCGATTCTCGGCAACACGCAGGCCTTTGCTGAATTCGGTCTGGTAGCGCGATGTCCGTGCGAGGTGATTCTCGCGTTGGAGAAACTTCGTTGTCGATTGCCCATATTGTGACCGATGGGCGGCACCGGACTTTCCGAAGGCGAGGTTGGCCGAAGTTGGCAGCGCAGCGGCACCGAATAAGCCCAAATAATGGTGGCCTCTGCGCCACGATTGTTGCGTTCCCGCAACAGTGTGCGAACATTTGGCTAATCGTGTGCCCGGCTCTTGCTCGCGCCGCTTTTTAGCCACACCCCTCTAGGAAACCATATCTTTCATTGGATGGTTAACCACAGCGCCAACGAAGGCGACGGGAAAATTGCTCCCGAGACCGACCAAGGAAATGGGAAACAGGTTCCGCGGATGGACGCCAAGACCGACATCAAGAAGAGGTTGCCGAGCCGTCACGTGACGGAGGGGCCGGAGCGCGCGCCCCATCGGTCGTACCTCTACGCGATGGGGCTGACCACCCAGCAGATCCATCAGCCTTTCGTCGGCGTCGCGTCCTGCTGGAACGAGGCCGCCCCCTGCAACATCTCGCTGATGCGCCAGGCGCAGGCGGTCAAGAAGGGCGTCGCCGCCGCCGGCGGGACCCCGCGCGAATTCTGCACCATCACCGTGACCGACGGCATCGCCATGGGCCATGACGGCATGCGCTCGTCGCTGCCGTCCCGGGAATGCATCGCTGATTCGGTCGAGCTGACCGTTCGTGGCCACGCCTATGACGCCCTCGTCGGACTTGCCGGCTGCGACAAGTCGCTGCCGGGCATGATGATGGCAATGGTCCGGCTCAACGTGCCCTCGGTCTTCATCTATGGCGGCTCGATTCTGCCAGGCAATTTCCGTGGCCAGCAGGTCACGGTGCAGGACATGTTCGAGGCCGTCGGCAAGCATTCGGTCGGCGAAATGTCGGACGCCGACCTCGACGAAATCGAGCGGGTGGCCTGTCCCTCGGCGGGCGCCTGCGGTGCACAATTCACCGCCAACACGATGGCGACGGTATCCGAGGCGATCGGTCTGGCGCTGCCATATTCGGCCGGGGCGCCAGCGCCTTACGAAATCCGCGACGCGTTTTGCTCCGCCGCCGGCGAGAAGGTTGTGGAGCTGATCGCAGCTAACATCCGGCCGCGCGACATCGTCACCCGCCGCTCGCTGGAAAACGCCGCCGCCGTCGTTGCCGCTTCCGGCGGGTCGACCAATGCTGCGCTGCACCTGCCGGCCATCGCGCATGAGTGCGGCATTAAGTTTGACTTATTTGACGTCGCCGAAATCTTCAAAAAGACACCATATGTCGCGGATTTGAAGCCAGGGGGCCGCTATGTTGCCAAAGACATGTTCGAGGTTGGCGGCATACCGCTTCTGATGAAGACGCTGCTCGACAATGGCCACCTGCACGGAGATTGCCTCACCGTCACGGGCCGGACGATCGCCGAAAACCTCAAGAGCGTGAAATGGAATCCGCACCAGGATGTGGTGCGGTCCGCCGACAACCCGATCACCGTCACGGGAGGGGTTGTCGGGCTGAAGGGTAATCTCGCGCCGGAGGGTGCGATCGTGAAGGTCGCGGGCATGTCGAAGCTGAAATTTACTGGTCCTGCCCGCTGCTTCGATCGGGAAGAAGACGCGTTCGAGTCGGTCCAGAAGCGGACCTACAAGGAAGGCGAGGTCATCGTGATCCGCTACGAGGGGCCGCGCGGCGGTCCCGGGATGCGGGAGATGCTTTCGACCACGGCGGCGCTGACCGGGCAGGGGATGGGCGGCAAGGTCGCCTTGATCACCGACGGCCGGTTCTCCGGCGCCACCCGCGGGTTCTGCATCGGCCATGTCGGACCGGAGGCGGCGGTCGGCGGTCCGATCGCCCTGTTGCAGAATGGTGACATTATCGAGATCGACGCCGAGGTCGGAATTCTTAACGTAAAATTGACCGACGCCGAACTCGCCGAACGTAAAACCAAATGGGCACCTCGACAGACTAACCACACGTCGGGTGCGCTGTGGAAATATGCCCAACAGGTTGGGCCGGCGGTGGATGGGGCTGTCACCCATCCTGGCGGTGCGCACGAGAAACAATGCTATGCGGACATCTAGGCGTATCATATTTGCGTTGATGCTCGGGGCCACGCCGGTGGCGGCTCCCGGATTCGCATTCGATGGCGCGCCGGTGAAGCCGGACGCCACGCTGCCCATGGGCAGCCAGCCGGACGCCGCGCAAGCCGTCACTGCCCAGGCCCTGAAGAAGGTGCCGTCCGCAGCGTCGACTGCGGCTGCGACGGCAACTACGGTTGCCGCGCCCTCTCTGAACTCGCTGCAATACGCCGCCGAGGGCGGCCATCCCGTGGCGCAGTGGAAGCTCGGCCGGATGTATGCCGATGGCGATGGTGTCATCCAGGACGACCTGCGCGCCTTCGAATATTTCAGCCGCATCGCCAACGCGCACGCCGAGGACAGCCCGTCGGCGCCGCAGGCGACGATCGTCGCCAACGCCTTCGTGGCGCTGGGGCGCTACTATCTCAACGGCATCCCGAATTCCAAGATCAAGCCGGATTCCGATCGCGCCCGGGAGATGTTCTCCTATGCTGCGTCCTATTTCGGCAATGCCGACGCGCAATACGATCTGGCGCGGCTTTACCTGAAGACGCCGGACGCCTCGCGGGACGATTTCCGCTATGGCGCGCGCTGGCTTGGTCTGGCTGCCCAGAAGGGCCAGCATCAGGCGCAGGCGATGCTCGGCCAGATGCTGTTCGCCGGCGACCGGCTGCCGCGGCAGGCTGCCCGCGGCCTGATGTGGCTGACGCTGGCGCGCGACAACGCCGCCGCCGACGAGTCCTGGATCCGCGAAAGCTATAACCGCGCTTTCACCAAGGCCTCCGACGAGGATCGCGCCATGGCGTTGCAGATGCTCGAGCACTGGGTGCAGGGCAAGAAGGACTGAGCGGCCGTAGGGTGGGCAAAGCGGAGTGTGCCCACCATCTCTCGGAAATCGTAGACGTCAGTGGTGGGCACGCTGCGCTTTGCCCACCCTTACGAATTACCGTGAAGCGGCCATCTCCTTGGACATCGGATAGCCAGCTCTCGTGCTGAACTTGCCTGTCGGCGCACCGTCGTCAACATAACCAGCCGACAGATACAACCGATGCGCCGTCTCGGTGCTGGTCAGCGTGCAGCGGCTGTTGCCCCGTTCTATCGCTCTGACTTCGAGCGCCCTCAGCAAGGCACGGCTGACGCCACGAAATCGCGCAGCGGGCGCCACATAATTCAGCGTGATCTCGCCTGCGTCCGTCACCGATCCCACCGCGAGGACGGCGCCGCCCTCGACGGCGAGCAGGAGCGAGTTTCCCTTCTGCGTTGCCCATGCGGCCACCATTTCCGGCGTCTTGTTAGCCAGCCACGCATTCAGTATCGCCGGATCGTTGCGGTGATCGGCGACGCACAACCGGGAGATCGATTCCCTCAGGACATGGCACGCCGCGACGGCGTCTTCGGGCGTCGCATCCCGAATCGCCACCGTTGCCGCACCGGCCGCGCTCAAGCCGTCTCCAGGTCGAAATCCGCCCACACCGGCACGTGGTCGGACGGCTTCTCCCAGGCGCGCACATAGCTGTCGATGCCGACATTGGTCAGGCGGTCGCTGGCCTGCGGCGATAGCAGGAGGTGGTCGATCCGGATGCCCCAGTTCTTCTGCCAGGCGCCGGCCTGGTAATCCCAGAACGTGTAGAGGTTGGGTTCGTCAGTGACCGCGCGCAATGCGTCCGTCAGACCGAGGCCGAGCAGCGACTGGAAGGCCTCGCGGGTCTCGGGCTTGAACAGCGCGTCGTTGGCCCAGGCGGCGGGGTTATAGACATCGCTTGCGGCCGGAATGACGTTGAAGTCGCCCGCGAGCACCAGTGGCTCTTCCGCCTTGAGCCGCTCCCTCGAATACTCAAGAAGCCGCGACATCCATTTGAGTTTATAGGGATATTTTTCCGTCTCCGGCGGATTGCCATTGGGCAGATAGAGGCAGGCGATCCGCATCACGCCGGTTTTCAGCGTCACCACGCCTTCGAGGAACCGGGCATGGGCGTCCTCGTCGTCGCCGGCCAGGCCCGATTTGGTCTCGTCGAACGGCAGTTTTGACAGCAGCGCCACGCCATTGAAGGTCTTCTGGCCGTGGGTGACGACGTTATAGCCGAGCGCCTCGATCTCCAGCCGCGGGAATGCCTCGTCGACGCATTTGATTTCCTGCAGGCAGACGACATCCGGCGAGCACTCCTTGAGCCAGGTCAGGAGATGGTCGAGCCGTTGCCGGACCGAATTGACGTTCCAGGTAGCAATACGCATGGAGGGGATCCGGGCTGGAGTACTACCGGGAAATCCCGGTTTTTCGTCGAAGTGGTAACTACACATTTTCCAGCAGTGGCATACCATGTGCAGGAAGGCTGTGATAACCGTCTAGAAATAAGGCGCGAAAGTCGCCGTCAAGGGGCAGAGGAGAACCGTTCCGTCCTTTGGGGCTGGCGGCGTGAAAAATTATGAAAAAACGTACCTTGATACTTGTTGTCGGCGCCATCGCCATTGCTGCGGCAGCCGGCTTTGTCACCCGCTCCTCGTGGATGGGGGGCAGCTCCAACGCCCAGGGGCCGCAACGCCCCTCGCGAGATGTTTCGGTCGAACTGGCCAAGGCAGAGCGCAAGTCCGTGCCCGTCGACGTCGACGCGATCGGGATGGTGACGCCGATCTCCAGCGTGGCGCTGAAATCGCGACTGGAAACCACCATCCTCGCGGTGCATTTCGAGGACGGCGCCAAGGTCAACGAAGGCGATCTGCTGTTCACGCTCGACAGCCGCCAGATCGACGCGCAGATCGAACAGGCCGAGGGCGTGCTCGTCAAGGACCAGGCGCAGCTCGAAGGCGCGCAGCGCGACCTGCGCCGCTACAACGATCTGGTCGGCAAGGGAGCGACCACGCAGGTCAATGTCGACAACGCCAGGACCCAGTCCGACATCCTGACCGGCACCATCAAGGCCGATCAGGCCGCGCTCGACAATCTGAAGGTCCAGAAAAGCTATACCACGATCCGCGCGCCGTTCTCGGGGCGGATCGGCGCCGCCAATGTGAAAGTCGGTAATTTCGTGCGTCCGGCCGATACCGTGCCGCTTGCCGTCATCAACCAGATGGCGCCGGTCTATGTATCTTTCTCGGTGCCGCAACGCGTGCTGGTCGATCTGCGCGAGTCCATGGCCAAGGGCGTCTCCGGCGTCACCGCGACCATCCCCGGCCATCAGCGCTCCGAGACCGGCAAGGTCGCGATGGTCGAAAACACCGTGGACGCGACCACCGGCATGGTCATGGTTCGCGGCATCATGAACAACGAAAACGAGACATTGTGGCCGGGGACCCTGGTCGCGACCAAGCTCGTCATTCGCAGCGAGGACGCGATCGTGGTGCCCACGGTCGCCGTGCAGCGCAGCCAGAACGGCAATTTCGTCTTCGTCATCAAGGACGGCGCCGCCAAGGTTCAGCCGGTCAAGGTCGATCGCACCGCGCAGGGCATGTCGGTGATTTCAGAAGGGCTGGCCGGCGGCGAAAGCGTTGTGGTCGACGGGCAATTGCTGCTGTCGGACGGCTCGAAGGTTGCGCCGCGCGCCAAAAAAGCCGGAGCCTAGCCGATGACGCTCTCCGAACTCTGCATCCGCCGGCCGGTCATGACGACGCTGATCACGGCGTCGATCATCGCGTTCGGCATTTTCGGCTTCCGCCTGCTGCCGGTCTCGGCGCTGCCGCGGGTCGACTTCCCGACCATTGCCGTCACCGCGACCCTGCCGGGTGCGAGCGCGGACACCATGGCGGCCTCGGTCGCCGGCATCATCGAGCGCCAGCTCTCGACCATCGCCGGCATTTCCTCGATGTCGTCGAGCTCCTCGCAGGGCACCAGCGTCATCACCATCCAGTTCGACCTCAACCGCAACATCGACGCCGCCGCACTCGACGTGCAGACCGCGTTGACCATCGCCCAGCGCCGGCTGCCGATCGAAATGACGATCCCGCCGAGCTTCCGAAAAGTGAACCCGGCCGATTTCCCGGTGCTGTTCGTCTCGCTCGGCTCGGCGACGCTGCCACTGTCGGCAGTCAACGAGTATGGCGACATCACCATCGGGCAGACGCTGTCGCAAATCCCCGGCGTGGCGCAGGTGCTGATCTACGGCGCGCAGAAATTCGCGATCCGCGTCCAGGCCGATCCGGAAGCCGCTGCGGCGCGCGGGCTGTCGCTCGACGACATCAGGACCGCTGTCTCACGCGCCAATTCGTCAACGCCGGTCGGCACTTTGAACGGGCCGAAGCAGGACGTCTCCCTGCAGGCCTCCGGCCAGATGGACAAGGCGGCGGACTACAGCAAGATCGTGGTGGCCTGGCGTAACGGTTCGCCGGTCAAGCTCGACGAGGTCGCGAAGATCTACGAAAGCGTCGAGAACGACAAGATCGCGACCTGGCTCAACGGCGAGCGGGCGGTGGTGCTCGCGATCCAGAAGCAGCCGGACGCCAATACCGTGGCGGTGGTCGATTCGGTGTTGGCGAAACTGCCGGCGCTGCGGGCGCAGATTCCGCCCTCGGTCACGATGCAGGTGATGATGGACCGCTCGGTCTCGATCCGTCAGTCCGTGGCGGACGTCGAGGAGACCCTGCTGATCGCGGTCGCCCTCGTCATCCTGGTGATCTTCCTGTTCCTGCGCTCGGCCTCGGCGACCTTCATTCCGGCACTCGCGGTTCCGATCTCGTTGCTGGGCACCTGCGCGGTGATGTACGCGCTCGATTATTCCATCAACAACATGACGCTGCTGGCGCTGACGCTCTCGGTCGGCTTTGTCGTCGACGACGCCATCGTCATGCTGGAGAACATCGTCCGGCACATCGAACACGGCATGCGGCCGTTCGAGGCGGCGCTGAAGGGCGCGCGCGAGATCGGCTTTACCATCATCTCGATCACCTTCTCGCTGATTGCGGTGTTCATCCCGGTGCTGTTGATGGGCGGCATCGTCGGCCGCGTGTTCCGCGAATTCGCGGTCACGGTATCGGTTGCGATCATCGTATCCGGCTTCGTCTCGCTGACGCTGACGCCGATGCTGTGCGCGCGCGTGCTGCGGGCGCATGATCCGAACAAGAAGCCGAATATCGTGCTCCGCGTCTTCGAGGCGATGTTCGATTCCTGGCTGCGGGCCTATGAATGGACGCTCGACTGGGTGCTGGCGCGCAAGCCGCTGATACTGCTTGTGACGCTCGCCACCCTCGGCGGCACCGTCTACCTCTACACGATCGTGCCCAAGGGCTTCTTCCCGCAGGAGGACACCGGCTTCCTGATCGGCGTCACCGAAGCCGCCACCGATACCTCCTTCGAGGCGATGAAGGAGCGGCAGCAGGCGCTGGTCGAGGTGCTGAAGTCCGACCCTGCGATTGAATACCTCAATTCGACCGTCGGCTCCGGCGGACCCAACGCGACCGCGAATTACGGCCGTCTGTTCATTGCGCTGAAACCGAAGAAGGAGCGCGACAACCTCAACGCGATCATCGGGCGGCTGCGTATCAAGGCGCGGCAGGTTCCGGGCATGCAGGCGTTCTTCCAGCCGATCCAGAACCTCAATATCGGCGGCCGGATTTCCAAGAGTCAGTATCAGTATGTGATGCAGAGCGGCGACACCGAGTCGCTGTACCGGCTCGCGCCCGAGATGCGCGACAAGATCGAGAAGCTGCCGGGCCTGCTCGACGTCACCACCGATCTCTACATCAAGAACCCGCAGATGACGGTCGATATCGACCGCGAAAAGGCCGCGGTCTACGGCATTACTGTCGATCAGGTCCGCAACCAGCTCTACAACGCCTATGGATCGCGCCAGGTCGGCACCATCTACATGCCGTCGAACGACTACCAGATCATTCTGGAAGTGCAGCCACAGTTCAAGGTCGACCCGTCCGATCTCTCCAAGCTCTACATGAAGACCCAGAACAACGTCACCATCCCGCTGTCGGCGGTGGCCAAACTGGTTCCGACCGTGGGTCCGTTGCAGATCAACCACCAGGGTCAGCAGCCCGCGGTGACGATCTCCTTCAATCTCGCGCCCGGCGTTTCGTTAGGCTATGCGGTCGACAAGATCACTGAGCTCGAGCAGAACTCGAACCTGCCGGCGACCATCGCCACCGGCTTCTCCGGCACCGCGCAGGTGTTCCAGGATTCGCTGCGCGGGCAGGGCGTCTTGATCCTCGCCGCGGTTTTCGCCGCCTTCGTCATCCTCGGCATCCTCTACGAAAGCTTCATCCACCCGATCACGATCATCTCGGGCCTGCCGTCGGCCGGCATCGGCGCGATTTTGACGCTGATGCTGTTCGGGATGGAATTGTCCGTGATCGCCATGATCGGCATCGTGATGCTGGTCGGCATCGTCAAGAAGAACGCCATCATGATGGTCGACTTCGCGCTGGAGCGGCGCCGCGTGGGCCTGAGCGCCGAGCACGCGATCCGGGAAGCGGCGCTATTGCGTTTCCGTCCGATCATGATGACGACGTTCGCCGCGATCTTCGGCACGCTGCCGATTGCGCTCGGCGCGGGTGCCGGCGCTGAATTGCGCCAGCCGCTCGGCATCGCCGTGGTCGGCGGGCTCTGCCTGTCACAGCTGCTGACGCTCTACATCACGCCGGTCATCTACATCTATCTCGACCGCATCGACCGTCGCCTGAAGCGCAAGCTCGAACCGCAGCTCGAAGAGACCGGCGAGGGCGAACGGCCGCACGTGGTCGCCGCCGAATGACGATCGCCCGGCGCGGGTTCGTGTCCGCTTGGCGATGCGTTGCCTTGCTGACGGCCTTCGTTTGCGCGGTGAGCGCGGTGGATCGGGCCAGGGCGGCCGACGAGCCGATCGAGATCTTCGACGCCCATATGCACTACAATTGGGAGCCAAAACCTTTCTACAGCGTCGACGAGGTGCTGGCGCTGTTCAGAAAGCATCGCGTCACCGGCATCCTCGCCACCAGCCGCCCCAACACCGGCACGCATGCGCTTGTCGATGCGAAGCCGCCGGGCCTGCAGATCGTCCCCTTCATCCGGCCCTACCGGGTGCGCGCAGACATCCAGACCTGGTTCGGCGATCCCTTCATCTTCGACCTCGTTCAGGAGGAATTCAAACGCGGCTACTACCGCGGCATCGGCGAATTCCACATTTCTGGCAAGGCCGCCGAAGGCGAGTGGGTGAAAAAGACCGTCGATTTCGCAGTCGAGCACGACCTCTATCTGCACGCCCATGCCGACGACATCGCCGTCGAGATCCTGATGCGCCACAATCCACGCGCCCGTATCATCTGGGCCCATACCGGTTTCGGCCTCTCGACCGATCGCGTGGCGGAGATGCTTTCGAAATATCCGAAGCTGTGGGGCGAGCTGTCTTACCGCAGCGGCGTCGTCGACGGCGGCGGCAATCTGACGGCCGAATGGCGCGCTTTGTTCGAGCGCTATCCCGACCGCTTCCTGCTCGGCTCCGATACCTGGATCAACGAGCGCTGGCAGAGCTACGGCGACATCATGGCCGGGTATCGGGCGTGGCTCGCGCAGTTGCCGCCAAAGATCGCGGCGCAGATCGCGCACGGCAATGCGCGGGCGCTGTTCGCCAGCGAGCGCTGAGACCGGGAACTCGGCAAGGATCAGCCTATTCTCGACAACTTTAAGCATTGCGGTTGGAGGTTGCTCACCACGAGCGACACAACTTTATCGCGATTGAAGCCTGCTTAGCTATTTACGCTCTATACGATGGCGAAAAGGGAGAATTTCCATGAGGAAGTTCCTTTACATCGCTATAGGCATCATCGCCGTGGGATTCGCTAGCGGCTTCGGCAATAAGGGGGCATCGAAGCCCGCTGATACGCAGGCGCTGGCGAAGGCGAGCGGGCCGCCGCCTTGCCTCGTCAATTTGGAAAAGTTTAATGCCATGAAAGACGGGATGTCGTACTTCCAGATATTAAGGGACCTTGGTTGCGCCGGAATCCAAACGTCCTCAGTCACCGCCGGCCGCTCGACAACGTACGTAGCCACGTGGCAGGGCTCGGGTTCTTTCGGGGCAAACGCGAAGGCAGTATTTCGGAACGACCTTCTGATCGGTAAATCTCAATACGGTTTGAAGTAAGCGAACGATCGCTGTCGATCGGATGATCGACCTCGCTGATCAACCGCGCCTTCACGTATCACTCTGCCTCAATCTGCAAACTGACCGGCCGCCTTGATCAGCGGTGCCCACCGATCGACCTCGCTGTTCAATTGCGCCTTCAGCGCCTCGGGCGTGGCCTGATCCTGCGGCACGGGTTCGGTGTTGATGTCGTTGAAACGCTTCACCAGATCAGGGTCACGCAACGCTTCCTGTAGCGTCTTGGACAGCTTCTGGATGATGTCGTCCGGCGTTCCCTTGGGCGCATAGATACCGTGCCAGGCGCCGACTTCAAAACCCTTCAAACCCGCTTCGTCTGCCGTCGGCAGGTCGGGCATCGATGCAAGCCGGGTTTTCGTCGTGATGGCGTAGCTCTTGATCAGCTTCGAGGCGATCGGCGCCGTGGTGTTGGTGGTCTGGTCGCAGGAGAGATCGATCTGCTTGCCGATCAAATCGTTCATGATGGGCGCATTGCCTTTGTAGGGCACGGTGAGGACTTCCTTGCCGACAGCGGTCATGAACAGCATGCCGCAGAGATGCGAGGCGGCTCCGAGGCCCGCGTTGCCGAAGGTCATCTTGTCACCATTCGCCTTGATGTAGGTGACGAGTTCGGCCAGCGTGTTCGGCGGCAGATCGGGACGGCCGATGATGGTCATCGGGGCGTTGGTCACGAGGCCGATCGGCGCGAACGCGGTCTTGGTGTCGTAGGGCAGCTTGCGGTACAGCGTGGCCGCCGTCGAGATGCCGATGTGGTGGATCATCAGCGTGTAACCGTCCGGCTCCGCGCGCGAGGCCCGCGTGGCGGCGATTGTGCCTCCGGCTCCCAATGCATTCTCGATGATGATGGGTTGGCCGAGCAGTTTGGACATCGACTGCGCGGTCACCCGCGCCACCGTGTCGGTGGCGCCGCCGGCGGCGAATGGCACCAGCAAGGTAATCGCCCGGGTCGGATAGTTTTGCGCGAAGCTCGCGGAACTCATCGCGGCAAATGCCACGGCCATCGCGGCTATCTTCGTCGCCTGCATCTGTATCTCCCTGAGAGCTCTTGTTCTGGTTGGTCTGCCATCATCGTGCCGTACAGCACGATCGATACGCCTCGTCCGCGACGCGCTGCTAGATGTTGGAGCTATGGATCGCTTCCACGACGGCCGCGGTGACATCCTTTGTCGTCGCGGTGCCGCCGACATCGGGCGTCGTGATGCCCGCGCCCGTGACCTTCTCGACGGCGCGCATCAGCCGGGCCGAGGCCTCGGTCTCGCCGAGATGATCGAGCATCTGCGATGCCGTCCAGAAACTCGCGACCGGGTTGGCGATGCCCTTGCCGGTGATGTCGAACGCCGAGCCATGGATCGGTTCGAACATCGAGGGAAAGCGCCGCTCGGGATCAATGTTCGCGGTCGGCGCGACGCCGAGGCTGCCGGCCAATGCGCCGGCGAGGTCGGACAGGATATCGGCGTGGAGATTGGTCGCCACGATGGTGTCGAGGCTCTGCGGCTTCAGCGTCATCCGCACCGTCATCGCATCGACCAGCATCTTGTCCCAGGTGACGTCAGGGAATTCTTTCGAGATCTCTTCGGCGATCTCGTCCCACATCACCATGCCATGCCGCTGCGCGTTCGATTTTGTAACAACGGTCAGGAATTTTCGCGGCCGCGACTGCGCTAGCCTGAAGGCGTAGCGCATGATGCGCTGAACGCCGACGCGGGTGAAAATCGCGACCTCCGTGCCGACTTCTTCCGGCAGCCCGCGGTGCACCCGCCCGCCGCAGCCCGCATATTCTCCCTCGGAGTTTTCCCGCACGATCACCCAGTCGAGATCGCCGGGGCCAACATTACGCAGCGGCGAGGTGATGCCGGGCAGGATCCGGGTCGGCCGCACGTTGGCGTATTGGTCAAAGCCCTGGCAGATCGGCAGCCGCAAGCCCCACAGCGTGATGTGATCGGGAACGTCGGGCGCGCCGACCGCGCCAAAGTAGATCGCGTCGAATTTCTTCAGCGTGGCGAGGGCATCCGTCGGCATCATCACGCCGTGCTTGCGGTAATAGGCCGAACCCCAATCGAAGGTTTCGACATTGAACTTCACGTCGCCGAGGCGCTTCTGCAGGCTCTCGAGCGCCTGGATACCGGCGGCGATGACCTCGGGACCGATACCATCGGCCGGAATGGCCGCGATTGAATATTCACGCATGTCTCTTCCCCGTGGTTTTTCGTGCCTTTGATGGCCCGGATGCAGCTTGCGGCCGCTGTGGGCCAGAGGCAATCGCCTCGCGTTTATACAAAAAATTGATATAATCCGCCCGGGAGGCGAGATGGACCTACATCACCTGCGCTGCTTCGTGGCGGCGGCCGAGGAATTGCATTTCGGCAGGGCGGCGCAGCGGCTCGACATGCTGCCGTCGGCGCTTGGGCGCTTCATCCGGCTGCTCGAAGACGATCTCGGCACGCGGCTGATGACGCGCACGACGCGCAGCGTCGCGCTGACGGAAGATGGCGCCGTGCTGCTGAAGGAAGCGCGGGAATTGCTCGCGCAGGCCGATGCGCTGGCCGGCCGGTTTCGCACGCGCGGCCGCAAGCGGGCCGCGGTCATTCGCGTAGGCGCCATCGACAGCGCCGCCGCGGGGCTTTTGCCGCGGCTGCTCCATGATTTCCGCAAGCGCCGGCCCGATGTCACGGTGCAACTGGCCGAGGAAAAGACGGTCCGCCTGCTGCCGCGCCTGCTGTCCGGCAGGCTCGATCTGGCCTTCGTGCGCCCGCCGGAGCGGCCCGACAAGCGGCTGGAGTTTCTCTTTCTTCTTCACGAGACCGCCGTCGTCGCGGTGGCCGAGCGTCACCCGCTGGCATCGCGAAAGCGCGTGACCATCGTCGATCTGGAAAACCAGCCGCTGATCGTGCCCGAACGCCGCTCGCGTCCGCACAGCCATGACCTCACCATGAAACTGTTCGCCGAGGCCGGCTGCGAGGCGCGCGTCGCCCAGATCGCCGATGAGAAGCAGACCATCGTCAATCTGGTCTCCGCAGGATTGGGCGTCGCCATCGTCCCACGCTGGACCTCGCGCATGGCCACGCGCGGCGTCCGCTTCATCCGCCTTGCCGCCTCCGACATGAACAAGCTGCCGCTCGCCGCTGCCTTCACCCGCGGCACGCGCGATCCGGTGCGCGATGACGTGCTGGAAATGCTGAAAGCCGATTTGCCGCGCTACGCGCGGGAGGCTTAGAGCACTGCGTAGCCCGGGCGAGCGAAGCGACCCCGGGGATGCTTTCCCCGCATATCGCTGGCGCTCATGCGGGCTACAAGTTCGACCCAGATTTCGTAGGGTGGGCAGAGGAGCGAAGCGACGTGCCCACCATCTATCCGCGAGCGCACTGCTTCATGGTGGGCACGCTGCGCTTTGCCCACCCTACAGGTGCGGAGCTGTCCGCGAGGCCACGCTTCGCCTCACCGTAATATCAAATCGAAAAACTCGTCCCGCAGCCGCACGACGCCGTGGCATTCGGATTGACCACGCGGAACGACGCACCGATCAGGTCGTCGACGAAATCGACCTCTGAGCCGGCCAGGAACGGCACCGAGGCCGGGTCGACCAACACCACCGCGCCTTCGCGCGCGATCACGAGGTCATCTTCGGCTTTGTCATGGTCGACGTCGAATTTGTACTGGAAGCCGGAGCAGCCGCCGCCCTCGACGGAGATGCGCAGCATGGCGCCGTCGCCTTCGCTCTTGAGGATTTCGCCGATGCGGCGGGCGGCCCGCTCGCTGACGGTGATGGCAGTGGTCATGGCATGCTCTCCGGCCCGTCATACCCAATTCATTTGGTACGGGGCGTCAGACATAGTTAAGTGCGTAATCTCGCAGAATCAAATGGATAAGGACTAAAAAATCGTGTCGGTCGGAATGGCTGCCCCCCGCGCGCTTTATGGCTGCGACCCCGATTCCAGCCGTGGCCGGCTGTTTGCGGAGCCGCCGAGCCGGACCCGCAGCCCGTTCCGGCGCGATTGCGACCGGGTGATCCATTCCACCGCCTTTCGGCGCCTCAAGCACAAGACGCAGGTATTCGTGTTCCACGAGGGCGACCATTACCGCACCCGGCTGACCCATTCGCTGGAAGTGGCACAGATCGCCCGTGCGCTGGGCCGCCAGCTCGGCCTCGACGAAGACCTGACCGAGACACTGGCGCTGGCGCACGACCTCGGCCATCCGCCGTTCGGCCATGCCGGCGAGCGGGCGCTCGACAAATGCCTCAGGGATCATGGCGGGTTCGACCACAATGCGCAGGCGCTGCGGGTGGTGACGTCGCTGGAGCATCGCTATCCCGAGTTCGACGGGCTGAACCTGACCTGGGAATCGCTTGAAGGCATCGTCAAGCATAACGGTCCGTTGACCGGACGGGACGGAAGCCCGGCCGGGCCATACCGCGAAAGCGGTATTCCTGTCGGCATCGCCGGTTTCAACGAAAAATTCGATCTGGAGCTGTGGAGCTACGCTTCGCTGGAAGCGCAGGCCGCGGCCTTCGCCGACGATATCGCCTATGACGCCCATGACATCGACGATGGCCTGCGCGCCGGCCTGTTTGGCGTCGACGACCTCAAGGTGATGCCGCTCACCGCCGCTGTTATCGCCGAGATCGACCGGCATTATCCGAATCTCGACGATGGCAGGCGCGGCGCGGAACTGGTGCGCGAGCTGATTTCCTACATGATCGGGGCGGTCATGTCGGAGACGGGCAGGCGGCTGGCGGCGGCAAAACCGCAATCGGCGCATGACGTTCGCCACCACCATCAGCCGCTGGTCGCGTTTCCGCCCGAGGTCGCGGAGGAGGAGGCCGCGATCAAGGCGTTCCTGAAGCAGCACATGTACCGCCACCCCCGCGTCATGCGGGTGATGGGCGAGGCGGAAGGGATCCTGTTCGACCTGTTCGCGCGCTACCAGACTTCCCCGGGCGACCTGCCGCCCGAATGGGTCGAGGGGTCGGAGCGCGAGAGCGAAGGGGAACGCGCCCGCCGGATCGGCAATTTCATTGCCGGAATGACCGATCGTTTCGCCTTAATCGAGCACCAAAGGCTTTTTGACTCGACCCCGGATTTGCGTTAGGCGGCGGCCATGTCCGACAAGCCAGCTTCACACTATTTGTTCGCCGACGCGCTGGCGCGCGTGCAGGCGATCTGCGCCGCGCTCGCGGCCGAGGGCCAATGGCCCGCCGGCATCGATTTCTCCCGCGTCGTGGTCGAGCCGCCGCGCGATGCAAGCCATGGCGACATGGCGACCAACGCCGCGATGGTGCTGGCCAAGGAAGCCAAGATCAAGCCGCGCGATCTCGCCGACAAGATCGCGGAAAAATTGCGCACCGATGACCTGGTGGCTTCCGTCGAGGTCGCAGGTCCCGGCTTCATCAATCTCACCCTGAAGCCTGAGGTCTGGGCCGGCGAACTGCGCACCATGCTGCGCGAGGCCGCGTCCTACGGCAAAAGCGCGATTGGCCACGGCGCCAAGGTCAATGTCGAATACGTCTCGGCCAACCCGACCGGGCCGATGCATGTCGGCCACTGCCGCGGCGCGGTTTTCGGCGATGCGCTATGCGGCCTGCTTGATTTTGCCGGCTACGATGTCACGCGCGAATATTACATCAACGATGCCGGCGCGCAGGTCGATGTGCTCGCGCGCTCGGCATTCCTGCGCTACCGCGAAGCGCTTGGCGAAAACATCGGCGAGATCCCGGAAGGGCTTTATCCCGGCGATTACCTCGTGCCGGTCGGGCAGGCGCTCGCGGCCGAGTACGGTGACAAGCTGAAGGCAATGCCGGAACCATCCTGGCTGCCGATCGTGCGCGCCAAGTCGATCGCCATGATGATGGTCATGATCAAGGGCGATCTCGCCGCGCTCAACATCAAGCACGAGGTGTTCTTCTCGGAGCGGTCGCTGATCGAGACCGGCAACAACAAGGTCACCGAGACGATCGATTTCCTGCGCGCAAAAGGCGACATCTACGAAGGCAATCTGCCGCCGCCAAAGGGCAAGCCGGTCGACGATTACGAAGACCGCATCCAAACGCTGTTCCGCGCCACCGCCTATGGCGACGACGTCGATCGTCCGCTGATCAAGTCGGATGGGTCCTACACCTACTTCGCCTCCGATATCGCCTATCACAAAAACAAGTACGACCGCGGCTTCCGTGATTTGATCGATGTGTGGGGCGCCGATCATGGCGGCTACATCAAGCGCGTGCAGGCGGCGGTCAAGGCTGTAACGGCAGGCAAGGCCGCGCTCGACGTCAAGATTGTTCAACTCGTGCGGTTGCTGCGCCACGGCGAGCCTGTGAAGATGTCGAAACGCTCCGGCGATTTCGTCACGCTGCGCGAAGTGGTCGACGAGGTCGGTTCCGATGCCGTGCGGTTCATGATGCTGTTCCGCAAGAACGACGCCGTGCTCGATTTCGATCTCGCCAAGGTGCGCGAGCAATCGAAGGACAACCCCGTTTTCTACGTCCAGTACGGGCATGCTCGCGGTCATTCGATCTTCAAGAATGCCCGCGAGGTGGTTCCGGAGCTGCCCGAGGACGATGCCGCCCGGTCGGCCTGGCTGGGTTCGGCCCCGGTGGAGCGGTTGACCGACCCGGCGGAACTCGACCTCTTGAAACGGCTGGCGCTCTACCCCAGAATGATCGAATCGGCGGCGGTGGCGCATGAGCCTCACCGAATCGCCTTTTATCTATATGATTTGGCCAGTGAATTTCACGCGTTATGGACGAAAGGGCGGGATTTGCCCTATTTACGCTTCATTATGACTAATGATGCAGAGATCACGAGGGCGCGACTGGCTATGGTCCAGGGCGTCGTCTCGGTTCTGGCATCGGGCTTAGCCGTTCTCGGCGTCCACGCTCCGACCGAGATGCGGTAGGCAGGGGCGAAGGCCTTACGGATGGGGGTCCGTGGGGTATCTGGCAGGGGCCACGCTCGTCATGGTTTGTTTGACATGGCGGGTTTGGCGCTGTCCCGAAGGGGATGCATCATCACGATGGCTGATCGATATCAGGACCGACCTTTTCCCTCCGCCGACCAGGGTCGCGGCGAGGGTGATCCGCTTGCGGAACTCGCAAGGCTGATCGGGCAGAATGATCCGTCGGGGGCCGCGGCCAAGCCGGCGCCGCGCCCGCTACAGTCGCGAGCCAACGTCCGGGCACAGCAGTACGATTTACCGAACGAAGAGCCCGATGCGCGTCCAAGCCCGCCGGCATGGATGCAGCGCGCGCGCCACGAAACCCCGCTGCCGCCGCCGCCTCTGCCGCAGGGATACGATGACGAGCCGGAGCCGGAATATGAGCCGGCGCCCGTACATCCCGTCCATCGCTACGCGGCCCAGCCGCCGCAGGTGCCCGCGCATCAAGCGCCGCCCGCGCAGGACGACTATTACGAGGAGCCTGAGCAACGATACGCCGAGCAGCCTCAGCAACGATACGCCGAGGAGCCTCGGCAACAATACGCCGACGAACCGCTGCAGGACCCGTCGCGGTATGACGACGCGCTGTATGGGCGGCTGGAGACCGGCGAGCACGACTATCAGCGCGATCCGGCCTATCCGGACGATCCCTACGCCTATCAGGGCGACGAATATGAGGAAGAGCCCGCGCCGAAGAAGCGTTCGAGCGGCCTGATGACGGTCGCCGCCGTGCTGGCGCTGGCTGTGGTCGGCACCGGGGCTGCCTTTGCCTATCGCACCTTTGTCGGGTCGCCCCGCTCCGGCGAGCCGCCGATCATCAGGGCCGACAACAGCCCGACCAAGGTGCTGCCGGCGCCATCGGATGCGGGCGCCAAGACCCCCGACCGCTTGCTGTCGGGCGATGGCGGCGAGAGGCTGGTGTCGCGCGAAGAGACGCCGGTCGATGTCAATTCGAGGTCCGGCGGACCGCGCGTGGTGTTTCCGCAGTTGAACCAGAACGCCAACCCGCCGGCGGCCTCCAGTGTTTCTCCGTCGGCGCCGATGCCCGCGGCCGCCACCGGCACGATGCCAAACAACGAGCCGCGCAGGATCAAGACGCTCGCCGTCAAGGGCGATGCTGACAATGGCGGCATTCCGGCAGGCGCCAATGCGCCGCCGCCGCGGCCAGCGCCGCCGACGCGAAACATCGCCGCTCCGGCTGCCGCTCCCGCTGCTGCGCCGGCGCGCAACCCTGCGTCGGCCAATGCCAGCGCCAATTCGCCGATGTCGCTTGCGCCGCAGGCATCTGAAGCGGAGCCGCCGGCCCGCATGGCCGCGACCACCCCGACACAGACCGCCCCGGCTGCAGCTACCGAAGGTGGAGGCAGTTTCCATGTCTCGGTGACGTCGCAGGACAGCGAGTCCGCGGCCAGGGAGTCGTTCCGGATGGTGCAAGGCAAGTACGCATCTGTGCTTGGTTCCCGTTCGCCCGTGATCAAGCGGGTGGATCTGGCTGACGGCAAGACCAAGTATCGCGCGATGGTCGGGCCGTACCGGACACGGCAGGAGGCTGTTCAGTTCTGTACCGAGCTGAAGGCCGCCGGGGGACAGTGCTTTATCCCGTAGAATTATCTGTCGTTTCCTTGACCCGGGTGCCGTGACGGGCCTAATCGGCCCTCATGAGCAGCCGCGCATTCATCACGGGCGTATCGGGACTGGAACTTGGCGCCGGGGAGCGCGAGTTCATCCGTGGGACGCGGCCGTGGGGATTCATCCTGTTCAAACGCAATATCGAGGCCCCTGGTCAGGTATCTGCGCTTGTCAGGGAATTACGGGATTGCCTGGGCGAGGCGGACGCCCCGGTGCTGATCGACCAGGAAGGCGGGCGGGTGGCCCGGCTCGGGCCGCCGCATTGGCCGGTCTATCCGCCCGGCGCCACCTTTGGCGCGCTCTACGACCACGACAAGGCGCTGGGGCTAAAGGCCGCGCGGCTCAGCGCGCGCCTGATTGCGGCCGACCTGATCGACCTCGGCATTACCGTCGACTGCCTGCCGCTGGCCGACGTGCCGGTGGCCGGGGCCGACGCCGTGATCGGCAACCGGGCCTATGGAACCGAGCCGGCCAAGGTCGCCGCCATCGCGCGCGCCGTTACCGAGGGGCTGGAGCAGGGCGGCGTGCTGCCCGTTCTGAAGCACATTCCCGGCCACGGCAGGGCCACCGCCGATAGCCACCACAAGCTGCCCACCGTCGATACCCCGCGGAAGGAGCTAGAACGGACCGATTTCGCCGCCTTTCAACCGCTGGCCGACCTGCCGATGGCGATGACCGCACATGTTGTGTTTAGCGCGTTGGACCCCGCCCAACCGGCGACGACTTCTGCGACAATCATCCGGCAGGTGATTCGCGGCGTAATTGGGTTCCAAGGCTTGTTGATGAGTGATGACGTGTCCATGAATGCATTGGCGGGATCGATCGCCGAGCGGACCCGCGCCATCGTCAACGCCGGCTGCGACATGGTCCTGCATTGCAATGGCAAGCTCGACGAGATGCGCGATGTCGCGCGCGAGACGCCGGAACTGGCGGGCGAAGCCTTGGATCGCGCAAGGCGGGCGCTGGCCGCGCGAAGAGCGCCTGAGCCCTTCGACCGGCAGGCGGCACGGGCTGAACTTGAGACGTTGATGGATCGGGTAGCAACGGCATGACGGCTGAGATTCTATCGTTTGAAACCGGACGGCCCGCCGAAGTCACCGACGGCGAGGCCGCGCTGGTGGTCGATGTCGAGGGGTATGAAGGCCCGCTCGACCTGCTGCTGACTCTGGCGCGGCAACAGAAGGTCGATCTCGCCAAGATCTCGATCCTGGCGCTGGCCGACCAGTACCTGACGTTCATCGAGGCCGCGCGAAAAATCCGCCTCGAACTCGCGGCCGATTACCTCGTGATGGCCGCCTGGCTCGCCTACCTGAAATCGCGCCTGCTGCTGCCCGAACCGCCGACGCCGGACGGACCGAGCGCCGAGGAGATGGCGACCGCGCTTGCCAACCGGCTGCGCCGGCTCGAGGCTATCCGCGAAGCCGCCAACCGGCTGATGAACCGCCCGCAGTTTCAGCGCGACATCTTTCCGCGCGGCAATCCGGAATCGATCGCCGAAATCCGACATCCCAAATTCACGGCAACCCTGTTCGACCTGCTCACCGCCTATTCCGCGCAGCGCCAGCAGCGCGTGCTGGCGACGGTGCATCTGGCCAAGCGCACGGTTTGGTCGCTCGCGGAAGCGCGCGCCTCACTGGAGCGGCTGGTCGGAATGACCGAGTCAGAAGACTGGAGCTGCCTCGATGATTTCCTGCTCAGCTATGTCGTCGATCCCTCGCAGAAGGCGACGGTGTTTGCATCGAGCTTCGCCGCGGCGCTCGAACTGGTGCGCGAAGGCGAGATGGAATTGAACCAGAAAGAGGCGTTCGCGCCGCTGTATTTTCGTAAGCGTCCGCCGCAGGCAGCAATGCCGGCGCCGGATATGACGGTCGAGTAGTGGAAGGAGACCTAGCCATGGCAAGCCTGGCGGAAAAACGCATGGAAGATGCCGAGGATCATCCCATCGACCAGAATACCGAAGTCGAGGCGCGGCCGGAGGAATTGCGGCTTCTCGAAGCGCTGCTGTTTGCCTCCGCCGAGCCGATCGATCAGGCGACGCTGGCCAAGCGCATGCCCGACGGCGTCGACGTCAAGGCGGCGCTGGCGCAGCTGCAGGCGGAATATGCCCCGCGCGGCGTCAATCTGGTGCGCGTTGCCAACAAATGGACCTTTCGCACCGCCGGCGATCTGTCGTGGCTGATGACGCGCGAAAGCACGGAGACGCGACGGCTGTCGCGCGCCGCCATCGAGGTGCTCGCGATCATCGCCTATCACCAGCCGGTGACACGCGCCGAGATCGAGGATATCCGCGGCGTGATCACGTCCAAGGGAACGCTGGATGTGCTGCTGGAAACCGGCTGGATCCGCCCCCGCGGGCGCCGCAAGACGCCGGGCCGGCCGCTGACTTTCGGCACGACGGAAGCGTTCCTGTCGCAGTTCAGCCTGGAAGCACTCGGCGACCTTCCGGGTCTCGAAGAGTTGAAGGGCACGGGGCTGCTGGATTCGCGGCTGCCTTCCGGCTTCAGCGTTCCGACGCCTTCCGACGACGTGGCGCTGCGCGAGGATGAAGACCCGCTGGATGCCGGCGACACCTTGGAACTGTTGCTGGCGCCGGCCGCGGAGCCCGAAGAGGAGCCGGAAGCTGGTTCCGAAGCTTCGCCAACCGTCCCGCCAGACGGGGTTAATGATAGCAATAATACGTAGCCGCGACAGCGATTTGCCGCGGCGAGGGTCCTTGTTTTTGGCACCCGCCGGGCCTACCTTCCGCCAAAGCTTGGCCGGTATCCGGCCGTCTCTTTTTTGGAGGGTTGCAGGATGGGTTCGCTTAGCATTTGGCACTGGATCGTCGTGATCGCAGTGGTCCTGCTGTTGTTCGGCCGCGGCAAGATTTCCGACCTGATGGGCGATGTCGCGCAGGGCATCAAGGCCTTCAAGAAGGGCATGCAGGACGACGACAAGACGGCCGCCGAGAAGCCTGCCGAGCCGGTGAAAACCATCGATCACAATGCGGCGCCGGCGCCCACGGCGGCACGGACGGATGTCGGCAGCAAGGCTGTCTGAACCAGGCATCTTGGACTGGGCGTCGGTTGACGGACGCCGGTTGAGAAAAGGCGCGGGCAGCTCCAGATCTTGGCTATGATGGATTGGGGCGCGGACGTCTCGCGCGAGCGGAAGAATTCATGTTCGACATCGGGTGGAGTGAACTGGTCGTCATCGCGGTTGTCGCGCTGATTGCCATCGGCCCGAAAGAGCTGCCGGGCGTGCTGCGCATGGTCGGGCAATGGATGGGCAAGGCGCGCAAGATGGCCGCCGAATTCCAGGGCCAGTTCCAGGAGGCCATGCGCGAGGCCGAAATGGCCGACCTCAAGAAGAGTTTTGACGAGGTCAAGGACATCGCGACGGGCGTCTCCCCGGGCAACCTCATGACCTCGCTGCAGAAGGACGTCAGTGACGCCATGCAGATCGGCGACATCGACAAGCCTGCCGTCTCAGCCAACGATGCTCAGGTGGCGTCCGCGATCGACGAACCCGTTACGCCGACGACACCGGCAGCGCCCACCCCGGAAACCTTTGTCGAGGTCGAGGCGCATGCGGCGGCATCCGAGCCGCTTGCGATCACGCGTGAAGCTCAGGCGGCGGCGCAGGATATCGCGCCCACGACGCCTGACGTTCTCAAGGACGCCAAAGCGTCATGACCGTCGAGGACATCGAGGCCAGCAAGGCGCCATTGATGGATCACTTGATCGAGCTGCGCTCGCGGCTGATCAAGGCGCTGCTCGGCTTCGGCATTGCTTTCATCTTCTGCTTCTTCTTCGCCAAGCAGATCTACAACGTGCTGGTCTGGCCGTTCGTCTGGGTCGCCGGCGCGGAAAATTCAAAGTTCATCTACACCGCACTGCTGGAATATTTCCTCACGCAATTGAAGCTGGCGCTGTTCGGCGCCGGATTCATCTCGTTCCCGATCGTGGCGACGCAGATCTACAAATTCGTGGCGCCCGGGCTCTACAAGCACGAGCGCGGCGCGTTCCTGCCGTATCTGATCGCGACGCCGTTCTTTTTCGTGCTGGGATCGATGCTGGTCTATTTCATCGTGCTGCCGATGCTGGTGCGGTTCTCGCTCGGCATGCAGCAGATGGGCAGCGACGAGACGGCGCAGATTCAGTTGTTGCCGAAGGTCGGCGAGTATCTGTCGCTGATGATGTCGCTGATCTTCGCCTTCGGCATCGCATTCCAGCTTCCAGTGATCTTGACGCTTTTGGGCCGGATCGGCATCGTCACCTCGAAGATGCTGCGCGAGAAGCGGCGCTATTTCATCGTCATCGCCTTCGTGATCGCCGCCGTTCTGACGCCGCCCGACGTGATCAGCCAGGCCTCGCTCGCGATACCGCTGCTGGCGCTCTACGAGGGCGCGATCATCGCGGTCCGCATGGTGGAAAAGAAGGCCGCCGCCGCGCAGGCCTCGACCACGCCTCCGCCGGCCAGCCCGCCCCCTGAGGCCAATCCGGCGGAATAGGCCGGCTCTCTCGCCCCAATCGGCCGTCATTCCCCGCGAAAGCGGGGAATCCAGTACGCCGAGGGCTGTCGGTTCTATGACTGCTCTGGAATACTGGATCACCCGCTTTCGCTGACGATGACCGGTGTGGTACTGGGATCGCGCCTTTATCGGCACAATTCAGGAATGGCCCAATGCACGACATCAAATCGATCCGCGACAACCCCCAGGCGTTCGACGCCGGACTGAAGCGCCGCGGGCTGGCGCCGCTGTCGGCTGGGCTGCTGGCGATCGACGAGAGACGCCGGGCAGCGATCCTGGCGTCCGAGCAGGCGCAGGCGCGGCGCAATGCGGCGTCCAAGGAAATCGGCGAGGCCAAGAAGGCCAAGGACGACGCGCGCGCCACCAAGCTGATGGCCGAAGTCGCCGAGCTCAAGACCACGATGCCGGAGCTTGAGCTAGCAGCCAAGAGCGCGGACGAGGAACTGGCGAAAGAGCTTGCCGCGATTCCGAACCTGCCGCTCGACGACGTACCCGCAGGCGCAGACGAGCACGGCAACGTGCAGCGCCACGTCTACGGCAAGATCCGCAACTACGGCTTCACGCCGAAACCGCACGACGATCTCGGCGGCGCGCTAGGCTATATGGATTTCGAGGTAGCTGCGAAGCTGAGCGGCGCGCGCTTTGTCGTTCTGAAAAAGGGCTTGGCACGGCTCGAGCGCGCGATTGGGCAGTTCATGCTCGACCTGCATACGAACGAGCACGGCTACGCAGAAATCAATCCGCCGCTGCTGGTGCGCAACGACGTGATGTTCGGCACAGGGCAATTGCCGAAATTCGAGGACGACCAGTTCTGGGCCATCAAGGGCGAATTGCTCGCCGCTCCCGGCGAACGGCTGAAGACCGAGCGTCTCGGGCTGATCCCTACCGCCGAAGTCTCGCTGACCAACCTCGTGCGCGAATCCATCGTCGATGAAAAAGAGCTGCCGATGCGGTTGACCGCGCTGACGCCTTGCTTCCGCGCCGAAGCGGGTGCGGCGGGCCGCGATACCCGCGGCATGATCCGGCAGCATCAATTTACAAAAGTCGAGCTGGTGTCGATCGCAACGCCGGAGACCAGCCGCGACGAGCATGAGCGCATGTTGTCCTGCGCGGAAGAAGTGCTCAAACGGCTCGACCTGCATTATCGCGTGATGACGCTGTGCGCTGGCGACATGGGTTTCTCCGCGCAAAAAACCTACGACATCGAGGTCTGGATGCCGGGACAGGGTGAGGGCGGCGCCTATCGTGAAATCTCGAGCTGCTCGGTGTGCGGTGATTTTCAGGCGCGGCGGATGGATGCGCGCTCGCGCGGGCCCGACGGCAAGCCGCGCTTCGTACACACGCTGAACGGTTCGGGTACGGCGGTCGGCCGTGCGCTGATTGCCGTGATGGAAACCTATCAGCAGCAGGGCGGATCGATTGCAGTACCCGATGTGTTGCAGTCTTATATGGGCGGGCTCAAGACCATCGAGCGGGACAAATAGCGCAAGGCGAAAATGGCATTGCATCGCGACATCTTTTGGATCGGGAGGCAATGGGCTGTTACCGGCCACGGGATGCAATTGATCGACCAGCGGCTGGAGGGGGCCTTCGATATCGAAGTTATCAGGCTGTGGGATGACGATCTCATAGAGAGCTTGCGTGCCAAGGCGTGGCTCAAGGCCGAAGATTTCGACAAGGGGCTGGCGATTGCGCGGACGCGATATCCGCCGGGCGCGGTGCCGCCGGTGCCGGTAACTGCGCAGGTTCCAGGGCCGGAGCCGATGGCGCCGCCTCTGCCTGCGGCGAAGCCGGAAGCGCCGAAGTTTGAAACGCCGAAGCCTGAACGGCCCGTTGCGGCACAGCCCTCTCAACCAGCAGAACCGCAAGTGCTTGAAAGCTCGCCGCCTGTTACCGGCGAGCCGCCCAAGCAGGAATCGCCAGGCATGCAGATGAAAATCGAAGGCGGCGCCAGATTTGCGCGCCCCTGGCGCGTCTGGATGAAGAAAACATGAGGAAGTGGGCCGGTTTGCCTCGATGGCGATAGCCGGATAAGACGACGCCCAAGGGCGAAAGCTGGCCCATCTCGAACCAAAAGGCATTTTGACGGATGCGAATTCTCTGCACCAACGACGACGGCATCCATGCGCCCGGGTTGAAGATCGTCGAGGAGATCGCGCGCGGGCTATCCGACGACGTTTGGGTCGTGGCGCCGGAGCTCGATCAATCCGGCGTCTCGCATTCGTTGTCGCTGAACGATCCCTTGCGCCTGCGCGAAGTCGGCCCGCGCCATTTCGCCGTGCGGGGCACACCGACCGATTGCGTGATCATGGGCTCGCGCCACATCCTCGGCGACAAGGGGCCCGATCTGGTGCTGTCGGGCGTCAACAGGGGCCGCAACGTCGCCGAGGACGTGGTCTATTCCGGCACCATCGCCGGCGCCCTCGAAGGCACCATACTGGGCATCCCTTCATTCGCACTGAGCCAGGAATTTTCCATCGAGACCCGTCACGCGCCGCTGTGGGACACCGCGCTGAAATTCGGCCCCGATATCCTGCGCAAGGTGATCGATGCGGGCGTGCCGAAGAACACGGTGATCAACGTCAATTTTCCCGCCTGCACGCCCGACCTTGTGAAGGGTGTGCGCGTCACGCGTCAGGGCAAGCGCAATCTCGGCTTCCTCAAGGTCGACAAGCGCCATGACGGCCGCGGCAATCCGTATTTCTGGATTGGCTTCGAGCGCGCCGCGACGATGGATACGCCGGCCGAAGGCACCGATCTCGCCGCACTTGCGGCGCGCTACGTATCGGTCACGCCGCTGCGGCTCGATCGCACCGACGAGGCGTTCTCGGAAGCGCTGACGACGACGTTGAAGTGACGCCGTAGCCCGACGACGAAGTAGCCCGGATGAGCGCAGCGATATCCGGGGCCGTTCCACCTGAAATTCCCGGATGTCGCTGCGCTCATCCGGGCTACGCAGCGATCCTAAACCGTCGCGCTCTTCAACGTCGAGGCGATGACCTGGGCCAGCGTTTCCAGCTGGAACGGCTTCTGCAGTGCGGGGCGGTCGCGATATTCCGGCGGCAGCCCGGAGGAGCCGTAACCGGTCGCAAAGATGAACGGGCGGTTGCGCGCCGCGATCAGCTCGGCGACCGGCGTGATCACCTTGCCGTTGACGTTGACGTCGAGAATGGCGATGTCGAATTCGGTCGATTGCGCCAGCTTGACCGCTTCGCCGATTTCGCCGGCCTCGGCAGCTACGCTGTGGCCCAGCTCTTCCAGCATGTCGGCGACCATCATCCGGATCATCACCTCGTCTTCAACGAGGAAAACAGAACAGCCTGCCGGCCGTGTCGCCATCATGGGAATCCTTTGCCCTTCAAGGGTTTGAGGTTCGCAAAAAACACCTCTTGGTGCAACGTCGAGATCGATCGGTGCGCTTTGAGGCAAAGTCTCCCCGAGAAGGTTTTTCCGTGCCCTAACGCCGGGGCGCGACCGTGGTTCCCGGAGCCGGAACCGAATTATTGAGGAAATTCTTCCTTAAGTGCGCGGACGCTATTACATCTCGGCGAGCCCAAGCATTCGATGGACGGCAGAGCCGCCGCGAGAACGCAATGTCGCAAGAACCGCCCGAGAAGATGATGTTTCAGCTCGCCCTGCGGCGGCGCGGGATCAGCGACCAGGCGGTGCTGCGCACCATGGAAGAGGTGCCGCGGGAGGTTTTCGTGGCGGCTGGCGACCGCGGTCATGCCTACCGCGACAGCGCGCTCGGCATCGCCTGCGGGCAGACCATCAGCCAGCCCTTCGTGGTGGCCTACATGACCGAGCAGCTGCAACTGCAGAAGGACCACAAGGTGCTCGAGATCGGTACCGGCTCCGGCTATCAGGCGGCGGTGCTGTCGCGGCTATGCGCGCATGTCCTGACCATCGAACGCTACCGGACGCTGGCGGACACGGCCCGCGACCGGCTCGAAGCGCTCGGCTATTTCAACATCGAGGTGATGCTCGGCGACGGGTTTGACATCCCGGCGGGCGCCGGCGATTTCGACCGCATCATCGTGACGGCGGCGATGGAGCAAATTCCGGAAAAGCTGCTGGAGCGGCTGCTGCCGGGCGGCATCCTGATCGCACCGGTCGGCCCGCATCACGGCACCCAGACGCTGGTCCGGGTGACCAGGAAGGACAGCGGTTTCGAGCGCAAGGAATTGGTCGATGTCCGCTTCGTTCCGGCCCTGAAGGGAATTGCGCGCGAGTTGTAGAATCCGGGATTGGCGGTTCCCGCCAACATCTTATTCCAAGGGTTAAGCGCTTATTTACTCGGCACGTGTTTACTCAAAACAGTATTTTGTTGCGTACGAGTGAGTAACCATGTCCCGTGTCGCCGAGTTGCTTCGCTCGCGTCGGATGCCGCAGGTCGCGGTGCTGGCGCTGATGTCGGTCGGCTTTGCCGGCTGCAGCGCCGATATGCAGACGCGCCTTTCCGATAGCTCGTTCTCCAATCCCTTTGCCTCGCAGCCTGAAGCGACCGGTTCGGTGCGGCCGCCGGCCGCCGAGCGCCGCGAGCCGCCGCAATACGCCCGGCCGCAGGCGTCCTCCACGTCGCAATTCCAGTCCCAGGCCTTGCCGCCGCCCGCCGCCGTTGCACCATCCGCTTATCCGGCCAGTTCAGGCGGGGTGTCGGGAGGAGGGCGCGGGATTTCGTCCTACGCGCCGCCGTCCCGTTCGCCGATCGAGACCACCGCCACGGTACCGCCGCGCTCGGTCGCCGCCGCGCGCCCGTCTGCGCCGAACGGCAGCACGATCATCGTCGGCACCAGCGACACGCTCGACGGTCTGGCGAAGCGCTACAACGTTTCAGCCGCCGCTATCCTGCAGGCCAATGGCTACAAGGGCCCGCGCGTGCTGTCGCCCGGTCAGCAACTGATTATTCCGAAGCAAACCGCGGTGGCCGGCGCCGCACCGTCGCTCGCGCCCGCGGCCAGCAAGCCGGTTGCCGCTGCTGCGGGGCCGTCGAGCGTGCATATCGTCAATCGCGGCGATACGCTGCTGAGCATCGCGCGCCGAAACAACGTCCCGGTTGGCGAACTCGCGAAGGCCAACAACCTCGATCAAACGGCCAAGCTCAGCCTCGGCATGAAGCTCACCGTGCCCGGTTCGAAATCCGCGGCCGCCGCGCCAGTCGCGCAGCCCGTCGCTGTCGCCGCCGCACCCGCCCAGCCGATCACCCCGGTCGCGGCACCAGCCACCAGGATGGCCGCAGTCGGCGTTCCGCCGCAGAGTGCGCGGCTGGCGTCTGCCACAACCAACGTTGTCGAAGAAAAGCCTGTCGGTAGCTGACGAGCAGGGTGGCTGGGTGACTGGTCACACTGAAGCCTCGTGACAAAGGTCGCCTTGGGCGGTCGAGCAATCCAGCGGGCCGTAATGAGAGTAAAGCCTGAGCAGGCCTCGAAAGTGAAGATGCGGATGCCGACCCGCCAGCGATACGGGGAAGGCCGCGCAGATGGGGAAGCAATCGACGAGCGCACCCGTCTGGTCCGCCGGGGTAATGGGCACGGCACGGTGGAAAGGTGATGCAGGCAACGGGGGAGACCCGTTTTGGCGAGGGTAGCGGCCTCGACGTCGCGAAAGGCGGCGGCCGGAACGGGAGTCGGACAGGGTCGTAGTACTGATGAAGCCGGGTAACTCCGGTGGAGGGAAGGCCCCTGACTTCTGGAGCGCTGACGAAGAGGGTAAGGATCAGGTGATTGGCGATGAGCCTTGAAACACCGGAAAAGATCAGGAGCCTTCAGAGGAAGCTGTATTGCAAGGCGAAGGCAGAGCCCGCCTTCCGCTTCTACCTGCTCTACGACAAGATCCATCGAGAGGACATTCTGCACCACGCCTATGCGCTGGCCCGCGCCAATGCGGGAGCACCGGGCGTGGACGGAGAGAGCTTCGCGGCGATTGCGGCGGCGGGCAAGGAAGCATGGCTGGCGGGTCTGAGACAGGAATTGATCACGAAGACGTATCGTCCTGCACCGGTGCGACGGGTGATGATCCCGAAGCCGGGCGGCGGAGAACGTCCGCTCGGCATCCCGACAATCCGGGACCGGGTGGTTCAGACCGCCGCCAAGCTGGTGTTGGAGCCGATCTTTGAAGCGGACCTGGAAGACAGCGTATATGGCTATCGGCCCGGCCGCGGTGGGACGGACCCTGTCAAGGAAGTGCACCGGCTGCTGGGCCGGGGCTACACGGATGTGGTCGACGCCGATCTGTCGAAGTACTTCGACACCATTCCGCACTCAGAACTTCTCAAATCGGTGGCGCGTCGCATCGTCGATCGGCATGTGCTTTGGCTGATCAAGATGTGGCTGAAGGCGCCGGTCGAGGAGACGGGTGGGGGTGGGGAAGGCAAACGGCGCATGACGGGAGGCAAGAGCAGTACGCGCGGCACGCCGCAAGGCGGTGTCGCCAGTCCGATGCTTGCGAACTTGTACATGAACCGCTTCCTGAAGCATTGGCGGCTGACCGGACGTGGCGAAGCGTTCTGTGCGCAGGTGGTCTCATATGCCGACGACTTCGTCATCCTCAGTCGCGGACATGCGGCTGAGGCTCTGACGTGGACGAAGGAGGTGATGACCCGGCTCGGGCTTACGCTCAACGAGGCGAAGACCACGTTGAAGGATGCCCGGAAAGAAAGCTTCGACTTCCTTGGCTACGCGTTTGGGCCTGAGTACCACCGCAAGAAGGGTTATCGATACCTGAGCGCGAGCCCCTCCAGGAAGAGCGTCCAGAGGCTCAAAGGCAAGGTCAATGAGCTGCTGGTCCCCGGCAACAAAGAACCGTGGCCTGATGTACGCAACCGGCTGAACAGATTGCTGCGCGGCTGGTCGAGCTACTTTAGCTACGGCACGCGGCTGATGGCCTATCGGGCCATCGACAATCACGTCAATGATCGCGTGCGTCACTTCCTGCGCAGGCGGTGCAAGGTGCCAGGACGCGGTACTCGAAGCTTTGCGGACCATCAGGTCTTCGGGCCTCTCGGCGTGCTGCGGCTACGACGCGTGCACCTTGGCCCGCTGCCGTGTGCTCGGCAATGAATCCAGTCGGAAAGCCGGATGCCGGAAATCGGCACGTCCGGTTTGATGAGCGGGGAGAGGAAACGGAGCGTTGCCGCATGGCCCAAGCTACCGCGCCTCTCCTCGACTCTACTTCGCTCATGCGGGCTACGAACCATCAACGTCATTGCGAGCGCAGCGAAGCAATCCATCTGTCGACATAGGTGGTGGCACTGGATTGCTTCGCCGCGCTCGCGATGACGTTGAGACGGTTTGCCGGATTGCCCGCGCTCCACCCGGACTATGTGCGCCTACTTCCCGGACAGCCTCACGCCCAACCGTCCCGCCAGTTCCTGCGTGAACTGCCAGGCGACGCGGCCCGAGCGCGAGCCGCGGGTGGTCGACCATTCCAGCGCTTCGCGCTCCAGCGCTTCGTCATCCATCTTGATGCCGTAGTGGCTGCAATAGCCGCGCACCATGGCGAGGTATTCGTCCTGGCTGCAGCGATGGAAGCCGAGCCACAGACCAAAACGGTCCGATAGCGACACCTTCTCCTCGACCGCTTCGCCCGGGTTGATCGCGGTCGAGCGTTCGTTCTCGATCATCTCGCGCGCCAGCAAGTGCCGCCGGTTCGAGGTGGCGTAGAGAATGACGTTGTCGGGACGTCCCTCGATCCCGCCTTCCAGCACCGCCTTGAGAGATTTGTACGAGGCGTCGTTGCCGTCGAAGGAGAGGTCGTCGCAGAACACGATGAAACGGAAATCGGAGCTGCGCAGCAGATCCATCAGGCCGGGCAGGCTCTCGATGTCCTCGCGATGGATCTCGATCAGCTTGAGCCGGTCGGCCGGCTTGCGGTCGATATTGATATTGGCGTGGGTGGCCTTCACCAGCGACGATTTGCCCATGCCGCGCGCGCCCCACAATAGTGCGTTGTTGGCCGGCAGGCCGTCAGCAAAACGCTCGGTGTTCTCGATCAGGATGTCGCGCATCCGGTCGATCCCCTTGAGCAGGCCGAGGTCGACGCGGCTGACTCGCGGCACCGGCGAAAGACGTCCGTCCGGATGCCAGACAAAGGCGTCGGCAGAGCCGAACGACTGAGGGGTGGCGGCTCCCGGGGAGGCCGCCGAAAGATGCCCGGCGATGGCTTCCAGCGCGGCTGCGATCCGCTCGGCGGTGGCGCCGTTGAGCGTGCTTGCCGGACGTTTTGTCGCGGTTTTTGCAAGGGCTCGCGAGGCTGCCTTTGGGGTCGCGCGGGGCGTTGTTTGCGCTGTGGTTTTCTTGGCTTTTTTTGACATTTTTGCAGTTCCTGACCGCGCAGCCTTAACGGGCCTTGGAAGCTCCCGCAAGCGGCCTAAATGAGGGCTCCGGCCACGTTGCAATTGGGCCCGCCGCCGCTATAGTCCGCGCGAATTTGCCCGAACCGGCGATTTGCCCAAGGTGCTAAGCCCAGGCATGGCCGGTTCTTTTCCTTCTCACGAGGATTGTTCGAATGCTGATTACCCCTGCGTACGCCCAGGCTGCGGCCGGCGGCGATGCCAACAGCATGTTGATGTCGCTGCTGCCGTTCGCGCTGATCTTCGTGATCATGTATTTCCTGATTCTGCGGCCGCAGCAGAAGAAGGTGAAGGATCACGCCGAGCTGGTCAAAAACATCCGCCGCGGCGACACGGTCGTCACCTCGGGCGGGCTGGTCGGCAAGGTCACCAAGGTGGTCGACGACGACCAGATCGAGTTCGAGATTTCGGACGGCGTCCGTGTGCGGCAGATGCGGCAAATGATCTCGGGCGTCCGCACCAAGGGCGAGCCGGCCAAGGAAAAGGCTGACGCGAAGGACGATGCGTCCGCGAGCTGATTTGCGCGCCGCCTCTCGCGGCGTATTTTCCTGGATCTGACGGGTCAACTCGATGTTGTATTTCACGCGGTGGAAGGCGCTGGCGATCATTCTGACCGCGCTTGTGGTCTGCCTGTTCGCGGTTCCGAACTTCTTTTCCCAGGAGCGGGTGAAGACGTGGCCGGTATGGGCGCAGCGCCACATCGTGCTCGGCCTCGATTTGCAGGGCGGCTCCTATCTGCTGCTCGAAGTCGATTCCAACTACGTGAAGAAGGAAAAGCTCGATCAGGTGCGCGACGAAGTCCGTCGCGTGCTGCGCGAGGCCAAGATCGGCTACACCGGCCTTTCCGCGCGCGCCGATGCGGTCGAGGTCCGCGTCAAGGATACCGACCTGCAGGCGGCGCTTCCGAAGCTGCGTGAACTGTCGCAGCCGCTCGGCGGCCTGCTCGGCTCCTCGGGGCAGCGCAGCCTCGAAGTTTCCGATGCCGGCGGCGGGCTGATCCGTCTCACGGTGCCGCAAGCCGCCATTACCGAACGCATCCGGCAGACCATCGAACAATCGATCCAGATCGTCGAGCGCCGCATCAACCAGCTCGGCACGGTTGAGCCGTTGATCCAGCGGCAGGGCACCGACCGTATCCTGGTTCAGGTGCCGGGCCTGCAGGATCCGACCGAGTTGAAGCGCATCCTTGGCCAGACCGCCAAGATGGAATTCCGCATGGTCGATCCGTCGATCTCGCCGGATCAGGCGCAGCGCGGCAGCGTGCCAGCCAACTCGGAAGTCCTGATGAGCGAGGCGTCGCCGAAGGTGCCTTACGTCGTCAAGAGGCAGGTCCTGGTTTCCGGCGGTGACCTCACCGACGCGCAGCCGGGCTTCGACCAGCGCACCAACGAACCGATCGTCAACTTCAAGTTCAACAGTTCGGGCTCGCGCAAATTCGCGCAGGCGACGTCCGAGAATGTCGGGGTGCCGTTTGCGATCATCCTCGACAACAAGGTGATCTCGGCGCCCGTGATCCGCGAACCGATCACCGGCGGGCAGGGTCAGATTTCCGGCAGCTTTACGGTGCAAGCAGCCAATGAGCTTGCGCTGCTGCTGCGGGCCGGCGCGCTGCCGGCGCCGCTGACCGTGATCGAGGAGCGTACCGTCGGTCCGGGCCTCGGACAGGACTCGATCGAGAAGGGCAAGCTCGCCGCCTACATCGGCTCGATCATGGTCATCGTGTTCATGCTGGTGACCTACCGTCTGTTCGGGGTGTTCGCCAACATCGCGGTCGCCATCAACGTCGCCATGATCTTCGGTATCCTGTCGCTGCTCAATGCCACGCTGACGCTGCCCGGCATCGCCGGCGTCGTGCTGACGGTCGGCATCGCAGTCGATTCCAACGTGCTGATCTATGAGCGCATCCGCGAGGAGCTGCGCGGCGGACGCAACGCGATTTCGGCGATCGACGCCGGCTTCAGGCGCGCGCTGTCGACCATTCTGGACTCCAACATCACCACCTTCATCGCCGCCGCGGTGCTGTTCTATATCGGCACCGGCCCGGTGCGCGGCTTCGCCGTTACGCTCGGCATTGGCATCATCACTACAGTCTTCACCGCCTTTACCCTCACCAGCCTGATCGTCGCCGGCTGGGTGCGATGGAAACGGCCGAAGACCGTGCCGATCTAGGAATCTCACTCGTGACTCAATTCGTTCTTATCGGGCTTGGCATTCTGATCGCCGTGCTGACCGTGGTCGCCGTGCTCGATCTGCTGCCACCGCTGCGCATCGTTCCCGACGATACGCATTTCGATTTTACCCGCTTTCGCCGCATCAGCTTTCCGATCTCGGCGGCGCTTTCGATCCTGGCGATCGTGCTGTTCTTCACCCACGGGCTGAATTTCGGCATCGACTTCCGGGGCGGTACGCTGCTGGAAGTGCAGAACAAGGCCGGCCCCGCCGATATCGGCGCGATGCGCGCGACGCTGAGTACGCTCGGGCTCGGCGACATTCAGCTGCAGCAGTTCGGCGGTCCCAACGACGTGCTGATCCGTGTCGCCGAACAGCCGGGCGGCGATGCCGCGCAGCAGGCCGCCGTGCAGAAGGTCCGTGGCGCGCTCGGCGATTCCGTGGACTATCGCAGGGTTGAAGTGGTCGGCCCGCGCGTCTCCGGCGAATTGCTGGCTTACGGCATGCTGGGCCTGATGCTCGCGATTTTCTCAATCCTGATCTATCTCTGGTTCCGGTTCGAATGGCAGTTCGCCTTGGGCGCCATGATCGCCAACGTCCACGACATCGTGCTGACCATCGGCTTCATGTCGATCTCGCAGGTCGACTTCGACCTCACCAGTATCGCGGCGCTGTTGACCATTTTGGGATACTCCCTGAACGACACGGTCGTGATCTACGACCGGATCCGGGAGATGCTGCGGCGTTACAAGAAAATGCCGATGCCGCAGCTTTTGAACGAATCCATCAATTCGACATTGTCGCGCTCGATCATCACCCACGTCACGGTGACGCTGGCCTTGCTGGCACTGCTGCTGTTCGGCGGCCATGCGATCCACAGCTTCACGGCGGTCATGATGTTCGGCGTGGTGCTGGTCGGCACCTATACCTCGATCTTCATCGCCGCGCCGATCCTGATCTATCTCGGCGTCGGTGAGCACCGCGACGCACCGGACAAGCCTGCAAAGAAGTAGTTGGCATGATCCCGAAAAGTGGGAACCGGTTTTCGGACAAGGATCATGCCCAAAATGACAACCAGTTCCTCGGACGCTCCCCATCTTCCGAGGTCGGCGCCGATCGAAGCCTACGGCAAGGGCGGCTTCGCCTTCGCCGACATGTCGCATCGCGGCTCGCTGTTGTGCCTGCCGGATGCGATCTGGGCCTGGCAGGTGACCCGGCCTGCTGAGATCGATGAATATTCGCTTGATCGCGTCTTCAAGGCTGCCAATTCCATTGACACGCTGATCGTCGGCACCGGCACTGACGTCTGGGTGCCGCCGCGCGGCCTTCGCGAGGCGTTGCGCGCCGTGCGCGTGGTGCTCGATGCGATGCAGACGGGGCCTGCGATCCGCACTTACAACATCATGCTGGGCGAACGCCGGCGGGTCGCGGCGGCGCTGATCGCGGTGCCATGAGCGGGGCGGCGACGTCGAAAGAGTCCGCGGCGTTCTGCGCCGACCTGGTGCGCACGCACGACTTTGCCCGTTATGCCTCGACGCTGTTTCTGCCGCAGGTCCAGCGCCGCGCGCTGCTGTCGGTCTACGCCTTCAATGTCGAGATATCGCGCGTGCGCGAGCAGGTCAGCCAGCCATTGCCGGGCGAAATGCGGCTGCAATGGTGGACCGACATGCTGGAAGGCGCCGGCCATGGCGGCGTCGAGGGCAATCCGGTCGCGGCCGAACTGCTGCAGACGATCGCCGAATTCCGCCTGCCGGTCGAGTCGTTGTCGCGGCTGATCGAGGAGCATCAATTCGACCTTTACAACGATCCGATGCCATCGATGGCGGCGCTGGAAGGCTATGTCACCGACACCTCCGCGGCGCTGCTCTCGCTCGGCGCGCGGGTCACAGTGCAGCCGTCAGCCGTGATCGACCATCTCGCGCGCCATGCCGGGCTGGCCCAGGGCATGGCGCAGGTGATTGCGGCACTGCCGCTCGATGCCGCGCGGCGTCAGTTGTTTTTGCCGCTGCAGTTGCTGCAGCAGCACGGCAGCGGGATGGAAGAGGTCTTTTCCGGCAAGCAGACGCCGCGGGCGCGTGCCGTGATCGATCAGTTGGCGGGGGATGCCCGAAAGCATCTCGGCACGGCCTTCGAGCTGCTCACACAGGTGCCGCCGCCGGTGCGCCCGGTGTTCCTGCCGCTGGCGCTGGTTCGCCGCGACCTGACGCGGATGTCACGTGCTGATTTCGATCCATTCTTGCCGCAGGCGACGTCGCGGCTGCGGACTTTGTGGACGCTGTGGCGGGCGTCGCGGACGAAGGAATTTGGCGGGTAGGTGCCGCTTGTCGTTCCCCGGATGCAGCGCAGCGCGCCGCACTTGCGGCGTGGTGCGCTGCTGGTCCGGGGTCCATCGTTGTCGCAGCGTGGGTCCCGGTTCTGCGAAGCAGCGCGAAGGGCGCTGCATCGCGGCCGGGACACGGCAGATCAACTCGATCGCGAATTCAACTCGCTGCTCTCGAAATTGAACCGATCCCGCAAATTCTTCCGGCTCTCCAGAATGTCCTTCAGGAACGCGCGGTCGACCTCGTTCTTGATCAACGGCTCGATCAGGTCGACCTGGTTCATCGCGACGAGCTGCAATATCTCGGTGCGCGGTTTACCGGCGGCGTCGCGCGGCAGGGCATGCACCACCTGGATATGCTCCGGCGGCTTGATGCCCTTGGCGGCGGACAGTTCGCTGCGCAACTGCTTTTCCAGCGCGATCTTGTCGGCCTCTACGAAGGCATAGAGCCCGACGCCGGTGCGGCGGTCGGCGAACGCGACAATGGCGGTGTCGCGCACGTCCGGGTTCTTCCTGATCAGCTCGATCAGGACAGGCGCGTCGTTGACCAGCCGGCGGCCGCCGCCCTCGCGGTCGGTGAAGTTGAACAGGCCGCGGGTGATCGCCTGGTAGACCTTCTTGCCGGTCTTGAGCCAGATACTGGCGACAAAGGATTTGCGCGCGAGAATCTTGCGCTCCATCGGCGTCAACGCCTGCGGCGCATAGCTGCGCTTGTGCTTCAGCAGATGGCGCAGATCCTCGTAGGCCGCGATCCGGAACAGTCGGCTTCTGGTCTTGAAGCAGACGGCCAGTTGAAAATCGGTCACATAGGCGCGGCCGTCGCTACCACGCAGCCAGTTCTGTTCCTTGGCGAGATCATTATGGCAGATGCCGGCGCGGTGCAGTTTTCGCAAGGCGAGCTTGGCGGAACGGAAATAGGCGAGGTCGCCATGAGGCTTGGCCAGATGCAGCGCCACGCCGTCGATGAATCCCCTCACCAGCGCTTGCCGGCCGGCCCATAGCAGTTTTGGACCGACATCGAGATCGCGCGCCAGCGCCAGCGCGCGGCGTTCGCGGGCGAACAAATGGCGGGCGAGCGGATAGGACCACAGCGGCACCTGGTCGAGCCGGCGCAGCACCGCGTCAACCTCGCCGGAATCGTCACGGAAACGGCCGCGTTCGACGGTGGAGAACACGTCGCGCTTCAGCAGCACGCCTTCGGTCCAGCGCGCCGACAGGGTGGCCGCGTCGTCTTTCGGCAAGCCCATGGTGTTACGCCGCCGCCGCTACGCGCAGGTGATCGGCGATCCAACGGTCGAGATCGGCGAGGGCGCGAGCGCTGAGCGCCTGCTTTTTTGCTACCGTCTTTTCGTTGCCGCGCAGCCTTGATCCGTCGGGCTTCTTGGTCGGCGGACTGGCCAGCGGCGGAAACAGCCCGAAATTGATGTTCATCGGCTGGAATGAGCGCGTTCCGGCCTCGATGGTCTCGATGTGGCCCCCGGTGATGTGGCCAAGCAGCGAACCCAGCGCCGTGGTGACGGGAGGCGGCTCAAGCGACTGCGCGCGTGCATCCGCCGCGGCATAGAGACCTGCGATCAGGCCGATGCTGGCGGATTCCACGTAACCCTCGCAGCCGGTCATCTGGCCGGCGAAGCGCAGTCTTGGCTGTGCGCGCAGCCGCAATTGGCCATCGAGGAGCTTTGGCGAATTCAGGAAGGTGTTGCGATGCAGGCCGCCGAGCCGAGCGAACTCGGCGTTCTCGAGGCCCGGAATGGTGCGAAACACGCGCTGTTGCGCGCCGTAGTTCAGCTTGGTCTGGAAGCCGACGATATTGTAGAGCGTGCCGAGCTGGTTGTCCTGCCGCAGCTGCACGATGGCGTAGGCCTTGACGGTGGGGTCGTGCGGATTGGTCAGCCCGACCGGCTTCATCGGCCCGTGGCGCAGCGTCTCGTGACCGCGCTCGGCCATCACTTCGACCGGCAGGCAGCCGTCGAAATAGGGCGTGTTGGTCTCCCAATCCTTGAAATCGACCTTCTCGCCGGCCAGCAGCGCCGCAACGAAGGCGTCGTACTGCTCCTTCGTCATCGGGCAGTTGATGTAGTCGGCGCCAGTGCCGCCTGGCCCGACCTTGTCGTAACGCGACTGGAACCACGCCACCGACATGTCGATGGAATCCTTGTGCACGATCGGGGCGATCGCATCGAAAAACGCCAGCGCACTCTCGTCGGTCAGCTCGCGAATCGCCTCGGCCAGCGGTGCGGAGGTAAGGGGGCCGGTCGCGACGATCACGTTGGCCCATTCGGCGGGCGGCAGACCGGCGATTTCGGCGCGGTCAATCTCGATCAGGGGATGGTCGTGCAGGGCCTTGGTGACGGCTGCCGAAAACCCGTCGCGATCGACGGCCAGCGCCCCGCCGGCGGGCACCTGGTTGGCGTCGGCGCAGCGCATGATCAGGGAGCCGAGCCGGCGCATCTCGGCATGCAGCAGGCCGACAGCGTTGTTGGCGGCGTCGTCGGAGCGGAACGAGTTGGAGCAGACGAGCTCGGCGAGGCCTTCGGTGCGGTGGGCCTCGGTCATCCGCAATGGGCGCATCTCGTGCAGGACGACGCGGACGCCCGCGTTGGCGAGCTGCCAAGCGGCTTCGGAGCCGGCAAGGCCGCCGCCAATCACATGGACGGTGTCAGTTTTGGAAGTGGAGGAAATCATGCGCGCAGCGTTAGCGCGTTTTTGCGCCAAGCGCACCGGTTCGCGTGAAGAAAACGCGTCAAACCGAGGCCAGACACGACAACGCCCGCAGCGGGGCGGGCGTTATCCGTTCGTCAGGCGGCCGAACCGAAAATCAGCCGTTATAGCTGCCGGCGGCAACGCGCGGAATGTCCGAACGATCGAGGCCGATATCGGCCAGTTCACGATCGCTGAGCTGGGACAGTTCGCTGACATTGCGCTGATAATCCCGGAAAGCCTGGATCATGCGGATGAGCGAGAGTAACATCGTAGTCTCCTTGAAGTTTCGATTCAGCCTTTGATGTCGGCGTCATCGTTGAAATGAATATAGCTCAGATTCCGCAGTGCAGAAGTTCCAATGTTGCGGTGCAGCTAATCCTAGGACGCATGGCAAGGGTAAGGTCTGTTTAACCTTTGCGCATGGCCGCCGGATCGGCTTGCCTTCGTGCCAGGCAGCACGGCCCATATCTGCAAGTAATGCCGTAAATTTGCGGGTTTGTTGAATTCGCGTGATCACTTTTGCCGTTTACCAAAGTGGCGGTCGCGCACCCCGAATTCAGTTCTGTGGCCAGGCACGGGGAATAAAATGTGCAAAATGATTGGACTTTTTGGAAGTTTCTTATGCACGAATCGCATGCGTTGCTCTGATAATAAATGAATATATATTCATTTTATAGATTGCAGAAACTGCATCTGCTTTGGCGGCCTGAAACTGCGCGGCCAATCGGCATAACGGCATTCATCCAACGACGACGCGCGACGTTGATGGTGGCGGCCGTGTTATGTGCGCCGGCGTTTCGGCGCTTGTACGGTCGAGGAACCCCGCCTCAGTTGCGTGTCCTGTTGTCGTCAGCATCGCAACGAATTCGCGCTTGCGAACCGTATTGCAGCACGACCAGAAACGAGTGCCGCAAAGCCGCGTGTGCCTTCCTTACCGGAACGTAATGAAAAAGCAGGATTTCGCATAAGGCCTCTGCGCGCTGCGCTGACAACCTCGCGCGAAGTTCATTCTGAAGTTCTCACGCTTCAGCGATCATTGTCTTCGCAGATGGCAATGGAGTCGTCTGTCCAAAAACAAAAAGGGAGCTACCATGCTCAACAAAATACTCGCAGCCACGGCGGTGGCAGTCTTGGCGTACGCCGTCTCTCCTGCCGACGCCGCGCGAGTCAAAGCGGGCTGCAGCGGCGACAATCTGAGCAAGACTGAAACAATGATCGAGAACATGGCGGACGGCGAGGGGAAGATGGCCGCCCAGAAGGAAATCGCGGCTGCCCAGGATGCGCTGCTGAGCGGCAAGGCGGGCGTCTGTGCGGCGCATCTGAGCAAGGCGATGCACGTGGGTACGGCGAAGTAAATTGGCTTGCAAAGGGCCGGTCGCTGAGGCCGGCCCTTTGCATTTTTGTCTTTGATTTCTTGCTACGGCGCGCGCGAAAGCTGCGTCGCGAAATGGGCGATGGTCTTGGCGTAGACCTCGCTCTTGTTCCACTCCTTGATCGCCGCGAAATTGGCGCTGCCAGGCTCCCAGTCCTTGCCGCGTTGCCAGCCATGGCTGGCAAGGAAGTTGGCGGTCGAGGCCAGCACGTCCGGCGGGCTGCGCAGGAGATCGCGACGGCCGTTGCTGTCGAAATCGACCGCGAACTTGACGTAGGACGACGGCATGAACTGGGTCTGGCCGATTTCGCCGGCCCATGCGCCGCGCAAATCCTGTGGCGCGATATCGCCGCGCTCGACGATGCGCAGCGCGTCCATCAGTTCGGCCTTGAACAGATCGCTGCGGCGGCAATCATAGGCCAGCGTCGCCAGCGCGCGCAGCGTCTGGAATTTTCCGATGTTGACGCCGAAATCGGTTTCCAGGCCCCAGATCGCCACCAGCACTTCACCGGGCACGCCATACTTCTCCTCGATGCGCCCGAGCACCGAACCATATTGCTTGAGCATGTTGGCGCCGCGGGTCAGCCGGGGCGGAACCATGCGGCCGGAAAATTCCTCAAACGTCTGGCTGAACACCTTCTGCGAACGAGTCGCGGGCCAGCACGCTCTTGTCGAGCGTGACGCCGGTCAGGCCAGCCTGTATGGCGGAGGCTGAAATGCCCTTGGCGGCGGCTTCCTTCTTGAAATCTTCCAGCCAGGTTTCGAACGGGCCGGTGCCGCAGGGCGCCGCGAACGCCGGCGCCGCAGAGCTCAGCAACAGGGCGCCCAGGGTCAGGGCGCGCAGAGAAAGGCGGGAGATCATCGTGCCGTTCGCTCCTCGACGATGCGTCATTGACGGTAAAGCGCTTTCGAGCGAAGTGGGTACCGGTTCGCGTAACGAAAACGCGTCAAAACAGGAATCAAGAGCTTCGGTTCTGATTTCAATCAGAACCGAAGCTCTTGTGTCTATGTCACGTCGAATGTTCGAAGCAAGATCGGCCAAAACAAGGCTGATGCCGTCGCCGACGATGCCTTTCCGTCGAAGATGCTCAATTCATCGTTAGCAGGCAGTGAAACGACGACACCGCCGGTCGGTTCGGCCGGCGGTGTGATCGATCGGGTTCCGTGCGAGCCTATGCGCCGTCCTTGCGTCGCCAGGGGAACAGATTGGCCGGGAAATCGGCAGCAGGCTTGCGCTCACGGTGCGCACGGGGCGGAAGCGGCTGCGGATTGAGTTCCGGCTCAATCACCTCCCGATAGAGATGCCAGGTGGCGTGCCCAAGCAGGGGGATGACGACGGCAAGGCCGAGGAAGGCCGGCAACGATCCCGCCACCAGCAGCGCCGCGACGATCAGTCCCCAGACCGCCATCGGCACGGGATTGCGTGCGACGGCGCGCAGCGAGGTCACCATCGCATCACCGGCGCCGGCATGACGGTCGAGCATCAATGGGAACGACACCACGCTGATGCATAGCGCGACGAGGGCGAACAGGAACCCGACGCCGCAACCGACCACGATCAGCCACCAGCCTTGCGATGTCGTCAGCACGCGTTCGGCAAAATCGGCAAAGCCGGTCGCGCCGGCATAGCCGAACGCAGCAATATAGATCGCCTGCGCGGTAGCCACCCAGGTCACGAACAGCGCCAGCAGTAGCGCGCCGAGCCCGAGCATCGCGCCGAACGACGGCGAGCGTACGACCTCGAGCGCGTCCCAGGCGGTTGCCTGTTCGCCGTGTTCGCGGCGACGGCTCATTTCGTACAGGCCAAGTGCGGCAAACGGGCCAAGCAAGGCAAAGCCAGCTGCGAGCGGAAACAACAGCGGCAGCACCGAATAGCCGAGCACGGCGCGCGCCAGCATCAACCCGAGCACGGGATAGATGATGCACAGGATGATGGCGTGGCTTGGCACGGCTTTGAAGTCTTCCCAGCCGCGCTGCAGCGCCCGATGAAGTTCCGGTAAGCCGATGGTTCGGATAACGGGCGCGGCGGCGGTCTCCGGTCCGCTTGGCGCCATCGATGTGACATTGCCGTGATACGTCGCCATGGTCGCTGTCTCCCTCGCGGTCGCATTGCGCTACCCGAAGGACGCAAACGCGCCGTTTCATAGATTGATCACGATCAGGCCAGACGCGAAGACGGATGGAACTGGCCATGTCGCGAACTGAATGGTCAGCGTACTCCCAAACAGCGACAAACGCACTCACGCTTCAGTGAATGTTTCATTGGCAAGCCACGCTCGTCTGGCTAGACTTGCCGGCGATCCGGCGTGGCGCTGCCGGTCAGACAGTGCCGCCAGAGACTCACCCCATCCTCAATTCATTTGGGAGCTATCAATGAGCATTTTCGGAAAAATCATGGGCGCGATCTTCGGCACCAAAGCAGACGCTGCGCCGGCCGGCGGTGGTGCGTCCACAGGCGCCGGATCGTCCGGCGGGGCCGCTGCACCGGCCGCCGTAACCGTCGACGTCGCACCCATCCTCGACCAGGCGGTGAAGGCCAAGGGGGAGAAGCTGGAGTGGCGCACCTCGATCGTCGACTTGATGAAGGCGCTCGACATCGATTCCAGCTTCGCGGCTCGCAAGGAGCTTGCAAAGGAACTCGGCTATACCGGCGACAGCAACGATTCCGCCAGCATGAACATCTGGCTGCACAAGCAGGTCATGTCCAAACTGGCCGCCAATGGCGGCAAGCTGCCGCCTGAGATCAAGCACTGACGCTTGGTCAGCTTTACAGACTGCGAAGGCCCGCGGCGACGCGGGCCTTTCTTTTTGGCGCGATTGCATTGCAGCAAAGCGCAGAGCTATCCACTTTGCGGCGAAAACGCGGTAGATACGGGCGGACAAAAAGACCAACAAAACAAGGAGGACGCCAATGAGCAATGTCGATCGCAGGACCATCCTGGCAACCGGCGCGCTGGCGCTGGCCGGTACGGCCGTGCAGGGCGGCGCGGTCGCAGCGCAGGCCGGTCCGAAATCGATTTTCCCGGTCGGCACGACGACCATCCCGATCGTGGGTGAGACCGATGTGTTTCCGGTGCGACGGATCTATTGCATCGGGCGGAACTATGCCGCGCATGCGCGCGAAATGGGATCGGATCCCAATCGCGAGCCGCCGTTCTTCTTTCAGAAACCGACCGATGCGATCCAGAATGTCGCCGTCGGAAGTGTCGGCGATCATCCCTATCCCTCGCTCACCAAGAACTATCATTACGAGGTCGAACTGGTGGCGGCGCTGAAATCGGGCGGCACCAATATCCCCGCGGAGCAGGCGCTCGATCACGTCTACGGCTACGCGCTCGGCCTCGACATGACGCGGCGCGATCTGCAGCGGGCGATGGGCGACGAGAAGAAGCCGTGGGAAATCGGCAAGAGCTTTGACCGCTCCGCCGTGCTCGGGCCGATTCACACCGCCGCCAAGACCGGACATTTCACCAAGGGCGCGATCTCGCTGGCGGTGAATGGCGCGGTCAAGCAGAACTCAGATTTGCGCAACATGATCTGGAGCGTGGCCGAGCAGATCGCCAAGCTTTCGGAAGCCTTTGAGCTCAAGCCGGGCGACATCATCTATTCGGGGACGCCGGAAAATGTCGGCCCGGTCGTGAAGGGCGATGTGCTGCTGTGCAAGCTCGAAGGCCTGCCCGATATGTCGATCCGGATTACGTGAGGAGCCACATCCACCGCCGTCGCCCCTGCACGTTCGCAGGGGCGACAGCGACTTAATCGTTATCCCGTCAGATCGGCAAATTCCGGATTCTTGCGCAGATAGTCCACGACAAACCCGCAGCTGGCGATGACCTTGCGGCCGTCGGCACGGATCAGTTCGAGCGCGCCCTTGACCAGTTCGGAAGCAATGCCGCGGCCGCGCAGCGTGCGAGGCGTTTCGGTGTGGGTGATGATAAAGGCCGAGGGCGTGATGCGATAATTCGCAAACGCCAAATCGCCGTCGACGTCCAGTTCGAAGCGGTTTTGAGCCTTGTTGTCTCGGACGGCGGCCATGCAGCGATTCCCGGATGATTTACCGTTTCATGTAGGGGCATGACCCCGCCGATGCAAACCGGCGGCAACGCGGACGCAATTGCGGATTTCCGCAAGGTGCTGGAGATCAGTCCGGGCCTGAGCGAGAGCCCGCAGCGACTCGGCGCAACGCAATAAAGGGCGGTGCCGACGGTTCACGCGCGCAACATCTTTGCAGGCGGGCCTTGCAACGGCTTGTGGGGTTCCTAGGTCTTTCGGATGACATACGGCGCCGAAGCGGCCGGGTCTGGGCTTGATATCGGAAATGCTGTGATCGCGGCCGCCGACGTATGCCTCTTTTCAAGGGGAGGTTTACAATGTCGGGCTTTGGTTTCTTCAACAAACATCGCACGTGGGAAGATTGGTTCGGCATGCTGCTTGGCGCGCTGATCGTGGTATCGCCGTGGTTTCCGTTCTCCAGCCATGACGTGATGGACGCCGAACGCAGCACCATGATCCTCAACACGTTCGTGATCGGCATGCTGGTGTTCGGTCTGGCCCAGCTCGAATATGTCGCACTGCAGCGCTGGGAGGAGGCGGCTGAGATCGCGCTCGGCCTCTGGCTGATCGCCTCGCCCTTCGTCCTCGGCTACTCCGGTGATGACCTGCTTCGGGCCTGGCATGTCGCCCTCGGTGCAATCGTCGTCCTGCTGGGTGCGCTTCAGCTTTGGCAGGATTGGCGTTTGAGCGACCAGGAACTGGCCAACCATCCGCAGTAATCCCAGGAAGGGGCTCGCCGGCAGCTCCCTGACCGGCGGGTCGATTCCTTACTTGAGTGAAGCGGCGAGCAGGGCGCGAACCGACCACGGGCTGCCGTCGACGGCTCCCTTGATGTCGTCGATCCTCCATGCGCCGGCCTCCCGGACAAAGTCGTAACGAATGGTCTTGTCGGCCGCGTTGGCGCGGGCCTCGCGCTGATGACTTTCGATGATGACGGCGACGGTTGCCTTGTCGGCTTCCTGCTTCTCGGCGGCCACCTTGAACGACTTCACGTCGGGATCCTGCGAATTGGTGACGGGATCGAAATCTACCGGCCCGACGTCGCCCTTGCGCGTGCGGGCGTCTGCCTTGGCCCAGAGTGCGATCAGCGATTTCGACAGGTATTTTGCCTTCGCCGCCTTGTTCTCGATCACAAATCCGCCGCCACCATCGCCCTTGCCCGTGGCGGCACGGGTGTAAATGGCGGTCACGATGCCCACGGGATCGTCCGGCGCCGCCAGTATCGCCCGCGGCAAGGTGGCCGCCAGCAGGCCGGCCGCGCCAGACAATATCAGCTTTCGACGGGTAACCATGGTGATCCCTTAAATCGTTGGTGCGGGCTTATGGACGGGAGTGTGGGGCTGGCTATGGTGATGCGTGCAACGCTTGCCGGGAGATTACCATGGCCAATGAAAAAGGCCCCAACATCAAGAAGAAGCAGAAATGCAAGAACTGCGAGGGCAAGGGCCTGCTGAAGAAGGGCGACAGGGTGGTCAAGTGCCAGCGCTGCAAGGGCACCGGCGTGCGGTGATGCCGGCCCACGGATTTGAGCTGCCACAAGGCTTTCTGCTATCGTTGCGCAGAGGTGTTCCATGTCATTTTTTCGAAGCGTAGGTTGATTCCCTGTGACTGAAACCGTGACCATTTCCACCCCGCGCGGCGGCCTGGCGCGGATGTCTCGCCGGGTAATGAATCTCGCGCATATGCTGACCCAGAACGCCCGCCGCCATGGCGACCGCACGGGCTTCATCTGGGGCGACAGATCCTGGACCTGGCGCGAAATCGATGGCCACGTCTCCGCGCTGGCGGCGGGCCTCGCCGCGCGCGGTATCGTCAAGGGCGATCGCGTCCTGGTGCATTCCAAAAACTGCGACGAGATGTTCTGGTCGATGTTCGCGGCCTTCAGGCTCGGAGCGGTCTGGGTGCCGACCAATTTCCGCCTGATGCCGGACGAGGTCGCCTATCTCGCCACCGCCTCCGGCGCGAAGGGATTTTTGTGCCATGGCGAATTTCCCGATCACGCCAAGGCCGCCGCCAATCCGGCGCTGGAATTCGTCTGGCGGATCGGCGACGGGATGTTCGGCGAAAAATCCGTCGGCGGCGTGATCGCCGATCATGCGGGCGCCAAGGTCGATAACGCAGCGGTCGATTACGACGATCCTTGCTGGTTTTTCTTCACTTCCGGCACCACCGGCCGCTCCAAGGCGGCGGTGCTCACTCATGGCCAGATGGCGTTTGTGGTGACCAACCATCTCGCCGACCTGACGCCCGGCACGACGGAGAACGACGCCGCGCTGGTGGTCGCGCCGCTGTCGCATGGCGCCGGCGTGCACCAGCTCATGCAGGTCGCACGCGGCGTGCCGACAATCCTGCTGCCGACCGAGAAGTTCGATATTGCGGAGGCGTTCCGCCTGATCGAGACGCACCGCGTCAGCAACATGTTTACCGTGCCGACCATTCTGAAGATGATGGTCGAGCATCCCGCGGTCGACAAATACGACCATTCCTCGCTGCGCTACGTGATCTATGCCGGCGCGCCGATGTATCGCGAGGACCAGAAGGCAGCGCTGGCCAAGCTCGGTCCGGTGCTGGTGCAGTATTTCGGGCTCGGCGAGGTCACCGGCAACATTACCGTGATGCCGGCCAACCTGCACGATCCCGAGGACGGCCCGCAGGCCCGCATCGGAACCTGCGGCTTCGAGCGCACGGGCATGCAGGTCTCGATCCAGGGCGATGACGGGCGTGAGCTCAAACCGTTCGAGACCGGCGAGATCTGCGTGATCGGTCCCGCCGTGTTCGCCGGCTACTACGACAATCCCGAGGCCAACGCGAAGGCGTTTCGCGACGGCTGGTTTCGCACCGGCGATCTCGGCCACATGGATGAGGAAGGTTTTGTCTACATCACCGGCCGCGCCTCGGACATGTACATCTCCGGCGGCTCCAACATCTATCCGCGCGAGGTCGAGGAGAAGATTCTCACGCATCCTGCGATCGGCGAGGTCGCCGTGCTCGGCGTGCCCGACCCGTTCTGGGGCGAGGTCGGAGTTGCGGTCTGCGTCGCGCGCGAAGGCGCTGCCGCAGTAAGCGAGGCGGAGCTGGCGGCGTTCTTGGCGCCGAAGGTGTCGCGCTACAAGATGCCGAAGCGTTTCTTCTTCTGGGAGGCGCTGCCCAAATCCGGTTACGGCAAGATTCCGAAGCGACTGGTCCGCGATGAACTCGAAGCGCGGGGTCTGCTCGAACTCGTTGCGAAGTCGACGGGCACCTGAGCGATGCGCAGTATTGAGCAGCCCGGCGCTGCGGCGGCTGAACGCATTCAATGGGTCAAGGCGCGGGGCCAGGCGTTTTCATTCACGCTTGCCGCCGGCCTGCCGCTGCTGGAAGCCACGCGTCGCGGCTTTGCCGAAGCCGGCTTTTCCGGTGGCGTGCTGGGTATGCGGGGAGGGGCGCTCGGGCCGTTCGCCTATGTGATGCCGGCACTGTCGAAGACCGGCGCCAATGCGGCGTTCTACAGCGATACGTTTCGCCCTTCCGGCATCACGCGGCTGAAGCTCGGCGCGATGACGCTAGGCGAGCGTGACGGTGCCCCGTTTTTTCATTGCCACGGACTATGGACCGAGACCGACGGAAGCCTTCACGGCGGCCACATTCTGCCCGAGGAGAGCATCGTCGCCGAATCGTTCGCGGTGGAAGCGTTCGGCATCGACGGCGCCATGTTCACGGCCGAACCCGATCCCGAGACCAATTTCAAATTGTTTGGGCCCGTTGCGCGCGCCGGCACCAATGTGAAGGCGGACAGCCGCGCCTTTGCGCTGCGGCTGCGGCCGAATCAGGATTTTGCCGCGGCGCTGGAGACCTTTTGCCGGCAGCACGGAATCCTGCGGGCGCGGATTCACGGCGGCGTCGGCTCCACCATTGGCGCGCATTTCACCGATGGTCGCACCGTGGTGCCGTTTGCGACCGAGCTTGCGATCAAGGCAGGCAGCGTCGCGCCCGGCGCCGACGGCACGCTGCAGGCCGAGCTCGATGTCGCGCTGGTCGATTATCTCGGCGGCATCGCGGAGGGCCGGCTGGTGCGCGGCGACAATCCGGTGCTGATGACGATGGAGCTGGTGCTTGAGGTGCTGTGAGAGCTTCTGTGGTCCGTAGGGTGGGCAAAGGCGCGCTTGTGCCGTGCCCACCATCTCTTTCACAGAAGTCGTGTAGAATGGTGGGCACGCTACGCTTTGCCCACCCTACTTGGCCGTCTCACCGGAAGTGATAGTTCACCCCGACCTTGATGGTGTGGAAGTCGATAGTGCCGGAAGCCAGCTGGTCGCCTAACAGATTATAGTTCTCGCTGCCGAGGCTGGTGAACATGTATTCGCCCTTGGCCGACCAGTTCGGCGCGAACATGTATTCGACGCCGCCGCCGAGTGTATAGCCGGAATGAGTATGGCTATCCGAAGACGTTATGCCCAGCGCTGGCGCTGAAATGGTGGACTTGTTGTTGGCCCACGCATAACCGCCCTTGGCGTAGAGAAGCACCGCATCCATCGCGAAGCCGGCACGGCCGGTCACGCTTCCGAATGAACTGATCTTGGAGTCCTGCGTGACCAGGACACCACCCTGGTCCTCGGTGAAGCTGTCCTTGATGCTGGCGCCGGCGGCGTCGACTTCGATGCCGAACACGAACTGGCTGCCGGGGAATTGCCAGTTGTAGCCGACCGTGCCACCGCCGAAGCCACCGTTGCCCGCATTGGTCCCCCAGCCATAGCCGCCCATCGCACCGACATAGAAGCCGGACCAGTTATACGCCGGAGACACGAGTGCTGGAGGAGGAGCCTTGGTGTAAGGCCGCGCCTGCATGTCGGCGGCCGAGGCCGCGGTCGCGACCGAAAGGGCCACACCAGCTAAAAGTAGTTGTTTCATTTCTTGTCCCCTAAAGTTGAACACTCGTATAACCCCCCGCGGGTTCGATACCGAACCGATCGCGCCGGCATGATGACGTATCGTTGTGAAAGCGGGCGCGAACGCGCCCCCAATGAGCCGTCTGCAAGCGATGTCCGTGCATGTGAGAACGTTCGCTTGCGGGTTAACCATACGATTTGTATGCCGGCAAAAATTGGACTGAAGCGCGACCGTGCATTGACGCAGGCAGGTTGCTAATTCGACAGCGGCGCGACGACGTGTGGCGTGAATGCGTTCGCGATTTGCGGAGAGCGTGGCATTTGTCTTCGTTCGACGAGATTAGGCGTGCTGGAGGTTAAATTCCGCGTCCCATCCGCGTCATTGTGAGCGCAAAGCGATGAAGTAATCCATGGTGCCGCAAGTGAATTATGGATGGCGTCGCAGTGCCCGCAATGAGAGACACATTGTCGCACTATCGCGGGTTCGCGTATCCGAGCGCTGAGCTCTGAAATTCCTATACGCGACAGCCACGCGTCTCATCGCCGCTTGCGAACGTGAACATTGATATCGAGATCGATGTTGCTCACGCAGGTCTGCATCGTCTGATGCGAGCTACCTTCATGCCAGCGGCCGGCGCGCGGGCGCGCCTTGCTGACGTTCGCCAATTTGAGGCATCGCCATTGCGGCAGCGGTCCCGAGCTTTCGCCACCGTACTGCCAGGCCAGCACGACTTCTTCGCCGCGCTTGTTGGTGCCGATGATATGCGGGCACAGTTCGCGCGTGCGGCCGTCGTAGAGGCAGACAACCTGCAGCTCGCCGAGAATGGCGTTGCGTAAGAGGGTGTAAGTGGTGGACGGCATGGGGTATTTCTGGCGGGGGGGCTGGAGTGCGATCTAGGGTTGCGTGACGACGGGGATATATGCAGAGAATGCAATGTTGTTCCATCGGACCCGCGCACATGGCCTCACGACGAAACAAGCCGATCAATCTGCCGGCGCCGTACCTCAAGCGGATCTGGCTCGAGCCTTCGCGGATCACTGACCGCGAAGTCCTATCCGTTCTGCCTTCCCTTGCTGCGCGACGATTTCGAACTGGGATTCGAGCGCTCGATCACGATAATTGTGGGCGAGAATGGCACGGGTAAATCGACGCTTCTGGAAGGCATCGCCGCGCTTGTCGGATTTGACGATGCAGGGGGCGGGAAGGGCTATACGCCGGTCGACCATTCGGAAGCTCTTGAGGTCACAGGCGGCAACCTTTCCGCCGCCTTACGCGCGAGTTGGTTGCCGAAGATCAGCAACGGATGGTTCTTCCGCGCAGAAAGCTTCTTTTCCGTCGCGCGATACCTGGACAAGGTCAATGCCGAAGACATTGCGAACGTGAGCCCCGGCATCCCGCCGGATTTTCTTTCGCATTCGCATGGCGAGGGCTTTTTGCGTTTCTTCAACGAGCGCTGCCAGCGCCAGGGCATCTTCATCTTCGACGAACCGGAATCCGCGCTGTCGCCCGCGCGACAGATCGAGTTCCTGAAGCTGATGCGGCGGATGGAGAACATCGGCCATTGCCAGATCATCATGGCCACGCACTCGCCGATGCTGATGGCCTACCCGAACGCGACGCTGCTGCGGCTGACGAAATACGGGCTGGAGCCGGTAACGGTAAAGGACACCGACCACTACAAGGTCATGCGGGAGTTCTGCGAGGATCCGAAGGGATTCGTGGACGCGGCGATCGTGGAGTGAGGCGAAGCACGCAGAGCCGTAGCCCGCATGAGCGGAGCGACATGCGGGTTGTGCGCGGGGCTCCGGATATCGCTACGCTAATCCGGGCTGCGGGACTATACTGTCGGCGTAACAATCGAAAATCAGGGAGGACGCCATGCCTCATACCCTGGTGCCAAGTGATCGCGTCGAGCACGCGAACGTCTACGGGCAAGACGGCACAAAACTCGGTACGATCGAGCGACTGATGCTGGACAAGGCCAGCGGCACTGTCGCGTATGCGGTGATAAAAACCGGCGGGGTGCTCGCCAGCCACCACCATTATCCGGTGCGGTGGGACGCGCTCAGGTTCGATCCCGCGCGTCAGGCTTTTATGGTCGAGCTGACGCTTGAGGACCTGCGCGCCGGCCCGTCCGAGTTCGATGAAGACGATTTTGACTGGGGCGACCGCTCGCGATCCTACCCGCACCCGCATTATTGGACAGTGTAAGGCGACGGCGGGGTTAGCGGAAGGCGTAGCCTTGCGGCTAACACAAGACGTGATCGTGGCGTGGACATGCCAACAAAAAGCCCCGGAAAACCGGGGCTCAGTTTGCTGGCGTGTGGTTGTCCGTCGCCGACCGGTTCGGGACAACCACGGTAGCGTCTCATCTGAAATGATAGTTGACGCCAACCTTGATGGAATTGAACTCGGCGGTACCGGAATCGAAGGCGAGACCACCCAGGTTATAGGTCTGGCCCTCGAGGTGCGTGAACATGTATTCGGCCTTGGCGGACCAGTTCGGCGCGAACATGTATTCGATGCCGCCGCCGATGGTGTATCCGGAATGGACATGGCTGTCCGAAGCGGTAAGGCCGCCTGCGGAAAGCGACAGCTTGTTGTTAGCCCAGGCGTAGCCGCCCTTGGCGTAGAACAGCGCCGCATCCGCCGCGAACTCCGACACGGCCGGTAACGCTTCCAAGTGCGTCGATCTTGTCTTCCGCCGTGAACAACACGTTGCCGATAATGGCCGACTGGCTATCCTTGATGCTGGCGCCGGCGGCATCGATCTCGATACCGAAAACGAACTGGCTGCCCGGGAACTGCCAGTTGTAGCCGATCGTGCCACCCCCGAAACCGCCGCCGTTGCTGCTGTCAAACGCATAGCCGCCCATCGCGCCGATGTAGAAGCCGGACCAGTTAACCGCCGGAGAGAGCGGCGGCGCCTTGGTGTAGGGCCGCGACGCGAGATCAGCGGCCGAGGCAGCGGTCACCAGCGAAAGGAAAGCCGCGCCTGCAAGAAGTAGTCTTTTCATTACTTGTCCCCTGTAGTTGAGGACCAGGAAAAAACATCTCGCGGCCCGGCTTTCAAGCCTCACGCCACAGTGGGGTACCGTTTTGGTCAAGGCTGAGACAGTAGTGCCACACCTATGTACCGCATAAGTTAAATCGTGCGCGCAGGAGTTGAGGGCGCTCAGATGTTGGACGGCGTAGGCGGCGGAGTTAGCCGAGGGCATAACTCGCGGGAAGCCAGAAGCACAGGCTTAAGCCGCCCATTTCGCCCAGTGTGCTTGCTGTTCACCGGTTCACGTAGTATATTTATGCCATGATCCGGTCATGGCGGAATTCCGCGTCCCGCAAGGTTTGGGACGGCGAACAGCCAAATCAATTCCGCGGGCTGGATTTCGAAGCTGCGATCGATTTGTTGGTGGCATTGAATGTTGCGAAGTCACTCGGCGATCTAAGTCCCTTGAAGAGCGCAGGCCTTCACAAGCTCAAGGGTGATCGAAAGAAGCAATGGGCGATGACGGTCAACGAGCGTTGGCGAATTTGTTTCGAGTTTCACAAAAGCGATGCCCACGAGGTTGAGATCGTGGACTACCACAAAGGTTGACCGTGATGGCCCCTGTCGTACACCCCGGCCGGTTACTGAAAAGAGAACTAGCTGCTCGCAAGCTCAGTGCGAACCGTTTGTCGCTCGATATCGGCGTCCCCTCAGGCCGTGTCACTGATATTCTCAATGGTCGTCGTTCAATTACGGCTGATACCGCGGTGCGCCTTGGTCGCTACTTCGGCAATGGCGCTCAGTTCTGGCTCGACTTGCAGGGTCAATATGACATTGGCGTTGTAGAGCGGGAGAAGGGTGCGGAGATCGCAAAGCGAGTGAGGCCCGCGGACGCGGCTTAGGGCAGCATCAGCGACGCGTTATCAATAAACCCACTTTCCTCGTCAATCACTCCGCCGCCTCGCTCGCGCTGCTGCTCTTCCTCGGCTTCCCCGCCGCCTTCTTCAGCACCGGCGCCAGAAACTTCCCCGTGTAACTCCGCGGCGCTTTCACGATGTCCTCCGGCGGACCCCAGGCGACGATTTCGCCGCCGCCGTCGCCGCCTTCGGGGCCGAGGTCGATCACCCAGTCGGCGGTCTTGATGACTTCCAGATTGTGCTCGATCACCACCACCGTGTTGCCCTGCGAGACCAGCTCGTGCAGCACTTCCAGCAGTTTTGCGACGTCGTGGAAGTGCAGGCCCGTCGTGGGTTCGTCGAGGATGTAGAGCGTGCGGCCGGTCGCGCGCTTTGACAGCTCCTTCGCCAGCTTGACGCGCTGGGCTTCGCCGCCGGAAAGCGTCGTCGCCTGCTGGCCGACGTGGATGTAGTCGAGGCCGACGCGGTGCAGCGTCTTGAAGGTTTCGCGGACGCGGGGCACGGCCTTGAAGAACTCGGCGGCTTCTTCCACCGTCATGTCGAGGACGTCGGCGATGCTCTTGCCCTTGAACAGGACTTCCAGCGTTTCGCGGTTGTAGCGCTTGCCCTTGCAGGTGTCGCAGGTGACATAGACGTCGGGCAGGAAGTGCATCTCGATCTTGATGACGCCGTCGCCCTGGCAGGCCTCGCAGCGGCCGCCCTTGACGTTGAAAGAGAAGCGGCCGGGCTCGTAGCCGCGCGCCTTGGCTTCGGGCAGGCCGGCGAACCATTCGCGGATCGGCGTGAAGGCGCCGGTATAGGTCGCGGGGTTCGAACGCGGGGTGCGGCCGATCGGCGACTGGTCGATGTCGATGATCTTGTCGATATGCTCCAGCCCCTCGATGCGGTCGTGGGGTGCGGCGCCTTCGCTGGCGTTGTTCAGCTTGCGGGCGATGGCCTTGTAGAGGGTGTCGATCAGCAGCGTCGACTTGCCGCCGCCGGAGACGCCGGTGACGCAGGTGAACAGCCCGAGCGGAATTTCCGCCGAGACGTTCTTCAGATTATTGCCGCGGGCGTTGATGACCTTGATGGTTCGCCTGTGGTTCGGCGGCTTGCGCTCGGGGATCGCCACCGACATCTCGCCGGTGAGGTATTTGCCGGTCAGCGATTTCGGGTTCTTCATGATCTCGGCGGGCGTGCCCTGCGCCACGATGTGGCCGCCATGCATGCCGGCGCCGGGGCCGATGTCGAGCACGTAGTCGGCGAGGCGGATCGCGTCCTCGTCATGCTCGACCACGATCACGGTATTGCCGAGGTCGCGCAGCCGCTTCAGCGTTTCCAGCAGGCGCGCATTGTCGCGCTGGTGCAGGCCGATCGACGGCTCGTCCAGCACGTAGAGCACGCCGGTGAGACCCGAGCCGATCTGCGAGGCGAGGCGGATGCGCTGGCTTTCGCCGCCCGATAGCGTGCCGGAGGCGCGCGCGAGCGTGAGGTAGTTCAGGCCGACGTCGAGCAGGAAGGACAGCCGCTCGCGGATCTCCTTCAGCACGCGGATGGCGATCTCGTTCTGCTGCGCGTTCAGCGCCTTCGGCACGGTCTCGAACCATTCGCCGGCGCGAAGCACCGACATCTCCGAGATCTCGCCGATATGCTTGCCGCCGATCTTGACGCACAACGCCTCGGGCTTGAGGCGATGGCCATTGCAGCCGGCGCAGGGAATGTCGGAGAAATACTTTGCCAGCTCCTCGCGCGCCCATTCGCTCTCGGTCTCGCGGTAGCGGCGCTCGAGATTGGTGATGACGCCCTCGAACGGTTTCTTGGTGTCGTAGGAGCGCACCCCGTCCTCATAGGAGAATTTTATCTCGTCGTCGCCGGAGCCGGTGAGGAGTGCGGCCTGCGTTTTCTTCGGCAGGTCCTTCCACTTGGTGTCGAGCGTGAACTTGTAGAACTTTCCGAGCGCGGTCAGCGTCTGGATGTAATAGGGCGATGACGATTTGGCCCAGGGCGCGATCGCGCCCTTGCGCAGGGTCGTCTCCTTGTCGGGGATGACGAGGTCCTCGTCGATATGCTGCTCGACGCCGAGGCCGCCGCAGGCCGGACACGCGCCATAGGGGTTGTTGAACGAGAACAGCCGCGGCTCGATCTCGGGAATCGTGAAGCCGGAAACCGGGCAGGCGAACTTTTCCGAGAACAGAATCCGTTCCGGTCCGCTCTTGTCGTGGATCTTTGCGGTCTTCTTGTCGGACTTCTTCTCCTCTGCTGCACCCGCCGGCGCGTCGGCGTATTCGATGACAGCCAGCCCTTCGGCGAGCTTCAGCGCGGTCTCAAAGCTTTCGGCGAGGCGCTGGCCGATGTCGGGTCGGACCACGATGCGGTCGACCACCACGTCGATGTCGTGCGGGAATTTCTTGTCGAGGGTCGGCGCCTCGGCCAGCTCATGGAAGGTGCCGTCGATCTTGACGCGCTGAAAGCCCTTCTTGAGCCATTCGGCGAGTTCCTTCTTGTACTCGCCCTTGCGGCCGCGCACGACCGGCGCCAGCAGATAGAGCCGCGTGCCTTCGGGCAGCGCCAGCACGCGGTCGACCATCTGCGACACGATCTGGCTTTCGATCGGTAATCCCGTGGCGGGCGAATAGGGCACGCCGACGCGCGCCCACAATAGCCGCATGTAGTCGTAGATCTCGGTGACGGTGCCGACGGTGGAGCGCGGGTTCTTCGACGTCGTCTTCTGCTCGATCGAGATCGCGGGCGACAGGCCGTCGATCTGGTCGACATCAGGCTTCTGCATCATCTCCAGGAACTGGCGCGCATAGGCCGACAGCGATTCGACGTAGCGGCGCTGGCCTTCGGCATAGATGGTGTCGAAGGCGAGCGAGGATTTGCCGGAGCCGGAGAGGCCGGTGAACACGACGAGCTTGTCGCGCGGAATTTCGATATCGACGTTCTTGAGATTGTGCTCGCGCGCGCCGCGAACGGTTATCGCGCGCGATGCGGAGCCGGCGTTAGGTTGGCGCTTCGCCCTGAGCACTTCATCCATATCGGCAGTTCCAGGCGTGCAGGCAGCGCGCCACGTTGGGCGCGCATTGCCGGGCAAGGCCGGGATCAGGGCGCCGATGACTGAAAGTCGGAACGTAGGAAGAACGAGGAGGGATTTCCAGTGCCGCGTGCGAATCATCAACGGATTGTTTGCGCCATCGCATTTTTTAGCGAGGTGGACACGGGTTCGCGTGAAGAAAGCACGTCCGGCAAGCGCATATTGGCAGCAGCCGTCAGCAGCGCGGATCGGAACTACCAAAAAGACAGCGCCTCCGTTCCGGGTTCTCGGAACGGAGGCGCAGGTAGTTTCAGCAGCAAGTGGTAGATTAGCGGGCAAGTCCTAGAAGTGATAGTTCACGCCGACCTGAACGCTGTTGAGGTTGATCGTGCCGACGGGGACGCCGCCTGGAACGGTGCCGGAGAAGTACGTCGCGCCTTCCAGGCTCTTGTAGAGGTACTCGGCCTTTACCGACCATTTCGGTGCGAACATGACCTCGACACCGGCACCGACAGTCCAGCCGGAATGGAATTGGCTGTCCGAGACGCTCACGTTGAGCACCGTTGCCGACAGGCGGTTGTCAGCCCACGCGTAGCCGCCGGTGCCGTAGAGCAGGACGGAATCAAAGGCGTAGCCGATGCGGCCGCGAACGGTACCCATCGACGCGAATCGTGTAGTCGACCGACACGAGGCCCGGGATGCCGATGGTTGCGCCGACGTCTGCCCAGGCGCCGTCGGCTTCGAGGCCGAGGACGAGGTTGCCGGTCTGCCAGTTGTAGCCGGCAGTGCCGCCGGCGAAGCCGCCGCTGAGCGTGCCAATGCCCGAGCTGTTTTCCTGGGCGTAGCCGCCCATCGCACCGAGGTAGAATCCGCTCCAGTTATTGATCGCAATCGCGGCGGGCGCCTTGGTATAGGGCCGCGCGGCAAGATCTGCAGCGGCCGCGGGTGCGATCCCAAGTGCGATCAGGGCGGTCGTCGTCAACAAAATCGTCTTCACGTTCTCTTCCTTTCGGCGTGTCCCAGTTAACTATCAGAGCAGTCAATTTGAGGTTGCATACGCATATAGCGCGAAGTCATCGCAAAATGCTGTCGCCGAAAAGCCACATCCGCGGCAAATGCATGCGCAATACAACCGGGGCGGGTGGCGACAACCTCGCGGTACAACCAAGCAAAAAGGCCGGCGCGAGGCCGGCCTTTTCGCTAGTTCGTTCGCTGAAAGCGAAGATCAGTACCCGCTGAACTTGTAGTTGACGCGTGCGGTGACGATATCAACGTCCTGACGGATGCGACTATGGGCCATCTCTATGCCAGCCGGGACGATGACGCCGTTGCTCACGAAGCGATAGGTCTTGTCCTGCATGAACATGTGATTGTATTCGATGCCGGCCGACCAGTTCGGGGCGAAGCCATATTCCAGGCCGACGCCGACCACGCCACCCCAACGGGTGTCATCGACGTTGTTGGCGACCGCAGCACCGCTGGCGGTTGTGAGCATACGGTAGCGATCGGAGGTCACGGCGGCACCACCCTTGAGGTAGAACAGGACGTTGTTCGCGGCGTAGCCGACCTGACCGGTGAACAGTCCGAAGGCATCGACACGCGTGTCGTTCTTGACCGACGGAACGCTGAACGGGATCACATTGCTACCGTGGAAGTCGGCCCAGTTGCCCTGCGCTTCTACGCCGAACACCCACGAAGCAGCCTGCCAGCGGTAGCCGATCTGACCACCGACGGTGCCGCCGGTTGCGTCATGGCTGCCCATCGGGAAAACGGCGCCGGTGTGTCTCGTCCCAACGATTGCGGCTCGATCCCCAGCCGCCGTTAACGCCGGCGTAGAAGCCGCTCCAGTTGTACATCGCGATCGCGGCGGCGGGAGCCTTGGTATAGGGCCGTGCGGCAAGATCGGCGCCGACCGCGGGGGCGACCCCAAGCGCGATCAGGGCGGTCGTCGTCAGCAAAATTTTCTTCACGTTTCTTCCTTTCGGCATTTCCAACGCAACTACCGGAGTAATCAATTTCAGGTTGCGTTAGCAGATAGCGCGAAGTCATTACAAAATGCTGTACAAAATGCTGCCGCCGAGAAACTACATCCGCGGCAAACGTATGGCGTAATGCAGCCGATGCGGGTGTCGAGCAAGCCGCGGTACAGCCAGACGGAAAGGCCGGCGTTGAGCCGGCCTTTTGAAGCCCTGGTCGGTCGAAAGCAGCGATCGGTATTTTTTCGGCTACCGGCCATTGTGGTGAGAGGGAGGAGTTGTGCTCCAACGGAGCGTCACAATCCAAGGTTGATCGGATTGCCCCGCGCACAACCAAACAAAAAGGCCGGCGCGAGGCCGGCCTTTCGGTCGTTCGTATGCTGAAAGCGAAGGTCAGTACTTCGCGATCACAGGGCCGCCCCAGCGGTAGTTGACGCGAACGGTGACGAGATCGACGTCCTGACGGATGCGATCGGTGCCGAAGAAGGCGCCGGTCGGTGTCGATGAAGGTATGGGTGCGGTCCTGCATGAACAGGTGGTCGTATTCGACGCCGACCGACCAGTTCGGCGCGAAGCCGAATTCGAGGCCCGACGCCGACCACGCCGCCCCAGCGGGTGTCGTCGCCGGTGCTGGCAACCAGCGACGCCCGTGGGAACATCAAACTGGCGGAAACGATCCGCGGTAACGGCCGCACCACCCTTGACGTAGAACAGAACGTTGTTGGCGGCGCAACCGATCTGACCGGTGAACAGGCCGAACGCATCGATGCGCGACTGGTTGCGGAGCGTCGGATCGATCAGGCTGACATTGCTGCCCTGGAAGTCGGCCCAGTTGCCCTGGGCTTCGAGGCCGAACACCCAGGTGCCGGTCTGCCAGCGATAACCGATCTGACCACCGGCGGTGCCGCCGGTTGCATCGTGGCAACCTTCGGCGGCGACGAACGTGCCGGCCGGCGTGGTGAAGTCCCAGCACTTGCGGCTCGAACCCCAGCCGCCATTGGCGCCGATGTAGAAGCCGCTCCAGTCGTACACGACGGCGATCGGGGCCGGTGGGGCCTTGACGTAAGGGCGCGCCGCGAGGTCGGCGGCCGCCGCGGGCGCGGCGAATGCGATGAGGGCAACCGTACTCAACAGAACCTTTTTCATGGTCTATCTCCAGGGTCTTGTCCGCTTCCGTTGGTCCCGAAGCGTTCTCGAAATGACGCGAGCGCCCGCGCCGTTGGATGGTTTTATAGCGTGACTCGCTGATAAATTGCGTGTCCGAGTTGCAACACTCGCGAACGAATGTATGTCGAGCAAGCTGATGATATGTATGGATTATTCACGTTTTCTGACGGAGCTTTCGGTTCCATTTTGGCGTTTTATGGACTCAATTGCGGCGAACCAAGGTCGCCGTATGGTTGAGTAGCGCGATCAGCCCTTGGCGGCGTTGAACTTCCGGAACAAACCTGGAACATTTGCTGGGGCGATGCTATATGTGGATAACCGCGGACTTGCCGAGGGATCGCTAAGTCGGCGGGGCCTGCGAGCGTATAGGGTCGCGCCAGATGTCCGGAAACGGACGCGGAAGGTGGACCAGCGACAGGTCAAGAATTGAAGGCGGCCGCACGAAAGCGGCCGGACCAGTGATTTTTGCCGGCAATATCGAGTGGAGAGCGGCGATGGCGGGAAGCGTGAACAAGGTGATTCTGGTCGGCAACCTCGGCAAGGATCCTGAAATCCGGCGGACACAGGACGGGCGGCCGATTGCCAATCTGAGCATCGCGACGTCGGAAACCTGGCGCGACAAGGGCACCGGCGAGCGCAAGGAAAAGACCGAGTGGCATCGCGTCGTGATCTTCTCCGAGCCGCTTTGCAAGATTGTCGAGCAGTATCTGAAGAAGGGCGCCAAGGTTTACATCGAGGGCGCGCTGCAGACCCGCAAATGGACCGACCAGAGCGGCGTCGAGAAGTACTCGACCGAAGTCGTGCTGCAGGGTTTTAACTCGACCCTGACCATGCTCGACGGCCGCAGCGGCGGCGGTGGCGGCAGCTTCGGCTCGGACGATGCGGGCGGCGATTTCGGCTCCAGCAGTCCGGCCAGCTCCGCGCCGCGGCGAGCGGTCGCGGCCGGCGGCGGTCGCAACAGCGACATGGACGACGACATTCCGTTCTAACGTCCAGCAGAAAGCGGCGCGGTTCGAGGCAGGAAGCGGCCGACCCGGCTTTCGAGGATCCGGACCAGCACCGGATCCATGAATTCATAGTCGTCGGGAATGTCGAGGCAGATGACCCGTTTGCCATTCAGGCTGGAGCGGAACTTCCGGTTCAGCTTGTTGCGGTGGGTCTTCTCCATGACGAAGATGATGTCGGCCCATGCGACCTGTTCGGCGGACAACAGCACATCCGCGCCGTTCGAGATGTCAGCCGAGTCGGTTTCGATGCCCGGCCAAGTCGAAAAGACTTGTTCGGCTGTAGGGCTGCGAAGGCGATTGGCGCTGCAGACAAAAAGGACGTTGGTCACTTTGTCACTCGAATGAGGCGGCGAGCTGCGATGTCAGACACATATCGGTAAGGGCTGGAAGCATAGTCCCAGCTGGAGGGACGATCCTCACCGCGCCGGCCGGCTGCTCTGCCGTTACGTTATAATGGTTGCGCGAGCGGTTTTCCTTAAGCTGCCTCCGGTGTCGAAATCAACCGGAAATAGAGCGCCACGATGACCCTCGCACCACCGCTGGAAGCCCCCGGGGCGATCCCGCTGCACGCCTTTGCAGCGATGGCGGCGTTCGTGCTTGGCATCGTGCAGTTCGCGGCACCGAAGGGGACCTTGCCGCACCGGACCATCGGCTGGATCTGGGTGCTGCTGATGTTTGCGGTCGCGGTCAGTTCGTTCTCGATTCATGAGATCCGCCTGGTCGGGCCATTCAGCCCGATCCATCTGCTCTCGATCTTTGCGCCGATCATGCTGGTGCTCGCGGTCGTGCACGCCCGCCGGCACAATGTCAGCGGTCACCGCAAGGCAATGACCTCGATCTTCTTCGGTGCGCTCGTCGTCGCCGGCCTGTTCACCTTGCTGCCGGGCCGGATCATGCATGCGGTGGTTTTCGGCCATTAGGATGATGCCGGACACAGCGTTCCGGTGCCTGCTTTCAGGCCCTGAAATACCCCTCCCGGAGCTCGCGGACACCCCGGCGATCCCTGTAAGTCCATGAAAAAACGAGCGGAAAAACGACCTCTCCAGCCCGCTTCGGGGTGGTTATCGGACCCCCGATGCGCTATATGATTCTCAGCTGAGAATTGACCGGAATCCCCCTTTGTCTGACCCTGAAGATAACACCCCCGGCGAGCCGCCGGAGCCCTCCGATATTCGTCCCGTTTCCATCCTCGACGAGATGAAGCGCTCCTACCTCGATTACGCCATGAGCGTGATCGTGGCACGCGCGCTGCCGGACGCGCGCGACGGGTTGAAGCCCGTGCATCGTCGCATTCTCTACGCGATGCACGAGAACGGCTTCGAGTGGAACAAGTCCTACAACAAGTCGGCGCGCACGGTCGGCGACGTCATCGGTAAATACCATCCCCACGGCGATCAGTCGGTCTATGACGCGCTGGTGCGTCTGGCGCAGGATTTCTCCATGCGCGTGCCGCTGATCGACGGCCAGGGCAATTTCGGCTCGGTGGACGGCGATACGGCGGCCGCCATGCGGTACACCGAATCCCGCCTGACCAAGATCGCGCAGACGCTGCTCGACGACATCGACAAGGACACCGTCGATTTCCAGGCCAATTACGACAGCCGCGACCGCGAACCGACGGTGCTGCCGGCCAAATTCCCGAACCTTCTGGTCAACGGCGCCGGCGGTATCGCGGTCGGCATGGCGACCAATATCCCGCCGCACAATCTCGGCGAAGTCATCGACGCCTGCGTGGCGCTGATCGACAATCCGGCGCTGACCATCGACGACCTCATCAACATCGTGCCCGGACCGGATTTCCCGACCGGCGGCATCATCCTCGGACGGCAGGGCATCCGCTCGGCCTATCATCTCGGCCGCGGCTCGATCGTGATGCGCGGCAAGGTGACGATCGACACCATCCGCAAGGATCGCGAAGCGATCATCGTCACCGAAATTCCGTTCCAGGTGAACAAGGCCACCATGGTCGAGCGCATCGCCGAACTGGTGCGCGAGAAGAAGATCGAGGGCATCTCCGACCTGCGCGACGAATCCGACCGCGACGGTTTCCGCGTCGTCGTCGAATTGAAGCGCGATGCGGTGCCCGACGTGGTGCTGAACCAGCTCTATCGTTTCACGCCGCTGCAGACGAATTTCCCGGCCAACATGGTGGCGCTCGACGCCGGCCGGCCGCAGACGATGAACCTGAAGGACTTTCTGACGCTGTTCATCGCCTTCCGCGAACAGGTGGTGACACGGCGCACGAAATTCCTGCTCAACAAGGCCCGCGACCGCGCCCACATCCTGGTCGGCCTCGCGATTGCGGTCGCCAATATCGACGAGATCATTCGCGTCATCCGTACCTCGCCCGATCCGAACACCGCGCGCGACACGTTGATGTCGCGCGACTGGCCGGCGCGGGACGTGGAGGCGATGATCACGCTGATCGACGATCCCCGGCACCGGATGGCCCCCGACGGCACCGCGCGGCTGTCGTTCGAGCAGGCCAAGGCCATTCTCGAACTGCGCCTGCAGCGGCTGACCGCGCTCGGCCGCGAGGAGATTTCGGAAGAGCTCGACAAGCTCGCGGTGGAAATCGCCGACTATCTCGACATCCTGCGCTCGCGCGCGCGCGTGCAGGCGATCATCAAGGAAGAGCTTGCGGCGGTGAAAGGCGAATTCGCCACGCCGCGCAAGACCGTCATCATCGAGCAGGAAGGCGAGGTCGAGGACGAGGACCTGATCCAGCGCGAGGACATGGTGGTCACGGTCTCGCACGCCGGCTACGTCAAGCGCGTGCCGCTCTCGACCTACCGGGCGCAGCGCCGCGGCGGCAAGGGCCGCGCGGGCATGCAGACCCGCGACGAGGATTTTGTCTCCCGCCTGTTCGTGGCCTCGACCCACACGCCGGTGCTGTTCTTCTCCTCGAAGGGCCAGGTCTACAAGGAGAAGGTCTGGCGGCTGCCGGTGGCGGCGCCCAACGCGCGCGGCAAGGCGCTGATCAACATCCTGCCGCTGGAGCAGGGCGAGCGCATCACCACCATCATGCCGCTGCCGGAGGATGAATCCTCCTGGGGCAATCTCGACGTGATGTTCGCCACGACCGGCGGCACCGTCCGCCGCAACAAGCTGTCCGACTTCGTCGATGTCCGCCGCTCCGGCATCATCGCCATGAAGCTCGGGGAGGGCGAGGCGATCGTCGACGTGCAGATCTGCACCGAGCGCGACGACGTGCTGCTGACGGCGGCCGGCGGCCAGTGCATCCGCTTCCCCGTCACCGACGTGCGCGTCTTCACCGGCCGCACCTCGATGGGCGTGCGCGGCATTGCGCTCGCCGAGAACGACACGCTGATCTCGCTGGCGATCCTGCGCCATGTCGAGGCCACCTCGGACGAACGGTCGGCCTACCTCAAGATGCGCCGCGCGGTCGCGGGTGAAACCTCCGCGGAAGAACCCGTGGAGGCTGAGGGCGAGGAGGCGTCGAGCGCGATCCAGCTCTCTTCCGAACGCTATGTCGAGATGTCGGCGCAGGAGCAGGTGGTGCTCACCGTCTCCGTCAACGGCTACGGCAAGCGGACCTCGTCCTACGAGTACCGCACCACCGGCCGCGGCGGTAAAGGCATCGTCGCGATGAGCGTCAACAACCGCAACGGCAAGCTGGTGGCGTCGTTCCCCGTGGAGCACAGCGACCAGATCATGCTGGTGACCGACAAGGGCCAGCTGATCCGCTGCCCGGTCGAGGACATCCGCATCGCCGGCCGCTCGACGCAAGGCGTCATCGTGTTCGATACGGCCGAGGACGAGCACGTGGTGTCGGTCGAGCATATCGGCGACGACGGAGAAAACGGCGAGAACGGCAACGGCGGCTAGCGCCGCCGGCCCTGTGTGTAGCCCGGGTGGAGCGCAGCGAAACCCGGGATCGGCCTGTCCGCTGGCGAGACGTGTTCCCGGATTTCGCTACGCTCCATCCGGGCTACGACGGTGCGCCGCCGGATTTTCAGGAAACCATGTCCTTGCATTTCATTCTTGTGGCAGGACCGCTGGTCCGGGCGTCAAGCTGGGAGCCCACAGCCGAATGCCTGCGGGCGGCGGGATGCCATGTCGAGGTGCCTGACGTATTGGCCCATCACCATTCGCCGCCTTCCTGGAGCGCGTGGACCGCTCGACTTCTGGAGCATGTGACCCGCGGTCATGAACCGATCGTGGTGGGTCATAGTTCGGCGAGTGCGCTGGTTGCCGATCTTGCGACCAGGCTGCCCGCGCGCGGAATAATCGTCGTGGATGGGGATGGTTCATCGCGAGCGCGCGTCCGGTCGGGCGCGCTCTGCACGATTACGGATCTTCCGATCTGGGCGATGTCGCGCGAACCCAGTCCGGTCGGTGTGCTGGCGCGCGACGCGGGCGGCATGGACCAGCCTACCCGCGGGAGAGATTCGTCCCGGATTGCGCTGCGCTCCATCCGGGCTACGCGCGGTAGCGATTGTGTCTTATCGCTTGACGTGACGGGCGAGCACGCGGTCCACCATTGCTCCCGCGGTTCCGAGATAGTTGGCTGGCTCGCACAGGGCGGCAAGCTGGTCGTGGGGCAGGGCGGATGCGATCGCGGGACGCCGCAGCAACGCATCGAGCAGCGGCTCACTGCAGGTGAAGGCATCGCGGCAGGCAGCGTAGACCTCGTCATGCGCAGGCTGTCGGCCGAGTACGGGCGCGAGCCCCATCATGACCGCTTCGGCCACGATCAGCCCGCGCGTGGAATTGAGGTTTCGCTTCATCGCCGCCTGATCGACGATCAGGCCGGACAGCATGAATTGCGCCTGCGCCAGCGAGCCCGCCGTCAGTAGACAGACCTGCGGCAGCGCCATCCATTCGGCGTGCCACGGGCCGGTGGCGCGCTCGAGATCCTGCACCATGGCGTCGAGCATCAGCGAAGCGGCGTCGCGCGAGATTTTTGCGTTGGCCAGCAGAATTTCCGACGAGATCGGATTGCGCTTCTGCGGCATGGTCGAGGATGCGCCGCGATGCGAGGAGAACGGTTCGAACACCTCGCCGATTTCGGTCGCCATCAGGATCATGACGTCATAGCCGATCTTGCCGAGCGCGCCGCAGATCACGGCAAGCGTCTGGACCATTTCGACCAGCCCGTCGCGCGCGACATGCCAGGTGATGTCAGGCTCGGCGAGACCGAGGGCGCGCGCGTAGGCGGCGCGCACGTCGAGGCCGCGGTCGCCGAGCGAGGCCAGCGTCCCCACGGCGCCGCCGAGCTGCGCCTGCAGGGCGCGCGGCTTGGCTTGTTGGAGCCGGTCGGCCGAGCGCTGCAGCGCCGAGAGCCAGACCGCAACCTTGTGCCCGAACGTGATCGGCAGCGCCTGCTGGAGATGGGTTCGGCCGGCCATCGGCGTATCGCGGTGGAGGCGGGCGAGATCGGCGAGCGTGGCCATGACTTCGGTAAGCTGGGCTTCGATTAGCTTAACCGCTTCGCGCAGTTGCAGCACCGTCGCCGTGTCCATGATGTCCTGGGTGGTCGCCCCCCAATGCACGTAGCGGCCGGCTTCGCCGAGCCGCTCGGATAGCTGGCGCACCAGGCCGACGATGGGATAGCCGACATTCTCGGTGTCGTGCTTCAACTGCGCGCTGTCGAGCGCGATCGCCGGGGCCTTTTGCGCGATCGCCTCGGCCGCTTCGCGCGGAATGACGCCGGTTTCGCCCTGGGCCACGGCGAGCGCCACTTCCGCCTGCACATAGGCCTGGAGAAGGGCTTCGTCGGAAAATGCCGCCCGCATGGCCGGCGTCGAGAACACGTCGCGGTAGAGGACGCTGTCGAACATAGTGCTGGCCACGGTGGTCCTTTCAAATATGAACGGCCATAACATTTACATGTGCAAACTTGTCAAGCGCGCGCGGCGGGCGCCGTTGAGGCCCGCGGTGGTCGCGCCCGATCGCGTCGGCGCTAGCGCTTGCCTTCGATGGCAATCTCGACGAGATACGGACGGTCCGCCGCAACGGCCTTTGCTACGGTGCCGGCGATGTCTTCGGCCTTCTCAACCCGGACAGCTTCGACGCCCATGCCGGCTGCGAGGTGCACGAAGTCGAGCGCGGGGCCGGTGATATCCATGTTTTGATAGGGATGCTGGGTACCTGCTTCGAAATTCTGACGCCAGACATCCACATTGTGTTTGAGGATGCGGTACTCGCGGTTCGCAAGCACCACGAACACGATCGCAAGCTTGTGGTGGGCGGCGGTCCACAGCGCCTGGATCGCATACATCGCCGAGCCGTCGCCGGAGATGGCGACGACCGGTCGGTCCGGCATTGCGACCTTGACGCCGATCGCGCCGGCAAGGCCCTGACCGATGCCGCCACCACGACCGCCGAAATAATCGCCGAAGCCGCGATAGTCGAAGGCGCGCGCCAGATCGAGGCTGGCCGTAATGCTTTCATCGACGATGACGACATTGTCGGGTAGCCCGCGGCGAAGTTCCGCGGTGACGCGCGGCATCGAGTTGGGCTGACGGTTCCAGCTCTTCTCGACGCGCGCGCGATAGGCTTCTTTCTCTTTCGTCTGCAATTCGACCAACGAGGCATTGCGGATTTGCGTGGCCTGCCTGAAGTCCGCGCCTGCCTTTGCGCGCAGCGCTTCCGTCAATGCGTAGAGGCTGACGGCGATGTCGCCGACGATGCCGGCATCGAGCCGGTTGTTGAGTGCGAGACGTTCGGCAGAAGCTTCGATCTGCAGCAGGGATACGCCGTCGGCGATGTGGCCACCCGGCGCAAACCAGATGTCCTCGAAGAAGGGCCCGCCGATGAGCAGCACGAGATCGGTATCGCCGAGCGCCTGGCGCACCTGCCGGGCGTCGCCGGGGAGCGACTGACGGTAGCTCGGATGGCTGGTCGGGAAGGGCGCGTGATGCCGCAGCCCTTCGAACCACACGGTTGCTCCGATTGTTTCCGCCAGGGCCACCAGCGCCTGTTCGCCGCCCGATCTTGCCACGTCGTCGCCGGCGATGATGGCCGGATTCTTCGACCTTAGAAGCAGCGAGGCCAGCGCTTCCACGCCAGCCGGATCGGGTCGCGTCGATCGCCACAGATTATCCGGCGTCGACGCATCGACTGCGGTTTCCTGTTCCATGACGTCGATCGGCAGTGATACGAACACCGGGCCCTGTGGCGCGTCGGTCGCCACCTTGAACGCGCGCCGCATGATCGGTACGATCTCGTCGGCACGCTCGATCTGCACGCTCCACTTCGTCACTGGCGCTGCCATCGCAACGAGGTCATGGCCGAGCAGCGGATTCTTGAGCCGCATTCGCGTGTCTTGCTGACCGGCGGTTACGACCACGGGTGAATTTGCTTTCAGCGCGCCGTAGAGCGAACCGATGCCGTTGCCGAGGCCGGGAGCGACGTGCAGGTTGGCAACGGTGACGCGTCCTGACGCCTGCGCATAGAAGCTGGCGGCGCTGACAGCGACGCCTTCATGCAGTGCCATGATGTATTCGATTTGCGGAAATGCCGGCAAGCTGTCGAGCAGCGGCGTCTCTGTTGTGCCGGGATTGCCGAAGATATGGCGCACGCCGTGCGACACGAAAGACTCCATCAGCACACGACGTCCGCGCATTTTTCTCCCTTTCGATTGCTCTGATCCGTTTTGTGCATCATCGGCGCGGGACGCCGTCCATGGCAACCGCGCAAGGTGGTTTGCGACCGCGCGGTCGGCTGCGTCTGCCGCATGGCTTTGGCCGGAGCAGCGAGCGCAGGTCCGCCTTCTACTTCACAAGCGAACATCTCGCCCATTGCGAGCACGCGCCTAAATCTCGATCTCCGTCCCGAACTCCACCACCTGCCTGGTCGGCACACCGAAGAACGCGGCGGAGCGCTCGGCGTTGCGTTGCAGGAACGCGAACAGCGGTTTCCCGCCACACCCACATGCCCGGAACATCCTCGCGCGGGATGATGGTTTCGCGGCCGATGTAGTAGGTGATGTCGGTGAGGTCGATGCCCGGCAGCTTGCCTTGCTTGCAGGCGAGGACCAGCCCGTCATAGATCGTCGGATACTGCATGAAGCCGTAATGCAGGATGACGCGGGTGATGCCCGGGATGATTTCGACGATCTCGGCGCGGTCCTCGTCGGGTATGCGCGGCGATTCCTCGATCAGCACCGTGACCAGCACCACGCGCTGATGCAGCACGTGGTTGTGCTTGACGAACTGCGTCAGCGCCAGCGGCACGCCCTTGGGCGAGGACGCCAGGAACACGGCGGTGCCTGCGAGCCGCGCGTGGCAGCGGTTGACGGCGGTCTCGATCAGATCCTCTTCCGGCTGGCGCAGGCTTCCGCGTGCGTGCTCGACCAGCTTGACGCCGCTGCGCCAGGTCAGCATCACGAAGGCGATGATCGCTGCGAGCAGCAGCGGAAACCAGCCGCCCTCGAACAGTTTGACCGAATTGGCGGCGAAGAAAATGCAGTCGATGACGAAGAAGAATCCGTTGACCGCGATCACGATGAACGGCGAGTAGCCCCACTGGATCGCCACCAGCGCCGCCAGCAGCGTGGTGATCGCCATCAACAGCGACACCGCGATGCCATAGGCGCCGGCGAGCGCTTCCGAGGAGCCGAAGTGCAGCACGGCGCCCAGCGTCGCCGCCGCCAGCAGCCAGTTCACCAGCGGCACGTAGATCTGGCCGATCGCGTCGCTGGTGGTGTGCTCGGATGTGCATCCGCGGCAGGAAGCCGAGCTGGATCGATTGCTGCGTCAGCGAGAACACGCCCGAGATGATCGCCTGCGAGGCGATCACGGTGGCGAGGGTGGCGAATGCGACCAGCGGGTAGTGCACCCAGTCCGGCGCGAGCTGGTAGAACGGATTTTCGATCGCGCCGACGGATCGGTGATCAGCAGCGCGGCCTGTCCGAAATAGTTCAGCACCAGCGCCGGCAGCGCCACCGCAAACCAGGCGAGCCGGATCGGAAATCGTCCGAAATGGCCCATGTCGGCGTACATCGCCTCGCCACCGGTGACCGCCAGAAATGCGGCGCCGAGAATGGCGAAGCTGACGTGGAAGTTCTGGTGGATCAGGAAATCGAAGGCATAGAGCGGGCTGAGGGCGACGAGCACGCCGGGCGCCTTGACGATGCCGTGGATGCCGAGCGCGGCCAGCACGGCGAACCAGCCAAGCATCACCGGACCGAATATCTGGCCGATGAAGCTGGTGCCTTGCTTCTGCATGATGAACAGCCCGATCAGGATCACGACGGTGATCGGCACCACGGCGGGCGCCAGCGACGGCGCGTCGACCTTCAGGCCTTCGATGGCGCTGAGCACCGAGATCGCCGGCGTAATCGCGCCGTCGCCATAGAGCAGGGCGGCGCCGACGAGGCCGACCACCAGCAGTTGCGCGCGCCATGTTCCGGCCGGCGCATTGCGTGCGTGACAGCAACGCCAGCAGCGCCACGATGCCGCCTTCGCCGCGGTTGTCCGCGCGCAGGATCAGAAGCGCGTATTTGATCGAGATGATCAGGATCAGCGCCCACAGGATCAGCGACACCACGCCGAGGACGGCGTCTGGCGTCAGCGGCCCGCCATGGGTGGCGGCCTTGGCCGCTTCCTTCAGGGCGTAGAGGGGACTGGTGCCGATGTCGCCGTAGACGACACCGAGGGCGCCGAGTGTGGCGGCTGCGGGGAGCTGAGTGGAATGGCCGGCGGTTGCAACTGGCGTGACGGTCACTGGCGCCCCCATTGGCATCGCGCCCGACGGATCAGCCGAGGGGCGCGATCAAATGCCAGTGTGCGACGAGACGCCGCAAATTGCCATCGGGTTACTGCCCAAGCTGTGGGCGCTGCCGCCGGAATCAGTGAGGTCCCCGGGGGGCATCCCGAGGACCTCAAACCAGAGCAACCTGGCAGCAACTAACAAAAGAAAAGGTAGGTCCGACGCTCCTACGGCGTGCGGTCGGCGGTAACCAGGCGCGCTTCCTTGACCGTCGACTTGGAGCCGGCGGCGCGGAGGCAGGAGGCTTCGAAATTCGGCCAGGCCTGCTGCGAGCAATCCTTGCCGACGGTACGGATATCCAGGCGGTCACCCTTGGCGAGCGCCTGCGGCACGCTGGCTTCGACCTGGGGGGCAAAGCCGGGCAATACGGTCAGCGCGGCGGCGATGAACGCAGCGGCAGCGATTGCGGAAAGAGCCTTGATCATGACGGTCCCCTGTCGTGGGCCTTGGCGGCCCCGTCGTTTCGTTGGTTGAACTTGTAGCCAGCGCAAGTTTCCGGCTGTCTTCGCCAGATGCGAAAATGGTTTCGTCGGTTCCGAGTTTTGTTTCGTCGTCCATTGGCCGACGAAACATTGCCGGCCCGCCCAGGGGAGACGCCCAGACCCCGGTACTGGTTCATTGGCCGATCCGAAATAAAAAGCCGTGAGCGGTGGGGAACATTCCCCGGCTTGCCGGGCCGCCCGGGGCGGGGTAGGACGGGCCTATGCCCCGTATCGCGCTCTATCCCGGCTCATTCGATCCCGTCACCAACGGCCATCTGGACGTGGTCCAGAACGCCGTCGGCCTGTGCGACCGCCTGATCGTCGCCATCGGCGTCCACCCCGGCAAAAAGCCGCTGTTTTCGACCGAGGAGCGGCTGGAGATGGTCCGGGCGGTATTCGCACCCCTCGCCGCCAAGGCCGGCTGCGCCTTCGACTGCACCACCTATGACAATCTGACGGTCACGGCGGCCCAAGCGGCCGGCGCCACCATCATGATCCGCGGGCCTGCGCGACGGCACCGACCTCGACTACGAGATGCAGATCGCCGGCATGAACGAGACCATGGCGCCGGAGGTGCACACGGTGTTCCTGCCGGCCTCGGTCGCCGTCCGCCCGATCACCGCCACACTGGTGCGCCAAATCGCGGCGATGGGCGGCGACGTTTCGGCCTTCGTGCCGCCATCGGTCGCCGCCAGCCTGAAGACCAAATTCGCGAGCTGAGACGCTGGTACGCGACACCACGCTTTCCTGTTTTCACATGATCGGAGTTTTCATGATCCGCATTCTCGCCGTTCTCGCCGCGCTATTCCTGTGTGGCCCCCGCGATCGCCCAGCCGCTGCCCGCCAATCTCGACAAGGCGAATGCGATCGTGATCGACACCACCAAGGGCCGCATCGTGATCAAGCTGCGAACCGATCTCGCGCCCCAGCATGCCGAGCGCATCAAGCAGCTTGCGCGCGAGGGCTATTACAACAACGTGCCGTTCCATCGCGTGATCGAGGGCTTCATGGCGCAGACCGGCGACGGCAAGAATTTCAACGGCACCGGCGGTTCGAAATATCCGAATCTCGCGGCCGAATTCTCCAACGTGCCGTTCAAGCGTGGCATCGTCGGCATGGCGCGCGCCGCAAGCAACGATTCCGCCAATTCGCAGTTCTTCATCATGTTCGCCGAAGGCGCCTCGCTGAACGGGAAGTACACCGTGATCGGCGAGGTGGTGTCGGGCATGGACGTGGTCGACAAGATCAAGCGCGGCGAGCCCGGTCGCCGATCCCGACAAGATGGTGAAGGTGCAGGTCGCATCCGACATCAAGTGAGGCCATGACGTCGCCGCGCAGCAAGCCATCCGTCTGGTTTGCCGCCGCGCTGCTGTGGCTGGCGTCGGCGGTCGCATGCGCAGGCCCAGCCGGAGCAGCTCGACACCATCAAGGACGTCTTCGCCAGACTGCATTCCTGCTGGCGGCCGCCGCCGGCCTCGCGCGCCAACCCGATCGACATCACGGTCATCGTCAGCTTCAACCGCGAGGGCGCCATTCTCGGTCATCCCAGGATTACCTATGAATCCGAAAATGCCAGCGATAACGACCGGCTCGCGTACCGGATTGCCGTGATGGAGACATTGCAACGCTGTACGCCGTTGCCATTTACCGAGGGACTGGGCGGTGCGGTTGCCGGCCGGCCTTTCGCGGTCACTTTCAGAACCCGCAAACGTCCACCCAAACCTGAAGAGAAAAGAGCATGGCTGATACAGAAAATACTTTGATTCTTGAAACCACCCAGGGCCCCGTCACCATCGAGATGCGCCCCGACCTGGCGCCGGGCCACGTCGCCCGGATCAAGGAACTGGTGCGCGAGGGCTTTTACGACGGCATCGTGTTCCACCGCGTGATCGAAGGCTTCATGGCGCAGACCGGCTGTCCGCAGGGCACCGGCACCGGCGGTTCCGGCAAGAAGCTGAAGGCCGAGTTCAACAAGGAACCGCATGTCCGCGGCACCACCTCGATGGCCCGCGCCGCGAGCCCGGATTCCGGCGACAGCCAGTTCTTCATCTGCTTCGACGACGCCTCCTTCCTCAACGGCCAGTACACGGTCTGGGGCAAGGTGACATCGGGCATGGAGAACGTCGACAAGATCAAGCGCGGCGAGCCGGTGCAGAATCCCGACAAGATCGTCAAGGCGCATATGGCCGCCGACGCGGCGTAATCTCTTCTGTCATTCCGGGGCGATGCGAAAGCATCGAACCCGGAATCTCGACAGATTCCGGGTTCACGCTTCGCGTGCCCCGGAATGACGCCAAGTGAGTTAGGCGCACCGGGGCCATGCGCACCGATCTCTTCGACTTCGAACTTCCCGCCACCAGCATCGCGCTGCGGCCCGCGAGCCCGCGCGATGCTGCGCGCATGCTCGTGGTGCAGCCCGACGGCGTGCTGCGCGATCAGCGCCGTTGCCGAGCTGCCGCAATGGCTGCAGCCAGGCGATCAGCTTGTCGTCAACGACACCAAGGTGATTTCCGCGCAGCTCAAAGGCCGCCGCATCGGCCGCGAGACCGAGCCGAAGATCGAGGCGACGCTGATCAAGCGGCTCGACGGCTCGCGCTGGCAGGCGCTGGTCAAGCCTGCGAAGAAGCTCGCGCCCGGCGACATCGTTCGCTTCGGCAATGAAGGCAAGGTCTGCCTGCTCGGCCATCTCGACGCCGAGGTCGAGGCCAAGGGCGACGAGGGCGAGATCACGCTGTCGTTCTCGTTTCATGGACCGGCGCTCGATCAGGCCATCGCCGATCTCGGCACGCCGCCGCTGCCGCCCTACATCGCGTCGAAGCGCACGCCCGACGATCGCGACGCCGCCGACTACCAGACCATGTTCGCGGCGAACGAAGGCGCGGTCGCCGCGCCGACGGCGGGACTGCATTTCACGCCCGAGCTGGAGGCCGCGCTGCGCGGCCGCGGCGTCGAGCTGCACCGGCTGACCTTGCATGTCGGGGCAGGGACGTTTCTGCCGGTCAAGGTGGAGGAGACTTCCGAGCACAGGATGCATGCCGAGTGGGGTTCGATATCGGCCGATACCGCTGCGGCGCTGAACGCCGCGCGCGCCAAGGGCGGGCGCATCATCGCGGTCGGCACCACGTCGCTGCGGCTGTTGGAGAGCGCTGCGGCCGAAGACGGCACCATCCAGCCGTTCGACGGCGAGACCTCGATCTTCATCACGCCGGGCTATCGCTTTCGCGCGGTCGATATCTTGCTGACCAATTTCCATCTGCCGCGCTCGACGCTGTTCATGCTGGTGTCGGCCTTCTCCGGGCTCGACACGATGAAGCGCGCCTATGCGCATGCGATTGCGGCCGGCTACCGGTTCTATTCCTACGGCGATGCCTGCCTGCTGTTCCGGCAGAGGTGAGCAAGGGGCCGTTGCAACCTTTTCCCGAAAGGAAGCCCGCCAATCGGGCGGGCCAAGTTTCAGGGAGGAAGCGCTTCGGAAAGCGCCAAGTTTATATTTCTCCGATTCGGAAGGTCCAGAAAAGGCCGTAATACTACCGATTTTTCGCCATAAATTTTGATGGGTGCTTTATCCTCTTTCACACGTGCGTGCGGGCGATCGTCGGTGACCGCGCCATGGAGGAAGGATGCGTGAGCGCCGCACGCATTCTCGATTTGTTATCGATATATTCAATGGAATATAGCGGAAACTTGCGGCCAATACTGGTCGACTGACACGCGACTCCGGGGCTTTTCGCTACCCCACCGCACGTCGCGTGCCACAAAGCTGAGTATTTCCCCAATTTCTGTCGGTCATAGTGGACATTCGCCGGGAAGGCCGACACATATGACGTCGGACAGCGTTCGCGTGATCATCAGGAGAACTTCATGAGCTTTTCGAGTGTCTTTGCGCGGGCAGTCGCGGTAGTCGGGGCGGGCGCGCTGTACTGGCGTCGCATGCAGGGCTCTGCGCCTGCACCGGCCTGGGGCAACGCGCCGGCGATACCGGAGGCGAAGCCGCAAGGCGCCATCCCGACGCTCAAGATGCCGTCGGCGCAGGGCTGGAGCGACGGGCAAAAGCCCACCGCTGCACCCGGGCTCAAGGTCAACGCATTTGCGGAAGATCTGGACCATCCGCGCTGGATCAACGTGCTGCCCAATGGCGACGTGCTCATTGCCGAGTCGAACCAGATCGCCGGACCGCCCAGGAGCGTATTCCACTATGCGATGCAGGCGACGATGCGGCGGGCCAGGGCGCTCGGCGTCAGCGCCAACCGCATCACCTTGTTGCGCGACCGTGACGGTGATGGCGTGGCCGAGGGACGCGGGGTTTTCATGGAAGGGCTGAGCCAGCCGTTCGGCATGGCGCTGGTCGGCGACACCTTCTATGTCGGCAACACCGATGGCGTGGTCGCCTTTCCGTATGTCGCGGGCGCGGACCGCATCACCGCCGAGGGACGCAAGCTCGTCGCGTTCAAGCCTAATGGGCACTGGACGCGGAGCCTGCTGCCGAGCGCGGACGGCAAAAAGCTCTATGCCGGCGTCGGCTCGCTCAGCAACATCGCCGAGAACGGCATGGAAGTGGAGGAAGGCCGCGCCGCGATCTATGAGCTCGATCTGGCCGGCGGCACCAGCCGCATCTTCGCCGGCGGCCTGCGCAACGCCGTGGGCCTCGCATGGGAGCCAAACACAAGCGTGCTCTGGACGGTGGTCAACGAGCGCGACGGCCTCGGCGACGAGACGCCGCCGGACTATCTGACCTCGGTGCGCGACGGCGGCTTCTACGGCTGGCCCTATTGCTACTGGGGACAGACGGTAGACGACCGCGTGCCACAGGACACAGCCATGGTCGCGAAGGCAATTCAACCGGACTATGCGCTCGGCGGCCACACCGCCTCGCTCGGCCTGTGCTGGATGCCGGCAGGCACGCTGCCGGGCTTTCCGGACGGCATGGTGATCGGCCAGCACGGCTCCTGGAATCGCAGCACGCTGAGCGGCTACGCCGTCGTCTTCGTGCCGTTCGAGAACGGCCGCCCCTCGGGTCCGCCGCGGGACATTCTCACCGGGTTTCTCGCGCCCGACGAGAAGGTCTCCTACGGCCGGCCGGTCGGCGTCACGCTCGGCCCCGACGGCTCGCTGCTGGTGGCTGACGATGTCGGCAACGTCATCTGGCGCGTGACGGGTGCGTAGCTTGGCGGGCACGCTTCGTTTTGCCCACCGTACCGTTACGCCGCATGGCGCCGATGACGGTCAGACGTCGATCCGGAATCCGAGATCGATCTCGGAGGCTGGCTGGCCGCCGCGGAGGCCCCAATCCTCTGGAGGGGCTTCGATCAGAACGATCTTTATTTCGCTCGCAGGCACCCCGAGTTCATGCAGGTTCGCAACCACTGCCTGGTAGAATAATTTTTTGGCGTCCAGGGATCGCCCGGAAAACAGGATGACTTCGATGCGCGTGTATCGCTCGGACCGGCCCGTCGGAACAATTCTTCTGTCCGCCTCGTACAGGTCCAGCACGATATCGCGATCGTAGTCGGGGATTTTCAGCGCGGAAAGGAGAGCCTTCTGGACAGCTTCGAGGACGCTTGCCTCGCGGCCTTTCGCCCAGACTCCTGTGGTGATCCGAGTGCTTGGCATTCCATCCTCTCGAGGTTCGTGTTCGTGTCGTTGTGCAGGGTGGGCAAGCGTCGCTTGCGCGCCTTTGCCCACCCTGCAGCAGCATCACGCCATCGCACGCTGCGGCAGCAACTCCGCGATCTGGATCGCATTCAGCGCCGCGCCCTTCAGGAGTTGATCGGCCGACACGAACATCGAGATCGAGTGGCCTGAGGCATCGCTGAGATCCTTGCGGATGCGGCCGACCAGGACGTCGTCCTGGCCTGACGCGTCGATCGGCATCGGGAAGTAGTTCTTCGCCCGGTCGTCGACGATCCTGACGCCCGGCGCGTTGGCCAGGATGGCGCGCACGTCAGCTTCCGAGATCGGTCTTTCGCATTCGAAGGTGATCGCCTCGCAATGGGCGCGCAGCACCGGCACGCGGACGCAGGTGACGCCGATGGCGATTTTGTCGTCCTCGAAGATCTTGCGCGTCTCCTTGATCACCTTGGTCTCTTCGTCGTTGTAGCCGGTCTCGGGATCGATGTCCGTGTTGTGGCTGAACAGGTTGAAGGCGTAGGGGTGCTGAACCGCGCTGGGCTGGAAGGCGCGGCCTTCAAGATAGGCGCGGGTCGATTCCACCAACTCCTGCATCACGGCGGCGCCGCCGCCGCTCGCCGCCTGATAGGTCGACAGGATCACGCGCCTGATGCGGTTCTGCCGGTGGATCGGCCACAGCGGCACCAGCGCCGTGATCGCCGAACAATTCGGAACGGCGATGATGCCCTTGTGCTCCCGGATACGGCCCGCGTTGATCTCCGGGATCACCAGCGGCACGTTCGGGTCCATGCGGAAGGCCGAGGAATTGTCGATCACGACCGCACCGGCCTTGACGGCCGCCGGCGAGAACTTTCGCGAGGCGCTGCTACCTGCCGAGAACAGCGCGATGTCGACGCCCTCGAACGACCTTTCGGTGAGCTCCTCGATCACGATCCTCTCGCCGCGGAAATCGATGGTCTTGCCGGCCGAGCGGGCGCTGGCCAGCGCCTTGAGCTTGCGGACCGGGAAGGCGCGCCTGTCCATGGTGGCGATGAATTCGGCGCCGACCGCGCCGGTCACGCCGGCGATGGCAACAACGGGTTCGTAGCTCACGGGTCTGTCCTCTGTTTGCATGATGCGGGCAATAAAAAAGCCCCGGTCCTTTTCAGGCGGGGCTTCGGTTCAGATAATGCGATCGTTCGACTACGCGCGCACGGCTCCCGAGCCCCCGGAGGGTGCTTTGGTTTTCGTGGTCGCTTTGGTCGAGATCGTCATGGCGCGGACTTATGCGGCAGCTTCGGGCCGCCGTCAACGGATTTTGGACGGAAAATCGCTCCAAACCGGGTTGAACGGAGTGGCTTTGTCACGCCATAAGCTCACCCATGAGCCTCCCCAACCATTTCGAGCTTCTCGCCACCGACGGTAGTGCCCGCACCGGCCGCCTGACCACGCCGCATGGCGCGGTGCGCACGCCGGCCTTCATGCCGGTCGGCACGGCCGGCGCGATGAAGGGCATGCACTGGCGCGAGGTGCGCGATGCCGGCGCCGATATCGTGCTCGGCAACACCTATCATCTGATGCTGCGGCCGGGCGCCGAACGGATCGCAGCGCTCGGCGGCTTGCAGACCTTCACCGGCTGGAACGGCCCGATGCTGACGGACTCCGGCGGCTTCCAGGTGATGTCGCTGTCGGATCTGCGCAAGGTGAGCGAGCAGGCCGTGACCTTTCGCTCGCATATCGACGGCGCCAAGGTCGAGCTGTCGCCGGAGCGTTCGATCGAGGTGCAGCGGCTGCTCGGCGCCGACATCGCCATGCAGATGGACGAGTGCGTGCGGCTGCCGGCCGGGCGCGACGACATCGAGCGCGCGATGCGGCTGTCGTTGCGCTGGGCGGAGCGCAGCAAGCGGGCGTTCGAGACCGCGCCTGACGGCTACATGCTGTTCGGCATCGTGCAGGGCGGTGACATTCCCGAAATGCGCCAGATCAGCGCGCGCGAACTGGTCGAGATCGGTTTTCACGGCTACGCGATCGGCGGACTTGCGGTCGGCGAGCCGCAGGCGGTGATGCTTGCGATGATCGAGGAAACCGCGCCGGCGCTGCCGGCGGATCGCCCGCGCTATCTGATGGGCGTCGGCACGCCCGAGGATTTGCTCGAAGCGGTGGCGCGCGGCATCGACATGTTCGACTGCGTGATGCCGACCCGCAACGGGCGGCACGGCATGGCGTTCACCCGCTTCGGCCAGATCAATCTGCGCAACGCCCGCCATGCCGACGATCCGCGACCGTTAGACGAGGAAAGCGAATGGCCGTCGGCGCGCAACATCTCGCGCGCCTATCTGCATCATCTGGTCCGCTCGGGAGAAACGCTCGGCGCGATGCTGCTGTCGGAAATCAACGTCGCGTATTACCAGCACCTGATGCAGGGCATGCGCGAAGCAATCGCTGGCGGCACGTTCGAGACGTTCCAAAAACAAACGCGCGCCGATTGGGCGCGCGGGGACATCTCACCAAGATAAATCTCAGTTACAGGCGAACCTCTTGACCGAATGCTTGGTCACGAACCCGTAACCGCAGGTGTCGCAGGTCCAGAGATAGCTGATCACGTGGTCGGTGAGGTAGGCGGAAGCTTCCGCAGCCACCATGGTGTCAGCGCACACCGGGCAGGTCGGCAAATCACATCCACGCGGATCTGGCTTGAACGCGACGGTCGACCGGATTTCAGCAATTGCTGGCATCGTGACCTCCTTGCGATCTGAACCTCTGGCTCCACTCACGACGAAAGTATAGACGGAGATCTTTGACGATGTCGCAACACAAATGCGTTGATTTAACGAACTTCTTGTTTTGCAATGCAGCGAACGCTCGGCGATTCCGCCTTGCGCATCGCACTGGCCACCTCCTAAGTAAGGAGAACCGCCAATTTCCCGCACAAGATCGTTACAGGAGCGTTGAGATGGATGCGTCGTCAGCCACGAGTGCAGTGCAACGTCCGGGGCGGGGCCGGGTTTTCGACTCCATCGTCGATGCGATCGGCGATACGCCGATCGTCCGCTTGCGCAAATTGCCGCAAGCGCATGGTGTTAGCGCAACCATCCTGGCCAAGCTCGAATATTTCAATCCCGCCGCCAGCGTGAAGGACCGCATCGGCGCGGCGATGGTGATCGCGATGGAGAAGGCCGGCGTGATCAATGCCGACACCGTGCTGATCGAGCCGACATCGGGAAATACCGGCATCGCGCTGGCCTTCGTCGCGGCCTCACGCGGCTACCGGTTGAAACTGGTGATGCCGGAATCGATGTCGATCGAGCGGCGCAAGATGCTGGCCTTCCTCGGCGCCGAGATCGTCCTGACGCCGGCAGCCCAGGGCATGAAGGGTTCGATCGCGACCGCCGAGGAACTGGTGCGGACCACGCCCAACGCGGTAATGCCGCAACAGTTCAAGAACCTCGCCAACCCCGAAATTCACCGCCGTACCACGGCGGAAGAGATCTGGAACGACACCGGCGGCAACATCGATTTCTTCGTCGCTGGCGTCGGCACCGGCGGCACCATCACCGGCGTCGGCCAGGTGCTGAAGCCGCGCAAGCCGTCATTGCGGGTGGTCGCCGTCGAGCCGGAGGAAAGCCCGGTGCTGTCGGGCGGCCAGCATACGCCGCACAAGATCCAGGGCATCGGCGCCGGCTTCGTTCCGGACATCCTGGATCGATCGGTCATCGACGAGATCGTCAAGGTCAACGGCCCGACGGCGATCGAAACCTCGCGTGCGCTGGCGCGCATGGAAGGCATTCCCGGCGGCATTTCCTCGGGCGCCGCGATCGCGGCGGCACTCGCAGATCGGCAAGCGGCCCGAGAGCGCCGGCAAGACCATCCTCGCGATCGTGCCGTCATTCTCCGAGCGCTATTTGTCAACCGCACTGTTTGAAGGAATTTAGCGATGGCGGACCAGCCGCGACGGCCGAGAACCCTGAACGACGCGCGCACCGAGGCCGAGGCCGCGTTCAAGCGCACCACCACCAAGGTGGCGGAAGCGCCGCCGAAGCCGACCGCGGCTTCCCGGCGTGAGGGAACTGGTCTCGCTGCGCATCGATCAGGATGTGCTGGAATATTTCCAGGAAGGCGGCCCCGGCTGGCAGGACCGCATCAACGAGGCGTTGCGAAAGGCCGCGGGCAAGTAGATCGCCGCGGGCACGCATTTTGATTTGGCGAAGCGCGCCATGAAAAAGGCCCGGGATGAACCCGGGCCTTTTTGTAATTGGTCGCTTGCGGGCAAGCGTTTTCCAGCGAAGTGGAGGCCGGTTCGCGTCAAGAAAACGCGTCAAATCAAAAATCTAGAGCCCCGTTCCGATTTCATCGGAACGGACGAGGCTCTAGCGCAGCATGCCGCCCATGACGCCGCCGATGAAGCGGCCGGCGCCGGCGGGGTCAGGACCGCTATTGTTGTAGTGCCGCTGCGGCTGGGGCTGGGCCTGGGGCTGTGATTGGCCTGCCCGCTGCTGGGGCCCGGCGCTTCGGCCGCTCCTCGTCGGAACTCGCGGTCGGCGCGGCCGCGACGATCTCGGTCAGCAGCGCCTTGTGCTGCAGCTTGTTGAGGTAGCCGCTCTTGGGATAGCCGCGGGCGGCCTGCCAGCGCGTGATCACGCCGCGGGTGGCCGGATCGAACTGGCCGGTGACCTTGGTGTCGAAGCCGAGCCCGGTGAGGCGGCGCTGCACGTCGCGGCGCTGGCCCTTGTCGAGGCCGATCTGGTCCTCGGTGGTCTGGTTCGCTTCCTCCTTGAAGGTCGCGGGATCGATGCCCGCGCTCAGGTTGCGGGTGGCATCGGGTTTGGCACCCGTCTCAAGCGAGGCAATGCGCGACAAGGCCAGCGAGCGGAACTGACCGTTGGGATAGTTGCTCAGATAGGCGTTGAGTTCTTCCGGCTTGTTGGATTCCTTGATCGAGCGCCAGAACTCCAGTTCGACGTCGGAGGCCGGCGAAGCTCCCGCCGCCGGCGTTGCAGCCGCCACGGCGCCGGGCGCGGGCGCGCCGTTCAGATAGACCGAACCGATCAGGTTGGTGTGACCCCAGGGCAATTGTCCCTTGTTGGTCTCCTCGTTGACCTGGGCGCGGACCTTGGTCATCGCCTGCTGGATCTCGACGCCGGGCTGGGTGAGGTTGGCGAGCAGCGCGCGGGTGAACGGGCTGTTGGCGCCTTCCTGGCCGTCGAGCGCGGTCTGGCCCGGGCCGGTCGCGAATGCGATCAGCGTGCCTTCGCCGGATTTCATTTCGGCCAAGACCCGTCTGCACGTTGACGCTGCGGGTCGCGGAGTTCGACTTGATCTTGGCCGCGAACGGGTTGTCGCGGCAGGCGTCGAGGAACACCAGCTTGACCTTGGCGTCGCCCATGGTCTGGTCGAGCGTGAGGTCGATATTGATCGCGGCGCCGAGCTTGACGTCCATTTCGGATTTGATGTCGGCGTCGATCGGCAGCAGATAGTTGGTGCCGGAGATGGCGATGCCGTGACCGGCGTAGAAGAACAGCGCGACGTCGGCGCCCTGCGCCTTCTTGCCGAAGTCGAGCAGCCGCTCGGTCATCTTGTCGCGCGTGAGATTGGAGCCCTCGACCACTTCGAAACCGACATTGCGCAGCGTCGCGGCGATCGCCTTGGCATCGACCGACGGGTTCGGCAGCGGGGCGACGTTCTTGTAGGCGCCGTTACCGACGACGAAGGCGACCCGCTTCTCGGCGCTGGCGGCGCCGGCCGTAAGCACCAAGCAGATGACGGACAAAATGAGGGTTGGGTAGCGCATAAGGAAATCCCCCTGCAGAATCGAAAAAGGCTTTGGCTGTAACGCTGGCCGGACACTACAGAAAACCGCCCGCTTCGCGCCACAAAAAAGCGGTTCGGCAACCAAATCCGCTGCCATCCGTTACCGTCGCGCCACGCGCCGTCGCGTGATCTAGATCACAGCCAGGCCAATAAAATTCAGCTTGGGGCGGACGCCCTAGTCGAACGATTCGGCTTCAGGTTCAGCAGATTGCCGGTGAGGATCAGCGCAGCGCCGAGCACGGTGAACAGGTCCAGCCGTTCCGAATAGATCAGCCAGCCGGCGGCGGCGCGTCAGCGGAACCCGCAGAAAATCCATCGGGATCACCACGGTGGCATCGGCATGCAGCATCGCGCGCGCCATGCAGTAGTGCGAGAACGTGCCGCAAAACGCGATCACGACGACCCAGCCCCAGAGATGGGTCGGCGGCCAGGTCCAGACGTAGAGCGCGGGAAGCAAGCCTGCCGCCGATTGCACCACCAGCATCCAGAACATGATCGCGAGCGTCTGCTCGGTCCGGGTGAGCGATTTGACCATCGCGATCGACATGCCGAACCCGACGGCCGCGGCCAGCGCGATCAACTGGCCCGGATTGACCTCGCCGGTGGCGGGGCGAACGATCACGACGACGCCGACAATCCCGAGCACGATCGCTGCGATCTTCCAGATCGTCATGCGCTCGCCGAGAAAGCTCGCGGCCAGGATCGCGGTCCAGATCGGCATGGTGAATTCGATCGCCACCACCTGGCCGATCGGGATCAGCGTCAGCGCAAAGAACCAGCCGAGCTGCGCGCCGTAGTGGATGAGGTTGCGCGCGATGTGCTGCGGCAGTCGCGTGGTCTTCATCGCGGCAAATCCGCCGTTGGCGCGGATCAGCGGATACAGCAGCAGGAAGCCGAGGATCGAGCGCATCTCCATGAGCTGGAACACGTTGATCTCGCGCGCCGCCTCGCGCCCGGCGATCGCGATGATCAGCATCAGGGAGAGCCAGCCGGCCATCCACAGCGCGGCCAGGGTTTTGGATGGTGTGCGGTCCATTCCGGGGAAGCCTGAGGGGGTAGGGCAGGCCGGTATCGGCGAGGCGCGCCACAATTTGCAACGCGCAAATGCTGCGGAGCAGCGATGCGCGGTGCGCAAATTCGCTGTGGGAGCGGCTGCCGGTTCGGTGCTAAGAGCTGCGAACTTTATTCGTCATTCCGGGGCGATGCGAAGCATCGAACCCGGAATCTCGAGATTCCGGTTCTGGTCCTTCGGACCATCCCGGAATGACCAAGGAGGAGGACTTACGCATGCGTATCTTGCAACCGGCCGAATGGTCGAAACCCCGCGGCTTCTCGCACGGTGTCGAGGTCGACGGCCCCGGCAAATGGATCGTGCTGGCCGGCCAGACCGGCGGCGACGAGAAGGGCGATTATGCCCCCGACATGGCCGCCCAGGTCGGCACGGCGCTGAAGCGCATCATCAAGCTGCTTGGCGAAGCCGGCGCCGGACCCGAGCACATCGTCCGCCTGACCTGGTATCTGACCAGCCGCAGCGAATACGAAGCCGCAGGTGCCGGGCATCGGTGCAGCCTGGAAGGAAACGCTCGGGCGCAATTTCCCGCCATCGACGCTGCTCTACATCGACGGGCTGGTCGATTACCGGGCGAAGGTCGAAATCGAAGTCACCGCCTTCGTGCCCAAGGCCTAATGCCCAAGACTTAACGCCCAAGGCTTGGTGGCAAGGCGCAATCGGACATCACAAGGGCCGGGCGCAGCCCGCTTCAACAGGCGTGCCGGAAAAGACAAAAGGATATCGTGATCCAATGACCAATCGATCGACCTCTGCAGACTTCGTGACCGCCTTCGCGACCGGCTGGCCCGAGCACCAGCCCGACATCATGGTGCTGTCGCTGACCACGCAGCGACGGCGTGCAGGATTTTGCGTTCAACAAGGAGCAGGCCCTGTTGATCGCCAAGACGATCAAGGAGACCGCGGCGAAACTTGAGAAGCCGAAGACGAGTTAGTGCGACGGCACAACTGTCATCGCCCGCCTTGAGCGCAATTGCGCACTGGAGCGGGCGATCCAGTATTCCAGAGATGTCACGGCTTGAAACGACAGGGCGCGGCGTACTGGGTACCCCGCTTTCGCGGGGTACGACATCCGTCTATTTCGACAGCGAGATATTGGCAGCGCGGAACTGGCTGTCGGCCTTCATGGCGATCTGCTGCTTGTTGCCGGCTGGTCTTCAGCGAGATGCTGGAGCTGAAGCCGGCCGCCTGGGCGATCACCTGGAAGCTGCCGTTGCCGCCACGTCCCTGGATGCTGCCGCCGACATTGCGGCTGGTTTCGCTCCAGTTGCCGGTAACCTCGCCGCCCTGTGCGACCACCGCTGGCCAACAGATTGAACTTGTAGGCGTCGCTGGCGCAGGTGAGGCTCATGTCCATGTTGGCGCCCGCTGACCTTGTAGGTCGCGCGGCAGCGGATCCGCTCGCTCGAACCGTCGTCCAGCGTCACGGTGCCGGCGACCGGACCAGGTGCCGGCCATGCCGGCGAATGCACTGGACTGGGCGTAGCTCGTGGAGGCCGCAAAGGCGGTCAAAAAAAACGCGACGGCTGCGAATGTCAGCCGCCGCGCTTTGGCGAAAAATTCTGATGTCTGGGCTTGTCTTACTGACGGGACGCTTCCCATCGACCGCTGCACGCGACACCAGCTGAAGCGCCATTCCATTTCCCCGATCCGGAGTTGCCACTGAGTTGACCGTTCGCATATGCACCATTGATCGAGACTTTCACAAGTCCCCCGCTGCCGACGCTGCCGGAAACCGGGCCGCCCGAAATCTTGCCGTCGGCGACGTTCACGGTTGAAGTGGTTTGCGCATCGCAACTGCCGGTTTTTGTGACAACCGTAACCTGCCAAAGGCCGTCATAGGGCGACTGGGCGGAGGCCGGAGCGGCCGCAAGCGCCGCGGCGGAGGCAAGAAACGAAGCAAACAAAAGGTCGCTGATGCGATTGGCGCGCATGGATCAAATCCCTGAGATGTGTGTGATGACGCGCCTTATCTGGTCACAATGTGTCCAAACTTTGGTGCGCCGCAGCACGGTGAAATGTTCCTGTGAAGTCAAACACATCAAGGTGAATCCGGTTCCAGCCGGGGAACAGCCAATTTTGCATTTTTCGGCACTGATTCGCCAGGATTCGCCAAGGGAAGACAAGTAAGAGGTATTTTGGTAGGGCTCAGTGTTTGGCGTCGGACAAGACTCGGCGCCTTGGTGGCGAATTCCTCGTCCTGGGGCGTGGCCGGGAGGCTGCCGTGGGCCTTGGCGTGATCGATGACGTCGGCGAGCAGTTTCTGGCCGAGCGGGGCCAGTGCGCGCTCCCAGAGCTCGCGGGCGGTTTCGCCTTTCTTGACGAACACCCATTCCTGCGCGGCGATCGCGCCGGCATCCATCCGGTCGGCGAGGTGATAGACGGTGCCGCCGGCGATCGGATCGCCTTCCTTGATGGTCCATTCGACCGCGGCGATGCCGCGGTGCCGGGGCAGCAGCGAGGGGTGATAGCCGATGCCGCCGAGCTTGGCGGCGGCCAGCGCCTCCCTGGTGACGCGGGCATGGCTGTGCGCGGTTACGATCAGGTCGGTATTGGGCGCGATCTCGGACGCCGCCACGAGCTTCGGATCGGCCTGCACGACCACCTCGATCCCGGCGGCCCGCGCCGTGGCGGCAAGCCGGTCCTCGCCGTCGTGGACGACGACGCGGACGATATCGACCCCGTGTTGGCGCAGCGTGTTGAATGTCGTCACGCCGAAATGGCGGGAACCGACCAGGGTGATCCGCATGTGTTTCCGTCCGTCGTTAATCAGGCCGGTATGCCGATAGCACACCATGGCGGCCTGTTTCGACGCTGAACTCAAGGCAATTGGGTTATCAACAGGCCGGCCGGACCGGCGCCGGCCAGCGTGCGTGGCATCACAGCGGCGGCGAACGACATGGCGCTACGGTTGGACCCAGGATTAGCAGCCAGGGACCACCAGCATGAACCGCTTTCTGATTTTTGCCGCCATGGCGCCGCCGCTCGGCTTCGTCGTCGCGTTCTGGGTGATGCTGCAGATTGCCAATCGGCTTGCGGGCAGTCCGATCACGTTCGACGTCTCGCAAGTCATGATGCTGCCAACGATCTATCTGGTCGGGTTGATCCCCGCGCTGTGGGCCGCCGGGTTCGACCATGCGCTGGCAAAGCGCAACGTCCGGTATCGCATCGCGTTCACGGCGCTGTTTGGCTACACGATCAGCTACCTGCCGCTGGCCGTGGCGTACTGGGTGGGCTTTGCCCACGGCCCGGAAGTCCTGCTGTTCGGTCTCATCGGCGCGGTGCCGTCGGCGGTGTGTTCGTGGCTGGCGGTGGAGCGGCAGGCGTCCGACCTTGTTCCGTCACCATGACAGGATGCGCAGTTCCGGCCGGGAGTAGGGCGGGACGGGCTGCTGGAGCGGCTCACCCTGTTGCTCGGCCAACATCTGCAGCCGCTCCCGCAGGTCGGCGCTGCACTGCTTCATCTGGTTGCGCAACTCGCGCCGGCTGAAAGTAGTCATTGAGGGATCGGCGAGCTGCTGCCAGGCAGCGCGCAGCCACTGCTGCATGGCGCGGATATCGGAATCGAGGATCTCAGGCTGGTTCATCCGCCGGAATCTCAAAACGGGATCGCGCCACAATTAGGTCTGATTCTCTCGCTGCCGCCTACACCCTAACAAGGCGCACGGCCAAAAACCGCTCAACATGACCGCGGGCAGCCTGGGGGCAGGGGAACGCCCGCACCATATGATCGTTGCATGGGTGCCTCCTGGAGAGATCTCGATGTCCAGCAATCCGATGCTTGTTCTCCTCGTGGCGCTCGCCTTGATCGTCCCTGCCAAGGCATTCGCCCAATTGACGCCGCCAGCCGGCTCGGCTGGTGCCGGCAATTCCGCGATATCAGGCGTGCCGTTCGGCCCAGCCAATCCGAGGTCGCTCTCCGATCCCAGCGGCATCGGCAACGCCGCGAGTACCCCGCCGCTTCGCCCCAACCCGCCGGCGCCGGTAACCTCCTATGGCTCGGTCGATACCCCCGCGCCGCGTGCACGGCTCGCGCCGTCGCCCTATACCGGCGCCTCGCAGCGGATCATCAATGCGCGCCAGGATTACCCGCGAAAACCGCCGGCTCGGCGTCGGGCGCGACCGGAGGTGAGCAGTTTTACCGGGATCTGCCGGGGCTGTTAGAACTTCGGCTCCGATTGCATCAGAACGAACGTTTCAATGTCCGGCTTTCGCGGGGAACAATTCTCTATTGCCGGACTTATGCAAGGTTAGCTCAGCGGTCACGCGAGTTAAGTCTTGCATCTGCTGATGTCGGGTACCGCGTGATGAATTTTGCCCTTGGGGCAGGGACGGCGGGGAATGAACATCCAGCACCGGACGGCCACCACCCTCTCCCTGCCGGGCCTGTCCAGCACTCCGGAACTCGCCCGAACGGCTCGCGATGAAGGGCTGGGTGCGCGCGAGGAGCGGCTGGCCGTCACCTACGAACATGTCGGCGTGGGCATCGTCGAGGTCGACGAGGCCGGACGGATGCTGCGCGTCAATCAGAAGGTCTGCGAGCTGATGGGATACGAGGCGGCCGAGCTGCTCGGCCGCTGCATCTTTGACGAGACTTCGCCGCAGGATGTCGCGCAGGATCTTGGGCAGTTCAAGCGGCAGGTCGCGGGCGAAATCGATCGCTATACCATTGAAAAGTGCATCGCCCGCAAGGGTGGCTCGTACTTTTGGGCGGAGGTGACGTCCTCGAGCGTTCGCGATGCGGCGGGAAATTTCCTGTATGCGGTGCGCGTTCAGCATGACATCAGCGCCCGCAAGCACGCCGAACAGGCGCTGGCGCGCCGCAGCGAAGAGCAGGCGGCGCTGTTCCGCTTCTCCGAAAAGCTGCAATACGCCACATCACTTCCGGATGTTTACGACGCAGGCCTGGACGCCATCCTCGCCGCGCTCGCCTGCGAGCGCGCCGCGATTCTGTTGTTTGACGACAGCGACGCGATGCGTTTTGTCGGATGGCGAGACCTGTCGGACGGGTACCGAAAGGCCGTCGAAGGCCATTCGCCATGGGATAGGGATGAACAAACTCCGCGTCCGATCTATTTCGAGGACGTTGGCCAGTCCGAACTTTCCGAGGCCCTGAAGGAAACGGTTGCGCGCGAACACATCGCAGCCGTCGCTTTCATCCCGATCCTGATCGACGGCCGGCTCGCCGGAAAATTCATGGCGTATTACGACAGGGCGCATCATTTCGTCGAAACCGAGATCGACGTCGCGCTGACGCTTGCGCGGCAACTCGGCTTTGGCATCGCGAGATTGAGGGCGGAAGAGGCACGTCGCATCGCCGAGGACCGAGCGCAGCGGCTCGTGTTCATCGTGGAATCCTCCGATGATGCGATCATCAGCAAGGATCTCGACGGCATCATCCGGACCTGGAATTCGGGAGCGGAGCGGCTGTTCGGCTATACCGCCGGCGAGGCCATCGGCAAGCCGGTCACCATTCTTTTCCCGCCGGGCTTCGAAGACGAGGAGCCTGGGATCCTCGCACGCATCCGGCGCGGCGAGCGCATCCGGCATTATGAAACCGTCCGCCGGCGGAAGGACGGCAGTTTTGTGGACCTGTCACTGACCGTCTCGCCGGTGCGCGACGGCGAGGGGCGCATCGTCGGCGCGTCAAAGATCGCCCGCGACATCACCGATCGCAAGGAAGCCGAACGCAAGCTCCGGGAGAGCGAGCAGCGTCTTACCGAATTGTTCGCGGCGATACCGGCCGCGATTTACACGACCGACGCGCAGGGCAAAATTACCTATTTCAACCAGGCGGCGGTCGAATTTTCGGGGCGGACGCCCGTGCTCGGCAGCGACGAATGGTGCGTCACCTGGAAATTGTTCATGCCGGACGGCACCCCGCTTCCGCACGACCAGTGCCCGATGGCGGTTGCGCTCAAGGAAGGGCGCGCCGTGCGTGGCGCCGAAGCAGTCGCGGAGCGGCCGGACGGGACGCGGGTTCCCTTCATTCCGTTCCCGACGCCGCTGCGGGACCCTTCCGGCAGGATCACCGGCGCGATCAACATGCTGGTGGATATCAGCGAACGACGGCAGGCCGAGACGCAGCAGCGGCTCCTGCTCGACGAACTCAGCCACCGCACCAAGAACAACATGCAGATGCTGCAGGCGCTGCTGTTCTCGGCGGCCCGAACCGCGCACAGCGAGGAGGCGCGGAAAGTCCTCAACGAGGCCAGCGCGCGGATCGCGGCCATGGCGGCGGCGCAGCGCGTGCTGTACGGCCGCAGCGACGCCAGCCGGTTTGCGGCGGCGGAATTCCTGCCCGCGGTCTGTGAAACCATCCGGCAATTGCTGCCGCCGCAGGCGCAAATCGAATGCGGCACGGCGCATGGCGTGCTTTCCAATGACGTGGCGATGCCGCTCGCGCTGATAATGAACGAGCTTGTGACAAACGCCGTCAAGCACGGCATCAAGGACCAAGCGAGGCAGGGCGTTCGGATCAGCTTGACCGATCAGGATGGACGGTTGGCGCTCAGCGTCGAGGATGACGGCGAGGGGTTCGATCTTGAAGAGGTGCGCAAGACCTCATCCGGGCTCCAGCTCGTCCTCGGCCTCGCCCGCCAACTGCATGGCACGCTTTCCGTCACAAAAAACCCCTCGCGGGCGAGTCTCGATTTTCCCGCCGCGAAAATCTAGGGCGGTCATCGATGACGCCGCAGCAGCGCGCGGGGCACTTTTCATCGCAGCCCGGGCCGGACCGCAACTCGCCGCCACCGGCGGAGGAGGCCCGACGGATGCAAGACAAGCAGGGCCCGCCGCGCATTCTCGTCGTCGAGGATGATTTTCTGATCGCCATGCAAACCGAAATCGCGCTGACGACCGCCGGCTTCGAGGTGGTCGGCCCGGCCACGACGGCGGAGGAAGCCGTCGCGCTGGCGGGCGAGGCGCAACCGGCGCTCGCCGTGATGGACATCCGTCTCGCCAGTACCCGCGATGGCATCGACGCCGCACGGCAAATATATCAGGACTTCGCCATTCGCTGCATCTTTGCGACCGCGCATGACGATGCGCATACCCGCGGCCGCGCCGAGCCCTATGCGCCGCTCGGATGGTTGCCGAAGCCGTACACCATGGCTTCGCTGGTCGCGGTGGTGGCCGAAGCTGTCGCGGAATTGCGCCGGCCGTAGCGTTCCGGCCAGCGCACATGGGATCCGCTTCAGTCGAGTGGAAGGCTCAGTCCTGATCGTAGTATCGGCCTGGCGGCGGGCGCCGGTAGTACCGGTCGTCGTAATATCGCTGACGCCCCTGCTGATACTGCGGCGGGACCGCTCCGTTCGGGTAACATTGGCCGTCCCTGACATCGATGTCGGCGCCATGGCCGCATGGCACGGGGTAGCGACCGCCGCCATAGTAGGGGCGATACTGCCTTGCGGCCTGCTCCTGCGGCGGCAGATAACCGTTCGGATAACAGAGGCCATCGCGCGCGCTCAGATCCCAGCCATGGCCGCATGGCGGCGGATGGGCGGGGACACGGTATTGAACGGCTTGAGGCAACGCAGGTGGTGCAACAGCGCTTCCAGGCATCATACCCACCTGAAAGGCCAGTGCTGCAGCGGCAATGCTGACGATCATGGTTGTTCTCCGATCAAACCAGAACCTGCCGGCGTTTCCACGATGCGCTGACGGGTTGCCTCGATCACGATCGAGGGCTTGTTGTTGCGTCTATGCAATATATCAAGACACGCCCTGAATACCCGATGAACATATTTCAAGTATCGGAAGTCAAATCGTTGCAACGTCGCCGCAGGACATCGGCGATGGACCGATCTTCAGCGTCGCCGCGCTATCGCATCTCGTAGTAGCCGTTTCGCGATAGTGATAGCCCGGGCGGCCTTTTTCAGTCCCCTCCGATGATGCAGCGGCGGATTGTACGTTTCCATATCGATGCTGTGTGCGCTGTCAGGCAAAATAAGCACGTGCTTCAACCGCGACGTCTTGCGGTACCCGGCAATTGGCGTCTCCATAATGGAATTTGAACTTGCTCGCCTGATTGAATTATTCAAACCGTGACTGGTGGACGGAGAAGTGCGGCAGGGTGCAATCATTACATTTAATAAGTCGATCATCTCGATCTGTCTGCGACCAACGAAAGGCTCGCGGCAGACCGGATCGCCGGCGAGGGCAGCAGGGGGCGATTAAAGCCCGGGTTGCGCGCAGCGGATTATTTCTTGGCAACGGCCCGGCGAATTCAATTAAGGGAAAAAAGCTTGTTTAAGCGCGCCTGCAATCTCAGGCATCAACCGGGTCGGGGCCAATTGGCATGATTATCGGGCAACTGGCTGGGCGGAGTCGCTCAAGGGAACTTTCCGCTTTTCTTCGATTTAAAGCTGGGATTGAGGGAGGGCGACAAGCATGGCCAAGCGCTGGAGTGCCGGGGACATCAGAGATCTCAAGACTCTTGCCCAGAGGTATTCCGTCCAGTCGATCGCCGAAAAGATGGATCGGAGTGTAGGTGGGGTGTCCTTCAAGGCCCATCAGCTAGGACTACCGCTAAAAGCGCGCTCGCAGGCCGATGATCCGGAACCCGCGGACTTCAATTAGGCGAGAGCGACAACAGTCGCCTGCGTCCGACCAATCCACCGAGCTGACGCCCCGGCGCTTGGCCATAATGCTATCTCCGTGAGCCTAGCCGGTGCGGTAGGCATCCAGCGCATGGGCGGCGAAGATGACAACGCTGACCAGGGCAAGGATCGTTGCCGAGAGCTCGATCATTGCTCCGCCCCCTGCTCACCGATGGTGGCCAGGAATCTGCTGCGTGACTGGTTCCAAATGAGATCGAAGATGAATTGCATGTCGGCCGTCCCTGTTTTGTTACCAACCAAGTACGCAGCCGTTTGTTTCAGGATGTTTTCGTCGCCCCGGAAAATGGTTTCGTCGGCGGCAACTGAATGATGACAAAATTGCGACAGGCGCGCATGCTTCGGCGTCACCAGCGGAGTGATTCGAGCATGCTGGAAGCCATCGTATTGTTGTTGGGCGTGAGCACGTGCGCCCTGATCCTCATCGCTTTCTGGGGCCTCGACCTGCTCGGGATGCGCCGTCGCAGAGGGTAGGGTTCTGGTTCCACGCGGACCGTTGCTGCGGGTAGCGCAGGCACGAGGTTGTCACGCGCGCTTGAGGTGAACCCACCCCCGTCCCCCGGTAAACCAACGCTTAACCATAAATCGGTACCATCCGCTTGCGTCCGGGTGGTGATCGTCCGGCTAAGCGGGAGCGAATACTATGCCCGTCGAAATGCTGACGTACGCCGATCTGGGCGAACGGCTCAAAATTTCCCCGGAGGCTGCACGGGCTCTGGTAAAACGGCACCGATGGCCGCGTTCCCGTTCCAACGACGGCAAAACGCTGGTGCAGGTCGACCTCACCGAAATCAGCCATTCCCCGATCTCCCGACCGCCGCAAGCACAGGCCGGTCAACAGTTGGTCACCGCCCTGAAGCAGAAAGTCGAGAGCTTGCAGGCCGAACTGCTCGAGGCGAAGGCCATTGCCAGCGGCCATCGGGCCGACTTTGAGAGAGAGTGCGAACGCACGAACAAGCTGCTGGCCGAATTGCTCAAGGCCACCTCGGAAGGCATGGGCGCCCGGGAACGGGCGGCTCTGCTCGAAGGCAAGCTATCGATGCTAACGCAACCCTGGCGACGTCGGCTGGTCGATGCTTTCAGCCTTGCCCTGCCACAAGTCGCCACGCGCGAGAGCGGTGGAAGCGTAGCCCAATCCCATAGTTGAACCGGCTTTGCCGGCTCGCCTGGGCTGTTCTTGGGTAATGCCAAGGGAGAGTCTGAAGAGGCTCGCTCGCTGGCGTCAGTGCCAATGGCGGCGGTGATGGCGATGGCCCCCATGGATGTCCGGCTCGCCGCCAACCATGGCTCTTGTAGGGGTTTCCGCGCCCGTAGTTCTGGCAATTTGCGTTCGATAGAACTGGGCGCACCTGGATGGCAATAACGGCGGCAAAATCCAACCTGCAGAATCGCTCTCGGCCAGCGGGAGCTACTGGATCCTGAAGTCGTCGATGCTTCTTCCGTCTGCAATCATTTCGATCATCCAGCGCGGGGTTTTGCCGCGGCCTGACCACGTCTCTGAGGGATCGTTCGGGTTTCGAAATTTCGGCTCGACTTTGGGGTAGGGCCGACGTTGCGGGATGTCTTTGGGAGAGCCGCCGAACCTGCGACCAAGTTCATCGAGTTGGTCTTCAAGCTTGCGCTTTTGATTCTCCAGTTTTCGATCCAGGACGTCGATGATCCTCTGGTGTAAATTCCAGAGGTCATCAAGTTCCATCTTCTCCAGTACTTGGTCTTTCATAGCCGGCCCCAGGCAACGATGCGATTCACCATGCGACGGAAAACTTAACAAAGGAAAAGCTGCGAGGAGGTGGCCTTTCAAAAGGACTCAGCGCTGCGTCATGCGAGGGTAATTGTTTGGCGCTTCCGCTGATAGCGCGTATTCGACCGTACTTCTACGGACCGACGTGCACGCAGCCTCACCTGATTTGATTTGCGTGAGAGACAAGCGTCGCGCTCGTGCGCTGTTGAGGGAGTGCCTCACTTCGGGTCACCGGGCGCGCCGCGGTCCAGGTTCTGCATCTGCCGCGCAATCACGCGCTTGGTGGAAAGGGGATGCGCGCGTATCAAAAAATTACGCCGCCGGGCTCGAAATGCGTTGTCCCGGCGGCGTGCTGTCTCAGACTGAGGCTCTGAAATCCCAGTCTCCGGATATTTAGCAATGCCCGTGCCAAATGGGGGGCGGGGCCGCCTCTAGGGCACGAAGCGGCCCCTAGTCGCGCAGTACTCAGGCGGGGACTAATCGCCATCTACGCGACCTGCCGTCACGCTAGACCTGTTTGGATCGGCCGCAACGAAACTCGCATATTAAGCTTGATGTTAGCGTTGCGGGTTAATTCTGGAACCCGATAGGCATCACCATCATCGGGTGTCGCTGAGCTGCGACGCCACCAATCCTTAACTCTCGACCTCTAGGATCACACCCAATCGCGGAAGCCCCCAAGGCCCCGCGGGAGTAGCGTAACCGCGTAGGGAGCCCGCCAACTCAACCCGGCGGGCTTCTTTGGTTGAACCAACCTGGTTTGATTGCGGAGCGAACGTGCGGTTTGGGACTTAGAAACCTCATTACAGTGAGGTTACTCGTGAGCGACCAACGGGAAATTTCGGCTCGTCGCCAGCCGCCGCATTGTCCCAAGTGCAAATGGATCGTGAAACGAATCAAATAATCGTCGTCTTCCCGGTCGGGACGCGGTCGAGTCAATGGCCCTGCACGAAAAGGCGGTGGATTGACTGCGCTGCACAACAGCTTTCGCTTGGCAAGTCAGCAAATCCCGTGAAACTCTTCCTGGGTCATGACGTGGGGACGATCATGGACGACATTCTGGAAACTGTGATCTTTTGGATGGCCGTGATATGGGGGCCAGGCCTGCTGCTGGGGGCTCTCTTGTTGATCCCTGGACGAAAGAGCTGAAAACAAAAGACCGCCCGAAGGCGGTCTTTTGTTTGTTGAATCCATTTGACGGGTTTTGGAACTACGCAAGATCTGGCTTCAATCAATCCTCCGGATCGTACTTGGCAAGGTTTTTGTAAATCCATCTCCGCCCGTTATGGCGACGCAACACCAGACCGTACACCAGCCGGCCGGTGATGGATCGCCTGGGGATGATGACTTTCCATACATGCCAGACGTATGCCCAAGCCGGCTTTGCGCTTAATTTCTGAGGGCTCGCTTGGTTCTGCGAGGTCATTTTGGACGCCGGTTCTCATTGTCGCCGCGCGGTTCGAGCGGCTGGCCATTCTTCGTTGCAGATTGTTCGAGATCTTGGACAAGCCGGCGCAATCGTTGCAAAGCGTGAAACCGCTCCGCAAGTGAGCTGGGCGATTTGGGTGGCCTTCGCGGCCCGCGTCTTTCTTTCGTAGCGTTCATTGGATCGACCGCTGCAACAGCCCCGATTCAACAAAGCCGCCAAGCGGGGCTTGATCGCCTGACGGCTTCGCTGGTGTGCCGGACGTTGTGTGGGGCAACTGTCCGGTGGGGCCACCATAGGCGGCCTTATTGCCTTCGCAACGAAAGTCGCTCATTAACCTGAATGTTCGCGCCGCCGGTTAATTCTGGAACCACAAACAAAAGACCGCCCGAAGTGGGCGCTGTGGTACGGTCCGAACAACCCGGAAGGTTGTTTGAGATGCGCATTTTGGCGGTCATATTGATTATCCTGGCGGGTGGTGGATCCAGCCTGGCTGAGCCCAGATCGACTTACGTCCCGCCGTTCCCCTATTTGAAATTTGATTGTCCTCAATTGGCGCAAGAGGCTCGTGCGCTGTCTTCACGATCAGCCAAAGTCGCCGGCCTGCAACAGAGCGATCCGATCGTGCATGGCAATGAAAACAACAGCACAACGATCCGCTGGCCGAAGGCATTCTCCTTGGTCGGCGATAGCAGCATTGCAGACGAGTTGGCACTCATGCGCGGTCAGATGATCGCTATCGAAGATGCCAGCGTTCGACGCCAGTGCAGCATCCAATTTCAGCGCGCCCCGGCTTGAACTCAGCCCGGTGGCTGGCGGGGAGTTCACTGATCCCGCTTGAGCTTCCGCTTGCCCCAATGGTGCTCTTTGGCGTCAGTGTTGAACACCCGCTCCACATGACCGTTCAGCGCCTTCATGACCCCGATGCGGGCCAGCATGGGGTTGCCGCCGTGGCTGCACAGCATCAGCACTTCGATCGCCGTTTGCCATTCCGGCAAGTCGGATTCCGTTTTCGGCAGCTTCGTGATGTAGTCGGCCGCGTCCTTCAGCGTAAGCAGCTTCCGGCCGTCGGGCAAAATGATGGGATCCTCAAACGAGGTCGACCAGGGCACGCAAAAAGCTTTTCTTAAAATGGGGCGGGGCCGCCCGTGGGGACAAGCGGCCCCTAGTCGCGCAGTACGCAGGCCGAAACAATTAGCCATCTGCACGACCTGCAGTCACGCTAGACCTGTTTGGACCGGCCGCAACAAAACTCACGAATTAAGCTTGATGCCCGTCGGAAAGGTTAAATCTGGAACCAGCGCAAAGGGAAGTCTCATCGTTTCCGGTGTTTGGTGAAAGGCACTGCGTAGCAGGCTCTGTCATGCCAAACGGAAAAGCCAGCGGGTAGAGGCGGACGACGAACCGCAGCGCATTGTCGCAATGCTGAAACGTTCAACGATGCAGCAGCAAAGCGATTCCAACCGCGCAATTCACCACGGCCCTTCGGGCGTTCCCTGAGCAGGGGCGCCCCCGCCGCAACTTGGAGAAGACGACGGGGGCGAACAGGGTATGGAGCGAGGGCAGTCTGTGACCTGGACCGATGTCGCCCACAATGGCCTGCATGCGAAGTCAAGCGAAGTGGATGAGGCGAGACAAGACGAAGTTTTGAGCAATGCGCGAGGTTCCTGTGCAAGTGGAACCGTGCGTTTCAAATCGAAAGGTACGAGGATGATTGAACGGCCGTGCATCCGAGCCAAGGCGTACAAACAATAGAAAGAGCCGTCCGGGCGGTCACCGGACGGCTCGTTTCCGCAATTGCCGGTTCGTGACCGGTTCCATTGCTTGATTTCGGCGAGGCCGTGAAGACTAGCGGTCTTCGGATTGGCCTCTGATCGTTCGGATATTGAGCCCCGCGCGACTGATGATGAGACTAATCGATAAAATTTTATCGACAATGGAAACAGAAAATTAAGGTTACTTTGGCGGCGAACTGCGGGCGTCAACGCCACGCTTATAGCGGGAGGCAGTATCAAGGCTCGCACGTCGACGTCCGTTCTAGCCGCCGTCCGAGCCTACCGGCATGCAAGCGGGACGGTGCATTGATTCAGCGCGATCTGCCTGCGCATCAAGACACTGTGAGACGTGAAGCGGTTCACATTTGAAAATGCCGCCTTGATCTAACGCCATCTCAGCCCGAGTTCGGGAGGCGAGCGATGTTCAACAGCTATGGAGTAGGCACCACAGCGGCGGTCGGGCTTCTCGCCGTGATCGCACTCGCGTTCGCGGTTTCTGGTTACTTGAACCTGTCATCGGACGCTGCCTGGAATGAATTTACGAGTGCAAGCGGATCCTCCGTGTCTGAACCGAGTCAGTCTAACCCCCAAGGGAAGACGGGCTGTCCGGTGGGCAAGAAAGGACTTCCAACCCAACTCAGACCGTTGCCGTAATCCCGAAACGCGTCGAGAGAGGGGCTGTTGTTTCCCCAACTCTCTCGTGACATGCGCGGGGAAATAGAGACGGCATTTGGTCCGTCCCACAGCAGATTTGCGGGACGGAAGTTGTTCCAACCAGATCAGTCAATATCTTGATAATTCTGGGGATTCTTGGTGAGCGCGGAGGGACTCGAACCCTCGACCCCATGATTAAAAGTCACGTGCTCTACCGCCTGAGCTACGCGCTCACTTGCCGCGCTGTGTAGGGGGCGGGCCCCTGCGGGTCAATAGTGCCGGCGCGACAAAAGCGGCACTGGCGCAACCCAAATTTTCCTTGTGTCCGTGACGCTTAGCCAGGCTTGTTGAAGCGCCGCAGGCCTGTCCATCCACCGTCAGTTCGCCTCGCGGCGGATTTCCGACGCCACCGGCTGGGACTGGCTGGTGACCGCCGGCAGGCGGACCGGGCGCAGCCCGATCAGTTCCGCCGTCCGCACCGCGCTGTTGCGCCAGAAGGCGAAGGAATTGGTGCGGGAGTTTTCCAACAGCGCGATCGCGACCGCCGCGAGGAACGGCAGGCTTTGCAGCACCAGCACGCCCGCGAAGATGTAGATCTCGCGCACCTGCTTGTAGCCGTTCGTCACGACCAGCACGGTGGCGCCGACCAGCAGCAATACGCCGATCACGGCCTCCCAGAACGCCTGGAATTCGATCGACATCCGCGACAACCCGCCCTTGGAGGTGCGGGCGAAGGCGATGTGCTCGGTGATCAGGCCCTGCGCCACCGCGCGCGACACCGTCCACTGCACGCTCATGGCCGCGATCATGGCGCCGAGCATCTGGCCGGCCTTGATCTTCACCCGGAGACGATAGAGCGCCAGGAAGTGCGCCAGCGAGACGATGAAGGAGGCGATGATCGGCAGCGTCAGGATCTTGTCGGGAACCGCGATGTCGGCAAACGCCACGATCGGCACCCAGATCAGATTGAGGATCGCGACCACCACGCCGAGGCTTTCGGCGCCCAGCCAGTTCAGCCAGCCGAGCGAGAATTCGCGGCGCTGGTCCGGCGACAGCCGGCTCGCGCCGGGCAGGAAGCGCCGCCAGTGCTTCTTGACGATCTGCAGACCGCCATAGGCCCAGCGGTGCCGCTGCTTCTTGAACGCCTCGTAGGTGTCGGGCAGCAGGCCCTCGCCATAGCGCACGTTGGTGTAGTGCGTGAGCCAGCCCTGCTGCTGGATGGTCAGGCCGAGATCGGTGTCCTCGCAGATGGTGTCGCTGGACCAGCCGCCGGCCATGTCCATCGCCGCGCGGCGGATCAGGCACATCGTGCCGTGCACGATGATGGCGTTATGCTCGTTGCGCTGAACCATGCCGATGTCGAAGAACCCGGCATATTCACCGTTCATGATGTAGTGCATCAGCGAGAGGTCGCCGTCGCGATGCTCCTGCGGCGCCTGCACCAGGCCGACGCGCGGGTCGGCGAACACAGGAACCAGATCCTTCAGCCAGTCCGGATGCACGACATAGTCGGCGTCGATGATGCCGATGATCTCGGCGTCGGCCGCCGTGCGCTCCATGGCGATGCGCAGCGCACCGGCCTTGAAGCCCTGCACCTTCTCGGCGTTGATGAACTTGAAGCGCTCACCAAGCGCGCGGCAGTGGTCCTGAATCGGCTGCCAGAACTCCGGATCGGGCGTGTTGTTGATGATGCAGACGCATTCGAAGTTCGGATAGTCGAGCCGCGACACCGCATCCAGCGTCTGCTTCATCATTTCCACCGGCTCGAAATAGGCGGGAATGTGGATCGATACTTTCGGAAAGGCGACGTTCTCGCCGATGGTGGCGGGCGCCAGCGGCGCGCTTTTGGTGATCAGCCGGCGCGGACCGTGGCCGAAGGCCACGGCTGCGATTTCGTCGATGCGCGCCATTGCGATCAGAACCAGCGGCACCAGCAGGATCAGGCCGAGCGTCAGCGCGAACGCCGAGCCGAACACGAAATAATGCCCGGCCCAATAGGCGAACACGGTGGCAGTCCATGCGCCGACACCATTGGCCGCCGTCGACAGCACCATGGCCTGCATGATGGTCGGCTGCTCGATCCGCAGGATCGGCAGCGACATCAGGATGCCGACCAGGATCGCGATCGCCGCCAGCTTCCAGTAGTTCTCGTTCACGATCGGGCCGGTCCACGAAAATTTCGGCTCGCGCGACGCATCGAGAACGCCCCAATAGGGTCCGACGCCGCCTTCGAAGAATTTCCAGGGCTGATCGATCGCCTCGACGATGTTGTAGTCCATGCCGATGGCCTCGGCGCGGGCGACGAAATTGCGCAGCACAGAGGCCTGTTCGAATCTGCCAGGCTCGGCGTTTCGTAGATTGTACCCGGCGCTGGGCCAGCCGAATTCGGCAATGACGATCCGTTTTCCCGGAAACTGGTCGCGCAACAGCTGGTACATGGCGACCGCTTGGTCGACAGCCTGCTTGTCCGTAAAATTCTCCCAGTAGGGCAGCACGTGGGCGCCGATGAAATCAGCGGAGTTGGCGAGCTGAGGATGATCGCGCCAAATGTTCCAGATCTCGCCGGTTGTCACGGGAACATTGACGGACTTCTTGATCCGCTGAATCAGCTTTCCCAACCGATAGACGTTGTTCTCCGCAAGCGCCCATTTCAACGCTTCGGCCCGTTTGTCTTCAGGCTGCGCTTCCGCTTCCCGAACCCGCTGGTTTTCTTCGTTGAGTATCCGCGCGCTCTCCGCGGGTTCGAGCCCGGTTTCGGATATCGGCCCAAGGTTCTCGATCGGAACCGCTTCACCCCGGAACACGGTTTCGTTGCCGACCACGACCCCGATGACATTGCTGTTGCGTCGGGCCAGGTTGATGATGGCCTCGATCTCGCGCCTGTTGCGGTCCTTGTCCTTGTCGATCCAGGCGCCGAGTGTGACCTTGATTCCGAATTCCGCGGCAATCGGCGGCACCAGTTCGTTGCCTTCCGTCGAGGAGTACAGGCGGATCGCTCGCGTCAGGGTGGAGAGTTGCTTCAGGTCGGCGCGAACCTTCTCAGTGTCGCCGTCAGCGACGGTGTGACCCGGTTCAAACGGCGAGTAGGAGAGGCTGGGCAGGATGCCCCTGAAATCGGGGGCCGGCTGCTTTTCCTGGAACAGGCCCCACAGCCCGGCGTGAGCCGCGGTCACAAACAGCAGAACGGCGACGACGGCACGCATCGGAGATAAACCATACGGGGCTACGATTTAAGGAAAGCGAACCCGTCCCCTGGGCTCGACCGACACGGCGGCACCATTAAGGATAGTCCTGCCCTGCGATTTCACAACTGGTATGACGCCGTGGCGTTTTAAGGGCGCGGCCAATCCAAACGCCGGATAAATAGGATCGTTCCTGTGAACGTATCCTGAATGGCGGGCGTCTATTTCGCCGGCGGCGCGGGCGCTGCGCTGGGGGGAGGCGAGGGCGACGCGGCAGGTGCCGGCGTCGCGTTGCCGGCGGTCGCAGGCGCTGCTGGCGCAGGGTTTGCCGCCGCGGCCGTCTGGGGCTGGGCGCCCGGATTGATCCAGCAGGTGTGAACCTTGTCGTCCAGGCTCCTCGGCACCTTGTCGTCGATCTGTCCGCCAAAACGGGTCAGGCAGCGGAAGGTCGCCTGGACATGGCCGCCGGGGCAGCCGAACCGGTCGTAGAGATCGAGGTGGCGGAATGCTGTGTCGAGGTCGTCGCGCCACATCAGCCGCACGACGCGTCGGCCGAGCCAGACGCATTCCGGGTTTCCGCCCGGGCCGTTGATGGCCTGGGCCGCCTCGACGAATTCGTCGGTTTTCCGCTGGTTATCCTTGGCGGGGTCGGCCTGATTGCCGGCCGGCTGCTTGGACTGATCCTGGGGATTGGGGGTGCCACTCTGGGCAAACGCGCCAGCCGATCCGATCAGAAGGGCCAGGCCGGCAGCGGCGAAGCGCCGCAAAACCGCAACTCTTGGATCACGCACCCGACGACGCATACATTCCCCGATTAGTTTCCGGCCTACACAAGGCCGGTGTGATGGTCTGGCTTGTTGCCGCCCAAATTGGTCTCCAATGCGGCGGACACGCTCAACGATCAAATGACGGGTATTTCGGATTTTGTCCAGCAAAGTCACAACTTTATCATGGTGGTGGTAAAACTGCCGCAGGCGCAGCGGCGGAATAGGGCTACCGTGCATCTTGGCAGGACGCCGATGAACGGGTAATCGACGGTCCCCGCCCGGAGGATGGAACCGATTTCTCTTCGTACGCCGCTGGCGCTTCTCCTTTCATCGCTAGGTATGATCGCGGCCCTTTGGTGGTGGCTGGCCACGCCGATTACGCTTTCGCGCGCGCCGATCGATCCCAACGCCAAGCTGCAATGCGTCTCCTACGCCCCGTTCCGTGGCTCCCAGACCCCCCTGATCCCGACCACGCAGATCTCCCCTGAACAGATCGCGCAGGATCTGGCGAAACTGGCCAAGATCACCGACTGCGTGCGGACCTATTCGATCGAAAATGGCCTCGACCAGGTTCCGGCGCTCGCCGCCAAGGTCGGGTTGAAGGTGATCCAGGGCATCTGGCTCTCCAGCAGCCGGATCAAGAACCTCGCCCAGATGGCGATCGCGATCGAACTGACCAAGGAACACCCCGGCGTCATCACCGCGCTGGTGGTCGGCAACGAGGTGCTGCTGCGCGGCGAGATGACGACGTCAGATCTCGCGGCCAATATCCGCTCGGTCAAGGCGCGCGTCACCGTGCCCGTCACCTATGCCGATGTCTGGGAATTCTGGCTGCGCAACCGCGAAGTCTATGAGGCCGTCGACTTCGTCACCATCCACATCCTGCCGTACTGGGAAGACGTCCCGGTGCGCGCGAAATTCGCCGCCGGCCATGTCGACGATATCCGCAGGCGGATGGCGGTGGCGTTTCCGGACAAGGAAATCCTGATCGGCGAGACCGGCTGGCCGAGTGCCGGCAGGATGCGCGAGGGCGCGCTGCCGTCGCGCACCAACCAGGCGCGCGTGGTGTCCGAAATCCTCGACCTCGCCAAGCGCGAAAAGTTTCGGGTCAATTTGATCGAGGCCTACGACCAGCCGTGGAAGCGCCAGCTCGAAGGCACCGTCGGCGGCTATTGGGGCATGATCGACGACGCGCATCGCGCGGTGAAATATCCGCCCGGCGAGCCGATCAGCAATTTCCCGTCCTGGAAACTGCAGATGGGATGCGGGATGGCGCTCAGCGCCTTCGTGTTCCTGGCCGGCTGGCTGACGCTGCGGCGGCGGCCGTGGAAACCGGGCGTGGCCGCGTGGATTGCGGTCGGGACGTCGGCGACATCAGCCGGCATGCTGCTCGGCATCGCCGCGGACAAGATGTATTACGAGAGCTACGGGGCGGGCGGCTGGCTGCAGTGGGGCGTGCTGCTCGCGGCCGGCATCGCGTCGCCGTTGCTGTGTGCGAATGCCGCGATGTCGGGACGGCCGCTGCCGACATTCCTCGAACTGCTTGGACCGCGCGATTATCGCGCCGGCGGGGTACTGCCGGCGCTGCTCGGTTTCGTATTGATCGTCACCACGCTAATCGCAGGGGGGACCGCGCTCGGCTTTACCTTCGATCCGCGCTACCGCGATTTTCCGTTCGCCTCGTTGACCATGGCGGTGGTGCCGTTTGCGGTCCTGATGCTGCTCAATCGGCCGAAAGAGGGCGTGCGCCCGATCGCAGAATCCGCCTTTGCCGGCTTGCTGGTCGCAGCCGCGCTGTTCATGGGCATCAACGAGGGTAACCAGAACTGGCAGTCGATGTGGACCTGCGCGGTCTATCTGCTGCTGGCGCTCACGCTGTGGCGGGCGCGGGCCGTGCAAATCCCAAAATGAGCAGGCCGATCGCAAGTCCCGACAGCGCGATATTGTAGAGCACGATCCCTAGTCCCGCCGCGATCAGCCCGCCGGTCAAAAGCACGATCGACGGCCGCATGACGTGGAGCGTCGCGATGATCACCGCGACGATGCCGAACACCGAATTCTTGAACAGATAGGTGGCGAGCGTCCGCGACTTGCACAGCGTGCTTTGCAGGCCGGCGTCGCAGGCCAGCGCCACGGTCGAGAACTCGACCGCGAGGTAGCGCAGATAAAGCGCGTAACCGACGGTGATGAAGCCGACTACCAGCAGGAACTGCACTTGATAGGGCGTAAGCCGGAACGGAGATTTTTTCATCGGCGCAATATGGTCGGGATTGGCTGCCGGGACAAGCGCTCGGCGAGCCTTGCTGTGTCGCTAGACCCTCATGGTGAGGAGCGCGGAACGCGCGTCTCGAACCATGTGGCCCGCCTGTGGCCGTCATCCTTCGAGACGCCCGCTCCGCGGGCTCCTCAGGATGAGGGTCAATCAAAAGACTATTGCGTACTTTTCCGGTTGAAGAAGGACGACAGGGTCGCCTGCGTCGTTGCCGGCGGCGGCTCCGGCTTTTTCGCCACTTCCTCGACGACAACAGCCGCCGCCCGCTTGGCGATGGCGCGCCGGCGATAGGTCGGCTTGGCGGCAGCGGGCGAGGGATCGTCTGCCTTCAGCAACAGCCGCTGACCATCGAAGATCGTGGTTTCGCAGGGCCGTTTGTTTTCGGTCAGGACGGCGCAGATCCTTGCGGCGGCGCCAGCGTCGTTGAGGGGACCGGCGACCAGGCGGAGCTGCATGCCGAGCCCGTTGGTGCTCTCCTTGATGACGATGATCGGGCGCAACGCGGCCAGAGGGGCGTTCGATCTCGATTTGAGCAACCCGAGCCATAGCATCCGCAGGCCGTTCAGCGAATTGGCGGTGCCGAGATCGACCCCGAACTCGGTTCGCCGCAGCGACACTTTTGGCAAAGCGTCATCGTCGGCTTCCGCATCCGCCGCCGATGGCGCCGACGCTACGACGTCAGGGATCGGGCTTGAGATAACCGGGTTTGGCGCCTTGCCCGGCTCGACCAGCCTGCTGGCCGAGGGATCGGGTGGGGCCATCATCGACTGCGCCGCCATCAGCGGCGTAGCGGGCGAAGGTTTGGCGGGTTCCGCCTTGGCAGCCTCGGTCTTTGCCGCCTCGGCCCTTGCCATTTCCGCCTTTGCCGCTTCCAGCCTGGCGCTCTCCGCCTTGGAAGCGTCGGTCTTCGCGGCATCCTTTGCGGCGGAGTAGACCGGCGTCGCCGGGCCGGGCTCCGCAGTGGCCACAGTGGATTTGTCGGCGGCGGGTGGTGTGGCCGGGGTGGTTGCTACCGGCGCGACCGGTGGGGACGGTTCCGCAGGGGCGGGGGGCGAAGCCGCAGCGGAACCCTGCCGGGCGATGGCCCCGGTGACGGAATCAAGGCCCTGCTCCAGGCCGGTGACGCGCAAATACAGCCTGTCGCGATCGCTGTTGAGCGTATCGATGGCGGCGGCGAGCCGCCGCGCCTCGCTGTGGGTTTCCCTGGCAACCTGCTGGATCTGCTGCGCCTGCCGGCTCAAATCGGCAGCGGCAACCTGGTCGCGCTTCAGCCCAAGCGACGACTGGTTGGCCATCACGGCCAGAATCACCGCGCCCGTGGCGCCAGCGCCCCAGGATCCGATCCGCCACAGCGCGCGTCGGTCGAACCCGTCCTCGTCGGCCAGCAGCTTGCCCAGCACGCCACCGGTGTCATCGGCCTCGAAGTCCCGGATATGGTCTGGTTTCCTGGCCAAGCGCCCTCGGCCCTCCTCAAGGCCCCTGCCGAATCATACCGCAAACATTAACAGGAAAAGCGCCCGTCACTTTAATCCGGACGTTTTCAGGGCGGCGAATTGGTTTGATCTCCGGGGGAAAACAATTCAGACGTGTGGAAAACCGTATCGCCCGATACTTCCGCCGTGGCTAGGCCTGCACTTTCATGGCCGGGCAAAAGCGCGAAGCGCGTCTTAGCGCTGGATGTCCCGGCCATCCACGTCTGTCTTCGATGCGAGGAAAGCGTGGATGCCCGGCATCAGGCCGGGTATGACGAGCTAACCGAAAGTGCCTGATTCACCTGGTGCTTTTGAGTAAGACTCCGAGGACCAGAATGACCGCTCGATCCAGCCTGACTGTCGTGCTTGCGGCCGGCGAGGGCACGCGCATGCGATCCTCGCTGCCGAAGGTGCTGCATCCCATCGCCGGCCAGTCGCTGCTGGCGCACGTGCTGGACGCCGCCCCGAACGGAACCGGCGCTGATCTGGCGGTGGTGATCGGCCCCGGCCACAAGGCGGTCGCCGACGAGGTCGGGCGGATCCGCGCCGATGCGACGACCTTCGTTCAGGCCGAGCGCCTCGGAACCGCGCACGCCGTGCTGGCCGCCCGCGCGGCGATTGCGCGGGGCGCCGACGATTTGCTGGTGGCGTTCGGCGACACGCCGCTGATTTCGGCCGGAACGTTTGCGCGGCTGCGCGCGCCGCTGGCGCAGGGCGCAGCCCTTGCCGTACTCGGTTTCCGCGCCGCGGACCCCACCGGCTACGGCCGGCTGCTGCTCGAGGGCGGCCGCCTGATGGCGATCCGCGAACATGCCGACGCGACGGAGCAGGAGCGCAAGGTGACGCTGTGCAATGCCGGCGTGATGGCGTTCGACGGCCGCCTGGCGTTAAAAATTCTCGACCGGATCGGCAACGCCAACAGCAAGGGCGAGTATTATCTGGTCGATGCCGTTACCATTGTCAGGGAAATGGGATTGGAGGCCGTCGTGATCGAAACCAGCGAGGACGAAGTGCGTGGCATCAACACCAAGAGCCAGCTCGCCGAAGCCGAAGCGGTGATGCAGGCGCGGCTGCGCAAGGCCGCCCTCGACGCCGGCGTGACACTGATCGCGCCCGACACGGTGCATCTCTCCGCCGACACCAAATTCGGCAGCGACGTCACCATCGAGCCGTTCGTGGTGATCGGCCCCGGCGTCACCATCGCCGACGGCGCGGTGATCCATTCCTTCTCGCACATTGTGCAGTCTTCGATCGGGAAGAAGGCGTTGGTCGGCCCCTATGCGCGCCTTCGGCCGGGAACGTCGGTGGGCGAGGGCGCCAAGATCGGCAACTTCGTCGAACTCAAGGCCACGACGCTGGAGGCGGGCGCCAAGGTCAATCATCTCTCCTATATCGGCGACACCCACGTCGGCGCGGCGGCCAACATCGGCGCCGGCGCCATCACCTGCAACTACGACGGCTTCTTCAAGCACAAGACGCTGATCGGCGAGGGCGCGTTCGTCGGCACCAACTCCTCGCTGGTGGCGCCGGTGAAGATCGGCAAGGGCGCCTATATCGGCTCGGGCTCGGTCATCACCAAGGACGTGCCTGACGATGCGATGGCGGTGGAGCGCAATCAGCAAACCAATCGCGACGGCGGGGCGAAGCGTTATCGCGAGATGAAGACGCGGGCGAAGGCTGAGAAGAAGGGTTAAGCGCAGGGGCGGGGTTGATCCAAGTCCAGCTAGCCGGTTGCTAGGGAGCAATCCCGATCCCTATCCCAATCCCGATAATCGCCAGTGATATGACGATCACCAGCACATCAACCGTCAGCCATGTGGGTATGCGCTTTGCAGGTTGGGTCATAGCGTGTCCCTCCGCTGCCCCGTTATGTACCGGAAGCATGCAAGCGGCTGTGAACGGGTTCACATGTCTGAACAACCGCCGCCATCATCACGAAAATAGTGCGTCAATTGCGATCCGGCTGGTCGCGGGATACCGGAATTGCCGTCGTCTTTTGCTCCGAGCAGGGCCTGCAGCGCTGTCGTTATTCTAGCAAGCGTAGCCCGGATGAGCGGTGCGCCAGGAAGCTGGCGCGGTCGGCTGGTGGAAGTCCAGCCCAGGTAAGGCGTAGCGCGCCGCCTGGAAACGAGTGTTGCGCGAGCCTGTGGTAACGCCGGCCGCGAAGCGTACACAGTGATTGTGTGGGGTGTGGGATTGAGCCACGAAATGGGCTTATCGCAGGGGCAGAGACCGTCGCTCATGGTCGAAGGCAATATGAGCCGTGCCGCGATGCAAGGCACGGCCGCCCTGCCGGGGTCAAAGGCCACATCACGCACAAAAGGACCGAGTCGGAACCTGGGAGGTCCCGCGTTTGACCATCGGCAGCAAGAGCTGATGGTCCGCATCGGGAAGGCGAGGAGCCGAAGCCGATGATGCACGAAAGCGGGAAGTCGGACGCGGCCGTAGTAGCGATGAAGCCTGTGAACGAGGCGGTGCAAGCCGCGGAGGAGCGGGTGGAGCGAAGGACCGTGACCGAGGGGAATGTGGATCAGCAAAGCACGTCCCGGACGCCGAGCCGGACAAACGTGACCCAGGCGCTGGACCGCATACGGCGAACGGCAAAGGAACGAAAGAAGGAGAAGTTCACCGCGCTCCTGCACCATATTGGCCCTGAACTGCTTGAAGCGGAGTTCTTTGCTCTCAAGCGAAATGCCGCAGCGGGTGCGGATGGGGTGACGTGGCGCGACTACGAGCAAAACCTGAAGGCCAACCTTGAGGACTTGCATGCTCGTGTTCATCGGGGAGCGTATCGGCCGCAACCGTCCCGACGGGTCTACATCCCGAAAGCGGACGGACAGCGGCGCCCGCTCGCGATTGCAGCGATTGAAGACAAGATCGTACAGCGGGCGGTAGCAACGGTGCTCAACGGGATCTACGAGGAGGATTTCCTCGGATTCTCGTATGGGTTCCGGCCTGCGCGGAGCGCCCACCATGCAACGGATGCACTGGTGGTCGCGATCGAGCGCCGCAAGGTGAACTTCATCGTCGATGCCGACATCCGCTCGTTCTTCGATACGGTTGAGCAGGATTGGCTCATCCGCTTCGTCGAGCATCGGATCGGCGACCAGCGCATCATCCGCCTGATCAGGAAATGGCTCAGGGCGGGTGTACTGGAAGACGAAATCGTGAGCGTCAGCGAGCAGGGGACGGCGCAGGGAGCGGTGATCTCACCGTTGCTTGCCAACATCTACCTGCATTACGCTCTCAATTCGTGGGTAGAGCGGTATCGACGACGCGAAGCCACGGGCGATATGATCATCGTGCGCTATGCCGACGACTTCATCGTCGGGTTCGAGCATGAGCACGAAGCTCGTCACTTCCTTGAAGCGTTGCGCGAACGGCTCAAGGAGTTCGCACTATCGCTGCATCCTGAGAAGACCCGGTTGATCGAGTTCGGACGCGAGGCGGAGAACAACCGCAAGCGGCGAGGACTGGGTAAACCGGAGACCTTCAACTTCCTTGGCTTCACCTTCATCTGTGGCAGATCGCGGCGCGGCAAGTTCCTGATCAAACGGAAGACGCGTCGAGATCGCCTGCGGGTGAAGTTGCAAGCCATCAAGCAGGACCTGCGACGGCGGATGCATCAGCCGATTCCTGTGCAAGGTAAATGGCTGAAGCAGGTCATCCGTGGCTACTTCAACTACCATGCGGTGCCGACGAACAATCGTGCACTGGTAGGCTTCCGCGACGAGATCGTCAGAAGCTGGCGGCGGGTGTTGAACCGACGCAGCCAAAGAGACTCAAACGGGTGGGAGCAGATGAAGGCGCTCGCGGACGACTGGCTTCCAAAGCCGAGAATCCTTCATCCTTGGCCCAATCAGCGGTTCGCCGTTAGACACCTGAGGTAGGAGCCGTATGCGGGAAAGCCGCACGTACGGATCTGTGCGGGGGGCGCTCAGCAATGGGCGTCCCTACCGCGACCAGCGATATCCGGGGTTGTGATTCATCTCGCTGCGCTCATGCGGGCCACTTGCTGATCGTGCGTCACGATCGGCACAAAGTTGTATTAACAGCCAGCCAAACGTATCGTCGCTTTCACGGGGGCGAACATGCTGAGAGCTATGTTGGTCGTGCTGGCCGTGGTCTTGAGCGCGCACGGTGCTCAGGCGGAAATGTGCAGCCGCGTGGGGACATACAAGCTGTCGTATGACGCCGACTGGCCGATGTACCTTTCCATCAAGGGCGGTGCGACCTGTGAAGCGACCTTCGGAAGTTTCGGCGGCGCCAACCTGACGTTCAAGCGATTGTTGCTTGTTACGCCGCCGGCGCGCGGGAAGATCAAGCTCAGGGAAGGCGGCTATTACATTTACACCGCGCCTTCCAGCCAGGGCTCCGACAAGTTCACGCTTCGGGTTTGCGGCTCACAAAACAACAGCCCTGGGTGCGCCACGCTCAACTATTAGGTGACAGTGAAGTGAAGGATATCGAAGGGCCGTCCGGGGCCTCATAAATCAGCGCGGATTCAGGCGCGCACTTCATGTCCGGTTATCTGCCAATAGCGCCGTGTCCGTAGCGCCGTTGCTCTCATCGGGCTTTTGCCATAGCCTCCGTGATTATCAAAAGCATGACCTGAACAATTTCATGGGGAGGCGATGTTGAGATTTGGAATGTTGATCGCAATCGCGTTGCTCGCGCTGACGAACGTTGCACTGGCTCAATCAAAGCATCCGCAAGATGTCCAGAAAATCAATGCGGCGCTGCCAACAGCAAAAATTACGCCTGCACAGCGAGCGCAAGTTATCAAGCTCCGCAATGAGGGAGAAGCGTTCCACAGTGCCGGACAACACGGCAAGGCAGAAGTCGTTCTGGAACAGGCCAAGGCAATCCTTAGAGTTCGCTAGACCGTTCGCGACCTGAGAGGCATCGAACGGCGGCGCAGGTGTAGTTGCGGCTACGCGGTTCTCGGACCAGCCCTTAATCCGGCCGAGGATCGCTCGCGTATTTAAGTGCACAGTCGCCGTAATTCTTCGTAACTCAAATGGCGACGTCTGCCGCCGGTTTGCGAAGTGGCGAGCAAATTTCGTAGTCATATACCGGGTCGGGCGGCTGTATTAGAGTTGTGGAACGGAGAGCCTGCCGATGAAAAAGTTGCTGCTGATATTCCTGCTAACGTCGTCGCCGGCTTGGGCGCAGACGCAACCGGCGCCTGCGCCCAAGGCCCAGAAGAGCACAGCAGCGCGCGTCGACCCCTGCACGCCGATCGGCAAGACGGCCAATGGTGAACTTGTCTATTCCCTGAAGTGCGAGAGCCTTCCGGCGCCAGTCGCACCGCCTCCCGCGCCGCAGGCGGAAGTAAAGCCACCGCCGACGGCCGAGCCGGAGTCTCGCAGGAGCGGCTTGTTCGGCTGGTCCTATGATCGCCGTAAGCCGGAAGATTAGCGTAGAGAGCCCGGCATTCGGTAAATCCACAGTGGATACTAACACGTACCAGCAGGCTCGCGCAGGAACTCATAGCGGTTTTCAAGCCAGCTGTTGCGCCGGGTCGGCGCCGTAAAGGTTCGGCCCCTTGGTGCCCGGCAGGATGCCGAGCTCGACGATGCCCCACAGCGCGGGCGGAAGGCTCGCAAGAACCACGATCAAGCCGGTCGAGAAATCTCCGCTCCGGCCGGTTCTGGGATCGTCAAAGAGGGCGATGCTGAAGCCGCCAACGAACAGGGCAAAGGGCAGCAGCCAGAAAACCAGCAGCCACCAGCCATTCTTGTTGCGGTCGTGCAATCGCTTAGCTCCCAAGGCCAGTATCGGCCACAGGCTCAAGAGCCATATGAATTGCGAGGTCAAGGCGAGCATCACCACGGCCGCCCCTTCGCTGTTGAGGAGAAAGGGCGCCAAGGTCAAGACCAGCAATGCGACGATCAGGGCGAGGATCGCCAGCCAATAGGTGCGGCGGCCAATCCGGCCCTCGAAGCTGAAAAGGATCTTCTGCAGTTTCATCGCATCCTCGCCAGGCGCGTCCTCTCGGGTGCTCTGGTTGGGTCGGTACGGCGGCGGATCTGGTTCGATTTACAGCGGATCGGGTAACGGGTTAATCGCTGGTTTGGCGGCTTGAACCGGCAGCCATCTGGCCGCAAACCCGGCGGCGCCTATGACCGATCGATATCCACCATGCGCCCGGATCGGATCGAAATGTCTCAATTCGCTGGAAGCCCGAATCTTGATCCATCTCAAAGGGCTTTGCCCGCCGTGAGCGCTTGCTGAACGCCAAACTGCATTTGGAAGCGGTCCGTATTCGGAAGTTGTGATGCCAGCACCGACTGTGATGCCTCATCGTCCACTCGGAGGTTTCAGATGAAATCGATGTTCCGAATCTCAGCCTTGTCGATGACCTTTCTCTTGTTCGCGGTGGGCAGCAGCCACGCAGCGTGCCATGGCTCGGCGTTCAAAATTGAGAAGGACAAGAAGGAAAAAAACATCGACCAGATTTTGGCTTATGGCCAGTGCGTCAAGGCGGAGCAACGCGCCCGTGTCGGCAAATGGGTCTGTCAGGTAAGCAGTACAGCGGGGATGAAAGTCGACGAACAGCGGCGAGTGATCAGCGATCGAATTAGTCCGGCTAACGAAAGGTTTTTCGTCACGATCAAGGAAGTAAGTGATGCCGAAAAGCGCATCAGGTGTGTCGGGAGTGAGTACGGTCTGATCGATAACCTTGATGGTTCTCATGCAAACAGGTGCCTGATAAACTACGACATAGAAATTTCTCCTTCGATGGGAAAGTTTCTCGGTTCGACCGACACGTACAGCTTTCAACACGAACATGGGATGTTTACGCTGTACGGCTCAAACCATTTCTCGCTCTTTCAGGGCGAAACAGGAGAGTTCCTTGTCTCGCTGGGAGCTTGTGAAAAATCGAACTAATCCCGGTGATTTGCCAGTACGACAGCAAGGCGGTTCGAGTTGGTCATCAACGATAGGCGGCGCTTTGCGCGCTGGTCCTCGCGGCGACCATAAGAGTCATGGCTGGCCTACGAAAGGCATCTCCGGGGGACAGTAACGAACGCGAGCTATTGCTCTGACGACAGGCGGATCATCTGGCGCCCGTCATTCATCGCCTTGAGACTGTTGACATAGTTCTCAGGACGCTGCCAGCGGTGAGGAACTTTCAATCCCATGAATTCTGCGATGCTGCCGATAAACGAAGTGCAATTGGTTGTTTCGGCGTTCCAGACCGGTGAACTCGCCTGCAGTTTCTTGATGTAGGCGAAAACCCTCTTTGCATCCGGCTCATTCAAGTAGACGCGGTAATTGGCGGTCAGGTACTGCGGATCAAGATCGCCATAGCTTGCCTTGGTCTCGGACGGCACCCACGTCAGATGACCAATTACATAAGGCACGGTGTCTCCCGCAGGGGTAAGGCCTGCGACTTCGACGGCGCGCTCGCTTGTCTTCCCGAACCAGACGAAAGCATGTCCCCAGCTCGCCGCCGTTCTGGCTCTGAAGTCGACGTAGTACGGGCCCTTTGCTGATCCCGATCCTGGCTTTCGCGCCGACGCCTCACCGGAAACAAGCGCGCTCGCGTTGGCGGCGCGCTTGTCGACTTCCTGTTGGGGGGAAATGAGACGTTCCAGGCCCGCGAGAATGTCCATCTCGCGTGCCGAAGCAGGATGGATTTCGCACTGGAGCAGGACAGCGAGTTCCTGCAAGCAGGCATAGTCCTGATCTCTTCAGCCTGTTTGCCACGGTTCGCCCTTCAACTGTCGAAGATAAAGCTCGGGATCAACGAGGATCCCGGTCAATACCGCGCATAGGGCCGGGGCGTCTTGCCGATCGGGGTCTTCCCGATGGGGGTCTTGCCAATCGGCATCTTGCCGAACTGGGCCTGCTGATAGACGGGCTGTGGGCGCGGAATGTCGGCAGCGCCAGCCGCAGTCACCAGGGCAAGCGTCGCACCCGCTACAATCACGATCTTCATCACGGTATTTATTCCTCTACGTTCGAGAAAGCCGGGCAGTCAGCCGCGCCCCCCTCAGCCACGCCGAGAGCATGAACGTCCGAATGCGCCTACAGTGCGGCAGGTCGGTCACGTTCGAGCGATGTGCGGCAGATATGAGACAGTCGGAACCTGAATGTGCGCTGGGGGTCAAAGCGGACCTTGGGCGGAGGTTCAATCCAGGCAAGCGCAGCCTGGACGAGCGCAGCGACATCCGGGGTTGTGCTTTACCCCGCACATCGCTGCGCGCATGCGCCCGGGCACCTCGCTCGGCGAGGGTGTTCGGATCGGCAACTTCGTCGAGAGCAAGGCCGCGACGCTCGAAGCGGGCGCCAAGGTCAACCATATCTCCTATGTCGGCGATGCCCATGTCGGCGCCAATTCCTCGCTGGTGGCGTCAGTGAAAATCGGCAAGGGCGCCACATCGGCTCAGGCTCCGGCATCACCAGCGGTGCAAGCCGGTGCGGCCAAGGACGTTGAGGCAACACTAGAACGCGCCGAAAAGCTCTTTCGGACGTTGAACGCATTAGTGCCGATATCCGCCGTCCGCGTGTAGCTTGCTATCTTTTCTTTTGAATAGCGAACACGTCGCCCATGTGTAAATATTCGCCCTATAGTTGTAGAGTGGGCAGGGTTATTTGAACGACACTTGTCGCGGAGGGGCCACATGGCGAATGACGCTAAGCTACTCATCGATTTCTTAATTGCTCACCCTGGCGCAGTCGCGACAGTTGCTGCAGCAGCGGTTGCGGTAGGTGGCTCCTATGTAGCGTCGTTAGCCGCAGGTTGGCGTGCGGCCGGGTATCTCAATCAACGCGAGATAGATCATTACAAACGGCAGATCGACAGTATTAAAGATGAACACCGACGCGATATGGAAACGCTCGCCGATGGTGCGATTGTAGACGAGTATTTTCCACGCATAGGGGGCCTGAAAGCAATTCCTGTTGCATCGGCCCTTCAATTCGGCCCAAAGGCAATGCGTGATCGCGCTTTTCACGTTGCGCTATTGGACGGACCGCACTCAGGGCTTTTTAGCGGTCCCAAGCAAGTCGGATTGCTCGACGTTTTTCAGGAGTATTTTGGTTCCAACCTTGAGACTAATTCAGAGTTGAAAGAAGCACGTGAAATTCTCTTGGCCGCTGGAGGTGAACGGTGCCTTCTCTGGAGGGGAAATGAAACGATCACAGTTAAGAACAGCCCGATCTTGGAGAAGATGTTCCCATTTGTGATCGTGCGGACGGTCAAACGCGAACCGAAGGGTGATCCAACAACAGAAGAGTTGATTAATTTTATCTCTTTTACTCGTTCGTTAGACAAAGCCGTTGCGAATGCAAAGTTTGAAATAGTGAGGTTGCATAAGAACCCAGGTGCCGCATATCTTCGTGGATATTTTAGGTTTGACGATCTCGTAGTTGAAACGGATCCCTTGAAGCCGATCAAGACATATCCAGAATACTATCTATTGCGTCAGATATTCGCGATACAAACGCCTACTCACGTGATCACGATTACGACCGGGCTCCCAAATGAGGCATTTGCTGCTGACCAATACTATGAGGCTCTAAAAGGGTGGTGGGATGCCCTCAGAATCCTTGAAGCTGAGCCCCACTAAGGCCTTGGTTTGTGCGATATCGCGGACAGCAAGCAGGCGTAGCCCGCATGAGCGCAGCGATATCCGGGGTTGTGTTTTATCCCCGCATATCGCTGCGCTCATGCGGGCTACTTGCTGTCTCAATCCGCAATAGAATTCCGACGATTTGATTGACGCTTTGTTGTCCTTCAAGCTCCAATCAAATGCTGTGGGCGAGGTTAAGTGCACTGGACTGCACCCCGTCAGTGAGACACGGCAATTTCTGTGACAGTGCTGCACCGTAATTCTGGGAAGACAATTCATGCGTCTAGCAACGAGCTTTTTCTTCAAATCAATAAAAGAGGGCTTGGGTCATTCTCCGAAAGGACTAGCATTAGTTCATTTTTCGCGCGACTGAGCGCTACATATAGCAAACAACGTGCGTCGTATTTATCAGGAAACGACTTGGCGTCGCAGGGCATCAAGACAACGCTCTCACATTCAAGCCCCTTGGCCTTGTGGATTGTGCTGATCGCTCGCGCAGGAGGCTGAGCGCGAGCATAAGCGCGTCGATGAGCGAGGTCTGCCAAGCCATCGGCTGGAGTATCGAATTGTCCTAAGCGAATGGCATCCCAAAACTCGCGTGGACAATCGAATTTCACATCCAAGAACTGCTGTTCCGATTGAACGTACTCGTACAGTCGCTTCAACATAGCTGCCGCTCCCTTGTGATCGGGAGAATCTACAATGCAGCTTGCCAGCGTTTGCAGCATTGCAGGTTTGCCCGTGCGCCGCTTTGAGCAGCGATCGGCAATTTCCTCTTGAAAACGGTTCCCGAACTGCGAGGGGCTAAAGCCGACCGCAACAGCGTCCATGAATTTCACGATTGCCGCGCCTAGGTCCTCAGGGCCAATGGCAGCCTCGACTTGCTGTACGAAGCCATCCAAAGCAGATCGCGTATGACCCTCCCACAAGAGGATGCTGCGGCCAAAGAAAGCGCGAAGAGCGTTAGCTGTCTGATTGTAGCGCGTGAGTATTAGTAATGAGGTAGGGTGTTTCGCGAATGCGTAGATGGCTTTGCTGTCGCTTCCGCTAAGCTGGTAGCCCATGCGTTTTTGGGTAACATTTGTGACCGTTAGAACTTTGACGCTGCTTGGAGCGCTTTTGAGATCAACTTTACCGCCATTCCTCAGCGAGGTTCGAGCTTTCAGAGCCCATTTGCCCAACTCGGGGCATCCCTTATCCCAACGGTGAAAGAATGCTTAATTTGCCGAAAGCTGCCTGCAAATCGCCTCAGATTGTTGTCTTTCTCTGATCAAGAGCGAACATCTCGTGTGAATGACGGCCGCTGGCGCAAAGCGGCCGTTGAACAGATGCCCAATTCTTCAACCCTTTGTTGTCACGCAGCGCCCGCCACCTACTGTCGACACATCGCAATTTGTTGGGCTGCCCGGCCGAGGGCAAAACGGGCTTTTCAGTAGGGTAGTTGCGGCGCGAAGCGGCGGTAAATGCAGGATGCCCGGTCGATTCATCAACTATAGAACTTTATCCGCCTATCGGATTGAAAATGGCGCCTCCAGCACGAGGGCGCGCGATACGCACATCCCGTTCCTTCATATCACGCAAGGCGACGTACATCATCGCCGTCATCAGCGCGTCGTTGAAGGCGTCGTGTTGGGCGAGCGGCGGTATGCCGAGATCCTTGAGCATCGAAGCGAAAGAGAGGTCGACGACCGTGTTGGCCGGTGCGTCACCATACTTGCGCTCGTAGTAGAGCTTGGAAATCTCGACACGTCGATTGGGTAGCTCGATCTCAATGTAAGGGAGGACGTATTTGTCGAGCATCGCAATGTCGAAATCGACGTAATATCCAATCAGTGGACGTCCACCGATGAAATGAAGCAAACTGGGCAGCACCTTCCTGATAAACGGGCTCTGTGCAACATCGGTGTGACGCAGGCGATGAACCTTGATCCCCTCGGCTCGCATGTCGGCATCGGGGCGAACAGTCGCTTCGAAACGCTCACTGGTCAGGATCCGGTTGCCTCGGATCTTGATCGCGGCAATGCTGATGATGTCGTCGGTCCGCACATTGAGGCCGGTTGTCTCGCAATCGATTGCGACGACCTCGTCAACAGGACCTGGCTGGAACAGAAATCGGTACGACTGATCGCCGATCGAGGCTTGATGGAAAAGTCGTTTGATTGCGCGGGGGATCACGTCAAAACATGCCGAGATTGAAGTGGTGGCGAATGAGCCCGCGGAACTGTTTGACCACCTGAAACGCGTCACGCAGCAGATCGCGTTCCATACTGGAAAGGGATGACGGTCGTACTAGGGTGCCCGAGCTGCCGGCCGATGCAGCCAGTTGCCCGTCGAGTCTGAGCGTCAGTAGGAAGCGAAACGTCTGGCTCAGCTCGCGGGCGAAGCCCGCCTGCAGGACACCCATGTCGCTCAGCCGCGCGATACGCTTGTCGGTCGCCGTTTCCAACAAGCCATGCTCTAGCGCGAGGCTACGAATGCCGTGAACGACTGGAAAGATGCCACCTTTCTTGAGGTCCAACGCGTCGCCGTTGCCCTCGGATGTCACCAGATTGTTGAACAGTCCGATCGGTGTTGCAAAGGCGTCCACGGCACGCGCGAAATGAGCCAGGTAGACTTGCTCGCCACGGATCATATCGATCAATGCTGTCTTGGCTGTCGTCAGCAACTGCGCGTCGCCGGCAACGGCGCGGGCATCGTAGAAGATTGCCACGTTCATGTGCGCGGCTTCGTCGGGTAAAGCGACCCAGTGGCGGAAATCCTTTAGATAGTCGGAGAGCGGCTTTGACCAGACCGGATTGCGCACCATCACGTTGCCGGGGCAGGGTGGAAAGCCGAAATCTCCTAGCGCACCAGAGAAATCGGATCGGAACGTATCCAGTACCGTCTTGTCAACGGGGCCGGCCAGGACCAATCCGTTGTCCTGATCAGTGCGAACGGTCTGCTCACCGCGACCTTCGCTGCCCATGACGATGAGGCAGCCGCTGGTCCGGATCTCGGCGGGTGCGACGATTTCGAACAATCGGGAGAATAGGCGACCATTGAGGTCGGAGATGACTTCGCCAACGATCTCGACCTTGACGCCCTGGCGGCGCAGGGTGCGGACCTGTGCCGCGGTTTCTCGCGCGGCGATGGCCAAGTCCTCCCGGCTCGATGCGCGATCGATGCGACCTGCGACGACCTGGGCGCTGCCCGCCAGGAACCCCAGCAGGTCGATATCCTCGAGGATGCCGACATAGCGTTTGCCGTCATGCACCGCGACGCGACGCTTGTTGTGTTTGGTCATCAGCAGAAGCGCCGTTGATACGAAATCGTCCGGCCGCAATGTCACGACGTCGAAATGCGCGAACTCGCGCACCGGCGTTTCGATCGGCTGGCGTCGGAGCACAACGGCTTTGGAGAGGTTCATGCCGGTGATGATACCGATGCGGTCCCCGTCGCGAACGAACAGGGCGTTGCTGTCGATCTCACGCATCAAGTGGCCGGCGGCTTCGATGGTATCGCTGGCGTCGATGAAGACCGGGGGATGCAAAAACAGCTCGGAGACCCGCGCGCGCATCAACGAGCCGTAGCGCCGCTCCTCTTCGTCGCGGACAAGCTCATCCAGCTTATGAGAAATCTCACGGTAGAAGAACGAGGCAAACCGCGGATTGCTCTGGATCAAGCCAAGGGTCACGCCCTTGGAGCAAGTGTAGCACAGCGTCTCCTCACGTGCCACGAATGCGTGGCCGCTTTTGCCGTGGAGGAGGGCGCGGCTGTCGAAACTGTCCTTGGGGCCGAGCAGCGCCAGCAGATCGCTGCCGTCGCGCTCTTCAACGGTGCCCTTGATGACCACGAACAGTGCGCTGGCGGGCGCATTCTGGGCGATGATGGTTTCGCCCGGACGAAAGTAGGCGATATCCAGTGCCGCACGCAGGGTTGAGAGCTCCTGCGATGTCAGGCGGTCAAAAGGCGGGTTAGTGGCATCGAAGGCGTTGGGCATTGACTTCCCCGCCAAATACCGGCGAGCCGTGAATTGGATGGCGGTCGGCCGAAAACGATCCAGGCGGGTCGGCTATCGCCGCCGCCAAAACGACCATCCCCAACCGTGGCGATGGCCGCGCAGCTCCGGCCCGCCTACGAATTGGCCTTGCGCTTCTCGATTAGATCGTCGACCACGCTGGGATCCGCGAGAGTGGAGGTGTCGCCGAGGCTGCCGAACTCGCTCTCGGCGATCTTGCGCAGGATGCGGCGCATGATCTTCCCCGATCGAGTTCTTCGGCAGGCCGGGCGCGAACTGAATGATGTCCGGCGACGCGATCGGACCGATCTCCTTGCGGACGTGGGCAACCAGTTCCTTGCGCATCGCGTCCGACGGCGCTTTCCCAGCCATCAGGGTCACGTAGGCGTAAATGCCCTGGCCCTTTATGTCGTGGGGATAGCCAACGACGGCGGCCTCCGAAACGCCTTCGTGTGCGACGAGCGCGCTCTCGACCTCGGCCGTACCCATGCGATGCCCCGAGACGTTGATAACGTCGTCGACCCGGCCGGTGATCCAGTAATAACCGTCGCTGTCGCGCCGGCAGCCGTCGCCGGTGAAGTATTTGTTGGGGTAGGTCGAGAAATAGGTTTCTTCGAAACGCTTGTGGTCGCCATAGACCGTACGCATCTGGCCGGGCCACGAATCGGCGACAACCAGGTTACCTTCGCAGGCGCCTTCGAGCACATGACCGGCGGAATCGACGATCTCGGGCTGCAACCCGAAGAAAGGGCGTCCAGCCGAGCCAGGCTTCAAGTCCGTCGCGCCAGGCAGGGGCGTAATTAGAATGCCGCCGGTTTCGGTCTGCCACCACGTATCGACGATCGGGCACCGTCCGTCGCCGACGACGCGGTGATACCATTCCCAAGCCTCCGGATTGATCGGTTCGCCGACCGAGCCGAGCAGTTTTAGCGTCTTGCGGCTGGTTCTCTTCACCGGCTCGTCGCCCGCCGCCATCAGCGAGCGGATGGCAGTCGGTGCGGTATAGAAGATATTGACTTTGTGCTTATCCACGACATCCCAGAAGCGCGAGATCGAGGGATAGGTCGGCACACCTTCGAACATCAAGGTCGTCGCGCCATTGGCGAGCGGCCCATAGACGATGTAGCTATGCCCGGTCACCCAGCCGACATCTGCCGTGCACCAGTAGATATCGCCGTCGTGATAGTCGAAGACGTACTGATGAGTTATCGAGGCAAAAACTAGATAGCCGCCGGTGGAGTGCAGTACGCCCTTAGGCTTGCCGGTCGAGCCCGACGTGTAGAGGATGAACAACGGGT
>CAWFMW010000017.1:0-296696 GCA_963816815.1 uncultured Alphaproteobacteria bacterium
GGCGCATCGGATCGCGGCCTGATGCCGGTGGAGAGCACCATCATGGTGGCGATCCCGGAACTCGATGGTGCCGCGGGTCCGATGGTCTATGGCGGTCGCTCCGATGGAGCAGGGATGCCGTGCACGGGGTGCGAACGTTCGTGCACCTTCTCCCGCTCCGACGTTGCGGGCGAAATGCAGGTCTGCAGCGAGCGCGCGGAGATGCTGGCGTCGCGCACCGCGCGGCTGGTAGCCATGCGCCGTTCCGAGCGGCGAGATCGCAAGGTCGCGATCGTTCTGTTCAATTTTCCGCCGAATGCCGGCAATACCGGCACCGCGGCTTTTCTTTCGGTGTTCGAATCCCTGCATCGCACGCTCTCCGCCATGAAGCGCGAGGGTTATCAGGTCGATTTGCCCGCGGATGTCGACGCGCTGCGCGAGCGGATCGTGGTGGGTAACGCGGCCCGTTTCGGCGCCGATGCCAATGTCCACACCCGAATCCCGGCCGGCGATCACGTTCGCAGTGAAAAATGGCTGCGCCAGATCGAGGCGCAGTGGGGCCCGGCGCCAGGGAAGCAACAGAGCGACGGCAGCTCGATCTTCGTGCTCGGCGAGCGCTTCGGCAACGTTTTCGTCGGCGTCCAGCCTGCGTTTGGCTACGAGGGCGATCCGATGCGGCTGCTGTTCGAGAAGGGTTTTGCGCCGACGCATGCCTTCTCGGCATTCTATCGCTGGCTGCGCGAGGATTTCGGCGCCGGCGCGGTGCTGCATTTCGGCACCCATGGCGCCCTCGAATTCATGCCGGGCAAGCAGACTGGGCTGTCCGGTGCGTGCTGGCCCGACCGCATGATCGGAGACCTGCCGAATCTCTATCTGTATGCCTCGAACAATCCCTCCGAAGGCACGATCGCAAAACGCCGTTCGGCGGCGACGTTGATCAGCTATCTCACCCCGCCTGTCGCCCATGCCGGGCTCTACAAGGGCCTGGTCGAGTTGAAAGCATCGATCGAGCGCTGGCGCGTCTTGCCGCCGGATAGCGAGGCCGAACGCGAAGGCCTGGCCACGCTCATTCAGGCTCAGGCCAGCACTCTGGAACTGACGCCGGCGGAACCAGCGTGGACCGATCCAGCGCAGGCAGTCGGCAGGCTGTCGGCGGCGGTGCTGGAGCTCGAATACACGCTGATCCCGCATGGCCTCCACGTCGTTGGCGAGACCCCGTCGGCGGAGCAGCGCGTCGAGATGTTGCAGGCAGTTGCGGATGCATCGCATGACGTTCGTCCCGACAAATCGATCCTTGAGGCCTTGGTAAAGGGCGAAGCGCCCGAGACGTTGGCCGCGAGGGATGAAGTATCCATTGCGCTCTACAAGGAATTGGCCGGCATTGATCGCATGCTGCAGCAGGATCACGAGATCCCGAGCATCCTGCATGCACTCGACGGCAAGTTCGTCCGTCCCGCGCCGGGTGGGGATCTCTTGCGCACGCCGGCGATCCTGCCGACCGGGCGCAATCTCCACGGCTTCGATCCGTTCCGCATTCCCAGCGCCTTTGCGGTTCAGGACGGCGCGCAGCAGGCGCAGCGGCTGATCGACAGGCACGTCGGCGAGGGACACGGGATACCCGAGTCGGTGGCGATCGTGCTGTGGGGCACCGACAATCTCAAGAACGAGGGCGCGCCGATCGGGCAGGCCCTTGCGCTGCTCGGCGCCAGACCCCGTTTCGACGGGTACGGTCGCTTGACCGGCGCGGAACTGCTGCCGCTCGATCAACTCAACCGGCCGCGGATCGACGTCATCGTCACCATGTCGGGCATCTTCCGCGACCTGCTGCCGCTTCAGATCAAGCTGCTGGCCGAAGCCTGCTTCCTGGCGGCCTCCGCGGATGAACCATCTGAGCAGAATTTCGTTCGCAAGCACGCGCTGGCCTTCCAGGCCGCGAACAATTGCGACCTTGAAACCGCATCCTTGCGCGTGTTCGGCAATGCCGACGGTGCCTATGGCTCGAACGTCAACCATCTGGTCGAGAATGGCCGTTGGGAAGACGAGGATGAACTTGCGGAGACCTATACCCGTCGCAAGAGCTTTGCCTACGGCATCAAGGGACAACCGGTGCAGCAGACGGCGCTGCTGAAGAGCGCGCTGGCCACGGTCGATCTCGCCTACCAGAACCTCGACTCGGTCGAACTCGGCGTCACCACCGTCGATCATTATTTCGATACGCTCGGCGGCATCAGCCGCGCCGTACGCATGGCCAAGGGCGGCCAGTCGGCGCCGGTCTATATCGGCGACCAGACCCGCGGCACCGGCACCGTCCGCACCTTGTCGGAGCAGGTGTCGCTGGAGACCCGTACCCGGATGCTCAATCCGAAATGGTACGAGGGCATGCTCAAGCACGGCTACGAGGGCGTACGCCAGATCGAAGAGCACGTCACCAACACCATGGGTTGGTCGGCGACCACAGGCGAGGTGGCGCCCTGGGTATACCGGCAGCTCACCGAGACGTTCATGCTCGATCCTGCGATGCGAGAGCGGCTGGCGTCGCTCAATCCGGTGGCATCCGCAAAGGTCGCAAATCGCCTGATCGAGGCGCATGAGCGAAAATACTGGTCGCCCGATCCGGAGATGCTCGATGTCCTGCGCAGGGCAGGCGAAGAGCTCGAAGACCGCCTTGAAGGCGTGGGAGTTGCCGCATGAACATCCAGAGGCCTCCATCTGCGCTCGAAGGACATTTGAAGCTGAAAAGTCTCTCGCGTTGCGGCGACGGCGAAGGCAGCGTCCAGGTCCAGCTCGATCCCAAGGTCAAGATCGGCACCGCGAAGGTGTTTTCGGTCTACGGCAAGGGCGGCATTGGCAAGAGTACGACGTCGTCGAATCTGTCGGTCGCCTTCTCGAAGCTCGGCAAGCGGGTGCTCCAGATCGGCTGCGATCCCAAGCATGACTCGACCTTCACGCTGACCAAGCGCCTGGTCCCGACCGTCATCGACGTGCTGGAATCCGTCAACTTCCACGCCGAGGAGTTGCGGCCGGAAGATTTCGTGTTCGAGGGCTACAATGGCGTGATGTGTCTCGAGGCCGGGGGCCCGCCCGCCGGAACCGGCTGCGGCGGTTACGTCGTCGGACAGACCGTGAAGCTCTTGAAGGAGCATCATCTGCTCGAAGATACCGACGTGGTGATCTTCGACGTCCTCGGCGACGTCGTTTGCGGCGGGTTTGCGGCACCGTTGCAGCATTCAGATCGGGCGCTGATCGTCGCCGCCAATGATTTCGACTCGATCTTTGCGATGAACCGCATCGTCGCGGCGATCGAAGCCAAATCGAAGAATTACGGCGTTCGGCTCGGCGGCGTGATCGCCAACCGCAGCAAGGATACCGACCAGATCGACCGTTACAACGAACAGGCCGGGTTGAAGCGCGTCGCGCACTTTCCCGATCTCGACGTCATTCGCAAGAGCCGCCTGAAGAAATCGACGCTGTTCGAGATGGACGAGACGCCGGAATTGAAGGCGGTAACGGACGAATATATGCGGCTCGCCGCCGAGCTGTGGGCAGGGACGATCGAGCCCCTGCCGGGAAAATCGCTGAAGGATCGCGAAATCTTCGATCTGCTGGGGTTCGACTGATGTCCATCGCAACCTATCTCGAACGGCGCGGCGAGCTTGAAACCTATTTCGACCGTACCGCGGTCGATGCCTGGGCCAAGCTGACCTCGGACGCGCCTGTCGGTCGCATCAGGGCCACGGTCCGCGCCGGCCGCGACGAGATGCGCAACACGCTGCTGTCGTGGCTGCCTCAGAGCATGAGCGGCGCGCGGTTGCTCGATGCCGGTTGCGGCACCGGCGCGCTGTCGATCGAAGCGGCGCGGCGCGGCGCGCGCGTGGTCGCGATCGACCTGTCGCCGACGTTGGTTTCGGTCGCGCGGGAACGCCTTCCGTCGGATCTCGACGCCTCGGCGATCGAGTTCAAGTCCGGCGACATGCTCGATCCGAAATTGGGAAAATTCGATTTCGTGGTGGCGATGGACTCGCTGATCCATTACCGGCCGGCGGATACCTGCCGGATCATGGCGGATTTGGCCGCGCGCACCAATGATGCGCTGCTGATGACGTTCGCCCCGAAAACTCCGGCTCTGGCTCTCATGCACGCCGTCGGCCGGCTTTTTCCGCGCGGCGATCGTGCGCCCGCGATCGAGCCGGTAGCCGAACAGAAATTGCGACGGCTGCTGATGGCGGATGAGGGGCTGGAGCGCTGGCAGATCGGTCGCAGCCATCGTGTCGCCAGCGGTTTCTACAAGTCGCAGGCGTTGGAGATGATTCGCCGATGACCCGGATCTCAACGACATTGGCAAAGGGCTGGATGCGTCTTGGAACGCGTTTCCTTCCCTTTGCGGACGCTGCCACGAAAGAGCTTCCGCTCGGACGGTTGCTGCGGCTGTCGCTGTTCCAGGTCTCGACCGGCATCTCCATCGTGCTGCTGAACGGTACGCTCAACCGCGTGATGATCGTCGAACTCGGCGTCTCGACCTTGCTGGTTTCGCTGATGGTGTCGATCCCGCTGGTGTTCGCGCCGTTCCGCGTGCTGATCGGATTCAAGTCCGACAATCATCGCTCGGTGCTGGGCTGGCGGCGCGTCCCCTATATCTGGATGGGCACGCTGTTGCAGTTCGGCGGCTTCGCCGTCCTGCCGTTCGCGCTGCTCGTATTATCCGGCACCGGCGAATATCCAGCCGTCTACGGACAATTCGGCGCGGCGCTGGCGTTCCTGCTGGTCGGCGCAGGCATGCATACGACCCAGACCGCCGGCCTCGCGCTGGCAACCGACATCGCCCCCGAAGATGCGCGACCGCGCGTGGTCGCCTTCCTCTACGTGATGCTGCTGATCGGGATGGTCGGCAGTGCGCTGATCTTCAGCGAGCTGTTGCGGAATTTCGACGAGATCCGCCTGATCCAGGTGATTCAGGGCGTCGCGGTGACGCAGATGCTGCTCAACATCGCGGCATTGTGGAAACAGGAAGCGCGCAATCCAGCGCTGACGTCGGCAACGCGCGCGCGGCCGGAATTCCAGCAATCCTGGGCCCGGTTCCGCAAGTCAGGCGGATCGGTTCGTGTCCTTGTCGCGCTCGCGTTGGGTACCTCGGCGTTCTCGATGCAGGATATTCTGCTGGAGCCGTATGGGGCCGAAATCCTGAAACTCAGCGTCGGCCAAACCACCGCGCTCACCGCCTTTTTTGCGCTCGGCACGCTCGCAGGGTTCGGGCTGGCCGCAAGGACGCTGGGACGCGATGCCGATCCATATCGCATCGCGGGCTTCGGCGCGGTAGCCGGCATCTTCGCTTTCGCGGCCGTGATCTTTGCCGCGCCTCTGAGTTCGGTGCTGCTGTTCCGGATCGGCACCGGGCTGATCGGTTTTGGCGGCGGGCTGTTCGCGGCGGGCACGCTGACCGCAGCGATGGCGCTGGCGCGCGACGGCGAGAGTGGATTGGCGCTGGGCACGTGGGGCGCCGTACAGGCGACCGCGGCCGGCGGAGGGATCGCGCTGGGCGGCGGCATTCGTGACGCGGTGTCGTCGCTGGCGTCAAGCGGCGCGCTCGGCCGCGCGCTGACCGATCCGTCGACGGGATACAGCGTCGTCTACCACATCGAAATTGCGTTGCTGTTCGCCACTCTGGTTGCGATCGGCCCGCTCGTGCGCACGGCGGCACGAACGCGCTTCTCGCAGCCGTCAACAAAGTTCGGCCTCGCCGAATTTCCTGGTTAGCCAACAAGCAGGAGGTCTCTCATGCAATCCGGCGCTTACATGGACCTGGCACAGGTCACGCTCTACGTCTTCTGGATCTTCTTTGCCTGCCTGATCTTCTACCTTCGCCGCGAAGACAAGCGCGAGGGCTACCCGCTGGACTCCACCGCGAGCGGCGGCGGCGTGGTTCACGGCTTCCCGAGGATGCCCGACCCCAAGAACTATCTGCTGCGGACCGGGCACATCGCCACGCTGCCGAACCACAAGAACGACCGCCGCGACGTCGCGGTGGCGCCGATTGCGGTGTGGCCGGGCGCGCCGATGGAGCCGACCGGCAACCCGATGCTCGACGGGGTCGGGCCCGGCTCCTACGCCGACCGCGAGGACGTTCCCGAACTCACCATGGAGGACATCCCCTGCATCGTTCCGTTGCGGCTGGCGGAAGGCACGTATCTGGAAGCGCGCGATCCCGATCCGCGGGGCATGAGCGTGCTCGGTGCGGACAGTGAGGTGGGCGGGGTGGTCACCGACGTCTGGGTCGATCGCGCCGAGGCGCTGATCCGCTATCTCGAAGTGGAGGTCACGACAGCTGAAGGTGCACGGCGCGTGCTGCTGCCGCTGCCGTTCGCCAAGATCGATCGCTATCGCCGCCGGGTCTGGGTAAACGCCATCCTCGGCAACCAGTTCGCCGCCGTGCCGGCTACCAAGAGCCTCGATCAGGTGACCAAGCTCGAGGAAGACAAGATCGTTGGCTATTACGGCGCCGGCACGCTCTACGCGACGCCGGCACGACAGGAGCCGCTGCTGTGAAACAGGATCATCAACAGTTCAAGAATTTGCAGTTCAAGGAGCTGCCGGCGCCCTTGCCGGTTGGCGAGCGCGTGATCTGGCAGGGCAAGCCCACGTTCAAGGGACTGGCGCTGCGTTCGTTTCACATCCGCGAGGTCGCGATCTATTTCGGGCTGCTGCTGGCGTGGCGGCTGTGGTCGAACTGGTCGCACGGTGTGCCGCCGGCGGACGCCGCGATCTCCGCGCTGTGGCTGATCGTTCCAGCCATGAGTGCCATCGCGGTACTTGCTGCTCTGGCGTGGCTGTTCCGGCGTGCGGCCTGCTACACCATCACCAGCAAGCGGGTGCTGTTCCAGTTCGGCGTCGCGCTGCCGATGACGATGAACATTCCGCTCTCCAGGATCGCGAACGCAGCCCTGAAAACCCATCGCGACGGCAGCGGCGATATCCCGCTGCGGGTCTCGGACGACAAGCGCGTCTCGTACCTGCTGCTCTGGCCGCACATCCGCCCGTGGGGGCTGCGCGCGCCGGAGCCGATGCTGAGTTCGATACCGGATGCGGCAGTGGTCGCGGCCAAGCTGGCGGAAGCGCTGGCGGGACAACCGGGCCCGTCCGCCATCTCGCTGGCGCAATCCGGCGCATCCGATTTCGTGCCCAATACCATCCCGCATTCACCAAACACCGTGGCAGCCTGAAACGGAGAAAACGCATGAGCCAGGCCATTCACGAGCCAGTCGTTCCCAAGGGAGGCGTGTTCGCCGCGGCGGCGCTGATCCTGTTTGCGCTAGCGTCCGTAACAACCGTCCGGTTGAGCGGCGTCGGCGAAGTCCGCATGACGCTGCCGGCGGCCGTGGAAAGCCGCGACTTCCGGTTCGAGGACGGCAAGAACGGCGCGGTGCTGGTGTACGACGCCAGTAACCAGCAACTGGTCGACACGCTGGCGCCGGGCAGCAACGGCTTCATCCGCGTGGTGCTGCGCGGGCTGGCGCGGGAACGCAAGCTCGGCGATATCGGCTCGCAGCCACCGTTCCGGCTGACCCGCTTCGTCAACGGCCAGATCACGCTGACCGACACCTCGAGCGGCAAGCAGATCGATCTCGATGCCTTCGGATCGGCCAATACCGAGGCGTTTGCGCGGTTGATGAAACTCCGGGGAGGCGCGGCATGACCATGAACTGGACCGGTTCGCGAAAATCGTTCGACGTGCCCTGCACGGTCGAGATCGAGCAGACCTCGGAGACCTTGCACGCCCATGTCGTCCTCGATGGCGACATCGACATCAAGCCGGGCGATCAAGTCAGGGTGCATGACGCGCCGACCGGCGTCGAATTCGGCCAGCGTCTCGTCGTACGCCGCACCGCCACGATCGTCCGTGGCGGCCCACTCGACCGCCTTCGTGCGCTGATCGAAGGCTATCTCGAATTGACCGAACTCTACGAAGTCAGCTTCTCGGATGGGAGGGCATCATGATCCCCATGGAAGGCGGCACCCAGGGCAGCCTGCAGACGCGACCCGGCATCAAGGGCAGCGCCGAAAGCCTCGACATGGCGCGCGAGGATACGATCCTCAGCCCGCGCTTCTACACCACCGATTTCGAGGCGATGGACCGCCTCGATGTCAGCCTGGTGCGCTCCGAATGGAACGCGGTCATCAGGGAGCTGCGCGCCGACCACAACAAGGCGCATTTCGTCAAGACCGACGAATTCAAGAACGATCTGGAATCGCTGCCGCCCGAGCTGCGCAAGGAGTTCAAGGATTTCCTGGTCAGCTCGCTCACGGCCGAATTCTCCGGCTGCGTGCTCTATGCGGAGATCAAGAAGCGGATCAAGAACAAGGATATCCAGGAGCTGTTCAGCTTCATGAGCCGCGACGAGGCCCGCCATGCCGGCTTCATCAACGAGATCCTGAAGGATCACGGCATCGGCGTCGATCTGAGCTTTCTGACGAAAGTGAAGAAGTACACCTACTTCCGGCCGAAGTTCATTTTCTACGCGACTTACCTGTCGGAAAAGATCGGCTACGCCCGCTATATCACCATCTATCGGCAGATGGAGCGGCATCCCGAGCGCCAGTTCCATCCGATCTTCCGCTGGTTCGAACTGTGGTGCAACGACGAGTTCCGCCATGGAGAAGCCTTTGCGCTCTTGATGCGTGCCGATCCGTCGCTGCTGCGCGGCGTCAACAAGCTGTGGATCCGCTTTTTCCTGCTCGCGGTGTTCGCCACCATGTATGTGCGCGATCACATGCGGCCGGCGTTCCACGAGGCGCTGGGGATGCATCCGACCGATTACGATATGCGGGTATTCCGCATCACGTCGGAAATATCCAAGCAGGTATTTCCGGTCACGCTGGACCTCGACGATCCGCGCTTCCTCGCCGGCCTGGAGCGCTTGCGGTTGATTTCCGAGGCGATCGCCGACGCGCGCGAGAAGGGCGGCCTGCTGTCGAAAGTGAAGCGCGCCGCGCTGGCGGGCAAGGCAGCGCTGACATTCGCGCGGCTGTTCCTGCTGCCGGTGAAGCCGAATGCGCTGCCGCGCGAAATCTGCATGCAACCGGCTTGGTGAGGAGAGGGCGTTGATAGCGTCATACACGGTCCCACCCATCTACGCAGCGTTTGTATGGTGGTTCAGCACCGGGGCCGTGCTGTTGCTGGTGGGACGCTCGGGACGCTTTGAAGGGTTACGGGCGTTGCTGGCAGGCGTGACTGCTCGCCGGATCGCTTGGCGGCCTGGCGCTTACGGCCGGCGATACCAGCATTGGCGGCGCCTACACCGCCTTCACCTGCACCATCCTGCTGTGGGGCGCGCAGGAGATCGCCTTTCTCGCAGGCTGGCTGACGGGACCGCGACCGCGGCCTTGCCCGGTTGGCGTGACCGGCTGGAAGCGCCTGAGCTACGCCTTGCAGGCCATCCTCTATCATGAGTTCGCGTTGCTCGCCTGTGCTGCCGCGGTCGTCGCGCTGACCTGGAACGGGCCCAACCAGGTCGGGCTCTGGACCTTCGCGGCGCTCTGGGTGCTCCGGCAGAGCGCCAAGATCAACCTCTTCCTCGGCGTTCCCGTCACCAACGACGAGTTGATGCCGGATGCCGTGCGGTTCCTGAAGAGCTTCTTCGCCCGCAAGCCGGTCAGCGCATTCTTTCCGGCTTCCGTTACGCTTGCCACCGCCGTTCTCGTCATCCTGATCCAGCGCATCGTTGAAGTGGCGGTCACGCCGTTCGATGTCGTCGGACTGACGCTGGTTTCCACCCTGTTTGCGCTCGGCGTTGTCGAGCATTGGTTCATGCTGCTGCCGCTGCCTGCGATCACGCTGTGGGGCTGGGGCATACGCTCAGGTTTGCCGCCGGAGGACACCACCATGGAACAGGAACGCGACACCAAGATCACCAATGCTCCGCTCAATCTCGTCGTGCTTGCGAACGTGCGCCCCGAAGCGGCGCCTCCGAGACCGGCGCAAGCGGCCTGCGCACGGCAGCGGCTTGAAGATCAGTTTCGTCAGAGTTTCCGTGAGCAACACGCAAAGGATGGTCTGACGACGGCTCTCAACATCAGCACCGAGCCGGCGGCAACGATCAATGGGAGGACGTCATGAACTACGAGGCTTATTTTCGCCGGCAACTTGAAGGTCTTCATCGCGAAGGACGCTATCGCGTTTTTGCCGATCTGGAGCGCAAGGCCGGTGCGTTTCCCCGGGCCAGGCATCACCATCCTGATGGCGCCGGCGAGGTCACCGTATGGTGCTCCAACGACTATCTCGGCATGGGCCAGCACCCGGAGGTGCTGAAGGCGATGCACGAGGCGCTCGATAGTTGCGGCGCGGGCGCCGGCGGTACCCGCAACATCGCCGGGACCAATCATTATCATGTGCTGCTGGAGCAAGAACTCGCAAGTCTGCACGGCAAGGAAGCCGCGCTGTTGTTCACCTCAGGCTACGTCTCCAACATGGCTGCGATCAGCACGCTGGCGTCGCGGATGCCGGGCTGCACGATCCTGTCGGACGAACTCAATCATGCCTCGATGATCGAAGGTATCAGGCACAGCCGCAGCCCGACGCGCATCTTCGCCCATAACGATCCGCGCGACCTCGAGCGAAAGCTGAGCGATCTCGATCCGCACGCCCCGAAGCTGGTGGCATTTGAGTCCGTCTACTCGATGGATGGCGACATCGCGCCGATTGCGGAGCTCTGCGACGTCGCGGACGCCCACAACGCCATGACCTATCTCGATGAGGTGCATGGCGTTGGGCTCTACGGCCCGAACGGCGGCGGCATTGCCGACCGGGAGGGCGTAAGCCATCGCCTGACCGTGATCGAGGGCACGCTGGCGAAGGCGTTCGGGGTAATCGGCGGCTATGTCGCGGCATCGAGCACGATCTGCGATTTCATCCGCAGCTTTGCCTCCGGCTTCATCTTCACCACCTCGTTGCCACCGGCGGTCGCCGCCGGTGCGCTGACCAGCATCCGGCATCTAAAGGGGAGTGCGGCCGAACGTGAGCGGCACCAGGACCGGGTGGCGCGGTTGCGCAGGCGGCTCGACGAGACCGGCGTCGCGCATCTCGACAATCCCAGCCATATCGTGCCGGTGATGGTCGGCGATCCCGTGCTGTGCAAGCAGATCAGCGATGTGCTGATCGATCGGTACGGCATTTACGTGCAACCGATCAACTATCCGACCGTGCCGCGCGGCACCGAGAGATTGCGGATCACGCCGTCGCCGCATCATAGCGATGCCGATATCGAGCACCTCGTGCAGGCCTTGGCGGAAATCTGGGCTGAGGTCGGATTGGCCAAAGCGGCTTGAGCCGAGGCTGCACGGCAACCTTCTTAACGCTTGCCGCGCGCCGATGGGCGGGTGAGCCGAAGCCTGCCGCGGGTTCGCGGCAGGAATTGCGCGCCGCGTGCGCCAAGGAACTCCAGCATCGCGCGTGCCGGGGGCAGCAGGATCTTGTCCTTGCGGGAAAGGACGAACCATTGCCGGACCACGGGAAGCCCGACCACATCGAGCGTCACCAGCCGCCGCTCGTCGAGTTCGGTGGCCACCGTATGTGCGGAAATGAACGCGATGCCGAGGCCGGCGATCACCGCCTGCTTGATGGTCTCGTTGCTGCTCATCGCCATGCCGAGCTTGGGGCGCACCTGTGCCGCTTCGAACAATTGCTCCATCAGGCCGCGGGTGCCCGAACCCGGCTCGCGCATCAGGAAGGTCTCGCTGGCGAGGTCGCCAAGCGCAATGCGGGATTTTCGCGCCAGCCGATGGCTGGTCGGCGCGATGATGACATGGGGATGATCGCCGATCAGGTGAACGTCCATGTCGATGTCCGCCGGTGGGCGGCCCATGATCGCAAAATCGAGGTCATATCCGCGCAGCGCGGTGCCGATCTCCTGCCGGTTGCCGATCGAGAGCGTGACGTCGACGTTCGGGTAGAGCTTGGAAAATCCGGAGATCATGAACGGCACGAAGTATTTCGCGGTGCTGACGGCGCCGATCGAGATACGGCCGGCGGTCTTCCCCGCCATCATCTCCAGCGAGGTCTCGCAATCCGCGATCGCCGCCTCGATGCGCTCGGAAAGCGCCAGCACCTCGCGCCCGGCATCGGTCAGAAGCATTCCGTCGCCGGTGCGCTGAATCAGGGGCAGGCCCGCCAGCGCCTGCAAATTGCGGATCTGCAGCGTGACGGCCGGCTGCGTCAGATGCAGCCGTTTGGCGGCCGCGGTCACCGATCGATCGCTGTGAACGGCCGCCAGCGCGCGAAGCTGGCGAATGGTCAATTCCCGCGGAAACCGGCTTGCCATCGGCGGCACCTTTATAAGGAAAACTTTGCCTCGAGCCAAAGATAAGAAAATTTCCCTAATTTGGCAAATTGGGATGTTGTGAGGCGCGGAGTGCCGACCGGCACGACGCTTTGGAATGGCCCCGCAGAGGGCGCTGACAGGGGAACGGCCATGGACGAACGCGTGACCTTGCGTTCGCATCTCGATCGCTCGGTGCAGGACGCGCCGAACGGGCCCGCGGTCGCCGCCGTGATCGAGGCGCTTGCGACGGCATCGATCAACCTTGCCGACCTCATTGCCGATGGACCGTTGGCCGGCATTACCGGACGACATAGCGGCGTCAATTCCGATGGCGATCTGCAGAAGGATATCGATGTCGCCGCCGACGAGATGATGCGCCACGCGCTGCGCGGAACGCCGGTTGCAGCCATTCTGTCCGAGGAAGCGGAACTGCCTGAAATTCTCGATGCCGGGGCGCCGCTCTGCGTCGCGATCGACCCGCTCGATGGGTCTGCCAATCTTGAAAACAATATTTCGGTCGGAACGATCTTTTCGATTCGTCCGCGCGGCAACGACATCGTCTCCACTTTCTTCGAGCCCGGCACGGCGCAGCGCGCCGCGGGCTTTGTGGTCTACGGGCCGCAGACCACGCTGGTTCTGGCGCTCAACGAGCGCGTCGACATCTTCATTCTCGACAGGCGTGCCCGGGAGTTCCTGCTGACCGCGCAGGCTGTGAAGATTGCGGCCAGCCACGCCGGAATTCGCGATCAACGCATCGAACCGGCGGCACTGGCATGGTCCGGTTCGCGCCTATATCGACGAATGCCTTGCCGGCACCAACGGCAATGGCGGCGCCGATTTCAACATGCGCTGGATCGGCTCGCTGGTGGCTGAATCGCTTCGCATCCTCGTCCGCGGCGGCGTGTTCCTTTACCCCGCCGATGCCCGCCCCGGATATCGCGAGGGACGGTTGCGGCTGTTGTACGAAGCCCATCCGATGGCGCTGGTGATGGAATGGGCGGGAGGGTCGGCGACCACCGGACGCCGGCGCATTCTCGAACTGTCGGCGAGAACACCGCACCAGCGCGTGCCGTTGATCATGGGGTCGGTCCGCGGCGTCCGCGACGTCGCCGCGATTCACGAGGGCATCGAGCCGATGTTCGACAATAGCGACGCGCCGCTGTTCGCGCGGCGCGGCCTGTTTCGCTGAGGGGACAGGGACCGATGTCGCGCAGCTATCCCATCATATCGATCACGGGTTCGTCCGGCGCCGGCACGACGTCGGTGAAGAAGACCTTCGAGAACATCTTCCGCCGCGAAAAGGTCGCCGCAGCCTATATCGAGGGCGACGCCTTCCATCGCTACAATCGCGTCGAGATGCGCACGAAAATGGCTGAAGAGGCCGAGCGCGGCAACAAGCACTTCAGCCACTTCAGCCCGGAAACCAATCTGTTCGAAGAACTGGAGAAGGCGTTTCGCGATTACGGCGAGTCCGGCACCGGAACCACCCGTCACTACGTCCATGACGACGGGGAAGCCAAGCTGTACGGCGCAGATCCCGGCACTTTCACCGAATGGGGTCCGTTGCCTGAAAAGTCGGATCTGCTGTTCTACGAGGGCCTGCATGGCGCCGTGGTGACCGACAAGGTCAATATCGCCCAGCATGCCGATCTCAAGATCGGCGTCGTTCCCGTCATCAATCTGGAGTGGATCCAGAAGCTGCACCGCGACCGCAGCGACCGTGGCTACACCGCGGAAGCCGTCACCGATACCATCCTGCGGCGGATGCCGGATTACGTGCACTACATCTGCCCGCAATTCGCCGAGACCGACATCAACTTCCAGCGGGTGCCGACGGTCGATACGTCGAACCCGTTCATCGCGCGCTGGATTCCGACGCCGGACGAATCGATGGTGGTGATCCGGCTGAAGAATCCGCGCGGGATCGATTTTCCCTATCTGCTGTCGATGATCCCGAACAGCTTCATGTCGCGCGCCAATTCGATCGTGATCCACGGATCGAAGCTGGACCTCGCGATGCAGCTCATCCTCACCCCGCTGATCCTGCAACTGATGGAACGCAAGAGGCGCACGGTATGACCGCTCCAGCTCTCGCCTGCATTGCCGGCCGCACAGAAGCGTCGCATGAAGAAATGGCCAACGCGATCCGCTTCCTGGCGATCGACGCCGTGGAGAAAGCCAAATCCGGACATCCGGGAATGCCGATGGGCATGGCCGATGTTGCGACCGTGCTGTTCTCGCGCTTCCTCAAATTCGATCCCGCCGACCCGGCGTGGCCCGATCGCGATCGTTTTGTCCTTTCAGCGGGCCACGGCTCGATGCTGCTCTACGCTTTGCTGCATCTGACCGGCTACGAGGGCGTCACAACGGACCAGCTCAAGGCGTTCCGGCAGTGGGGCTCCAAGACCCCGGGGCATCCCGAATATGGCCATACGCCAGGCGTCGAGACCACCACAGGACCGTTAGGGCAGGGGATTGCCACGGCTGTCGGCATGGCGCTGGCCGAGCGCCTGATGAATGCGCGGTTCGGCGATGACTACGTCGATCACTACACCTATGTGATCGCGGGCGACGGCTGCCTGATGGAGGGCCTGAGCCATGAGGCGATCTCGCTGGCCGGACATCTCGGGCTGAATCGTTTGATCGTGCTGTTTGACGATAACGAAATCTCCATCGACGGCGCGACGTCGCTGTCATGTTCGGACGACCAACTGGCGCGCTTCAAGGCCTCGGGCTGGTCGGCGAGCCGGATTGACGGCCATGATCCGGAGGCGATCGCTGCTGCGATTGAGCAGGCGCGGCGCAGCGACCGGCCATCCCTGATCGCCTGCCGCACCGTGATCGGTTTCGGCGCCCCGAATCGTCAAGGGAGCGAAAAGGCGCACGGTGCACCGCTCGGCGCTGAAGAAGTGGCAAAGACCCGCGCCGCGCTGGAATGGCCATACGAGCCGTTCCAGGTTCCGGAACACGTTCTTAAGCAATGGCGCAAGATCGGCGAGAACGGCCATGCCGCCCGCAGAAGCTGGATCGAGCGAACCAGGAAATCCAACCCGGCCGCGCGCTCGCCGTTCCACGACGCGTTGAACCGAAACCTGCCTTTCGGATATGCCGAGGCGATGACCGACATCCGCGATCGCTTCGCGGCCGACAGGCCAGCCATCGCGACGCGGCAGGCGTCGCAACTCGTGATCGACGCGATCGCCGAAGCGTTGCCGAATTTGCTGGGCGGCTCGGCCGACCTTACCCATTCCAACCTGACGCGCGCCAAAAGTCACCGCCCGGTGAGTGCGACCGCATTTGACGGTGCTTATGTTCACTATGGCGTTCGGGAGCACGCCATGGCGTCCGCCATGAACGGAATTGCGCTGCATGGCGGCCTTATCCCATATGGCGGCACGTTTCTCACCTTCGCGGACTACAGCCGCCCTGCGATCAGGCTGGCGGCGCTGATGGGCATCCGCGTCATCCATGTGATGACGCATGACTCCATCGGATTGGGCGAAGACGGTCCCACGCATCAGCCGGTCGAGCATCTGGCGTCGTTACGCGCCATTCCCAATTTGCTGGTATTCCGGCCCGGCGACGCCGTCGAGACCGCCGAGGCCTGGGATTGCGCGTTGCGGGCGCAGACGAGCCCGTCAATACTATGTTTGTCGCGACAGGCGATGCCGACGTTTCGTGAGCTTGGCGGCGTCGTCAATCTGGTAGCGCTGGGCGCCTATGTGATCGTCGAGCCGAAAGGCGGCCGCGACGTCACCCTGATTGCCACGGGGTCGGAAGTATCGATCGCGCTGACAGCAGCCAAACTGCTCGCGGGCGAGAACGTGCGCGCCGCGGTTGTTTCGGCACCTTGCTTCGACCTGTTTCGCCAGCAATCGCGCGAATATCGGGCCGAGGTGCTCGGAAGTGTTCCCCGGATTGGCGTTGAAGCGGCGGTCGAAGGCGACTGGGCGCGCTGGCTCGGCGACAGCGGCGAATTCGTCGGGATGACAGGCTTTGGCGCCTCCGCGCCAGCCGAAGTGCTCTATCGCGAATTCGGAATCACCGCGGAGGCGGTCGCTGCGGCAGCGAAACGTCGCCTGGCGCGATCGAAGGTCGCAACGATCCATCCATGACATGTCAGCGGGCTTGAAAGGAACTGCGATGGCACGAATTACGCTGAGGCAATTGCTGGATCACGCCGCTGAGCACGGCTACGGCGTGCCGGCCTTCAACATCAACAATATGGAGCAGGGGCTCGCGATCATGGAGGCCGCGGCAGCCGTCGATGCGCCTGTCATCATCCAGGCCTCGCGCGGCGCGCGCTCCTACGCCAATGACATCATGCTGTCGAAGATGATCGATGCTCTGGAGGAGATGTATCCGCAGATCCCGCTCTGCATGCACCAGGACCACGGCAACGAGGAGGCAACCTGCGCCACGGCGCTCCAGCACGGCTTTACGTCCGTCATGATGGACGGCTCGCTCAAGGCTGACGCGAAGACCGCGGCGGACTATGATTACAACGTCGACATCACCCGCCGCGTGGTCGACATGGCGCACTGGATCGGTGCCTCGGTGGAAGGTGAACTCGGTGTGCTCGGTTCGCTCGAACACGGCGGCGGCGAGCAGGAGGACGGCCACGGCGTCGAAGGCAAGGTCAGCCACGACCAGTTGCTGACGGATCCCGATCAGGCGGTCGATTTCGTCCGCTCTACCAAGGTCGACGCGCTGGCGATTGCGATGGGCACCTCGCATGGCGCCTACAAGTTCTCGCGCAAGCCCGACGGTGACATCCTCGCCATGAAAGTGGTTGAGGAAATCCATCGCCGGTTGCCGAATACGCATCTGGTGATGCACGGCTCATCCTCGGTTCCGCAAGCGCTGCAGGACATCTTCAACCAATTCGGCGGCGAGATGCCGCAGACCTGGGGGGTGCCGGTTGAGGAGATCGCGCGCGGCATCCGGCACGGCGTCCGCAAGGTCAACATCGACACGGACTGTCGCCTGGCGATGACCGCGGCGTTCCGCAAGGTCGCAAGCCAGACCAAAGGCGAATTCGATCCGCGCAAATTCCTCAAGCCCGCGATGGACGCGATGCGTGATCTGTGCCGCGAGCGGTTCGAGCAATTCGGTACCGCGGGCCATGCCGCGAAGATCAAGGTGCTCCCGCTGTCGGAAATGGCCAGGCGCTATCGCGCCGGGTCGCTCGATCCGCGCATCGGGAATATCGCCGTCGCCGCCGAATAACGAAAATCACCCAGCCGGATACGCCGGTTAGCACGATCGAGGAGATTGCCATGAATGACCAATCGATGACCGTCCGCGGCAAGGATCGCTACAAGTCCGGCGTGATGGAATACAAGAAGATGGGCTATTGGGAGCCTGACTACGAGCCCAAGGACACCGACATCATCGCGCTGTTCCGTGTCACGCCGCAGGACGGCGTCGATCCGATCGAGGCGTCGGCGGCGGTCGCCGGCGAATCCTCGACCGCGACCTGGACAGTGGTGTGGACCGATCGGCTGACGGCCGCGGAAAAATACCGCGCCAAATGCTTCCGCGTCGATCCCGTGCCGAATTCGCCCGGGCAGTATTTCGCCTATATCGCCTACGATCTCGATCTGTTCGAGAACGGATCGATCGCCAACCTGTCGGCCTCGATCATCGGCAACGTGTTCGGCTTCAAGCCGTTGAAGGCGTTGCGTCTGGAAGACATGCGGCTGCCGGTCGCCTATGTGAAGACATTCCAGGGACCCGCGACCGGCATCGTGGTCGAGCGCGAGCGCATGGACAAGTTCGGCCGTCCGCTGCTCGGCGCCACCGTGAAGCCGAAGCTCGGCCTCTCCGGCCGCAACTACGGACGCGTGGTCTACGAGGCGCTCAAGGGCGGGCTCGACTTCACCAAGGACGACGAGAACATCAACTCGCAGCCGTTCATGCATTGGCGCGAGCGCTTCCTCTATTGCATGGAGGCGGTCAACAAGGCGCAGGCTGCGTCCGGCGAGATCAAGGGCACTTATCTCAACGTCACCGCCGGAACCATGGAAGACATGTACGAGCGCGCCGAATTCGCCAAGGAGCTCGGCTCGGTCATCATCATGATCGATCTGGTGATCGGCTACACCGCGATCCAGTCGATGGCGAAATGGGCGCGCCGCAACGACATGATCCTGCATCTGCACCGGGCAGGGCACTCGACCTATACGCGGCAGCGCAACCACGGCGTCTCGTTCCGCGTGATCGCCAAATGGATGCGGCTCGCCGGTGTCGATCACATCCATGCCGGCACCGTCGTCGGCAAACTCGAGGGCGATCCGGCGACCACGCGCGGCTACTACGACATCTGCCGCGAGGACTTCAACCCGATGAAGCTCGAACACGGCGTGTTCTTCGACCAGAACTGGGCGAGCCTCAACAAGATGATGCCGGTGGCATCCGGCGGCATCCACGCCGGCCAGATGCACCAGCTGCTCGATCATCTCGGCGAAGACGTGGTGCTGCAGTTCGGCGGCGGCACCATCGGTCATCCCATGGGCATCCAGGCCGGCGCGACCGCCAACCGCGTGGCGCTGGAGGCCATGATCCTCGCCCGCAACGAGGGCCGGGACTATCTGCACGAAGGCCCCGAAATTCTTGCCAAGGCCGCGCAGACCTGCACGCCGCTGAAATCGGCGCTCGAGGTCTGGAAGAACGTCACCTTCAACTACGAGTTGACCGACATGCCCGACTACGCCCCCACCGCCAGCGTCTCGATGTAAGGAGCAGGATCATGCGCGTTACCCAGGGCTGTTTCTCTTTCCTGCCAGATCTCACCGACGAACAGATATCGGCGCAGGTTCAATACTGCCTCGGCAAGGGCTGGGCCGTGAATATCGAATTCACCGACGATCCGCATCCCCGCAACACGTTCTGGGAAATGTGGGGACTGCCGATGTTCGATCTCCGCGATGCCGCTGGTGTGCTGATGGAGCTGAATGAGTGCCGCAAGGTGTATGGCGACCGCTACATCAGGATGTCCGCGTTCGATTCCAGCCATGGCTGGGAGTCGGTTCGGCTGTCGTTCATCGTCAACCGGCCGAAGGACGAGCCTGGCTTCCGGCTCGAACGGCATGAGGTCGCCGGCCGCAACATCCGCTACACCACGAAATCCTACGCAGCCGATCGTCCCGAGGGCGGACGCTACGGTGGCAAATGAGCGCGGTAGCGGTGTCGCCTGCGGCGGCTGAGGCGCCACCACCGGAACAGGTGGACTTGCGCCGCGAATTCAACGAGGTCGGTATCGGCGAGGTGCTCGATCAGCTCGATCGAGAGCTGATCGGGCTGAAGCCGGTCAAGACCCGCATCCGCGAGATCGCCTCACTGCTGCTGATCGAGCGCATTCGCAAGCGCATGAACCTGACCTCCGATGTCCCGACATTGCATATGTCGTTCACCGGCAATCCCGGAACCGGCAAGACCACTGTCGCGTTGCGGATGGCCAACATCCTCCACAAGCTCGGCTTCGTACGCCGCGGCCATGTGGTGTCGGTGACCCGTGACGAACTGGTAGGGCAGTATATCGGTCACACCGCGCCGAAGACCAAAGAGATACTGAAGAAGGCGATGGGCGGCGTGCTTTTCATCGACGAGGCCTACTATTTGTATCGGCCGGATAATGAGCGCGACTACGGCCAGGAAGCGATCGAGATCCTGCTGCAGGTGATGGAATCGCAGCGCGAGGATCTGGTGGTGATCCTCGCCGGCTATGGCGACCGGATGGACAAGTTCTTTAGCAGCAATCCGGGCTTCCGTTCGCGCATCGCCCACCACATCGATTTCCCCGATTATGCCGATGACGAGCTGCTCGCCATTGCTGAACTGATGCTGCGGGACATGAACTACAGGTTCAGCGCGGACGCGCGGCAAGCCTTCATCCGCTACATCGAACTGCGCAAGACCCAGCCGCTGTTCTCCAACGCGCGCTCGATCCGCAACGCGCTCGACCGCATGCGGCTGCGCCAGGCCAACCGCCTCGTCGCCGATCTCGATCGGGTGCTGACCGCGGATGACATCATGTCGCTGGAGGCGTCGGATGTGCTCGCGAGCAGGGTATTCTCCAAGTAGCGCAAAGGCGGAGAACGTTGAGTAATACCTTGATCGGAGTCAGTGGATTGCCGTGCGACGGGTAATGAAATTCATGCATACGCTGGGTGCCATCGGACAAATCGGCGCGATGGCTTGTCTGCTTGTGTTGCTGAGCTACGCCCCAGCGCCGACATCTCAATCCGAATATGCACTGATGCGTGGCGCGATGGGTGGCATTGCGACATGGATATTTCTCCCTTCGCTCGCACTTGTGTTGATTAGCGGCTTGCTGGCGATGGCCCTCAATCGTGGCTATCAAAACGCCGGCTGGGCCTGGGCCAAGCTCCTTACGGGCATCTTGATATTCGAGTGGGGTTTCGCAGCAATTCAAGGGCCGATGCAGCAGGAAGCGGAACTGAGCGCCCGCGCGTTGGCCCACGAGGTCGACCCGGCCAATCTCGCGGTAACGCTGAACGCCGAATGGAAATCGCTTTGGGTATTGCTTGCGGTGGCGACCGCGAATGTGATCCTTGGTATCTGGCGACCGCGTCTGACGAGGCTTCCGGATTGATTTCGTGCACTGGATTTGAACACTCTTGGTCCCAATACGGCCGATCAGGGGATCATAACGACGACGGCGCCGACGACGGCAATCATTTCAAGCGCCGCCCCGACTTGCTTTTGACATCGGCCAAAGTCGAATTTCGACGGTTCCCGATCTTCAAATTGACGGTGGCGCAGCGCCTGATCGTGTTCCAGTTAATTGGCATATCTGCGGCTGGGCATTGCCAGGTTCGCGGTGCGAAATCTCTCCGGAAATTTGGGGCCGTCATCGGCCGTCATGGACCGGCTTTGTCCGGCATCCGTTCTGCGCCGAGAACGCGTGGCCGAGATTGCACGATCGGGCCAAACGTTGGAATTGCTTGGGTTTTTAGCGCCAGGCGTTGGCGATCCCAGCAGGATTCGAACCTGCAACCCACGGAGTAGAAATCCGTTACTCTATCCAGTTGAGCTATGGGACCGTCCGGGCGGTACCCGGGCCCGGGTATCCGCCTTATAGGCTTTCCTTATCTAGCACTGCCAATATGAAAAATCCGCTTTCCCGCCAAGACGGTCGAACCGATTTCTTTGACTTCGCGACCAAGGCAGACGGTGGGCCATAGCCTATGGTCCGCCCCTCACATAAAGCCAGCCGCCGGCACCCCGCCGGGCGGTGCCGCCGGGACCGTTTGGACTGCCAACGCCATGCATGCGACCTTTTCGCAAGCCAGAATCCCTGCCATCAGTCCGTCACCTTTTCGCGCACTTTTCGACGTTACGCGGCTGATGTCCGCGGCAAGGAGCCCATCATGATCGGTTTGGTTCGCGCCACAGTGATTTGCGCCACGCTGGCGCTTGGCCTGACGGCGGCTGGCGCCGCCGACAAGGCGTTCAAGCGCGACGAACTGGCCAATTCGGCCGTCAAGCTGGAGGCCCAGATCAAGAGCGAGGCCGGGCCGGTCGCCAAATCCGCCACGACGCTGCGCAACGACGCCGATGCCGCCTTCAGGCGTTCCGACTTCCGCGCCGGCCTGCAGATCCTCGGTCAGATCGCCGCCACCACGCCCGAGGACAGCGCCAACTGGCTAAGACTGGCCAAAACCATCTTCCAGATCCGCTCCGCCAGTTCCAGCGAACAGACCTTCCTGCACGAGCGCGCCTCGACCGCGGCCTACATCGCCTATCAGCGCGCCGGCAACCAGGCCGAGGAGGCCGATGCGCTGGCCGTGCTGGGCCGGGCGATGTCCGAGCGCAAGCTGTGGCGTCCGGCGCTGGACGCGTTGCGGCTGTCGCTCGACATGCGCGAGGTCGCCGAGGTCCGCGGCCAGTACGAGAAGATGCGCGACGAGCACGGTTTCCGGCTGCTGGATTACACCGTCGATTCCGACGGGGCCTCGCCGCGCGCCTGCTTCCAGTTCTCCGAGGACCTCGCCAAGCGGGTCGATTTCGCGCCCTTCGTGGCGCTGGCCGGCACCGACAAGCCGGCGCTGACCGGCGAGGGCAAGCAGCTCTGCGTCGACGGGCTGAAGCATGGCGAGCGCTACAACGTCAATCTGCGCGCCGGGCTGCCGTCCACCGTCAAGGAGAGTCTGCCGAAATCGGCGGAGTTCAACATCTATGTGCGCGACCGCAAGCCGTTCGTGCGCTTCACGGGCCGCGCCTATGTGCTGCCGCGCACCGGCCAGCGCGGCATTCCGCTGGTCAGCGTCAACACGCCGTCGGTGAACGTCAACGTGTTCCGGATCGGCGACCGCAATTTGATCAACACGGTGGTCGACAGCGATTTCCAGAAGACGCTGTCCAGCTACCAGCTCTCGGATCTCGGCGACGAGCGCGGCGTAAAGGTCTGGACGGGCGAACTCGCGACCGCCACCACGCTGAACCAGGACGTGGTGACCGCGTTCCCGGTCGACCAGGCGCTCGGCGACCTGCAGCCCGGCGTCTATGTGATGACGGCGTCGGCCAAGGGCCCCGGCAGCGGCGACGATGACGGCTCGCTGGCGACGCAATGGTTCATCGTCTCCGACATGGGCCTGACGGCGTTTTCCGGCAATGACGGCATCCACGTCTTCGTCAATTCGCTGGCCTCGACGGAGGCGGTCGCGAAGGCCGAGGTGCGGCTGGTCGCGCGCAACAACGAGATTTTGGCGACCCGCAAGACCGACGACAGCCGGCCATGTGCTGTTCGAGGCCGGGCTGGCGCGCGGCGAGGGCGGCCTGTCGCCGGCGTTGCTGACGGTCATGAGCGACAAGGCGGACTACGCCTTCCTCAGCCTGAAGACCAACGCCTTCGACCTCACCGACCGCGGCGTCTCCGGCCGGGTCGTGCCGGCCGGCGCCGACGCCTTCGTCTATGCCGAGCGCGGCGTCTACCGCTCGAACGAGACCGTCTACCTGACCGCGCTGCTGCGCGACGGGCAGGGCAACGCCATGGCCGGCGGACCGCTGACGCTGGTGATCGAGCGGCCCGACGGCGTCGAATTCCGCCGCGCCCAGCTGCCCGACCAGGGCGCGGGCGGCCGTTCCATGTCGGTTCCGCTCAATTCGGCGGTCCCGACCGGCACCTGGCGGGTGCGCGCCTTTACCGACCCAAAGGGCTCGTCGGTCGGCGAGACCACCTTCATGGTCGAGGACTACATCCCCGAACGGATCGAATTCGATGTCTCGGCCAAGGAGAAGATGATCAAGGCCGAGATTCCGGTTGAACTGAAGGTCGACCGGCAACTTCCTCTACGGCGCGCCGGCCTCTGGGCTCCAGCTCGAAGGCGACATGCTGGTGGCGCCTGCGGCCTCCGGGCGGCCGGGCTATCCCGGCTACCAGTTCGGCGTGGCGGATGAGGAAACCGCCTCCAACGAGCGCACCCCGATCGAGAACCTGCCCGAGGCCGACGCCAATGGCGTGGCGACCTTCCCGGTGTCGCTGGCCAAGGCGCCGACCTCGACCCGTCCGCAGGAGGCGCAGATCTTCATCCGCATGGTGGAGACCGGCGGCCGCGCCGTCGAGCGCAAGCTGGTGCTGCCGGTGGCGCCGCAGGCCGCGCTGATCGGCATCAAGCCGCTATTCGGCGACAAGAGCGTCGCCGAAGGCGACAAGGCCGAGTTCGACGTCGTGTTCGTCGGTCCCGACGGCAAGCAGCTGTCGCGGGACGGCCTGCGCTACGAACTCCTGAAGATGGAGTCGCGCTACCAATGGTATCGGCAGAACTCTTCATGGGAATATGAGCCGGTCAAGTCGACCAAGCGCGTCGCCGACGGCGACCTGACGCTGGTATCGGACAAGGCGGCGCGGGTGTCGGTATCGCCGCAGCCCGGCCGCTATCGCCTCGACGTCAAATCGACCGAGGCGGACGGACCGATCACCTCGGTGCAGTTCGACGTCGGCTGGTACTCCGACGGCAGCGCCGATACGCCGGACCTGCTGGAGACCTCGATCGACAAGCCGGAATACGCATCCGGCGACACCATGGTGGTGTCGGTCAATGCCCGCACCGCCGGCAAGCTCACCATCAACGTGCTCGGCGACCGCCTGCTGACGACGCAGACCGTCGACGTCAAGGAAGGCACCCAGCAGGTCAAGCTGTCCGTCGGCAAGGACTGGGGCACCGGCGCCTATGTGCTGGCGACGCTGCGCCGTCCGCTGGATGCGGCGGCGCTGCGGATGCCGGGGCGGGCGATCGGGCTGAAATGGTTCGGCATCGACAAGAAGACCCGCACGCTGCAGGTCGCGTTGTCGCCGCCGCCTCTGGTGCGGCCCGGCACGGCGCTGAAGATCCCGGTCAAGCTCGGCGGGCTCAATCCCGGCGAGGACGCCAAGATCGTGGTCGCCGCGGTCGATGTCGGCATTCTCAACCTGACCAATTACAAGCCGCCGGCGCCGGATGATTACTATCTCGGCCAGCGCCGCCTGACGTCCGAGATCCGCGATCTCTACGGGCAATTGATCGACGGCATGCAGGGCACGCGCGGCCAGATCAAGACCGGCGGCGATTCCGCCGGCGCCGAACTGCAGGGCTCGCCGCCCACGCAGAAGCCGCTGGCGCTCTATTCGGGGATCGTCACGGTCGGCGCCGACGGCTCCGCCGAGATCAGTTTCGACATTCCGGAGTTCGCCGGCACCGCGCGGGTGATGGCGGTGGCGTGGACGGCGACCAAGCTCGGTCGCGCCACCATCGACGTCACCGTGCGCGATCCGGTGGTGCTGACGGCAACGCTGCCGCGCTTCCTGCTCAATGGCGACAAGGGCACGATGAGTTTCGACCTCGACAATGTCGAGGGCGCGCCCGGCGACTACAGCATCAGCGTCAAGACATCGGGCCCGGTGAAGGTGACGGGCAATCCGACCACGACGGTAAAACTCGCCGCCAAGCAGCGGACTTCGATGGCGCTGGCGCTCGATGCCGGCGGCGCCGGCACCGCCAATCTCGACGTCGACATCAAGGGCCCGAACGGGCTGACGCTGGCGCGGCACTATGCGCTCGACGTCAAGGCGGCGACGCAGGTGCTGGCGCGGCGCTCGATCCGGACATTGGCCAAGGGCGAGAGCCTGACGCTGACGTCGGACATGTTCTCCGACCTGGTGTCGGGCACCGGCAGCGTGTCGCTGTCGGTGAGCCTGTCCACCGCGCTCGATGCAGCGACCATTCTGAAGGCGCTGGATCGCTATCCGCATGGCTGTTCCGAGCAGATCACCAGCCGCGCGATGCCGCTGCTCTATGTCAACGACCTCGCGGCCGGCGCGCATCTGGCGATGGACACGGCGGTCGACCAGCGCATCAAGGATGCGATCGATCGGCTGCTGGCCCGCCAGGGCTCGAACGGCTCGTTCGGCCTGTGGTCGGCCGGCGGCGACGACGCCTGGCTCGATGCCTACGTGACCGACTTCCTGACCCGCGCCCGCGAAAAGGGCTTTGCGGTGCCGGATGTGCTGTTCAAGAACGCGCTCGACCGCGTCCGAAACTCCGTGGTCAACGCCAACGAGCCGGAAAAGGACGGCGGCCGCGATCTCGCCTACGGCCTCTACGTGCTGGCCCGCAATGGCGCAGCGCCGATCGGCGATCTGCGTTACCTCGCCGATACCAAGCTCACCAATCTCGCCACGCCGATTGCGAAGTCGCAGCTCGCGGCGGCGCTGGCGTTGGTCGGCGACAAGGCGAGGGCGGAGCGGGTCTATGGCGCGGCGCTGGATGCGCTGGCGCCAAAGCCCGTGCTCGAGTTCGGCCGCACCGACTACGGCTCGGCGCTGCGCGATGCGGCGGCACTGGTCTCGCTGGCCAGCGAAGGCAACGCCCCGCGGGCGACGCTGACGCAGGCGGTGCAGCGGGTCGAAGTGGCGCGGGGGCTTTCGCCCTACACCTCGACGCAGGAGAACGCGTGGCTGGTGCTGGCTGCGCGCGCGCTTGTCGAAGGAAACGCTGGCGCTCGATATCGACGGCTCGCCGGTCAAGACCGCGGTCTATCGCAGCTACAAGGCCGACGCGATGGCCGGCAAGCCGGTCAAGCTCACCAACACCGGCGATGCGCCGGTGCAGGCGGTGGTCTCGGTCTCGGGTTCGCCGGTCACGCCGGAGCCCGCGGCCTCCAACGGCTTCAAGATCGAGCGCAGTTACTTCACGCTCGACGGCAAGCCGGCCGACGTCAGCAAGGCCAAGCAGAACGATCGCTTCGCCGTGGTGTTGAAGATCACCGAGGCCAAGCCGGAATACGGGCACATCATGGTGGCCGACTATCTGCCGGCCGGCCTCGAGATCGACAACCCGCATCTGGTGTCGTCGGGCGATAGCGGCACGCTGGACTGGATCGAGGACGGCGAGGAGCCGGAGAATACCGAGTTCCGCGACGACCGCTTCACGGCGGCGATCGACCGCGCCAGCGACGACAAGTCGGTGTTCACGGTGGCCTACGTCGTGCGCGCGGTGTCGCCGGGCAAATACGTGCTGCCGCAGGCCTATGTCGAGGACATGTACAACCCCTCGCGCTACGGCCGCACCGGCACCGGTACGGTCGAGGTGCGCGCGGCGAAATGAGTTGTGGCGAGATGAGCGATAGAGCGGCTTCGCATACTCCATCGTCATGCCCGGGCTTGTCCCGGGCATCCACGACTTTTGCTGCGGCAGAAGAAGACGTGGATGGCCGGGACAAGCCCGGCCATGACGGCGATCGCGGTGGTCGCCGCCGTTTTTTCCGGATCGCGGTGTCTCTCGCCTTCGTTCTCATCGTCATGACTACCGCCTTCGCCGGCTGGGTCGCCTCGCTCGGGCCGTTACCGCTGGAGGCAGGCTCGAAAAGTTTCCACCACGATCGTCGACCGCAACGGCAAGCTGCTGCGCGCCTATGCGATGGCGGACGGCCGCTGGCGGCTGCCGGTCGATGCGAAGACAGCGGTCGATCCCACCTATCTGAAATTGCTGCTGGCCTACGAAGACCGCCGGTTCTGGTCGCACAGCGGCGTCGATCCGCTGGCGCTCGGGCGCGCGGCGCTGCAGTTTGGCAGCAGCGGCCACATCGTCTCCGGCGGCTCGACCATTACGATGCAACTGGCGCGGCTGATGGAGCCGCGGCGCGAGCGCTCGGTGTACGCAAAGCTGCGCCAGATGGTGCGCGCGGTCCAGATCGAGCGGCAGCTGAACAAGGACCAGATCCTCGATCTGTATCTGGCGCTGGCGCCGTTCGGCGGCAATCTCGAAGGCATCCGCGCCGCCTCCATCGCCTATTTCGGCAAGGAGCCGAAGCGGCTTTCGCTGGCGGAAGCCGCATTGCTGGTGGCGCTGCCGCAATCGCCGGAGCGCCGCCGGCTCGACCGTTATCCGCAAGCCGCGCACGCCGCGCGCGACCGCGTGCTGGCGCGGATGGTCGATGATGGCGTGGTGTCGAAAGACGACGCGGCGCAGGCGCGGGCGGTGGCGGTGCCGCGCTTACGCAAGCCGATGCCGATCCTGGCGCCGCATTCCTCCGACGCTGCGATGGCGACCGTGAAGGACGCGCCGCTGATCAAGCTGACGCTGGATTCAGGCCTGCAGAAGACGCTGGAAGCGCTGGCGCGCGACCGCGCCGTGGCGCAGGGGCCTAACATTTCGGTCGCCATCATCGCGGTCGACAATGAGAGCGGCGACGTGCTGGCGCGCGTCGGCTCATCCGATTATTTCGACGAGCGGCGCGCCGGGCAGGTCGACATGACGCGCGCGGTGCGCTCGCCGGGCTCGACGCTGAAACCGTTCATCTATGGGCTCGCGTTCGAGGACGGCTTTGTGCATCCGGAAAGCCTGATCGACGACCGCCCCATTCGTTTCGGCTCCTACGCGCCGGAAAATTTCGACATGACGTTCCAGGGCACGGTACCGGTGCGCAAGGCGCTGCAGCTCTCGCTGAACGTGCCGGCGATTGCGCTGCTCGACCGCGTCGGCTCCAGCCGGCTGTCGTCGCGGCTGAAGCAGGCCGGCGGCAATCTCGTGCTGCCGAAGGATGAAGCGCCGGGCCTTGCGATGGGCCTTGGCGGCGTCGGTATCAGCTTGCAGGATCTGGCGCAGCTCTATGCCGGATTGGCGCGGCTCGGCGCAGCGCGGCCGCTGCGCGAGATCATGCTGGCCAATGACGACCGCGAGCCGCTGCGGCTGATGGATCAGGCCGCGGCCTGGCAGGTCGGCAACGTGCTGCTCGGCACGCCGCCGCCGGAAAACGGCGTGCACAACAAAATCGCGTTCAAGACCGGCACCAGCTACGGCTATCGCGATGCCTGGTCGATCGGTTTCGACGGCCGCATCACGATCGGCGTCTGGGTCGGGCGTCCCGACGGCGCGCCGGTGCCGGGCCTGGTCGGCCGCACCGCCGCAGCCCCGATCCTGTTCGACGCGTTTGCGCGCACCGGAAAAATCCCGGCGGCGCTGCCGAAGGCGCCGAAGGGTGCGCTGATCGCTGGCAATGCCAAGCTGCCGTTGCCGCTGCGGCGCTTCCGTCCCGTCGGCGAACTGATCCGTACCGGCAGCGATCAGATGCCACGCATCCAGTTTCCGCTGAATGGCTCACGGATCGACGTCGACCGTTCAGACGACGGGCAGGCCGCGCCGATGCCGGTCAAGGTCGCCGGCGGCGTGCTGCCGCTGACCGTCATGCTGAACGGTACCTCGGTCGGCGAAATCGACAGCCGGCGCCAGCGGCTGGTCGATCCGCCCGGGCCGGGTTTTGCCCGGTTGACGGTGATCGATGCGACGGGGGCGGCCGATACCGTCGTGATCCGGGTACAGTAAGGAAAAAGCGTCCGGGGACAGTTGGATAGGGCGAATTTGTGGTGTTGTTTGCAGTGCGGTTTCATCGTATGCGAACAAGATGGTTGAAACCTTCCAACCCCCACGCTTTGGAGCAGGCCAACAGTCTGTAAAACCTGCGCATTCCAGCCGCAGGCTGGCCGCTGCGTTCGACTTTGCGACCGCGAGCCATTTTCGCGCCATCGTGTTCCTGGTGCTCTGCGGCATCGTGCTGTTCCTGCCCGGCTTCTTCAATATTCCGGCGATCGACCGCGACGAGGCGCGGTTCGCGCAGGCGACCAAGCAGATGGTCGAAAGCGGCGATTTCGTCGACATCCGCTTTCAGGACGACGTCCGCTACAAGAAGCCGGTCGGCATCTACTGGCTGCAGGCCGCCGTGGTCGAAACCGCCTCGTCGCTCGGCCTGCCGCGGGCGCAGTTGCGGATCTGGCTCTATCGAATTCCCTCCCTGATCGGCGCCATCGGCGCGGTGCTGCTGACCTACTGGACGGCGCTCGCCTTCGTGACGCGGCGCGGGGCGGCGCTGGCGGCGCTGATGATGTGCAGTTCCGTGCTGCTCGGCGCCGAAGCGCGGCTCGCCAAGACCGACGCGATGCTGCTGTTGACCGTCGTCGCCGCGATGGGGGCGATGGCGCGGGTCTATCTGTCCTGGCAGCGCGGCGAGGATCCGGCGCGTCCGTCGTGGACGGCGCCCGCGATCTTCTGGACCGCGCTGGCCGGCGGCATCCTGCTCAAGGGGCCGCTGATCCTGATGTTCGTCGGCCTGACCATCCTGGCGCTGGCGATCCTCGACCGCTCGGCGGCGTGGCTGTGGCGGCTGCGCCCGGTCTGGGGGCTGATGTGGACGCTGGTGCTGGTGCTGCCGTGGTTCGTCGCGATCTTCTGGCGCGCGGGCGAGGCGTTCTTCTCCAATTCGCTCGGCGGCGACATGCTGAGCAAGCTCGGCGCGCAGGAATCCCATGGCGCGCCGCCCGGCCTCTATCTGCTGCTGTTCTGGATCACGTTCTGGCCGGGTGCGGCGCTGGCGGGGATGGCGGCGCCGGCGGTGTGGCGCGCGCGGCGCGAGCCCGGCGCGCAATATCTGCTGGCGTGGCTGATCCCGTCCTGGATCGTGTTCGAACTGGTGCTGACCAAGCTGCCGCATTACGTGCTGCCGCTCTATCCGGCGATTGCGATCCTCACCGTCGGCGCGCTGGAGCGCCGCGTGCTGTCGCGGTCCTGGCTGATGCGCGGTGCGGCCTGGTGGTTTGTCATTCCGGCGGGCGCGTCCGTGATCGCCGTCGTCGGCGCCATCAAGCTGACGCATTAGCCGGCGTTTCCGGCCTGGCCGTTCCTGGCGGCGGCGATGATCTTCGGCCTGATCGCGTGGTGGATGTTCGAGGACAGCCGCGCCGAGCGCTCGCTGCTGAATGCGGTGGTCGCGGCGATGTTTCTGGCGGTCGGAATCTACGGCATCGTCCTGCCGTCGCTGACGACGGTGTTTCCGAGCGCCGAGGTCGCGCGCGCGCTTCGCAACGTCGTCTGCGTCGGGCCGAGGGCCGCCGCGGCAGGTTTTCACGAGCCGAGCCTGGTCTTCATGACCGGTACCGGCACGCTGCTGACCGACGGATCGGGCGCGGCGGATTTCCTCGGGCAGGGCAGTTGCCGTTTTGCGCTGGTGGAATCGCGCACCGAACGCGCCTTCGTCCAGCGCGCCGAAGCGATCGGGCTGCGCTACAATGTGGCCAAGCGGGTCGAGGGCTATAATATCTCGCAAGGGAAGGCGGTCTCGATCGCCATCTTCCGCTCGGAAGGCACGGAATAAGATGGCCGCGAGCCCTTCCGTCGCCGAATCCAAAAACTATCTTTCGCGTTTCGCGACGCTGGCGTGGCTGTCGCTGGCACAGCTCGTGCGCTCGCCGTCGCATTCGCGACGCGCCGAGGCGGCGCGGCGGGCGGCGCGGCATGTGTTGTGGCTGTCGGCCGGTCTCGGTGCTGCGATCATCGTGCTGATGTACGCGATCGACGCGTGGGAAATCGCCCAGATGCCCAAGCGTGGCACCCCGTCGCTGTGGTGGCTTCGCATTCTCACCGATTTCGGCAAGGACGAATATGTGCTGGCGGTGCTGGCTGCGTTGCTGATCGCGGTTGCGATCGTCTCGCCGGCCTTGCGCGGCATCCAGCGCTCGCTGTTGCTCGGTCTTGGAACGCGACTGCAGTTCCTGTTCTGCGCGGTCGCCTTTTCCAATCTGATCACGGAAGTGCTGAAATATTGCATCGGCCGCGGCCGGCCCTTTGTCGGCGAAGCCAACGTCTTTCACTTCTCGCACTTCGCGGGCAATCCAGCCTATTCCAGCTTTCCGTCCGGCCACGCCACGACCGCCTTTGCGCTGGCTTTGGCCGTGACTGCCGTATGGCCCCAGGCGCGTGTTGCGATGGCCGTCTATGCCCTGATCATTGCGGCAAGCCGTCTGGTGCTGCTGGCCCATCATCCGAGCGACGTCGTGGCGGGCGCGCTGGTCGGGATCGTCGGCGCGATGTTCGTGCGTTACTGGTTTGCGGCCCGCAGGCTGGGATTTGCGATCCAGCGCGACGGCAGCATCGTGTCCCTTGTCGGACCCTCGTCCGGGCGCCTCAAAAGGGTTGCCCGCGGCGCTTTCGCCCCATAAAAGCGGACGCCGCCTGACGGCCCGCTACGCCCGGTTCCGGGTCCTCCCAAACCAACCAGACGAGTACCGATTTGACTTCTTCCGACACAGATGCGGTCGCCGTTTCCATCGTTGTGCCGGTGCGCAACGAAGCGGAGAACGTCGCGCCGCTGATTGCGGAAATCGTCAGCGCGCTCGATGGCCGCTGGGTCTACGAAATCATCTATGTCAATGACGGCTCGACGGATGCGACCGCCGAACGGCTGGCGGATCTGATGAAGCAGCACCGTCAGCTCCGGCAACTCAAGCACGCCATTTCGTCCGGTCAATCGGCGGCGGTGCGCAGCGGCGTGCGGGCCGCGCGCGGCGCCATCGTGGCGACGCTGGACGGCGACGGCCAGAACAATCCGGCGTTCCTGCCGGACCTGATTGCGGCGGTCGAGAAAGGTGGCGGGCGCGTCGGCCTCGCCGCCGGCCAGCGGGTCGGGCGCAAGGACACCGGCTTCAAGAAATTGCAGTCGCGGATCGCCAACGGCGTGCGCAAGGCGATCCTGAGCGACGGCACCCGCGACACCGGCTGCGGGCTGAAGGCGTTCCCGCGCGACGTGTTCCTTTCGATGCCCTATTTCGACGGACTGCATCGCTTCCTGCCGGCGCTGGTGCGCCGCGAAGGTTTCGATATCGCCTATGTCGACGTGATCGACCGTCCGCGCCATTCCGGCGTGTCCAATTACGGCTTCTTTGACCGGCTATGGATCGGGATCATGGATCTTGCCGGCGTGTGGTGGCTGATCCGCCGCAAGAAGCCGACGCCCACTGTGACCGAGGTTCTCTGATGCTGATTCAATATGGCCAGGCGCTGGGCGATTATCTCTACGACGTCTTCGTCGCCAAGTTCGATTTCTGGCTGGCCTTCGGGCTGATCGCGCAATTGTTGTTCACCGCGCGCTTCCTGGTGCAGTGGATCTCGAGCGAACGCGCCGGGCAGAGCGTGGTGCCGATGGCGTTCTGGTTCTTCTCGATGGGCGGCGGGCTGATGACGCTGGTCTACGGCATCGCCAAGCGCGAACCCGTGATCATCCTCGGCCAGTCGCTGGCCACCATCATCTACATCAGAAACATCATGCTGATCGTGAAGAACCGCGGCACCGCGTCGAAGACGCTGGACCGCTGATCAGCCACGACCCGGGACCGGCGCGGTCAGCGCCGGCAACTCGGCTACGGTCTTGCGATAGGCGGCCAGTTCGCCGGCGGCATCCAGCACGGGGTAGGCGACCGAGCAGATGTGCGAGTGGATGCGCCGGAGGTCGCGCAGCACGTCGAGATGCAGCGAGGTGGTCTCGATGGTTTCGGGCCGACCTTCGCGCAGGCGGTCGAGATGCCGTTCGGTGGCGGCCAGTTCGGCGTTGCGCAGCGCGGACTTCTCGGCCAGCAGCTTTCGCGCCTCGTTGACGTCGCCGGACATGAAGACGCCGAACGCGATCCGAAGCGAATCCATCGTGCGCTTGTGGAAGGCGGAGAGCTCTTCGGCGCCCTCGGGCGAGAACTGGAACCGGCGCTTGATCTTCTTGGTGGCGAGCTCGCTCAGATTCTTGTCGATGATGTCGCCGATATGCTCGAGGTTGATGGCGAAGGAGACGATCTCCATCGCCCGCTGTCCCTCGCGCTCGTCGAGGCTGCCGCGGGTGAGTTTTGTGACGTAGAGCTTGATCGCCTCGTCGAGGCTGTCGACGCTGTTGTCCATCTGCGAGACCTGGTCGACCAGCGCCCGGTCGTTGGTCATCATCGCCGCCATCACCTTGCGCAGCATGATCTCGACGTGATCGCCCATGTGCAGCGTCTCGCGGGCGGCATCGGCCAGCGCCAGCGAGGGCGTCTCCAGCGCGCTCTCGTCGAGATAGCGCGGCCGTGACGCGTCGGCCTCCTGGACGCGCTCGGGCAGCAACGTCTTCAGCAGCCGCGCCATGCCGTCGAGCAGGCCGATGAAGACAAGCGCGGTCACGACGTTGAAGGCGATGTGGAACAGGGCGGTCGCCTTGGCGAGATCCGGCTGCCACGAGATCAGAAGGTCCGCGATCGGCTGCAGGAACGGCGCCACCAGCAGGATGCCGGCCAGCCGGTTGACGAGATTGCCGAGCGGCAGGCGGTAGCTGGCGGGATTGTCGCGGCGCGCGCCCTCGACGATCGGATTGATGGCGCTGCCGAGATTGGCGCCGAGCACGAGCGCCAGCGCTGCGTAGGGCGTGATGAAATGCGCATAGGCCAGCGACATGATCAGCAGCACGCTGGCGACGCTGGAATGCACCAGCCAGGTCACGATCGCGGCGAACAGGATGCAGAGCACGGGATCGCCGGTGATGGCGTTCATGAACACGCGGACACCCGGCGCGTTCTCCGCCGGCGCCAGCGTGTTGAGCAGGATATGCAGCGCCAGCAGCATCAGGCCGAGCCCGATAAAGACGCGGCCGATGTCCTTGATGCGCGAGCGCGGCCCGCTGCGGAAGGCGACCAGGCCGATGATGAACAGCACCGGCGCCACGGCGGCGATGTTGAACGACAGGATCTGCACGATCAGCGTGGTGCCGACATTGGCGCCGAGCATGATGGCGAGCGCCGGGACCAGGCTGACGAGCCCCTCCGACGTGAACGAACTGGTGATCAGCGCGGTCGCGGTGCTGCTCTGGAGCAGGGCGGTGAGACCGAGGCCGGCGCCGAAGGCGGTGAAGCGGTTGCTCAGGGCCTTGGCCAGCAGCAGGCGCAGATCGGGTCCGAACGCGCGCAGGATTCCGCTGTGGACCATATGCAGGCCCCACAGCAGCAACGCGACGCCGCCCATCAGGTCGAGGAGAACCAGACTTCCCATGCGCTTTTCGTTTCCACAAAATCGAGTCGAGGGGTCAGGCTATCGCCTAACGAGGGTGGATCAACCCTTTAATTTGCCGAAAATTGCGCCGCGAGGCGCTGCTGCCGGCGCGTTTGTCGGCCGTTCAGAACCTCGGTTCTCGTTCAGGATGGCGGGTTCGGTAAACGGAGTTCGAATACAACCGGTACATTGCAAGCCGTTGCGCTAGGCGAATTCCAACAATTCCCCTTAGGTTGATCCACCACAGGGTGACTAACAACGAGCAGGGTCAGGGATCGATATGTATGCGAATCGCCGCAGCAGCGAACGTCGTGCGTGCAGAAGCTTTGCAAAAATACAGTTCGCGACCGGCGGATTGCCGCGCGATTGCATGATTTCCGACATGTCGGATGGCGGCGTGAAGATCATCGCCGAATATCCGGAAATTCCTACCGAATTTACGGTGATCTTCTCGGAGGGCAGACCGCGTCAGTGCCGGCTGGCCTGGCGGATCGGCTGCGAGCTCGGCGCGCAATTCGTCGACTAAACCGTCGGTTGTTCCGGTACGCAGCAGCTCGGGCAGGCCGTAGTTGCCCGGACGGCGCGTAGCGGGCGGCAAAGGTCACCGATTACCGCAAACGCGGGCGAACTTAACCCGAACTTAGGGTTAAGCTGTGAGTGTTCCTGGACAGTTCCCGCCGTGAGTCCAGCTACATGCGACAGAAGTTGCTCCACCCGTTCCGCGTTACGCGACTTCTTGCGTGCACGTCGACCCTGATCCTGGCATTGGGGCTTGGCAGCTGCCAGACCTCGGTCTTCAGACATCACCGGTTCGCTCGACGAGAAGGCCGACACCGGCCGCGCCGCCGATCCGCGCCGCGACGTCGAGCTCTACCAGGAACGCTATCGCGCCAATCCGAAGGATGCCGACGCCGCGCTGAAATACGGCAAGGCGCTCCGCGCGTCAGGACAGCGGTCGCAGGCGGTTGCGGTGCTCGAACAGGCCACCATCGCCCATCCCGGCAACAAGGCGCTGCTCGCCGGCTACGGCCGCGCGCTGGCCGACAACGGCAATTTCCAGCAGGCCTTCGACGTGCTCGGCCGCGCCCATAGCCCCGACGATCCGGATTGGCGGCTGCTCTCGGCGCAGGGAGCGACACTGGACCAGCTCGGCCGATACGAGGAGGCGCGGCAATATTATGCGAGCGCGCTGAAGATCGTGCCCGGACAGCCGTCGGTGCTGTCCAATCTCGGACTGTCCTACGTGCTTTCGAAGGAGCTGCCGAAGGCCGAGGAGACGCTGCGCCGCGCCCAGGGCCTTGCGCCGACCGATCCGCGCGTGCGCGCCAATCTGGCGCTGGTGGTCGGCCTGCAGGGCCGTTTCGCCGAGGCCGAAAAGATCGTGAGGGCCGACCTGCCGCCCGCCGAGGCGGCCGCCAATGTCACGCAGCTGAAGCAGCTGCTGTCGCGCAAGGACAAGGAGAACGCGCGGGCCGAGGTCGAGAAGATGCCGATCGCGTCGGCCGGCCGCTCCGACTAGCGTTTTCGCAGCGAAGCATGCGATCCGGTGGGCATCGGATCGCGTCAGGCAAGCACGCGTCAAATCGAAAAATCCAAGATGCGGTTCCGAAGCAGTCGGAATGGCGAAGGCTTTGGGCGGGTAACGGCCCCAGCCGCCGCCGTTGCGCTTGCTCAGGCCCTGCGAGCCCTCGCGCCCTGCAGCTTCTTGATGATCGGCTCCAGGAACGAGATCGCGGGACCGCTTGGTCACGGCGTGGCCGGTCAGGCGTTGCGCCATCTGCAGGAACATCTGGGTGGTGCGATGCTTGGCGGAGATCTGCGCGATCATCTGGCCGTTGTTGGCGGCGGTGCCGAACATCTTCGAATCGAACGGAATGGCCGCGATCGGCTGGCTCTTCGATCGCCTTGGCGAATTCGCGCGTGGAGATTTCCGGGCGCTTGTGCATGCCGACCTGGTTGAGGCAATAGAGCGGCGGACGGTCGTTGGGCCGCGCCGCCTTCAGCACGTTCAGCATGTTCTTGGCGTTGCGCATGTTGGCCAGATCGGGCTCGGCGACGATCAGGATGTCGTCCGCGCCGACCAGCGTGCGCTTGGTCCACGCCGACCATTGATGGGGAACGTCGAGCACGATGCAGGGGGTCGTCATGCGCATCGTATCGAAGATCGCGTCGAACGCATCGGCGCCGAAATCATAGACCTGGTCCAGGCTTGCCGGCGCCGCCAGCAGGTCGAGGCGATCGGTGCATTTCGACAGCAGGCGCTCCATGAAGGCGGTGTCCGGCCGCTCCGGCTGGAACACCGCATTGGCGATGCCCTGAACCGGGTCCTGGTTGTAGTCGAGGCTGGCGGTACCGAAGGCAAGGTCGAGATCGATCACGACGGAATCGAGCGCGAGATCGCGCGCGATCGCCCAGGCCACGTTGTGCGCGACGGTGGAGGCGCCGACGCCGCCCTTGGCGCCGACGACGGCGATGATGCGGCCGACGGCCACGGCCTCGGAGGCCGCGTAGAGGCCGCAGATCGCGCGCACGACGTCGATCGGTTCGACCGGTCCGGTCACGTAGTCGCTGACGCCGCGGCGTACCAGTTCACGATAGGGCGTGACGTCGTTGGCGTTGCCGATCACGACGACGCGGGTTCCGGCGTCGCAGACGGTTGCGAGTTCATCGAGCCCGTCGAGGATGTCGCGGCCAGGCTCGGTCTCCAGCAGGATCACGTTCGGCGTCGGCGCCGTGTGATAGGTGTCGATGGCCGCGGCGATGCCGCCCATGTGAACCGTAAGATGGGCCTTGCCGAGACGGCGGTCTTCGCTCGCTGCGCGCACCGCGGTTGCGACCGCGACGCTGGCGCAAAAGGCCTGCACCGATACGCGCGGCGCCGGCGAGATGTATTCCTCCGGCTGCGCCGGCGTGTCGTCGAGTTGATCGTCTGAGTTCTGAAAAACGCGGCTGATCATTTGCCTGTATCGCTGAGTTTGGCCTTGTCGGCTTCGGGATAGGTGGTCGCGGTCGTCGTGCCCTTGCGGTATTTCTCAAAGGCGATATCGCGCCGCGGCGTATAGGCGGGGCTTTCGGGGCGCGGCTGTTCGAGATCGGCCGGATTGTCGATCATCGCAGCGAGGTTGCGCTGGGTCGGCGCAGCCGAAATTGTGGTACGGGCGATTTTCATTGTAGCCGACGTTGTCGATATTCGGTCCGAGATCTTCCGGCCACAGGCCGCAAGGTCCGGCCACCGCCGTAATCTTCGGATAGCTGAGCCGGATCGTCGGCAGCGTGCGGGGATCGTCGGGCCGGTAGTGACGCAGCGTGATGGCGCGCGAGGGCACGCCGCCGGCCATCAGCACCGACTGGATTTCCCGGAACGAGGCCGCCGCCGCGCGCGCGTTCGGCGTATCGATCGGGACATCGACGACGATCGCGCCGGTGCCTTCGCGCACCCAGCTCTGCGCCAGTCCCATGACGTCGGTGCGTTGCGACCCGGAGAGGCCGCCGCGGGCATGACCGACGAACACCACGATCGAGCGGTCGGCTTCGGTCACCGCGATCGGATGACGTTGGCGGTAATCGATGCTGGAGGTCGTGATTTCCGCGGTGTGCTGGATGCAGGCGCCGAGCGCGGTCGAAAGGCCGAGCAGGGCGCCAAGCATGCGCAATGCCTTGACGCGATGGAGCGGTATTCTCGTTGTCATCGTTCTGTCCTCGTCCCCACTCGTTGAACAGCTCTGCGTCTCAGTCAATGATGAAGCCGAAATTGCCCTGGCTTCCGCCGACGGGATCGACGCGGGCCGCGACGCCGTAGATCCGGTTGATGCGCGCGAGCAAAGCGGACTGCGAATCGGATGCCGGCGCAAAGCCGTCATCGGGCCGCGACAGTTCCTTCTGAGCCACCGCGCGAACGACGTAGGGCGTCACGATCACCATCAGCTCGGTCTGGTGGTTGATGAAGTCCTGGCTCCTGAACAGCGCGCCAAAAATCGGTATCTGGTCCGCGCCGGGCAATCCGTTGATGGCCTGCTTGGTCTGTTCCTGGATCAGTCCCGCCATCGCGACCGAGCCGCCGGACGGAATTTCCAGCGTGGTTTCCGCGCGGCGCGTCTTGATCGAGGGAATCGTCGTTCCGCCGGCACCGCCCTGCAAAGCGTTTTCGGTCGAGACTTCCGACACTTCGGTCATCACCCTCAGGCTGATCCGTCCCTCGGTCAGCACGACCGGCGTGAAGTTGAGCGAGATGCCGAATTTCTTGAAACTGACCGTCTGGACGCATTGTCCGATCGCGCCTGCCGTCGTCGTTTGGCAGGTTACGCCGGTCGGAATGGGAAATTCGCCGCCTGAAATGAATGTCGCGGACTCGCCGGAGATCGCCGTCAGATTTGGCTCCGCCAGCGTCCGCACCACGCCCGCGCTCTCCATCGCGCGCAGGGTAGCGGTGACCGAGGGCAGACCAGCTTTGTTCAAGGCTGCCCCGGCCAAGCCGTTGCCGGAGACGAGCGGAGCACTGTTGGCGGTGAACGGATTGCTGTTGTTGAAAACGACCGCCGCGGTGCCGTAATTCATGCTGGCGCTGAGATCGACGCCCAATTGCTTGACGATGTCGCGCCGCACTTCCGCGACGGTGACCTTGAGCATCACCTGGTCGCGGCCGCGGACGACGATCGAGTTGACGACCTTGTCGGCGCCGCCGACCAGCCGCGCCGCGATCTCGCCGGCCTGCTGGGCCTCGACCGGAGAGGACACGGAGCCGGTCAGGACGACGCTGTCGCCGACGCCCTCGATCTGGATGCCGGGCAGGGTCTGCTTCAGCGCGGCGCGCACGCCGTTGAGGTCACGCTTGACCGCGATGTCGTAGGAGGCGACCTGCTGGCCGTCGGCATCGAAAAACACGACGTTGGTCTGGCCGACCGCGCCGCCGATGATATAGGCGCGCTGCGCGGAACGAACGACGGCGTTGGCGATCTTCGGATCGGCGACCAGCACGTCCTTGACGTCGCGTGGCAGGTCGACGACCACGGACTTGCCGATGCCGAGCGACAGGAATCGCATCTTGACCGGACCGATGGCCGATGTCGTCACCGGATCCTTCTCGGACTCGGCAGCGACGACAGGCAGCAGCGGAGCGAGCGTCAGCGCGGCGACGGCCGACAATAACAGGGTGCGGGCCGCTACGGTTCGCATCGCTGACTGATTTTCCCCAAACTTCATCTCGGACGTCCTTTCGGTCACTTCTGTGCCGTCGTTTGATTGGCGACCCCGTAGCGAACCACGTTGACGCTCTCGCTTCGTCTTTTGACTTGTTCCTCGGACTGGCCTTCGGCCGTCGCGTTGCCATCGGTGATGCTGCGCAGCGCGAGCGCCAGCGTGCCGCTCTGGCGCGCACGCACCAGCGTCTCGGCCTGCTCGGGTTTCAGTTCGAGCGTGGCGGTGCGGCCGACGAGGGTGTTGCTGCCCTCTTTTTCTTTCGGCGCCTGATCGATCGCCAGCACGCGGACATTGGAAAGAATGATTTCGGTCTGGATGACATCGCCACCGCTGCGCTCCGGATTCTTGTCACGCTTGGAGAGGATGACGTCGACGCGGTCGTTGGGCAGGATGAAGCCGCCGGCGCCGGTTTCCGGCGATATCTCGGTCGAGATCGCCCGCATGCCGGTCGGCAGGATGGCGGCCATGAAGCCGGAGCCGTTGGCCTTGACCAGCTTCTGCTCACGGATCGGCTCGCCCGCGAACACGGGCGTGCGCGCGATCGAACCGGCGATTTCCTTGATGCCGTCGGCGCGGCTGGCGCGGTTGATCAGATTGTTGGCGCCGGAAGCCGGCCAGGTCTGCCATTGCAGATCCTCCGGCTTGACCGGCTGGCCGAGCCCGATGTCGGACTTCGCGACCAGAATTTCCACCGTCGGCAACTGCGCCACCGGTTCGGTTACCGGGCGCGGTTTTTCTTCGGTGCCACGGGCGAGATAGGCGGCGACACCGCCTGCACTCAAGGCGATGATCAGAACGACGACACGTGCGATATTCATACGCTTTTACTACTCTTACGCAGGGACGTCCCAACTTCACGGCAACGACAGCCATCCCCGCAGGTATGACTAGGCATGAATGGTATAAGGGAACTTGAGAGGTGAATTTTTTGGTTGATTGGACGGCGGGATTCAACGTCATGGTGAACGGGTGGTTAGCGTCCAAAACAACCTTGTCAGCAAAAACCGGTGGCAGCCGCGAACGACGGCGAAAGCCCGGCAGATGTTCCATATGCCTTGGCGGCGTCGGGCACGGTTTGCAACGCTCGGTCCGGTTGAACCTCAAGCGGCCTTCAACGCCGCAAACCCCGATTAGATCGGCCTTGAGGTCATCGACATTGTGCCTTCGTGTCGCGGCCCGCGGTGACCAGTCATTTCGGGCTTTTGCGGGTTGGACGAGCGCCGCTCGCGAAACTCATGCGCTTGCATTGTCCAAGACGTTTTGCCGCAGCCACAACTTGATCACGAAAACCTGCTGGGCGGCAGGGCCGCGAGCGGGGTGAATTAACAACAGGACACAGAAGACGGCAGTCAACCCCTTGACCCGGCACGCCAGTCGTTCTGAGATGCGCGCCAACTTACAGTCGCTGCAAGTTGAGGGGCCTGCCGCGATATCGGATCCATTGCCTGACCGGACTGCACGTCAAACTGCACGGCCGGCGGGACGCTTTTCAGCGAGGGATCAGCGGGTTGGCCCCACAACGTCAGGCGTTGCCTAAAAAACGATCTCCAGACGCCCCCTTGAAAGGCCTTGCCCATGAAACGCGTATCTCTGGTTGTTACCCTTGCCCTTGCCGCCGGTCTCTCGGCCCAGGCCGCCTCGGCGCAAACCCTCAAGACGGTCAAGGACCGGGGCATGCTGTCCTGCGGCGTCGGCCAGGGTCTTCCGGGTTTCTCGTCGCCCGACGACAAGGGTAACTGGACCGGGCTCGACGTCGACGTCTGCCGGGCGATTGCGGCCGCGGTCTTCAATGACGCAAGCAAGATCAAGTTCGTGCCGCTGTCGGCCAAGGACCGTTTCACCGCGCTGCAGTCGGGCGAAATCGACGTGCTGTCGCGCAACACCACCTGGACGCTGTCGCGCGATACCTCGCTCGGCGCCAATTTTACTGGCGTGACCTATTATGACGGACAGGGCTTCATGGTGAAGAAGTCGCTCAAGGTGAATTCCGCGCTGGAGTTGAACAGCGCATCGGTCTGCGTGCAGCAGGGCACCACCACCGAGCAGAATCTGGCCGACTACTTCAAGGGCAACAACATGAAGTATGAGGTGATCGCCTTCGGCACCAACGACGAAGCCGTCAAGGCCTACGAGTCCGGTCGCTGTGACGTCTTCACCACCGATGTGTCCGGGCTTTATGCCGATCGTTTGAAGCTTGCGAACCCTGCCGATCACGTCGTGCTTCCGGAAGTGATCTCGAAAGAGCCGCTCGGTCCGATGGTGCGCCATGGCGACGACCAGTGGTTCGATATCGTGAAATGGACGCTTTTCGCGATGGTCACCGCGGAAGAACTGGGCGTTACCCAGAAGAACGTCGACGAGATGGCGAAATCGGACAAGCCGGAGATGAAGCGGGTCTTCGGCACCGACGGCAATCTCGGCGAACAGCTCGGCCTGACCAAGGACTGGGTCTCGCGGATCGTGAAGGCCGTCGGCAATTACGGCGAGGCCTTCGATCGCAATGTCGGCGCCGGCTCCAAGCTCGGAATTGCCCGCGGCCTCAACGCGCTCTGGAACAAGGGCGGTATCCAGTACGCACCACCGATCCGCTGATCGCAGCGGAGAGGGGCTGCGGCGATGGCCATCGACCCCCGACAACCACCGTCGCAGCTGCTTCCAAAGCTGCAGCGGGCGCTTGGCGGCCGGACGGGCTGGAGCGGCTTCGTGCTCCAGCTTCTGTTCGTCGCCGCGCTCGCCTGGATCTCCTACGAGATCGTCGCCAATGCCCGCGCCAATCTGCAGGCACAGCGGATCACCGCGGGCTTTGGCTTCCTTGCCAACAATGCGGGCTTTGACGTCAGCCAGAGCCTGATCCCGTATGCGGGATCCGATCCCTACACGAAGGTCTTTCTGGTCGGCCTGCTCAATACGCTGCTGGTTTCGGTGATCGGCATCTTCTTCGCCACGCTGATCGGTTTCATCGTCGCGCTCGGCCGGCTGTCGCCGAACTGGCTGCTGTCGCGGATTTCGGGCGGCTATGTCGAACTGATCCGCAACCTGCCGGTCTTGTTCCAGATCCTGTTCTGGTATCTCGCGGTGCTCGCCGCTCTGCCCAATCCGCGGCAGAGTATCTCCGTTTTCGACAGTTTCTTTCTCAGCAACCGCGGCCTCGTCATTCCAAAGCCGATCGGGACCGCGGGTTTTGAGCCGTTCGTCATTGCGCTACTCGTCGCGATCGTGGCGGCGATTGCACTGTCGCGCTACGCGCGCAGGCAACTTTTCCAAAGCGGCAAGGTGATCAAGGTCTGGCCCTATGCGCTGGGCATGGTGATCGTCCTGCCGTTGCTCAGCGTGCAGATCTTCGGCGTACCGGTCACGTTTGAAGTGCCCGCGCTCAAGGGCTTTAACTTCGCCGGCGGCTCACGCGTCATTCCGGAATTCGTCGCGCTCACGCTGGCGCTGTCGACCTACACCGCCTCCTTCATTGCCGAGATCGTGCGGGCCGGCATTCTGTCCGTTCACAAGGGGCAGATGGAAGCCGGTTCCTCGCTTGGGCTGCAGCGCGGTTCGGTGCTGCGGTTGATCGTGATCCCGCAGGCGATGCGCGTGATCCTGCCGCCGCTCACCAACCAGTACCTCAACCTGACCAAGAACTCCTCGCTGGCGGTCGCCATCGGCTATCCCGACCTGGTGTCGGTGTTCGCAGGCACGACGCTCAGTCAGACCGGGCAGGCGATCGAGATCATCGGCATCACCATGGGCGTCTATCTTCTGATCTCGTTGGTCACCAGCGCGATCATGAGTTTCTATGGATGGCGGATCAGCCGGAGCATGGGCGGATGAGCGACACGACTTCATCCAGTTTTGTCCGTCAGGATCTCGTGCCCGAGCGGCCCGCGCCGGTGAAGACCACCGGTTTCGTCGGCTTCCTGCGTACGCGGCTGTTCAATTCGCCGACCAACATCCTGATCACGATCGTCAGCGCGCTGCTGCTGTGGTTCATCATCGTGCCCTCGCTGAGATTTCTGCTGGTCGATGCCGTCTGGACCGGCACGGACCGCACCGCCTGCCTCCCCAAGAATCCCGGCGATGCAGTCGGCGCCTGCTGGCCCTTCATTCAGGCCAAGTTCTCGCAGTTCATCTACGGATTCTATCCGGAGCCGGAACGCTGGCGGGTCAACCTGACGTTCTTTCTTGCCGCGATCCTGCTGGTGCCGCTGCTGATCCCGCGGCTGCCGGGCAAGGGCCCGAACGCCATCCTGTTCTTCCTGGCATTCCCCGTCATCGCCTTCTTCCTGCTGCGTGGCGGCGGGCTGGGGGGCTTCGGCGTGAGCTGGACGGCCGGACTGTTGTCGGGCTTCAACGACAGCATCGGCGATGGCGGGCGAAAACTCGTGGCGTCGGGCGAAACGACAGCGGTGATCGGGCCGTTGTTGTGGGTGCTCGGCAAGCTGATCGTGGGCCTCAGCATGCTGATTGGTTGGATACTGCTGCCGCTGACCTGGTTGCGCGAACAGATCCAGGCTTTCGGCCGGCCGGTTTGGGCCGACTTCATCGCGACCGCCTTGATTGTGTCCGCCGTGCTGTTCTGGCTCGGCGGCAGCCTGCGCAGCGGCTGGCGCCCGCTGGTCACAAGTCTCGCGATCTTTGCCGGCATCGGCATCGTGATCGCGGTGATGGGGCTCGACCGCGGCGGGCTGCCGGAGGTGGACACGCGGCTGTGGGGCGGCCTGCTGGTGACGCTGGTGGTGGCGGTCACCGGCATCGTCGCGTCGATGCCGGTCGGCATTGCGCTTGCGCTCGGCCGGCGGTCGTCGATTCCGCTGATCCGGATTTTCTCGATTGCCTTCATCGAGTTCTGGCGCGGGGTTCCGCTGATCACGGTGCTGTTCTTCGCAACCTATATGTTGCCGCTGTTCGTTCCGACCGGCTTCACGATCGACGGATTGATGCGCGCCCTGATCGGGATCGCGCTGTTTACCGGCGCCTACCAGGCCGAAAACATCCGCGGCGGCCTGCAGGCGATCCCGCGCGGGCAGGGCGAGGCGGCGAGTGCGCTCGGCCTGTCCTGGGGCAAGACCACGGCGCTGGTCGTGATGCCGCAGGCGTTGCGCCACGTCATCCCCAACCTCGTCAACAGCTTCATCAGCCTGTTCAAGGACACCTCGCTGGTTTCGATCGTGGCGCTGTTCGACCTGCTCGGACAGTTGCGGGCAGCGTTCGCCGACCCGGTCTGGGCAACGCCCACGACGCTGTTCACCGGCTTTGCCTTTACCGGGATCATCTATTTCGTCTTCTGCTTTGGAATGTCGCGCTATTCCCTGTTCGTCGAGAACAGGCTGAACGCCCATCGCCGCAACTGAGTATACGAACCATGACAGCGAACTCGATCGTCGGCATCAACGCGCTCAACAAGTGGTACGGCGACTTTCACGTCCTGCGCGACATCAACCTCGATGTCGCCAAGGGCGAGCGCATCGTGATCTGCGGCCCGTCGGGCTCCGGCAAGTCGACGCTGATCCGCTGCATCAACGCGCTGGAGGAGTTCCAGGAAGGCAACATCGTCGTCGACGGCATCGAACTGGGGCCGAACCTGCGGCGCGTGGACGAAGTCCGGCGCGAGGTCGGCATGGTGTTCCAGAGTTTCAACCTGTTTCCGCATCTGACCGTGCTGGAGAACTGCACGCTGGCGCCGATCTGGGTGCGCAACATCCCGAAGAAGGATGCCGAGGCGGCTGCGATGAAATTCCTGGAGCGGGTCAAGATCCCGCATCAGGCCAACAAATATCCGGGCCAGATGTCGGGCGGCCAGCAGCAGCGCGTCGCCATCGCCCGCGCGCTGACCATGAACCCGAAGGTGATGCTGTTCGACGAGCCGACCTCGGCGCTCGATCCGGAAATGGTCAAGGAAGTGCTCGACACCATGGTCGATCTCGCCAGGGAAGGCATGACCATGCTGGTCGTCACCCACGAAATGGGATTTGCCCGCGAAGTCGCCAACCGCGTCGTGTTCATGGACGCCGGCCAGGTGATCGAGTCCAACACGCCGGAAAACTTCTTCGCCAACCCGCAGCACGCGCGGACCAAGCTGTTCCTGAGCCAGATCTTACGGCACTGACAGTGCCGTAGGGTGGGCAAAGCGCAGCGTGCCCACCATCGAGCAGCGCAATCGGTGAGAGATGGTGGGCACGTCGCTTGCGCTCCTTTGCCCACCCTACAAAGGCAGCGGCACCGATCGGGCTACGGAATCCCGCTCACACCTTCTCGAACGGCACTTCGATCTCACTGCGCTTCTCCAGCCATTCCGGCACCGGAAGGTTCTTCGAGCGCATGAACTCCGGATTGAACAGTTTTGACTGATAGCGGTTGCCGGAATTGCACAGGATGGTGACGATGGTCTTGCCGGGTCCGAGCTGTTTCGCGAGCCGGATCGCACCGGCGACGTTGATGCCGGTCGAGCCGCCGAGGCACAGGCCCTCGTGCTGGAGCAGATCGTAGATCACCGTTACGGCTTCCTCGTCCGAAATCAGGAAGGCGTCGTCGACCTTCGCAGTCTCGATCACCGGCGTGACGCGGCCGAGCCCGATGCCTTCGGTGATCGAGTCGCCCGGCGTCGATTTGGCGGCGCCGTGCTTGAACAGCTCGTACATCGCAAAGCCATGCGGATCGGCGCAGGCGTTGACGATGCCCGGGTGCTTTTCCTTGAGATAGCGGCTGGTGCCGGCCAGCGTGCCGCCGGTGCCGACCGAGCAGATAAAACCGTCGATCTTGCCGCCGGTCTGCTGCCAGATTTCCGGTCCGGTGGATTCGTAGTGCGCCTTGGCGTTGTCGAGATTGTTCCACTGGTCGGCGAACAGCACGCCGTTCGGCTCGGTCTTGCGCAGCTGCGCGGCCAGCCGCCGCCCGACATGCTGATAGTTGTTCGGATTGGAGAAGGGCAGCACCGGCACTTCGATCAGCTCGGCGCCGCACAGCCGCAGCATGTCCTTCTTTTCCTGGCTCTGCGTATCCGGAATGAGGATCAGCGTGCGATAGCCGCGCGCGCTCGCGACCACCGCAAGCCCGATGCCGGTATTGCCGGCGGTCGATTCCACCACCAGCCCGCCCGGCTTGAGCTCGCCGCGCTTCTCGGCCTCCAGGATCATCCATTTGCCGGCGCGGTCCTTGACCGACTGGCCGGGATTCATGAATTCGGCCTTGCCGAGAATGGTGCAGCCGGTCGGCTTCGGAAGCGTGCTTCAGCTTGATCAGCGGCGTGTTGCCGATCGCTTCGACGACGTCTTTGTTAAAGGCCATGTTTTGAAATTGCCGGTTTGTTTGCCCAATCGTTGGGCGACCCTAAAGGACCGCCGCAGGGCATACAAGCCAGCGGTGAGACAGGGGCGCTCAGCCCGATTTCGCGAACACCACCTGACGCACGTCGATATTTCCGGACAGGAACCCGGCCTCGCAATAGGCGAGGTAATATTCCCACAGCCGCCGGAAGCGGTCGTCGAAGCCCGACGGCGTCAGGTTCGGCCAGGCCGCGCGGAAATTGCTTCGCCAGATCGCAAGCGTCCTGGCATAATCTTGCCCGAAAATGCGCTCGCGGATGACGGGAACACCGAAGCGCTCGCCGAGCGCTTTCAGGATCTGCGGCGAGGGCAGCATGCCGCCCGGGAAAACGTAGCGCTGGATGAAGTCGACTTCGCGGCGATAGGTCTGGAACAGGCTGTCCTGGATGGTGATGGCCTGGATGCCGGCCAGCCCCCCGGGCAGCAGGCGGTCGCGCAACTGTGAAAAATAGTTTGGCCAGAACTGCTCGCCGACCGCCTCGATCATCTCGATCGAGGCGATCCGGTCGTAGCGGTCGCGCTCGTCGCGATAGTCCTGCAGCCTGATCTCGACCTGGTCGCTGAGCCCGGCCTTGTGAATGCGTGCCTGCGCGAAATCGCGCTGCTCCTTGCTGATGGTGAGCCCGACGACTTTGGCGCCGAACGTCTTGGCGGCGTACTCGGCAAAGCCGCCCCAGCCGCAGCCGATCTCCAGAAGCTTCTGGCCCGGCCGCAGATCGATCGCTTCGGCAAGCCGGCGATATTTGTTGTGCTGGGCTGCGGTCAGGTCGGACGTGCCGTCCTCGAACAGCGCGGACGAATAGGTCATGCTGGGATCGAGCCAGGCCGAATAGAATGCGTTGCCGATGTCGTAATGCGCATAGATGTTGCGGCGGGCCTGCCGCCGGGTGTTGCGATTGAACCAGTGCCGGACGATCTGGAAGGTGCGCGTCAGCGGGTTGCCGACCAGCATGGTCTGCATCCAGTCCTGGTTGACGCAGAACAGATAGAGGAATTGCGTGAGGTCGGGCGTGTCCCATTCGCCGCGCAGATAGGCTTCGGCGATGCCGATGTCGCCGCTGCGCAGCAGCCGCGAGGCAAAGCCGTAATCGTAGATTGTCATGGCGGCGGCGGGGCCCGGCCCGTTGCCGCCGAGGCGGACGGTGCGGCCGTCGGCCAGCGTGACGTCGAGCGTGCCGTGCTGCAGCTGTGAACCGAAGCCCAGCGCCAGCCGGACCAGGCGGGGCAATTCCGGAAACGTCGCGTCAACGGTTTCCGATGTGACCGAAATCAACTCGGGCATGTGCGATCCATCGAACGTCGCCCGGACTTTCGCATGGCCGATCGGCCCTGCTTCAATCTTTGGCACGGGCGGACAACGCTGGCGAAGTATAATCGTTGCCTTCCCCGATCGCCAAGCCGGTATTGACGGGCTGCGCCGTTCCGCGGCACCAGCCGCGCGCCCTTCAGCCAGAGCCGCAGCGCCTCCCAGTGGATCGCCGCCATGATCTTGATGGTGACCAGCGGGAGCGCGAAGAACGCGCGCAGCAACTCCCTTGGTGTTGAGCGGGCGATGGCGGCCATTGAAGGTTGCGGCGAGCAGGGGGCCTTCGCGGTCGGTTTCCAGAATTCGCAGTTGCACGCGCTCGCCCGGCGGCAACACGCGAAAATGGTAGCGCATCGCCATTTCGATGAAGGGCGAGACGTAGAACAGCTTGTCCTGCTGCTGCCGCACGCCGGCATCGCTGATTTCGCCAGGTGCTACCGGCAGGACGTAAGGATGGATGTCGCCAAAGGTGTTGCGCACTTCGTAGATCATCAGCGCCAGCTCGCCATCGGCGCGATAGCAGAAATAGACCGACAGCGGATTGAAGGTGTAGCCGAGCAGGCGGGGATAGCAGAGCAGCAGCACCCGCCCGCCGGTGAGGTCGATGCCGCGCTCGCTCCGCGCAATGGTGCACGTAGGCGCGCAAGGATGAGCCGTCGCGCCGGCCATGGTCGGCCTCGTGGAAACTGTAGAGCGCGGCGCGGTTGACGCCGAACAGCGGCGATTGCCGGTCCGCGTCCGCCAGCCGGTCGAGATCGATCAACAGGCTCATGACGCGATAGCTGAAGCGATGGCCCATCGGCTTCAGCCGCGCATGCATGACATCGCCGACGTAAAGCGCGCGCGGCGTCGGCAGGCCGTTGCCGGTTGTTGACGCGCATGGCTACTCCGCGGCCTCCGCCAGTTCGAGCGGCGGTTCGCGCCACGGCGCTACTGCGCCAAGCGCTTCGGCGACCGCAAGGCCGGATCGCAATCCGTCCTCGTGGAATCCGTAGCCGGTCCACGCGCCGCAGAACCAGGTATGCCGCCGGCCCTGAATTTCGGGCAGACGCTTCTGGGCGGCAAAGGCGGCGGCATTGTATTGCGGATGTTCGCACAGGTACTTGCCGAAGGTCAGCGCGGGATCGGGCTCGACCGGCGGGTTGAGGCTGACGAACAGCGGCTTGTCGTGATCGATGCCCTGCAGCTCGTTCATCCAGTAGGTCACCGAGACGTCGTTATCGACACTTTGATCGAGGCCCCCTTGGCGCGGCCAGCGCAGGAAATTCCACGACGCCCAGGCGCGCCGGCGCTTCGGCATCAGCGCGGGATCGCGATGCAGATAGATCGTGTTGGGGGAATAGCCGATCGCGCCCAGGATCGCGCGCTCGCGGTCGTCGGCATCCGACAGCATCGCCAGCGCCTGGTCGCTGTGGGAAGCGATCACGACGTGATCGTAGGTGTTGGTCTCGCCGTGGCTGTCGTGGACGATGACGCCATGCGCCGTGCGCTCGATCGCCGTGACGGCGCAGCCGAGCTTGATCCGGTCGCGGAATGACGCGGTCAGTTTCTCGACATAGCGCTGGCTGCCGCCCTTCACGGTGCGCCAGACCGGCCGGTCATATTGCAGCAGGCGATGGTTGGCGAAGAAGGCGACGAAATTTTCGGCCGGGAAATCCAGCATCTCGCTCGACGGCGCCGACCAGATCGCCGCGCCCATCGGCGCCAGATAGTCGGTCAACAGCCGCGGCGCAAAGTGGCGCGTACGGAAATATTCGCCGAGCGTCAGCCCGGCGAGTTTGCCGGCCGCGTAATCCTCGACGCTTTGCTGGTTGAAGGTCAGGATGTCGCGCAGCATCCAGAGATAGGAGGGCGACAGCAGGTTGCTGGCTTGCGCGAACAGGCCGCGCGCAGTCTCGAACCAGTTGTTGCCGCCGCCTTTCCATTCGAAGCGGCCGGTGTCCGCCGTCACCGCAAAACTCATGCAGCTTTCGACGGTCTCGACGCCGAGATGGGCGAACAGCGCCGTCAGGTCCGGATAGTTCAGCTCATTGTAGACGATGAAGCCGATATCGACCGCAAGCCGCGCGCCGTCATAGTCGATGTTGACGGTGTGGCTGTGGCCGCCGGGCCTGAGTTCGCGGTCGTAGACGGTGACCGGATAATGATTCGACAAGGTCCAGGCCGCGGCATTGCCGCTGATTCCCGTCCCGACCACCGCGACCCGCATTTTTGGCCCTCCACAGCACATTGCAAGATACGGGGGGCTGTTCCCGGGGTTTCAAACCGGTCACAGCCGCGGCATAGCTGTGCGACAGGCTGATTCGGGACGTCAGAACAGGGGAAAAGCCCCATGAAATCTTCGTAAGATTTCGGCGGTCCAGCCGCCTCCCTGCAGTGTTCCAGTACCTATAAAACAAGGGGAATCGAGCACTTTGCCGCCTGTTTTGTCGACCCGAACCGACGATTGGCCAAGGCTGCCCGGGGCTGTCCGCCTCCCGGTCGCAAGGCTAGTATCCGGCTTGGTTCCAACGGAAGCATCACCCCCGTGAACGTGTCGCAGGCCATCAGGAAAAGCGCTCGTCGTGTGCCGGGCCGGGATTTGCCCGGTGGAGAACGGGTGTGACCCATCGGACTGCAATTGCGGCGATGGAAGGCTGGCCTGCTCTCATTTCCGGCGGCAGGCGGCTGGCGCGGTCGGTTGTGGTGCTGGGCCTCGTCGCCGCGTCCTCCGGCTGCATCCTGACCAAGGATCTTCCGGATCCCGCGCTCGACGTGCCCGAGGGCTACAAGGCGGCCCGGCTTTCGAAGGCCACCGACGCGCCGCCGACGCTCGACTGGTGGCGCGGCTTCCGTTCGCGGGAGCTGACAGGCCTGATGGAGGAGGCGCAGACCGTCAATCTGGACATCGCAGCGGCCACCGCGCGGTTCAAGCAGGCCGATGCGCAGGCGCGGATCACCGGCGCGGCGCTGTTGCCCAGCCTCAACGGCACCGGTCAGGAGACCTATTCCCGCACCTCCGGCTCCAGCTCCAGCGGCCTGACCAATGGCGGCCGCGAGGTGGTCAATTATTCGGCCTCGCTCAGCGCCAGTTACGAGCTGGACTTCTGGGGCAAGAATCGCGACGCCGCGCAAGCGGCGGAAGAGACCGCGTCCGCCAGCCGCTTCGATCGCGACGTCGTCGCGCTGACGACGCTGACGACGGTTGCCAACGCCTATTTCCAGGTGCTGGCCTCGCAGGATCGGCTTCGCACCGCGCAGCGTAACATTGCCAGTGCCGAACGCATCCTCAATGCCATCAAGGATCGCCTCCGGGCTGGCACCGGCAACGACCTCGACGTGGCGCAGCAGGAGAGCGTGCTCGCCAACCAGCGCGCGCAGGTGCCGCCGCTGCGGCAGACGCTCGACCAGAACATCAACGCGCTGGCGACGCTGGTCTCGCGGCCGCCGGAAGCGGTGCGCGTCATCGGCGGGTCGCTCAACAACATCGCATCGCCGCGCGTCACGCCCGGCCTGCCGTCGGAATTGCTGACGCAGCGTCCTGATATTCGCCGGCAGGAATCTCAACTGGCTTCGGCGACCGCCAATGTCGGCAACGCCCGCGCGCAGTTTTTCCCGAGCATTCAATTGACGGGTCAGGGCGGCTACCAGAGCTCGGCGCTGACTTCACTGTTTCAGCCGCATGCAGCCTTCTTCAGCATGGTCGGCAGCCTGACCCAGCCGATCTTCGACGGCGGCAGGATCCTCGGCAATTTCGAACTCACCAAGGCACGGCAGGACGAATTGCTGCAGACCTACCGCAAGACCGTGGTGCAGGCGTTTGCCGATGTCGACAATGCCTTGATGTCGATCCGCCAGACCACGGAGCGGCTGCGGCTGCAGCGCCAGGTGGTGGCGGCATCGCGGCGGGCGTTCGAACTTGTCCGAGCAGCAGCTCCGCGCCGGAACCGCCGACATCGTAACTGTGCTAAATACGCAGACGACGTTGTTCCAGGCTGAGGATTTGCTGTGGCAGGCCCAACTGGCGCGGCTGCAGGCGATCGTCAGCCTCTATCAGGCGCTGGGGGGCGGCTGGGAGCCCAGGATGGAAAGGCCGGTCGATGCTCTTTAAGCCGGAATTGAAGGACGATGCCAAGACGGCGGGCAGGCGCGTGGCGCGTGGCATCGGCCGTCGGATGGTGTCGCTGACGATTACGCTGCTGATCCTGGGCGGCCTTGGCTATCTCGGCTGGAATGCGTTTCAGCAAAAACAGGCCGGCCGTGGCGGGCCCGGCGCACGCCCCGATCTGCCGGTGCCGGTGCTGGCGGCGATACCGCGGACGCAGGATGTCCCGGTCTATCTAGACGCGGTGGGCTCGGTTCGCGCGTTGAACACCGTGACCGTGCGCGCCCAGGTCGACGGCAAGCTGATCAAGGTGAATTTCGTCGAAGGCCAGGACGTCAAGCAGGGCGATGTGCTCGGCGAGATCGATCCCGTGATCTATCAGGCGCAGTACGATCAGGCGGTGGCCAAGAAGGCGCAGGATGAAGCGCTGCTCGCCAACCAGAGGCTCGATCTGGCGCGCTATCAGCAGCTCGCCGCGTCGAACGCCGGCTCCAAGCAGCAGGCCGATACCCAGCGCGCGGTGGTGGCCCAGCAGGAGGCGCTGGTGAATGCCGACCAGGCCGCGATCGACAACGCAAAGGCGACGCTCGGCTATACCAAGATCGTCGCGCCGCTGTCGGGGCGCGCCGGCCTGCGCCAGGTCGACCAGGGCAACATCATCCGCGCGGCCGATGTAACGGGACTCGTGATCATCACCCAGTTGCAGCCGATCGCCGTGCAGTTCAGCCTGCCGCAGCAGCAGATCGTGCGGGTCAACGCCGCCGCCGGCAAGGGCGTGCTGGCGGTGGACGTGTTCGGCAATGACGGCGTCACCGTGGTCGATACCGGGACGCTCAAGGGCATCGACAACCAGGTCGATCCGACCACCGGCACGCTGAAGCTGAAGGCCGAATTTCCGAATGCAAAATTCCAGCTCTGGCCCGGACAATTCGTCAATGTGCGGCTGAAGGTCGAAACGATAGAGAAGGCGATCGTGGTGCCGACCTCGGCGGTGCAGCGCGGGCCGGCCGGCACGTTCAGCTATGTCATCGGCCCCGACAATGTCGCGACCGCCAAGCCGGTCGTGGTGACGCAGCAGAACGAAAACGACGCCGTGATCGCAAGCGGCCTGTCGACCTCCGACCGCGTCGTGACCACGGGCTTTGCCAATCTGTCCGACGGCGCCAAGGTTCTGATCGGCACCGACGACCGGGCGCCGACCGCCGATCTGGCACCGCGCAAGCGCAGCCGCAGCCCCGATGCCAAGGGTGCTCAGCCCGGTGAAGGCCAAGGCAAGGAAGGTCAAGGCAAGGAAAGCCGTGGCAAGCGCGGCGAGGGCGATCAGAAGGGACAAACCGGACCCGCACCGGCAAATGGGCAGGCTGGCGGCGCCGCGAAGTGAGAACGCAACCATGAGCGTCTCCGAACCGTTCATCCGCCGGCCGATCGCGACCTCGCTGTTGGGGATCGCGCTGATGATCGGCGGCGCGCTCGGCTATTGGGCGTTACCCGTTTCGGCGCTGCCGCAGGTCGACTTCCCGACCGTGCAGGTGACGACGCAACTGCCCGGCGCGAGCCCCGACGTGATCGCGTCGCTGATCACGGCGCCGCTGGAGCGTCAGCTCGGGCAGATTCCGTCGCTGTCGTCGATGCAGTCGACTTCTTCGTTCGGCGTCAGCCAGATCTCGCTGCAGTTCGACCTCAACCGCGACATCGATGGCGCCACCCAGGACGTGCAGGCCGCGATCAACGCCGCTGCCGGGATACTGCCGAAAAACCTGCCGTATCCGCCGACCTACGCCAAGGTCAACCCGGCCGATGCACCGGTCCTGACGCTGGCGTTGACGTCGGAGACGATTTCGCTGCGCGCCATGAGCGACATCGCCGACACCATCCTGGGCCAGCGGCTCAGCCAGATCTCCGGCGTCGGCCGCGTGGCGATCCTCGGCGGGCTCAAGCCCGCGGTGCGGGTGCAGGCCGATCTGGCGCGGCTCGCCGCCTACGGCATCTCGATGGAGGATCTGCGCAACGCCATCGCCGGCGCCAATGTATCGGGGCCGAAGGGATCGCTCGACGGCGCGCAGCAGGCCTACACCATCGCCGCCAACGACCAGATCGCGGTGGCGGAGGCCTACAAGCCGATCATCATCGCCTATCGCAACGGCTCGCCGGTCACGATCGGCGACGTCGCCATCATCATCGACGGCCTGGAGAACGATCGCACCGGCGGCTGGTATCAGGGCACGCCGGCCGTGATCATCGATATCCAGCGCCAACCCGGCGCCAATGTGATCGAGGTCGTCCGCCAGATCCGCGCGGAAATCCCCAAGGTGCAGCGCGCGATCCCGGCCGGCGTCAATCTCACGATCGTCTCCGACCGCACCGTCACCATTCGCGCCTCCGTCCGCGACGTCCAGTTCACGCTGATCCTGTCCGTGGTGCTGGTGACGCTGGTGGTGCTGCTGTTCCTGCGGTCGCTGCGCGCGACGCTGATTGCCGGCGTGGCGCTGCCGCTGTCGCTGATCACGAGCTTCGGCATCATGTATTTTTCGGGCTTCAGCCTCGACAATCTGTCGCTGATGGCGCTGACGATCGGCACCGGCTTCGTGGTCGACGACGCCATCGTGATGATCGAGAACATCGTCCGCCATATGGAAAACGGCGAGTCCGCGATGGAGGCGTCGCTGAAGGGCGCCAGCGAAATCGGCTTCACCGTGATTTCGCTGACGGTGTCGCTGATCGCGGTCTTCATCCCGCTGCTGTTCATGTCCGGGCTGGTCGGACGCATGTTCCGCGAATTCGCGCTGACGCTGACGATCGCGGTCGTGACCTCGGCGATCGTGTCGCTGACGCTGACGCCGATGATGTGTTCGCGGCTGTTGAAGCATGTCGGCGAGGAGATGACGGTCCCGGGGCTTGCCGCCGTCAGCCGCTTCATCGACCGCATGGTCGAGTTCTACCATCGCACGCTGCTGTGGGTGCTGCAGCGCCAGCGCGCGACCCTGGTTGTGACGTTCGCCACCATCGCCGCGACGCTCGTGATGTATGTGATCGCGCCGAAGGGCTTTCTGCCGCTGCAGGATACCGCCTCGATCACGGCGGTGACCGAGGCCGGCCCGGACGTTTCCTTTGCCGAGATGCAAAGCCGGCAGGCGGCGGCGGCCGCCGCGATCCAGGCCGATCCCGACGTGGTCGGCGTGGTTTCCGTGATCGGCGCGGGCTCGGTCAACCCGACCACCAATGTCGGGCGCCTGGTGATGACGCTGCGGCCGCGCGGCGAACGGCACGACGATATTTCCGTCGTGGTCGACCGGCTGAAGCAACGCACCGCGTCGATCCCCGGCATGACCATCTATTTCCAGCCGGTGCAGGACGTGCAGATCTCGACCCAGTCGAGCCGCTCGCAGTACCAGTACACGCTGACCGGCACCGATGCCGCGCAGGTGGCGCTGTGGTCGCAGAAGCTCGTTGCCGAAATGCGCCGGGATCCGCTGTTCCGCGACGTCTCGTCGGAAGCGCAGGAGGGCGGCTTGCGCGCCGCGCTCGACATCAATCGGCAGCGCGCCGGCCAGCTCGGCGTCAGCATCCAGGCGGTCAACGACACGCTCAACGACGCCTTTGCGCAGCGGCAGATTTCGACCATCTACGGCCAGGCCAACCAGTATCGCGTGGTGCTGGAGGCGATGCCGATCTACCAGCGCGATCCGTCGATCCTGTCAAAACTCTATCTGCCGGGCGCGGCGAGCGCGACGGCCGGCACGCCCAACGCCCAGGTGCCGCTGTCGGCGGTGGCGACGCTGACCCGCACCACCGCACCGCTGGCGATTTCGCATCTGGCGCAATTTCCGGCCGTCTCGCTCAGCTTCAACCTCGCACCCGGCGAAGCGCTGGGCGACGCGGTCGAGGCGGTCAAGACGATCGAGACGCGGATCGGCATGCCCGGCAGCATCGTCGGCGTCTATGCGGGCGATGCGGCCGAGTTTTCAAAGTCGCTGGCCGGCCAGCCCTGGCTCATTCTGGCGGCGATCGTCACCATCTACATCGTGCTCGGCGTGCTCTACGAGAGCTACATCCACCCGATCACCATTCTCTCGACGCTGCCGTCCGCCGGCGTCGGCGCCATTCTGGCGCTGATGCTGTTCGGGCAGGATCTCTCGGTCATCGGCCTGATCGGCATCATTCTGTTGATGGGCATCGTCAAGAAGAACGCGATCATGATGATCGATTTCGCGCTCGAAGCCGAGCGGCATCAGGGCATGTCGCCGGATGAAGCCATCGTGCAGGCCTGCCTGTTGCGCTTCCGCCCGATCATGATGACGACGCTGGCCGCGCTGTTCGGCGCGCTGCCGCTGGCGATCGAAAGCGGCACCGGCGCCGAGTTGCGGTTTCCGCTCGGCATCTCCATCATCGGCGGCTTGCTGTTGAGCCAGTTGCTGACGCTCTACACGACGCCGGTGATCTATCTGGCGCTCGACCGGCTCAATCGCAAAATCGAGACAGCGGTGCCGGACCCCGGGCCGCCGGGGCCGACGGTCGCCGGTGCCACCGAGGGGATGCAGTAAATGGCATCGATCTCGGAGCCCTTCATCCGCCGGCCGGTTGGCACCACGCTGCTGGCGATCGGGCTCTTTCTGGTCGGCATCGTCGCCTATGTCTTCCTGCCGGTCTCGTCGGTCCCCAACGTCGATTTTCCGATGATCCGGGTTTCGGCCACGCGTCCGGGCGCGGACCCTTCCGTGATGGCGGCGACCGTTGCGGCGCCGCTGGAGCGGCGGCTCGGCCAGATCGCCGGCATCGACCAGATCACCTCGACCAGTTCGCTCGGCATCGACCAGCATCCAGCTGCAATTCTCGATCGGCCGCAACATCGACCGCGCCGCGCGCGACGTGCAGGCCGCGATCAATGCGTCGCTGGCCGACCTGCCGAGCGACCTGCCGTCGTTGCCGAGGTTCCGCAAGGCCAACCCTTCGGCGGCCCCCGTGTTCGTGCTGGCGCTGACCTCGAAGACGCTGACGACGAGCGCGATGTACGACGTGGCCGATACCGTGATCGCGCAACGCATCTCGCAGGTTCCGGGCGTCGGCGAAGTCACCGTCAGCGGCGCGGACCAGCCGGCGGTGCGGATCGCGCTCAACCCGGTTGCGCTGTCGAATGCGGGGATCGCGACCGACGACGTGCGGCTGGCAATTATCAACGCCAATCCGCTGGGGCCGGTCGGGATCTTCAACGGCGACCGCCAGAGCGAGACGATCTCGACCAACAAGCAGATGCGCACCGCGGCCGAATTCCGCGACATCATCATCAAGAGTTCGGGCGGCAATTTCGTCCGCCTGGCCGACGTCGCCGAGGTCGAGGATTCCGTCCGCAACAGCCGCTCGATCGCCTGGTTCAACAAGCAGCCGGCGGTGCTGATCCAGATCACCAAGCAGGGCGACGCCAACGTGATCGACACCGTCGACCGGGTGAGGGCGCTGATCCCGGAACTGAAGCAATGGCTGCCGGGCGGCGTCGAGATTTCGACGCTGGTCGACCGCACCGGCACCATCCGCGCCAGCGTGCTCGACATGCAGTTCACGCTGCTGGCGACCGCGTTCCTGGTCATGCTGGTGGTGTTCGTGTTCCTGCGGCGGCTGACGCCGACGATCGCGGCCGGCGTCTCGGTGCCGCTGGCGCTGGCCGGCACCTGCGCCGGAATGTGGCTCGCCGGCTTCTCGATCGACAATCTGTCGCTGATGGCGCTGGCGATCTCGGTCGGCTTCGTGGTCGACGACGCCATCGTCATGATCGAGAACATGTACCGCAACCTCGAGCAGGGCATGGCGCCGTACCCGGCCGCGCTCGAGGGCGCCAAACAGATCGGCTTTACCGTGCTGTCGATCAGCCTGTCGCTGATCGCGGCGTTCACGCCGCTGATCTTCATGGACGGCATCGTCGGGCGGCTGTTGCGCGAGTTCTCGCTGACGCTGACCTTTGCCATCGTGGTGTCGACCGTGGTCTCGCTCACGATCACGCCGATGATCTGCGCGCACTACATCAAGGAGGCGACCTCGGACCGCGCGACCTGGTTCGATCGGCTGGTCGAGGGCACGCTGTCGCGCATCGTCGCCTTCTATACATGGACGCTGCGGGCGGTGCTGGGCTTCCCGTTCCTGACCCTGATGGTGTTCTTTGCCACCATCGCATTGACGGTGGTGCTCTATATCAAGACCCCGAAGGGTTATTTCCCGACCGACGACAGCGGGTTCGTGATCGGCGCGACGCGCGCATCCCCCGACATCTCGTTCCAGGCGATGCTGGGACTGCAGCAGCAACTCGCCGACATCGTCATGGCCGATCCGGCGGTCGCCAGCATCGGTTCGTCGCTCGGCGGCGCCGGCGGTCCGGGCGGCGGGGGCTCGAACCGCGGCACCATGTTCATCAGCCTGAAGCCGCCGGAGGAGCGGGCGGGCATGTCGACGGCGCAGGTGATCGATCGCCTGCGGCGGAATCTCTACCGGGTCGCCGGCATCCGCCTGTTCATGTTCGCGGCACAGGATCTCCGCGCCGGCGGACGGCAGAGCGATTCCGACTATCAGTATACGCTGTCGAGCACCGACCTCGATCTGTTGCAGAAATGGGCGCCGCTGGTCGCCAAGCGCATGGAGACCGTGGAGGGCATCACCGACATCTCCAGCGACCGCGACCCCGGCGGGCTGCAATTGTCGCTGGTGATCGACCGCAAGACCGCATCGAGCCTCGGCGTTCGCGTCCAGGACATCGACAACGCCCTGAACAACGCGTTCGCGCAGCGGCAGATCTCGATCGTCTATACCCAGCGCAACCAGTACATGGTGGTGCTGGAAATCGATCCGAAATTCCAGGCCGATCCGTCCAACCTGGAGCGCATCTTCGTGGCGGGCGCCGACGACGCCCAGGTGCCGCTATCGGCCGTGGTGCGCTACCAGCGCGGCCTGTCGCCGCTCGCGGTCTTCCACTCGCAATCGTTTCCCTCGACGACGGTCTCGTTCAATCTGCTGCCCGACGTGCCGCTCGAGGTCGCAACCTCGAACATCCAGCGCGCGGTCGAGGAACTGCACATGCCGGAAGGCATCCGCGGCAGTTTTGACGGCAATGCCGGCGATTTCAACAAGACCAGCGGGCGGCAGCCGCTGCTGATCCTCGGCGCGCTGGTGGCGATGTATATCGTGCTCGGCGTGCTCTATGAGAGCCTGGCGCATCCGCTCACGATCATCTCGACGCTGCCGTCGGCAGGACTCGGCGCGCTGCTGGCGCTGCAGGTCACCGACACGCCGCTGACGGTGATTGCCTTCGTCGGCATCATCCTGTTGATCGGCATCGTCAAGAAGAACGGCATCATGATGGTCGATTTCGCGCTCGATGCCGAACGCAACCGCGGCCTGTCGTCGGCGGACGCGATCTTCGAGGCCTGCAGCGCCCGCTTCCGGCCGATCCTGATGACGACGATGGCGGCCTTGTTTGCCGGCATTCCGTTGGTCATTGCCACCGGCCCCGGCACCGAGCTGCGCCGGCCGCTCGGCATCACCATCATCGGCGGCCTGTTCGTTTCGCAGATCCTGACGCTGTACACCACGCCGGTGATCTATCTTCTGATCGACCGGTTGCGGCAGCGCTGCCGGCCGGCCCCGCTTGCAGCGCCGGCGGAATAGTTGAATTACTGGCCACGAAGCGTATAGCGGGCGGATGTCAGAACAAGCCAAACCCAAATCCGGCTCCACCGAGGAGGCGATCCCGGACTGTCCGCATTGCGGCAAGCCGCTGCCGCTCTGCATCTGCGACAGCGTCACGCCGATCAAAAGCAAGGTCTCGCTGCTGATCCTGCAGCACCCGCAGGAGCAGGACAGGGCGCTCGGCACGGCGCGGCTGACGGCGATGCATTTCAAGGATGCGGTCCTCAAGATCGGCCTGTCCTGGCCAAGCCTGTCCAAGGCGCTGGGGCGGAAGGTCGATGATCCCTCGCGCTGGGCGGTGCTGTATCTCGGCTCGGCCAAGGTCGCCGATCTCGACACCGATGCCGAGATCGTGGCGATCAACCGCAAGGGCGAGGTCGAGCCGCACCAGCGCGCCATCCTCTCCGACATCGAAGGCATCGTGCTGCTCGACGGAACCTGGAGCCAGGCCAAGGCGCTGTGGTGGCGCAACGCGTGGATGCTGAAGTGCCAGCGGGTCATTTTGGGCCCGAAGCGGCCTTCGCGCTACGGCAAGCTCCGCAAGGAGCCGCGTGGCGACGGTCTCTCCACCATCGAGGCCGCAGGCCTGCTGCTGGCCGGCCTCGAAAAGCGGCCGGATATCGCCGAAACGCTCAACGCCAGCTTTGACCGCATGCTGGCACGCTATCGGGATGTGCAGGCGGAAGTGCCGGAACTCGCGCCGAAACCGAAGAAGCGGGATTACCGGCGGCGCAAGCGGGGCTGACTTCCGGGTTTCGATCAAACGGGACGTCGACGGGGGGCGACCGCTTAGTCGAATAACCGGTGCTGCTTGCTACCCCCAAGAAGCCGCCGCCGTCAGTGGGTTCCATGTCTGAATTCAGTCGGTTCCAATGTCTGAATCCCGACATAGCGGGCTGTGGACAATTATGACTTCCCTCTTGACGGTGCTAAGTTCCTAATTCTCCGCGTAACAATTTGGAGCAAAGTCGATGACTTTAAGCACTGAAATTCTCACGCGCTCTCCATTACTCGACGCTGATGAAATCGAAGGCGAAATCGGCAATCTCATTCTCAGCACCCGGCGCGGGTCCGTCATCCGCACCGTGCCCCCCGGCAACGATCATCCGTTGCCGGGTGGCCCGATGCCCGACTACGTCGAGCACAAGGACGGCGTCAACCAGGTCGGCAAACTCTCGGCTGAAGCTGTGATCCGCGAATACGACGCAGCCGTGAAAGAAATCGAGGCGCTCGGTGTCGAACTGGCTGAGGCCGCCAAGAAATGTGAGGCGATGGTCGCTGGCGTCCACTCCATGGTGAACGAGATCAGGGAGTTGGCGGCGAACTATCGCGAAGAAGGTAAGCGCTACTTCTTGCAGATCGAGGATTGCTCCCTGATGACATCCGAAGTCCGCACTGTTTGCGAGACACTCAAAAAGCGAATTGCATCAGGTAGAAGTCTCCCCGCCTGATGTTCCGGCTGTGGCCGGTCCTGCTGATGGCCGCACCGTTCGTTGTCGCGGCCATCAGCAGGGCATTCTAAGCCCCACCGGGAAAGGCCGCGGTCCGGGTCGCGCAAGCCGCGCCGGTTGCTCCATTCTTTCGCCCGCACTATGACGGTGCGTCGGATGCAAGCGGAGCAGCGGGATGGAATTGGTTGCGCATTTGCGCCTGTCGAAACAGGCCTTGATCGACCTTGCTTTCTTCTGCGGCGTTCCGGTCGTGCTGGCGATGCTTTCGGCCGCTCTCGGACCGTATATCGCCATCAAGGGCGCCGCCGGCGCGGCCGTCTATGTCGCCGCCAGCCAGGAAGCAGCGCTGAATGGACGGCGGACGACGATGCCCCGTTGTGATCGTTGATCGTCAGCAGCAAGCCGCCGCCCGCCACCGCACAGGAAATGAAGCGAATGATCGGAGGCATTCGCGCAAGGACGGCCAAGCTGTGCCTTCGGAACAACCGCCACGGCGAAACGTCCGCCGATTAAGGCGCCGGCCGGCGCAAAAATCCGCTGTTTCGCTTTGCTAACCAGTGCGGCACAGGACGGGCGCTGCTTGGTTGCCTATCCCGGGCAGGGCGTATAAGAAACGCCCCGATGGGGCCACGTGGCGGAGTGGTTACGCAACGGTCTGCAAAACCGTGTACACCAGTTCAATTCTGGTCGTGGCCTCCATTCTAACCTGTTGAAAAATCAAATCATTCCTATTCGGCTTTTGTTCCGGTAATTCGGCCTGCTACCGGATTGCTACCTTTCGTTTCGGCCCGATTCCTGAGGGCTGTTTTCAGGGCCGCATCCACGGTCGCAACTGCATCCTCCTGCATTCCCGGAATGACGTGGCTGTACAAGTCCAGCGTGATCCCGACCTTGCTGTGACCGAGCCGCTCGCTGGCGACCTTTGGGTGGACGCCGTTGGCCAGCAGGTGGGTAGCGTGGGCGTGCCGAAGATCATGGAACCGGAGCCGGGCCAGCGGCGTCTTGGCGATCGACCGGGCCCATTGCTGCGAAACATAGATTGGCTGGATAATCGAGCCGTCCGCATGGGCAATTACCAAGTCGTCGTCAGACAGGCCGACGCCGAGTCGTAGCATCTCCTGGGCGCGCTTGACGCGATGGGCGCGCAACTCATCGATCACGGTTTCCGACAGCGCCACGGTCCGTCCTTTGCCGCTCTTGGGGGATTTGAAGCGCAGACCGGCTTTTGTCTGCTCCAGGCTTTCGACGACTGAAATCTGACCGGTAGCCAGATCGACGTTGCGCCAGCGCAGCGCGCAGATTTCGCCACGGCGCAGGCCGCAGAGGACAGCGAGCAGGGCAGGGATGAAAATCGGACCGCCGCGGACAGCTTCGATCAGGTCAGCAGTCTGGGGCAGGTCATAGGTCTGCATCGGTTTCCAGTCGACCTTTGGCGGATCCACGGCATCTGCAGGGTTGCGGGTGAGCAGTTCCCAGCGGACCGCCTGACCAAGCGCCTGTTTCAGAACCCGGTGCATGTGGCCGACAGTTCGAGGTGACAGGCCGCCGGCCTTGTCGTCGCGCCTGCCGGAAACCAACGCCTTGTTGTAAGCTTCCGAGATCTGGGCCGGCTTTAACTTGGTAAGCGGAACGGCGCCGAGCACGGGCTTGATATTCTGGTTGACGATCCCGGCGTAGCGCTCGTGAGATTTTGGGGAAACCTGCGACTTGATGTGGTCGACCCATCGCGACAGGAAGTCTCCAAGGGTGATCTTGTTCGGCTCCTGATAGGTACCGCCCTTCATGGCCGTGATCAGACGGGAGCATTCCACCTGGGCCTCTCGCTTCGTCCCTTCGAACGAATGCCATTTGCGCTTGCGCTTGCCCGTGGCGGGGTCGCGTTGATCTAGGATAATAGCCCAATGGCCGGGCGAGCGTTCGCGGATGGAGCCCTTCATTTCCCCTTCTCCTTTTTCTCGTCCTTACCGGTCTGTTCGAGAAGCTCTTTAGTGAACTCGGCCGCCGTCATGCCTGCTACGCGGTGGTCCGGATCTATCACCGTGCCGAATACAGCTTGGGTGCGCTGAAGAACGTTTATGACGGCCAATTCCACGGCGCGCTCAATGTCCAGGCGCGCTTCCTGACGCGCAAATGACCCCTCCAGCCTGGCAATGATTTCCATATTCATGGATTGATCGTTCCGTTCCGCCGCTTTTTCAAGCTTTCGGCGTAGCTCCTCGCTGAAGCGTAATTTGAGTTGGACCGTTTCGGACAGCTTCCGCGCCATACCTGTCTCCCTGCGACAGTGACAAGATGGCACGAAATGGTGTGGGGCCGCAAGTGACCCCATAAAATAAATTGGGGTCAATTACGACCCCACTTGACGAGTTGGGTTCAAATCAGCGCGAATGGGCTAAGGGGTCAAGTTTGACCCCACAGCGCAGGAGCAAAAAATGGCGACTGATGAATTGACGATCAGCGTACCGGAGGCTGGAAAGCGCTATTTCGGCCTTTGCAGGAATTCTGCCTACGCAGCCGCGGCTCGGGGCGACATCCCGACGATCCGCATTGGCCGTCTCTTAAAGGTGCCTGTGAAGGTGATGGAGAAGCGGCTCGATGCCCCGGAAAAGCCGGAGGCAGCATAGCGCCATGCCTTACATGGAAAACCCCGCAACGCTGGCGGCGTGCGGGGCTCCGGAACTTGATCTGGCTGGCGCTTCGATCTGCCCGGAATCTAAATCGCCCTTGATCGATATACAAGCCCGACGGCTGACGCGACGTTGCGCGATCAGCCTGGCAATGGCCGCGGTAGTGGCTCCTCTCATTTTCGGGGAGAGGTCATGAGCGAGCCCGTCACCATCAGCCTGCTAGGCCAACCCCAAGGCAAGGGCCGCGCCCGCTCATTCTTGTATCGCAAGAAGGCAACGGGGAAACTCACGATCGGTCATCACACGCCTGAACTGACTGCGACCTATGAGGGCATGATCCGCACCGCGGCCATGCAAGAGCTGAGCAACCGGCAAGCGTTTGATGAACCGGTTGAGTTTACACTGCGCGCGATCTTTCCGGTTCCTGCGTCGTGGTCGGAGCGGAAACGGCAACGGGCGATCACGGGCGAAATCAAGCCCGGCAAAAAGCCTGACCTGAGCAACGTGCTTAAGGCATGGGAGGATGCGCTCAACGGGGTGGCCTATCGGGACGATTCCCTGATCTGCCGGATGACGCTGGACAAGCGTTATGGGCCGCAGCCGCTCGTCGTGGTGACGATCAAGCCGATCGGGGGCGAGACGTGAGCACGATCAACCTGGAAGCGGACCTTGAGGAACAGGCCGCGGCGCTGGACGAAAGAAAGTGGACGGCGCTGCAGACTGAAATCACGATGAACGTCGCCAACGCAAAATGGTGGGCGTTTGTCGGGGAGTGCGATCGGGCGGCGGAATTCGTCCGGCTTGGCCTTATCACGCGCGCCACCGCCGCCGACTATCTGCACAGCGCCGCGACCTACAATGCATTGTTTTACGAATACGGCGCAGACCGCGTTCAAGCCGCGATGGCGGCAGCCCTGGAAAGCAGGGCCGCATGAACGACGAAAACCGAGCGCTGGACGCCAAGGTGGTGCAGCTGGACCGCGCCAAGTCGACGCAAGGCTACAAGTTCCAGACCGCCGCCGAAATGTCGGCGATGCCCGTCAAAAAGGACTGGCTGATTAAAGGCGTCTTCGCCCGTGGCGAATTGTCGGCATGGGTTGCGCCGCCTGGAGGGATGAAATCCGCGCTGCTGGCTGAGGCATCGGTTTGTGTGGCCTACGGACAAGACTGGCATGGCTACCGCAACAAGGGCGCAACGGGGGTGGTCTATTTCGCCCTTGAGCGGGCGGACCTGGTCCGGCGCCGCATCCTCGCGCATGTCGTGCGGCTCGGATTGCCTCCGCCACCGATCGTGGTTGTTGGTGACATGGTGGATCCCCGGAACGCCAAACGGATCGTAGCGACCATCCGGGAAGCGGAAGAGGCTCTAGGCGTACCCATGGGGCTTGCCGTGTTCGACACGTTCGCCAAGCTGATAGCCGCGGCAAACGGGAATGAAAATGACGCCAAAGATCAGGGAATGGTTTTTGCCAACCTCCAACGCGTAAAAAATGCGACGGGCGCGCACCTCGCCATCATCGGCCACACCGGCAAGGACGTGACACGTGGTATGCGCGGATCAAATGCCGCCTTGGGTGATGTAGACCTCATGGTGGAAATCGCGGGCGATATCGTCCGCACGGCAACGGTCACAAAAGCGAACGACGCGCCGGAAGGCCCGCTGTTCTCCTTCAAGTCGGAAGTGCATGAGTTCGGTACTGACGAGGACGGCGACCCGGTAACGGTCAACATCGTTGGCAGCGAAGCCGTTACCGTGACCGAAACGAAATCTGCCGAGCCAAAACTATCAACCAACCAGCGCGTGATGCTCCGGCTTTTGATCGACGCCGGCTCCTCAGGGCTGACTATTGAAGCATGGAACGATCTCGCCCGAGAGCAGGGCATCACCACCAAGCAGCGTCACTACGAAGCGCGCATGGCCTTGAAGGACAAGGGACTGGTCCGGGAGTACGCCGGAAGGTGGAAGGTCAATGCGCGAACGGCAGCCTAGATGTTATGGCCGACTGCGCCGCAGGGCTGTCCAGTTTGCAGTGATCGCCCCCGCAAGCACCCCTCATGCTTCTGGGCGTAGGACAACACGAGCATGACCATCACGGCCAATATCACAAACCCCTGCACGAGCCTCTCAATCATGGCGGCCACCCCAGCGGTTGATGCAAAAAGTAGCCCGCTTCCGTGTCAGCGGAAAGAGGCAAAATGGTCGGGTCACGGTAACGGCCCGGATGCCTCTCTAAAGAGAGGCAATCCGTGACGTGACCGCGTGACCAAGTCAATCCGTGACCGTGACGTGACCATGACCGTGACCCGTTACCGAGCGTGAATTTAGGAATTAGCGGCAATCCAAGCGTTTGAAAGCGATTAGTGTTTTCAAAGGGGTGGGGTAGAAAAATGAGGGAAGACGGCAAGATCAGGCGCGCAAGTTTGCCGAACAGACGGCCTCATGAACTGGTCCGGTTCGAGTGTCAGGGTCACGTTTTCATCGGCGGAATTGGCCGTTACGGTAACGGGTCAATTGCCGAGCTTTTTCTGAATGCATCGAAAGCGGGAAGCCCTCTTGAGGCAATGGCTCAGGACGCAGCGATAGTCGCCTCTCCGGCTTTGCAGTTCGGGTGCCCGCTCGATGTGCTGCGCCACGCGATAGCGCGCTCAGACGACTCCGCAGGCCCGTTGGCAGCCCTTCTGGATGAAGTCATCAAGGGATGACGAGCAGACATCAATTGTCGTTCGCGTGTGTCGCTTTCAGTACCCTTTGGTAGCAAAGCGGTAGCAAAGGCTGGTTCGCTCACTTACGAACGCGAGTTTGATCAACAGCTTATCGTCTCGCTGTAAACGGTTACGCAAATCGGTAGCGGCAAAACGCGCTGCTAAATGGCCCCCTATACCAACCAAAAGACCAACGTTGTTGGCTATTCGGATTGCGGCGCCATGTGCGTGCTCAGCCGTTCTTTCAAGGCGAGGATTCGGAATCCGCGATCGACGGCAGGGATGATGACTTCGCGATAGTCCCGCAGGAAATCCCGGACCATGGCGCCGATGTCACGATCCCGCAGTTTTTGATCAACGCCGGTATACCAAGCCTGCCCCAGCTCAGGGATCAGAGATTTGCCGGGTACGAAGCGGGAGCGATCGGCCCAGAAGAAATCCGGGCACGGCGCCGTCCACTCGATTCCCGGGGTATCTTTCCAATCGCCGACCGAGAAATCGACCAGATCGTCGCCGCTGATGAGGCGGTAATGCGCCAACAGACAACGGTCGCCTATCGTGCCAAGCCCATCCGGGCCGCAGGACTTCACCATGTCACAGCATCGAGGACCGGCGCGATAGATCATTCCGCCTAGCGCGAGGTCCGCTGGAATTTCCAACATTTTAAGTGCGATCAGGCCTGTCAGTGCCCTGAAAAAGCACGTACCGCCCGGCGCGCCCACCCATTCGATCGAACGAACGACCGTCGCGATGTCGCGCTTAATGTCTGGCGGTAATGCCATCAGCCTTACTAGCATCCTTATCAAGATGCCCCTAGGTGACTCAGAAACGGCCGCTGATGCGTTTTCTGTCTTGGGTGAGGGTAAGGGCGGGCAGGGCGAAAAATGAATGCAGCGACTCCGCAGAGTCAGCAACAGGCATTAGCGACCGACAAGTACGTTCCAGATGATAGGATCACCCGCAATCGCGGAGGTCATCACTACGTCATATCGACCCACTGTTGCTCAGTCTCCACGAGCTTTTCTCATGGCTTGCCTCCGTCTGGTCGACATCCAGGCGCGAAGGCCGTAGCCGGCCGCGAAAACCCCAAACAGCGCAGCGACATCGAGCAACATCGGAGACCTCCTGGCGAGGACGTGTACGGCAGTGGATCGCTGGTGTCGCGAAAAGAAACGCCGCCGGGCTCGAAATGCATTGTCCCGGCGGCGCCCTGTCTCAAACTGGATCCTGCAATTCCAGTTGCTGACTACTCTGCAATGCCTGTGCCACCACGATATGACAGCCTTGCAGATCCGTAGTTCTACTGGTGGTTCAGCGGTTCGTGCTGCGTGGTTGTTCCACTGCAATCCGCAGGATTCGCGCCATCAACCCTTGCATCGCGAAACGCATCTGGGACCTCGTGCCTCTTAGGCGAGATCAGAAGCTGCTTCCGCATCTCGGCGAGGCGGGCACGGCAGTATTCGCGGTACAGGAAGTCGAATATGGTGGGCATGATCTAACCTCGCTGTTTGATCTGCACCGTGACCTCCACGCTATCAGTTTTCTTAATACCCGAGATGTGAACTAGATCACAACCTGTCTCTTCAGCTTGCGCTTCCCCCAATGTGGATCTTTGCGATCGGGATTGAACACCCGCTCGACATGACGGTTCTACAGGCAGTTTCGTTGTCATTTCCCCTTCGCCTTCAGCCCCAGCTCTACAAGCCGGCGGATGGTTTCCGCGGCAGGATGCCTTCATTTCTTGATCGCTTGTTCGGCTTTCTCAACTTCATCCATGCAGCCGATCACGAAAGACGAAAAATCGCGTTTCGTAACCTTTTCTTTGTCCGCCTTTTCCCTGCAGAACCTTTGCCGCACAAGCTCAGCCTGTCGCTTTTGCGCGGCCTCTCGATACTCAGGGGCAATAATTGGCTTGTCGAGCGAAAAGGCAAAGGTAGGAAAAAGCACCGCAATCAACACAAGAAAACTAATTCGGCTCAAACTGTCACTCCTATTTCTTCGTCTTCAGTCCCAGTTCTACAAGCCGGCGCAGTCAAGCGAAAAATGCAAATCAGCGGGTCGGCTGGCTAGTACTGCTCTTTGGCCGCGCCGCCTCCTTCGCTCGCTCAGCTTGCCACGCATCGTAGGCTGGTGTCCCGGCTCTCGGCGGCGCATCAGCGGGCAGGCCACCCATCCACGCTGGCATGTCCGCAACAGGGTTGCTGCCCGTGCTCGCGCATCCTGCAAGCAAGCCTGTAACGAGAATGACGATGGGTAGACCAAACTTCATATGACATGCCTTCGTCGGCAGCGGCCTATTCTGACTTCAGCCCCAGCTCTACAAGCCGGTGCATGGGTATGGGTTAGGTCCGCAACTGGTCGCGCGCAACATATGTACGATAGCAAAGTACGGCGCACCCGGTCGCAATCGCGCCTAAAACCATTCCGCTCGTTGTGTTGCTATCTCTGAAAGCCTGGATGCTCATGACGAGACTTGCAAAAAAGCCGCCAACAATAGCGATCACCCAACACAGGATTAGCAGGCGCGCTCCGATGTTCCTCGATCTATCGCTCATTTCTTCACCTTCAGCCCCAGCGCTACTAGGCGCCGGATAGCGTGAGCGCGGGTAAGGGTTTTGTCGCTCGACGCCGCGATCCAAGCATCAATCGCGGCAAGCTCGGAGGGATGCCACCGCTCGCCGACTTGGACCCCTTTTCCTGTCGGGGCAGGGCCCCGCCTTTTCTTTGGTACCACACTTGTCTTTGCCATGAAACCGTGGTACCACAAAAGCAAGCCGAGGGGAAGCTGTAACTTCCGCCCCGGCTCTAACCCGAGCCAAAGGATAGCCCTCCATGACCCAGGCTGATCGCGTGCTTAGCACGCCACCCACAAACGCGCCTGATACAACTCGACGCCGGTTCCTCACCCAAGCCGCGGCAGTGGCCGCGGCACTTCCACTGCCCGTATTAGCGGAAGCCTCTGAGCAAGTCCCTGACCCGATCCTGGAGGTGATCGAGCGCCACCGCCGGGCCTATCATCACTGGATGGACGGTGCGGCTGCCCTAACCCCAGCGTCGGTCTAGATGCGCCTGATCAGGCTTCTCATCGCCCGCTATCGGCTCAAGTTCGAACGGTGGTGCCTGCTCGCCAAGCGTTCGTTAACTTCCCGCGAATAGGATCACCATAATCGCGGAGGTCATCACTACGCGAGAGTGAGAGTATAGCCGTCGCTGTCTCAACCCAGCGGCGGCTTTTTCGTGCCCGCCCGGTTCATGCTGGCGGGCTCTTTGCTAAGCCGCCGCCGGATTGGATTAGCTGATAGATCGGGTACCACCACCGCTGCGGATCGAACTGCCGGTTTCGGTTGACGATGCCGTCATGGGCTGCCTGGATTAGGCAGAAGAAAAGCGTCACCGCGAAGAGCACGCCAAAACCGTCTATGGCTTCGCGGATGTCGGGCCTGATCCTGGCACGCAATCTTTTCAGAGCACGCATGGCGGTTTATACAGCCTTCCCATTGCCGCGTACTGGAAGTACGGCTCGCCGCGCTGGGGCTGTCCTGACACCTAGTTGTGCGGCCCAAGTAGCACGTACAGCACGAGCACGATCACCGCCGCCGCGGTAATGACTTCCAAGACGATAGCAAAGCGAGATCGTTGCATAGCGGAGGGCCTGCCGCCCCGTAGGTAGGGGCGTCTCTCCAGCCACCCACTTGCCTGGCATCACGGACGATCCACTGCCTTTTTGATTGATCCAGATCAAAGCGAACACGAGGGGGTAGTCGCCGCGCCGGGCCTGAAAGCTGCTAGTGTCTAATAGTTGAAAACTGGGAGTGTAACATCGTGGACGCGTGCGCTTTACCTTTCCTGTTCGAGTTTCTTGTCTACCCTTGGGCCCTCGTGACATCTGCGACCTTCGCGTTCTTGTTGGTGATCAGCATCTGTTCAGTACCCCAAGAGAGAAGGGCCTTAGTTTTCTTCCTTGGCATAGGTTTCGGCGTATTAGCTTGGGGTTCGGCTGCCCGGGCAGAGTGCAGGTCTGCGGAAGACACAGGAGGGTGGAATGCTCCTGTTGTGAGCGCAATCGTGAACGTGCCGGATAGCTCGGCGGGTTTTCCGTTGTCGATAACGAATGACGAAAAGCTGCCGTTGAAAGATGTCCGCATCACGATAGCCAAAATCAGCCGCCAGCCTGACGGTCGCATTGCAATCGAGAACCCGTTTTTTGAGGGCCAGCAAATGAACGTTGGGACGGTTAGTCCCCAGTTCAGCGCGATCCGTCTGAACGTCGCTCTACAACTGGGGACCTATGAAATATTGATCACTACTAGCAGAGGCGCTTTTGCTGAGCGGATTCGTATCTTTGAAGAGAATGGTCAGGTGCGCACAAGCTATTATATTCGAGACCAAATCAAAGATTCGATTGTGATGGAATCGGAGCCAGGGGCAGCCAACAATAAGTGAAAGGATGCTGCCGGTTCACGCTGGCAGACTTTTTTGCTGCCTCGAACTCTTGACGGTTCGTCGCGAAGCGTCGAATCTGTAGTCAGCAACGCAGGGTGCTTCGAACCCCTGCCTGCAGGATCGATCAACCGATCCGCGGCCAGTGCCTTATCAAGCGGGCGGCCGGTAACGCTGGGCAGAGAGCAAAGCAAGGGCCGTTCATGGCGGCCCGGCAGAGCGAAGCCGGCGAAAAGTCCTGGCACCGTAACCGCTGAAACAGCGCGGCCGTAATGCCCGGCACCAATCACAAAACGAGGCCACGATGAACGACGTCCGAATCGTAGACATGCCTGCCGACTTGCAAGTGGTACCGCTCCAGCAGCTGGCGGCGCGGCTCAATTCGACGGAACGCGCGACCACCGAACGGCTGAGGGCGCTCAATGTCCCGGTTGTGAAGTTCGGCCGAAAGCGCGGCGTTTTCCTCGCTGACGTGGCTCGATTGATAACCATCGTCACCGGGCGGCCTAGCCTGCAGCAACAGCCGCCCGGCAAGACCTGAACCGAGAGGAAATACTTATGACCGACGCAGGAAGCATGCAATCGCTGGAAGCCAGTCGGCCGTATGGCGGCGACCCGTTCGGCGACAACGATGACAAGGTATTCGCCGAATTCGTCAGCCGTCCGGTCAAAGATGCGGTTGCATCCGGGGACGCCAATCGCCCGGTTTACGTGAAGGTCGATTATGTCAGGATCAAACACCTTGGCGAAAAAGACGAGATTTTCAGGCCCGCGCACGATGGCGACAAGCGGCGGTTCAAGCGCCAGTGGGAGGCCTATGAGTGTGGCGAGGAAGCCGCGCCGATCGGCACGCCGCTTTCAGTGCTGTTCCCGAACAATCCCGAGATCATCAAAAATCTGGAATTCGATAAGGTCATTACGGTCGAGCAACTCGCCAGCCTGACCGATACGCAGATCCAGAACATCGGGCTTGGTGGCCGGCAGTTCACGGACAGGGCGAAGGCATTCCTGGCGTCGTCAACAGATGAGCGGATCAAGGCGCTGGAAGCAGCGCTCAGCAACAAGGAGACGCGGCGATGAGCGATTACGAAACCCAGACGCAGGCGGCGTGGCAGGAAGAGAACCGGCAGGCCGAATGGGCCAGCGCCCGCGAGGATCGTGACAGCCTGCGCAGTGGTCTGGAACGCGCAACGGAAGGCCTCGACGACCCGCCGGAGAAAATCAAGCTGGATGACGAGCCGTTCGATTCAATGCGACGGCACGGCAATATTCGCGCCGATCTGTCCGCGGTAGTCGATCAGAGCTTTTACAATTCGGTCCAAACCGAGAAGCGCGAGAAAGACCAGGCCGAGTTCGATCTGATCGGCAAGAAGATGCAGCGCCGATATGGCCTCAACGGCGTAGACGGCACCAAGCGGCTGATGAACGCGCTGGACAGTCTGGAGACCCAGCCGATGGAGGCGCTGCAGTTCCTTTACCGCGAATATGTCGAGGGCGGCGCCGGCCAACAGGCTTTCGAGAAGGAGTACGCCACCAGCGTAAAAGACGTCGAAGCCTTCGAACGGAAATACGACGTCGCGCCAGAAGTGCTGAATCTCTTGCCCGACTACATGTCCACACCGGAGTTTCAGCGAAGAAAAACTGGCGACAACGAGCGGGATATCCTGACGGCCGTACGAATGGTCAAGGAGGGCCTGAAGCGTGTCAAAATGCGATGAATGGCAGCGCCGGCTGCGCTTCGATCTAGCGCGGGCTTCCGGCTTCGAGCGACCCGGGATCATTCGGAAGGCACTTACAGAGGCTCGGCAACTGGTCAAAGCCGGGCAATCTCGCAAGGACGTTCTCGATATTGTTGAGGCCGCAGCACGCGAGCACGAAATAAAGTCGATTAAGCCGCCCAGCTCGGCCGGCTTCTTTCGCAACCTGCCTGACGACGATGGCCCGAGGGCTGCATGATGAACAAGGCCCAGCAGCTTCGCATTGCCACCGCGCTCCAGGGCGTGGCCGTACCACCAAAGGGCGCTGCGATGGTGCGGCAGGCTGATCAGAAGCCGCGCGTCGATCGCGTGACACAAGCTGACGAGCGGGCCGCCAAGCGCGCGGACAAAGCGCGGCGGGCATCCGTATCAGTCCGCACCACCTCAGGCGGCGGGGCCAGTGCGCCGGCTCCCGAAACGAGGGGCAGCCTGCGCGCGGAAATCAGGAGCGCAATGAACCGATGAGCGAGCCGGTCAGGCTAACGGTAGTCGTCCCGATGATGGGCAGCCAAGCCCCTTACCGGCTTTCCGACCCGGGCGGCTACATCGTGCCCAACCTGATGCCGGCTACCTGGGTGACACACCGGCCAGTCGAGGACATTGCCGAAGCACTTGCGAAAGATGGATACAGCCCGGCAGTACATTTCGGGCTGCTCAATGATCGAAGCGAAATCATGTTTATTGGACCCATAGGAAGATAGTAGCCGTGACCCCAAAAAAGCCCCCACTGCCGGAAGGGACAAAGCGCGGACGAGGCCGCCCGCGCGGCTGCGCGGATATCACGAAGCTGACCGGCGTCGTCCAGGAGATGGCGCGGCTCTATCGCGAAATGCGCGCCGGCAAGACCGAACAGGCAGAAGCCCGAACCGGCGTTTGGGTACTGGCTCAGATCCGCGACACGCTGGCGGTGGCGATTTTTGAAAAGCGGCTCGCCCAGCTCGAGGACGACACCTACAGCGTCAAAGACCTCTCACAGCCCGTCGAAGTCAGGCAGTTCCATTCATGAACCTGGCATCGATGCAGAAGCGGCTTGAGAAACTGGAGGCCGCCAAGGGCTCTACCCGCATTCGTGTCATCGCCGGTCCGTTCGGTGGTGACTTCGACAAAGCCATTGACGATGCCGTGGCATCAGGATGGGCACGCCGCACCGATCTGTTCGTCTATGTCAACCGCTACTCTGACGAACCATCGCTGCGGGGCTAGGAGCTCAGTGCGGCCCGTGGATTCGATTTACTGGCTGGCCGGTACTTGGTAGCCCGAACGCAAACTACTCTCAGCGCGCTCCTGTGGCCGCGTTTCCTGCAAAACCTCTTGTCCGGAAACAAGGCCTCTCTGCCGAAGGGTAGTCAGCGCCCGCCGGGTTGCAACTTGTTGCGCTTCGCTCAATCGGTCCGGCCTGACCCGGTAAACTTCAGAAGCAATGTTCAACATGGTCGGCCTTTTACCCGCAGCCTCGTACTCCCCGATCAACCGCAGGCATCCACGCTGTATTCGACCAAGACCAAAACGCCTAGACATAAAGGGTCTCCGCAAGTGTTCCTCAAGCCGGCAAGACCTATCAATTACATTGCCGATGGCACCATCGCGGCATAACCGTGACTATCCCATGTTTAGATGCTTGCGGCCCTTGCTGTCGCCATTGCCCGCTCCAGCGCCGTCGCTCGGTCCAGCGTTTCCGGATTAAGCGCGGCGGCTGGGGAGATCATCCCAGAAAATCTGTGCATCCTCTCGCGGCTGCGGCTCGCCCGTTCTCAGTGTCTCCGTCTGGGACCGGGCGAGATGCTACCATTCTGCTACCCAACTAGATGACACAGAAAGAAACAGGGCGGCACGTGTGGGTGCCGCCCTGTTCCGTTTCGCCTTGAATTGCAGGCTCATTGTTACTTGATGGGATGACACGGGATAGCGTTAGGAGAACTGCAAAACCGTGTACACCAGTTCAATTCTGGTCGTGGCCTCCATCCATCCAATCAATGGCTTAGGCCGATTATAGGAGAGGTCGCGGCAGGCTGGCAGCGATCAGCAGGCGGCGTACCAGCCCTCGGGAAACGGCACCAGCGGCCAAGGGGCCCCGTTGTCGTTGGCTGCACGCGGCGATGGGTAGAGGCGCTGGGTCTGGACCATGAAATCATCCTCCGGGACTGGCGCGACGGCCGTTTGGACAGCTTCCAGCAGCAAATCGTATTCAGCTTCGCTCATCGCGCTCTCCGGGGTTCCAGAGGCGATGGTCGCAAAAGGATTTTGTTTCCAGATTGAACGGATCGCTCGAATTTTAACGATTCGGCCGCCGTGGCAAAGCTGGTTACTAAAGTATTGAGTTCCCCGCGGGAACTCTAGCGCCCCGCCCGCGGGACAAAGTGTGAGAAAAATCACATTTTGCAAAAATTAGTTCGCGTATTCGCCGGGATGACGCCCGCCTTGTCAAGGCGGGCATGGTCCCAGGGAGACGCGATCATGACGGCAAGGTTTGCGCGCGGTTCGGTACTTCTCTTTCGTTACCGCCGGGCTTCGATGCTCGGCTTGCTGTTCACCCTGATCGCGAGCGGCACGGCCAGTGCCCAAGGCACCCCCGAACAGCGCAAGGCCTGCACGCCCGACGTCTACCGCCTCTGCGCCGGTGAGATCCCGAACGTCCGGGCGATTACCGCATGTCTGCGCCGGCAGAAGTCGAGCTTGAGCCCGGCTTGTGCGGCGTTGTTCGGTCAGTAAGTCTCGAGCGGGTACCTGCGTCGCCAGCGCCGCCAGATTCTTCGGCAGCATCCGCTTTAATAAAGTGAGGATGCGGGCAACGTCTGCGGGATCGCTTGGCGCGCGGTCGCGGTGATCAGCGTCATGATCGATTGGGAAAACGAGGCTAGGGTGGCCATAGGCGCGTCGGGTGCGATACGCAGCAGCGCTTTGCGAGCAGCCCGGCGAGCCTCGATCAATATTTAGGTATCGTGATCATAGTGGACACCCCGGTCTCTTAGCGGCTTATTATAATTACCCCTTAAATATTATAAGTGGATTCAAATACGGTAATTTGCATAATTAAATATCAATCCCGATTGTAGGGTCGTGTTCGCCTAACAGAAAATACTGCGGAGAAGCGGTCTGCGGGCCGACAAAATGCGAGGCTCTTCGGATCCTGGGGACGCATAGGCAGCGCCGGTCGAGATTTAATCTGGCTCCATTGCATCGTGTGCCGGGGGATTTTCGAGCACGACTATGTCGAGAGAGGTCGTCGACGTCGTTTTGTTCGGAGCGCTGCTGCATCGGGCGGGCAGCCGCGCTGAACGCGGGATACCGTGCAGACGGGCGCTATGCGGATCGATGACGATCTCAATCTTGCTTGGTCGAACGTCGTTGCTGCCTATCCAGGCGAAGTCTTTGCGCCCGCATGCGCTTTATCTCATCATCAAGCGCTTCCATTTCCTCAGTGCGTTGCGCGCTCTTGGATTTCGTCGCATCGGCGGCGCGCAGTTTTTCCAGCGCTTTCTCGACTGACAGTTTGGGTGTTTCTGCCATGGCAGACCTCATATCCAAGCGACCGGCGCTGGGACAATTCCAACCCGATCGGGCACCAGCTACCAAGAGATTGGGCCGACGGTGTTGGATTCGTACTGAGCGCCGAGGTTCACTGCTTCAGAACCCACTGCGCTTGATCCTGCGCCGGCATCCGTTGATCTAGATCAACATGAGTTGAGCAACCGAGGAATTGTTCTACATCCGACGTCCGCTGGGATCGCCAAGCGGGAGACCGCCTCAGGATGCACGCGGCCTTGCTGCTGACGGCAACGATTGCGCTGCTTGCGCCGGCGGCGGTCTCCGAGCTTGACTTGGCGCGGGGCGAGGCGACGGCCCAGAATTTCAGCACCCCCCCCTGGCGATCTTGCTTATCGCGGCGTACGGATTGAGCCTGCTGTTCTCGCTGAAGACGCACAATGAACTCTTTGCGAGCGAAGATCACGGTCAGACGGAAGAAGCAAAGTGGCCGATCAACCTCGCGGTCGGCACGGTCGCACGGACCGCCGTGATGCAAGGAACGCTCCATCCTGGAAGAACGAGCATCATCGTGTACCGGTTTGAGCGCAGCAAAACAGGCGCGACATGCGACTAGGCATACACAGCTGTTCGACTACGTTTCTGGCCGTTATTTCGTGTACGTCCCATAGTGCGATAGCACAGGGCCTTACGCCGTTCCGCTATGAAGCCCAGGCGCAACGTTATTGTCCCGAGGACACGATCGTCTGGCTCGATTTCAAGACGGGGCGCTATTACCTGAAAAGCCAGAGGCGCTACGCATCGGGATATACCGGCAGCTTCGTATGCCGGAATGAGGCCCGGGATAGCGGCTATCGGCGCTCGCCCCTGGGCTTGAGGTAGGCCTCGGGACGGGGTGGTTAAAACTGCGCGTGATACGCATTTCTAACTCAGCTTCAGCACCAGATGAAGTGTCTGCGGGTCCCGCCGCGCGGAGGGCCTGAAGCCGAATTTTCCGAATACCTTTATCATCGCTGCGTTTTCGGGCAATACTTCTGCCGTTAATTCCTGCAGCCCGGCATTGCTCGCGAACTTGACGAGATGGCGCATCAGGATCGAGCCGAGGCCTCGTCCCTGCCAGGCATCGATGACCACAAATGCCATCTCGGCTCGCCCCGGCTCGAAAACGATGTACCGGCCGCCCCCGACGATGACCTTGCGACCCGCTTCCTCCGCGACCGCAACAATCGCAACATGATTCTTGAAATCGACGTCCATGAAGAAGGCGCGTTCCTTGTCGGAAAAGTGGCGCTTCATGACGAAGAAGCGACGCTGTAGCGATTGGGCGCTGGTCTTGCCGATCGCAGCGAGCATGTCAGCCTCATCCTCATGCCGGAGCGCGCGGATTTCGACCTGGCTGCCGTCGCGGAGAAGCTCGCGTGCGGTGTAGTTGATGGCCTCGGACATTGGGCCTCATGTGCCGGAAAACAAGGCTGCCGTCTCGATCGGCGCCTGCCGATGAAGCGCGGCGCGGGATCGCGATCGTTTGATCTGGATCAAGACTTCAGCGCGAAAGCGGCCGGTAGCTTGACGACTGCATCCCGCTCTCAGGTGAAGGCGCGCCCTTGAAAAGCTCTCGCCAGCTCCGGTCCGGAGAGGACCTCATCCAGCTTGCGATCCGGCTCGGATTGCTTGCTTTCCTGATCTACTGGACGTTCGTTCTGATCCGTCCCTTTGTGCCGATTTTGGTCTGGAGCATCGTCCTCGCCGTCGCGCTCTACCCGGTTTTCAATCTCCTTGCCAGGCTTCTTGGCGGTCGCCCTCGGCTCGCAGCAGCAATTCTCACCCTCATCAATCTCGGCATCATCATCGGGCCAGCGACCTGGCTTGGTTTGAGTGCCGTGGAAGGGGTGAAGGATCTCGCCGCCAATCTGAGTGCTGGCGACCTGGCGGTTCCATCTCCGCCAGACGCCGTCAAGAATTGGCCGCTCGTCGGTCCGCAGCTTTTCGAACTCTGGAACCAGGCGTCCAATAATATTCGAGCGGCCTTTCGCGAGGTGGCTCCGCATCTGAAACCGTTGGCTGGCACCATGCTCGGCCTCGCGGGCGATGCCGGCGTGGGAACGCTCAAGTTTCTCCTGTCTGTGGCGCTGTCGGGCTTTCTCTTTCCCTACGGTTCGCAGCTAGTGGCGGCGGGCAGGGGCTTTCTATCTCGCGTCGTGCCCGAACAGAGCGAACATTTTCTGGAACTGGCGGGTTTGACCATACGCGCGGTATCCCAGGGCGTCATCGGCGTCGCAATCATCCAATCACTGCTGGCCGGCATCGGCTTCAAGCTGGCGGGCATTCCCGCCGCCGGTCTGCTGGCCTTCGCGGTTATGCTCCTGGCAATCGTGCAGATCGGCGCGGCAATTGTCATGTTTCCCGTGATCATCTGGATCTGGATCGACAAGGATTTCACCACCGCGTTCCTGCTGACGCTGTTCCTGGTCGTCGTCGGCTTACTCGACAACGTCCTGAAACCGCTCGTCATGGGGCGCGGCCTGACGACGCCCACACTCGTCATCCTCATCGGGGTGATCGGAGGAACGCTCGCGCATGGAATTATCGGTCTCTTTATCGGCCCGATCATTCTCTCCCTGGCCTGGGAATTGACGGTGGCCTGGATACACACCGATCGTGCCGACGCGACTTTGCCAAAGCAACTTTCGAACGTTGACCTAGATCAACGTTCGATGCCGCGAGGCTCCTTGAGTGAACTTCGCGACAAATGAGGTCGAAACATGCCGATGGAAATCGCAAAGTTGCCGGGCGGCCCGATGTCAGGGCTCGTCGCTTCGGCCGTGGAATACATGATGGATGCAAGCCAGCGCAGCGTACTGTTTCTGGACGTCCTGCGTCGACGCGGCGATCAGTATCGGGAACACATCGCGGAAACCGCGCCGCATGTCCTGCAATATGCCGCCGAGTTGATCATCGATGGCCGCAAGCTGGATGAACCAGTCAACTATGCCCTGGTGCGCATCGTTCCGCCCAAAGACGTCGAAATTGATCTCAACCGGCGACCGTTCGTCGTTATCGATCCGCGCGCAGGTCATGGTCCGGGGATCGGCGGATTCAAGGCGGACAGCGAAATCGGCGTCGCGATGAAGGCAGGTCACCCCTGCTATTTCATCGGCTTTCTGCCCGAGCCGATGCCGGGACAAACGATCGAACGCATCGCACGCGCCGAAGCGGTGTTCATCGAGAAAGTCATCAGCCGCCATCCGGAAGCCAACGGCAAGCCTTGCGTAATCGGAAACTGCCAGGCCGGTTGGGCCGTCATGATCCTGGCATCGCTGCGGCCGGAACTGTTCGGACCGATTATCGTCGCTGGCGCGCCGCTGGCCTATTGGGCGGGTGTGCATGGCAAAAATCCGATGCGCTATTCGGGTGGCCTGCTCGGAGGAAGCTGGCTAACCGCGCTGACGAGCGATCTCGGAGGCGGCAAATTCGATGGCGCCTGGCTCGTGCAAAACTTCGAGAATCAGAATCCTTCGAACACGCTGTGGAGCAAGCAGTACAACGTCTATTCAAAGGTCGATAGCGAGGCCGACCGATACCTCGAATTCGAGCGCTGGTGGGGCGGGCACGTCAATCTGAACGCCGAAGAAATCCAGTTCATCGTCGATGAGCTGTTCGTCGGCAACAATCTCGCCGCCGGCCGGATAACGATGTCCGACGGTCGGCCGGTCGATTTGCGCAATATCAGATCACCGATCGTGGTGTTCTGCTCCAAGGGCGACAATATTACCCCGCCGCAACAGGCACTGGACTGGATTCTCGATCTCTATGCCGACGTCGACGAAATCAGGGCCTACGGGCAGACGATCGTCTACACGGTTCACGAGAGTGTGGGCCATCTCGGGATTTTCGTTTCCGGCGGCATTGCCAAGAAGGAACATGCTGAATTTTCCAGCAATATCGACCTGATCGATGTCCTGCCGCCCGGTCTCTACGAAGCAACGTTCGAGGCCAAGGACGCCAATACGACGAATGTCGATCTCGCCGTCGGCCAATGGGTGATGCGCTGCGAGGCGCGAACGCTCGACGACATCCGTGCCATGGGCGGCAATTCGCCCGAGGATGAGCGACGGTTTGCCGCCGCCAAGCGCGTATCGGAAATCAATCTCGCGGCCTACCAGAAGTACCTGCAGCCCTGGATCAAGGGCATGGTGAAGCCTCAGATGGCGGAGACGATGCGCAATCTGCATCCGTTGCGGCTTCAATATGAAGCCTTCAGCAGCAAGAATCCGTTCATGGCCGGGGTGAAGTCGCTGGCGGAGCGGGCGAGCGAGGAGCGCAAGCAGGTCTCGACAGACAATCCTTTCGTTGCCTTTCAGGAGCAGGTCTCCAAGCAGATCGTCAATGCGCTGGATAGTTGGCGGGATGCGCAGGAGGCGCTCAGCGAGGCGACATTCCTCGCGGTCTACGGCTCGCCGGCGTTGCAAGCGGCTGTCGGAATTGATCCGCAATCGGCCCCGTCGCGCCGGCAGGAGATGTCTGCCACGCACCGTCAGATGCTCGACAGGCGGATCACCGAGCTGAAATCCAAGATCAGCGAAGGCGGCCTTCGCGAGGCAGCCATTCGCGGCCTGCTATATGTCGGGTCGGCGAGGGGGATGGTGGACGAGCGGAGCCTTGAAGCGTTGCGCAATGTTCGCCGTAGCGACACCGGTGTGCGGATGACGCTGACGGAGTTCAAGATGCTGGTCCGCGAGCAATTCTTCATGCTTCTGCTGGATCAGGAGGGAGCACTCGCCGCGATACCGAAGCTGTTGCCCGACAATGCAAAGGCACGCCAGGCGGCTTTCGCGGCTATTCGCGACGTGCTGTCCGCCAGCGCCGCAATATCGGGTGAGGTCGCCAAGCGGCTGAAGCGTGTTGCCGAACTGTTCGGCATCGATGCCGGCGAATTTTCGGATAAGGCTTCGAAGATCGCCCCTTTCGATCCGAAGGCGAAGGCATCGTAGCCTTAATTGGAGAGATCCGGAGCGAAATCATGAAAGCCATGCCCGCCGATTCAGGAAAAGCGAGCTCTCCCAGCAAGTATGACCGTCTGATCGCGGCGGCCAAGGCGGTGCCGCCGGTGCCGACAATTGTCGTACATCCCTGCGATGAAACCTCGTTGCGCGGCGTCGTCGACAGTGCGGCGGCAGGCATCATCCGGCCGGTGCTGGTCGGACCCGAAAAGAAAATTCGGGAGACGGCCAGCAAATACCAGCTCGACATATCCGGCTTCGAGATCGTCGATGCCTCGCACAGCGAGGCCTCGGCCGCAAAGAGTGTTGAGCTCATCCATGCTGCCAAGGGCGAGATGCTGATGAAGGGCAGCCTGCACACCGATGAGTTGATGCGCAGCGTCACGGCGAAGGTGGGCGGCCTGCGGACCGACCGGCGGGTCAGTCATGTGTTCGTGATGGATGTGCCGGCCTATGCCGAGACCCTCTTTGTAACGGACGCGGCGATCAACATCTTTCCCGATCTCGATGCCAAGCGGGACATCATCCAGAACGCGATCGATCTCTATACGCAAGCCGGCTTCGGCAAATCTCCGCGTGTGGCGATCCTGTCGGCGGTCGAAACCGTTACCTCCAAGATTCCATCCACGATCGAGGCGGCGGCGCTCTGCAAGATGGCGGATCGCGGGCAGATCACCGGGGGCCTGCTCGACGGACCACTTGCCTTCGACAATGCGATCGATATGGAAGCGGCACGGATCAAGGGAATCAAATCCGAGGTCGCCGGCCGGGCGCAGATCCTGATCGTTCCCGACCTCGAGGCCGGCAACATGCTGGCGAAGAATCTCGCCTACTTCGCCAAGGCAGATAGTGCCGGCATCGTGCTCGGCGCCCGGGTGCCCGTCGTTCTGACGTCGCGTGCGGACACAGCGCGCGCGCGGATGGCTTCCTGCGCGGTGGCGGCTCTCTATGCCAATGCAAGGCGCCAGCATGCCCCAAATGTTGCCGCGTGATCGCCATGGATACGATCCTCGTCGTCAATGCGGGCTCCTCAAGCGTCAAGTTCCAGGTCTTCTCGGTTGAGGGAGAGGGGAAGCTGCGCCGGCTGATCAAGGGCCAGATGGATGGCATTGGCAGTCGTCCTCGCCTGCGGGCGAGCGGTGCGGACAGCGATCCTTTGGCCGACCGCGCCTATCCGATCGAAGCGGTTCCGGACGTTCCGGCCGCGATGGGCATCGCAGGCGGATGGCTGCGCGACGAGCTTCGCATCACCCCGATGGCCGTCGGTCATCGCGTCGTTCATGGCGGTCCGGACTATGACCGACCGGTGCTGATCGACCACGGCGTCGTCGCCCGGCTGGAGCGGTTCGTCGCGCTGGCCCCGCTGCATCAGCCGCACAACCTGGCCCCGATCCGCTCGCTGCTGGCCAACTTTCCGACTCTGCCGCAGGTGGCCTGCTTCGACACCGCGTTTCATCGTACCCATGACGCGGTCGCGGACTATTACGCAATTCCGCATCAGCTTCATGCCGAGGGCGTGCGGCGTTACGGATTCCACGGTCTCTCATACGAATATGTCGCGAAGACCTTGCCGCAAGTCGCACCCGAATTCGCAAAGGGGCGCGTAATTGTCGCGCATCTCGGCAGCGGCGCCTCCATGTGCGCGCTGAAGGGGGGGCGCAGCATCGAGAGCACCATGGGCTTCACCGCACTCGACGGGCTGCCGATGGGAACGCGCCCGGGACAGATCGACCCTGGCGTCGTGCTCTATCTGCTCTCCGAAAAGGGAATGTCGGCCTCCAACGCCCAGAACTTCCTCTACCGCGATTGCGGATTGAAGGGACTTTCGGGCATCAGCAACGATATGCGTGAACTGGAGGCAAGCGAGGATCCCAAGGCGAAACTGGCGGTCGATTATTTCGTCTATCGGGTCGGCCTCAACGCCGGCATGCTTGCGGCCGCGTTGCAGGGGCTCGACGCTTTCGTCTTTACCGCCGGTATCGGCGAAAACTCGGTGCCTATCCGGGCGCGGATCGCCGAACAACTGCGGTGGCTCGGCGTGACGCTCGACGAAGCCGAGAATTCCCGCCACGCACGCCTGATATCGCGTTCCGACAGCCGTATTCCGGTCTACGTTATCCCTACAGACGAGGAATTGATGATTGCCCAGCATACCTTGTCGCTGCTGGTGAACACGCCATCGGCGCGCGCCAAACATGAGAGGGTGTCATGATTCCCGTATTCCCGGATACCAAGGTCGCGCTGAAGGGCAAGAAAGGCCTGATCGTCGGCATCGCCAATGACCAATCGATCGCCTGGGGATGCGCCAAGGCCTTTCGTGCGCTCGGGGCCGATCTCGCCGTGACCTATCTGAACGAGCGTGCCAAGAAGCACGTCGAGCCGCTCGCACAGGCACTGGAGGCGCCGATCTTCATGCCCATGGATGTCATGGTCGAGGGTCAGACCGAGCAGGTATTCGAACGGATCGAGAAGGAATGGGGACAGCTCGATTTTATGCTGCATTCGATCGCCTTCTCTCCGAAGGAGGCGCTTCATGGCCGCGTGGTGGACGTCGGCCGCGACGGGTTCCTCAAGACGATGGACGTCTCGTGCTGGTCGTTCTTGCGAATGGCGCATCTGGCCGAACCGTTGATGAAGAACGGCGGAACCATGTTCACCATGACCTATTACGGCAGCCAGATGGTGGTAGAGAATTACAATGTGATGGGCGTGGCGAAAGCGGCCCTCGAATCAGCCGTTCGCTACGTGGCGGCGGAACTGGGCCCGAAGGGCATCCGCGTTCACGCGATCTCGCCCGGCCCGCTCGCCACGCGCGCAGCGTCGGGGATTCCCGAATTCGACGAACTGATGGACAAGGCGCAATCGAAGGCGCCGGCGCGCAGTCTGGTCAGCATCGATGACGTCGGCAACGCAACCGCCTTTCTGGCGCTCGACGGCGCCAGGCTCATCACGGGCGGCGTTCTCTATGTCGACGGCGGCTATCACATCATCGATTGAGCACGATCGGCGTGCTCCGGCGCGCCGCTTAGCGATAGTGCAGGGCGATCAACTCGGCGACGCAGGCGGGGCGCTTGCCGCCCTCGATCTCGATCACGAGATGATAGTTCACGCGCAAGCCGTCTGGCGGCACGTCCTCCGCTTCGGCGATCGTAAGGCGGCCGCGCAGCCTTGAACCCGCCGGCACCGGCGCGAGATACCGTATCCTGTCCGCCCCGTAGTTCAGGGTATTGCGCAAGCCTCTCAGTCCCATCACCGATCGAACGAATAGCGGCGCGAGCGCGAGCGACAACAGCCCGTGGGCGATGGTGGTGCCGCCCGGCAACTCCTTCTTCGCGCGCTCCTGATCGACATGGATCCACTGCTCGTCGCAGGTCGCTTCCGCGAAGAGGTTGATACGCTCCTGCGATACCTCGACCCAGTCGCTCGCGCCGATCTCGGTGCCGAGGGCGGCTTTGATCTCGTTGAAGTCGCTGAATATCCGCATATGCGTGGCCTGGTCAGATCTTCATCTCGGAGACGGTGTCGGGAATGACGAGTTCGGCTTCCGTAACGGCCGCAACCTCGGCGATACTGACACCTGGTGCCGTTTCCAGCAGGATCGCTCTACCCTCGGCGAAACCGATCACAGCCATATCGGTCACGACCAAACTCACCGGTCTTGTCGACGTCAGCGGCAGCGTGCATTTGGCGACGATCTTCGATTTTCCCTTCGCGGCATGCTGCATGGCGACGATAACCCGCTTGGCGCCGCTGACGAGATCCATCGCGCCGCCCATTCCCGGCACCATCTTGCCGGGGATCATCCAGTTGGCCAGATGTCCGTGCGAGTCGACCTGCAGGCCGCCAAGGACCGTCACGTCGACATGGCCGCCGCGGATCAACCCGAATGACATGGCGCTGTCGAAGGTGCTGGCGCCGGGCAGGGCGCTGATCGGGCGGCCGCCCGCGTCCGTAAGAAGCGGATGAGCCATCCCTTGCTCCGGTATCGGTCCGGTGCCGATCAATCCGTTTTCGGACTGGAAGAAAACCTTGAGCTCCGGTGGAACGTAGTTGGCGACCAGCGTCGGAATACCGATCCCCAGATTGACGAGATCGCCGGTACGGAGCTCCCGCGCGACGCGTCGGGCGATGATCGTCTGTCCATCCATGGTTCACCCGTTCGTAATCAGGTAGTCGACGAGCGGAGCCGGGGTCACGACGTGATCGGGTGCGATAACCCCTACGGGCACGATATGCTCCGCCGTTACGATTACGGTATCTGCCGCCATCGCCATGACCGGGTTGAAATTGCGTGCGGTCAGCGCGTAGGTGAGGTTGCCGAGGTAATCTGCGAGAAAGGCATGGACCAGGGCGAATTGCGCCCGCAGTGCTGTCTCGAGCAGAAATGTCGTTCCGTTTACCTCGATCTGGCGCTTGCCATCGGCCACCGAGGTGCCGACGCCGGTTGGCGTGAGTACGCCTCCGAGCCCGCAACCACCCGCGCGAATGCGTTCGACAAGAGTACCCTGGGGTACGAGATCGACCGCGATCTGATTGGTCAGCATCTGCTGCTGCGCCTTCGGATTGAGGCCGATGTGGCTTGCGGTCAGACGCGAGACGAGCGTCGCATCGAACAATTTTCCAACGCCTTTCCCAGGCACCGCGGCGTCGTTGCTGATCAGCGAGAGACGGCTCTTCTGCTGCCTGACGATTTCGTCAAGCAGCCGCTCCGGCGTTCCGACACCCATAAATCCGCCAACCATGATGGTTGCCCCGGCCGGGATCATCGCAACGGCTTCTTCGACGGAAAGAGCCCTCATGATTGAAACTCCGGTCGACAAAGCGATCAATGTAAGGACGGAAGTGACTGCGATGTTGGCGAGGGCCGTCGGCAAGCCTTTGATCTGTGTCAAGGCTTTTCGCTATTCCATGCGGCGAATGGTAATACCGACGCCCTCACGCGCCAATCCCGGTGTGACGCTTTTCAAGGGCTGCGTTCACAGCGTTGCGAAAATGGGACGAGTTCCGAGCCCTTCAGGAAGAGGATCTACGTCTGCAGCAGGCTGCCGTTTTCGATTTCGATACGCACCTCTCTGCTGTTTTTCTCAGTAGATTCCGGTCAAATAGAAAAACGCGATGGCAACGAACACCGCCGCAGTTTTTGTCAACGTGATTACAAACACATCCTTGTAGGCTTGCCTGTGGGTGAGGCCGGTAACGGCAAGCAGCGTGATGACGGCACCATTGTGAGGCAATGTATCCATGCCGCCGCTCGCCATGGCCGCGATACGATGAAAGACCTCAAGCGGGATGTTTGCCGCCTTTGCGGCTGCAATGAATTCAGTGGACATCGCGGCAAGGGCAATGCTCATGCCGCCGGAGGCCGAGCCGGTGATGCCGGCGAGCACTGTCACGGTGACAGCTTCATTGACAAGCGGATTGGGGATCGCCCTGAGCGCCGCGGCAACCGCCGCAAAGCCCGGCAACAGCGCGATCACTCCACCGAATCCATACTCGGACGCGGTATTGAGCGACGCAAGCAAAGCGCCGGCGACGGCCGCCTTGCTGCCATCCGCGAATTTTGCAAGCACCGGACGCCAGGCAAAGACGAACACCGTCACTATACCAAGGAGCAGAGCGCCCTCGACTGCCCATATGGCTGCCACCGGACCAATCTGCGTAACGATCGAATGACCGCCGAGTGTGATTTCGTGCTTCGCGCCGTAAGCCCGAGGCACCAGATGCGTTAGTATAAGGTTCGCGACGCCTACCACGACCAACGGCGCGATGGCGATCCACGGGTTGGGCAATGCCTTCTCTTCGAAGGGTTCCGGCTCGTTGAGCAGTTCCGTACCGTAGCCTTCTCCGCGCTTGTGTGCCGCCCGTCGGCGGTTCTCGATATAGGCAAGGCCGACGCTAAAAACGAAAACACTGCCGACGAGCCCCAGCACCGGAGCGGCCCACGTTGTCGTATTGAAGAACGTCGTAGGAATGATGTTCTGAATTTGCGGGGTTCCCGGCAACGCATCCATTGTGAAGCTGAACGCACCGAGCGCTATCGTGCAGGGGATCAGTCGCTTTGGAATATCCCCCTGCCGGAACATTTCGGCCGCAAACGGATAGACCGCGAACACAACAACGAATAACGACACGCCGCCATAGGTCAGGATTGCGCAGACGACGATAATGGATAGTACAGCGCGCTCCCGGCCGAGTACGCCGATGACGGCGGCGACGATCGACTTGGAAAAGCCCGACAGCTCGATGACTTTGCCAAAGACAGCGCCCAGCATGAAAACGGGAAAATAATTTTTTACGAAGCCGACCATCTTCTCCATGAAAACGCTGGAAAACATGGGTGGGACCAGCGACGGGTCGGTCAGGAACACAGCGCCAAGCGCGGCAATCGGAGCGAACAGGATCACACTGTAGCCGCGGTAGGCAACAAACATCAGAAAGATAAGAGCGCCCAGCACGATCAAGAGATCCATAGCCAACTCCCTTTGAAATGGCGAGCCAGTGGATGCGGGCGCCTCAAGCAGTTGATGTGAGCATCATCATCCGTTCGCGCTCAAGCTCGCCGATGACCTTGGCGTGATGTGTCACCGCCTCGTTCAGTAGGTCACGAACCGAGATAACGTCGATCGCGGTGCCGTTATCGACGACCGGCAGGTGACGGATGCGATGCGTGTGCATCAGCCGCAGGCAGTCGGCAAACGTATCAGCGGGATCAGCTTTGATAACGTCTCGGACCATGATGTCCGCTACGGGGGTGGCCTCGGGGGATTTCCCCGCCAGCAGCAGTCGCCGCACGCAATCGCGTTCGGAAAGAACGCCGACGATCGCTCCGCGCTCTATGACGACGAGAAATCCGATGTTCTTTTCAGCCATGAGGCGCACTGCCGTGAGTACGTTGTCCCCGGGACCGACTGTCCACAGAGCTTGCGACTTGGCGGCAAGAATTTGCTTCAACGATCGATAGGCGAGAATTTCGTCCGGACGTCTGAGTGGATGATCCATGGCGTCTCTCTTCCCGGGTGCGAAATGGGTGGAGTGAGCTGACAATCCCTGACTTGGTGGGCAAAGGACGCACCACATTACTAAGCCCGGAGCCCTGCTCCCGCCTCTCTCGGAATAGGGGTTGTCCAGTATGCTGAGCAAAGTGTGAGGGGGGTAGGTCGACCTCTATTGATCCATGTCAAGCCGTCTGCACCGTGCGCACTGCAACAACACCATGTTCCAGGCGATCGCGATGCTCAGCGCGAAACATGATCGGACTGGTCCCAGCTAGCATCACAGCGGCCGATCACCGGTTCTGTTGCAGGAGGTATACATGGATAGCTCGTTATTCCTAGGTGGCTCCTCAACGTATCTTGACAGCCTATTGGGAGCCGGCCAGCTAACTATGATGCAATTTGACCATGGCGCTCGCCAGCAGAATGGGAGCTAGGAGAAACCATCCAAACTAATCGAAATCGGTTCGTTTTTTAGAAGAGGAGTTAGTCATGTCAGACGCCAACCTTCCCGCCGACAAGATCCGTTCAATGCTGGCCGAGACCAACGGGCGCCTTCGAGAGGCCAGCGCTCAGTATTTCGATCTGCTCGAGAAGGGCCTGAGCTCTTCGCCGCTGCCGGTCGCGGACCAGGCCAAGCAGTTCTGCGGCCTCATGCAGCGTAATGTCAGCGCGACATTCGAGCTCGGCGATAAGCTGATTCAAGCCAAGGACATGCAGGAAGCCAGCAGGATTCAGTCCGAATTCTTCCAGGACCAGATGCGCTCACTGACCGACCATGCAAGGAGCATGGGCGAGTCTGCCATGAAGGCTGCGACAGGCGCCTTTACCCCAAAGAGCTGAAGGCAGCCGCAAGGTCGGCGGGGGAGGGACTCGGTGGGACCCTCTGCCAGTCCGCAATCAGCATAGGAAGGCAATGGCGCTTCAATTCCTGCTCGGCGGCTTTGTCGGCGTGATCAACATTATGATCCACGCGCTGGTCACCGTTGGTGCGGTCGGCATTGCCCGCTCTGCGGGCTTGCAGCACACCGAGTGGCCCCGATTGCACCTGATGGCCGTGATGGTCGGCACCGCGGCAGCGCTGATGGTGGCGCACACGCTGGAGGTTTTCGTTTGGGTGCTTGCCTATGCGATCGTCGACGCGGCGCCTGCCGGCAGCGATCTGGTCTATTTCGCCTTCGTCAATTACACCACGCTCGGTTACGGAGATATTACGCCCGTGGAGGCCTGGCGGTTGACCGGGCCGATGACCGCTATGAACGGTATCTTGATGTTCGGTTGGTCGACTGCCGTTCTGTTCGAGGTGCTGCGCAAGACGCTGGAGCATCTCGCGTCGATCGGCGCGTCATAGTCAGTGCTGCAGATCAAGGTTAGCGAGCTGCCGGCGGTCCAGAAGGATGATCTGGCGCTGGTTGCTGCCAATGAATCCGATGATGTCCAGTTCATGCAGCCGCGACAGTGCACGGGACACGGTTTCCAGTGTCAGCCCAAGATAGTCGGCGATGTCGCGCCGTGACATCGGCAGTGGCATGATGCCGGCCGCGGTAAGTCGTCGGTCCATCTCGATCAGGAAGGCGGCGACCCGCTCCAGCGAAGTTTTGCGGCCGAGCAGCAGCATGTGGTCTTCCGCATGCTGCAGGTTGCTCGTGGTCATGCTGAGCAGGTTTCGCGAGACCATCGGATCGCTCTCAGCCACCATCTCGAGGCTGCGGCGCTTGATCAGGCGAACCGTCGTGTTCACGATCGCCTCCGCCGTAAACCGATGTTCGCTTCCGTTTTCCAGTCCGAAGATGTCGCCGGCGAGGTGAAACGCGCCGATCTGGCGACGGCCGTCCGAAAGCAGTTTGTAGCTGCGTACGGCGCCTATTTTGACCTGGTAGACGTACTCCGCCGGCTCCTTCTCGCCGTAGATCTCGGTCCCCTTCTTGTAGTTGAATTCGCTTAAATTGACGATTGGATTTGAACTGCTCTCCATCCCGAGTACGCCAAGCGTGTTGGGACGGGCTGCCGGATCGGCCGTGACGCGGACAAACATGGGCCTACTCCTGTAACAGGTCGTTGAGATGGTAGGTAAGTCTCCGGAAATGAATTCACTGCGGGGAATTCCGAGCCGGCTTTCAACTCCCGGCAGGAGTAACCATCGGCCACAGCTGCATCTTATACTATTGTCCCAACGTTCATTGTCCCAAAGGTCAACCTGCGGTATGGTTCAAGTATTAGTAGGGCGATGCTGCAGGGCAACTTATGCCCGATAGACAACATATGGCCGGGTGCTTTGATGTTGACCTGCCTCAACCCGACGTTGCGGGTTGATAATCTCAAAACTCAGCGCGCTTGGAAAGCGACGCTGCTTCACACTGATTGAGTGAACTGGTGACGAGAGTTTTGGCGGATCCGGGAGACGGCTAGGAGGGGAAATGCCCGGCCTTGTTTACGTGGTGGACGACGACGCTTCGTTTCGAACCGCGATCGAGCGGCGCCTGAAACATGCGGGCTATGAAGTCGAAACCTATTCATCGGCGCAACACCTGCTGGATCGCCAGCCGGGTGTGGAAAAGCCGGGATGCATCCTGCTCGACGTGCAAATGTCGGGAATGAACGGCCTCGAACTGCAGGATCGCCTCAACGAACTCGGATCCATCCTGCCGATCGTGTTCGTCACCGGACATTCCGATATCCCGACGACCGTACGGGCCATCAAGGCGGGAGCCGAGGATTTCCTGACCAAGCCGATACCGTCGGAACAAATGATCGCCGCGATCGAGCGCGCCATGGCTCACTACGAATTGGCGCGCAACCAACGAACCGAGCTCAATTCATTTCGCGCGCTTGTTGCAAGCCTGACGCCGCGTGAGCGACAGGTGTTCTATTTGATGGTGCGTGGCATGATTAACAAGAAGATTGCCGGGGAACTGGGAACGACGGAGCGGACGGTGAAAGCGCATCGCCACGAGGTGATGGAGAAGATGCAGGTTGAATCCCTCGCAGAATTGGTTTCGAGCGCAGTCCGGCTTGGCGTGATCGTTCCCGACGCTGGCCGCTGGGATGCGTCGCCTACCTGACCAAACCGTTCTCGGCAAGTTCACTCATCGAGCCGATGGCGAGAGCGCGCAGCCACATGCGCCGGTCGTACTCATTCATCGATGTCCTGTTCGAAGGTTTGTGCCGGCGCGCCCTTGTGAATGGACGCGAACTGACCGAGCGGCAACGACGTCGTGAGCGTCAGGAGGCTCGAATCCACGAATTCCAGTCGCAGCGTCTGCCCGGATGCCATTTCCTCGATCATCTTCGGGTCTGCCACGGCGCCCGCGACGCAGGCGTTGGTGAGGCACCAGGTATAAGGCACGCTATGGGGCTCGCCTTGGTCGATCGTAATCTTGGCCGGCTTCGGCAGATACATGCCGACCGGGGAGAACACCTGCAGCCGTGCATTGCCGTCGCCTTCACGCTCGACGATATCGACGCGGACAGCCATCTGGCCGGTCGCGAACGTGCCGGTGATCGAAGTCCGGCAGATCATTTTTGCAGCGCCCGGCTTGAAGCACAGCTTTTTCCAGTCTCCATAAGCGATGTCCTTCACCTCTCGCTGCCCCCGGGGCGCAATCTCTGTGCCAGCTGGTTTCGGTGCGGCGGTCGCGTTCTGTTGGGATGAAGCTGGCTGATTGGGCGCAACGCTCGCGAGCGCTGCCAATAAAAGGGGTGCGTACGACGGTTTGACTTGGTTGTGTCCTGGCCGCGCTTCGGTGCGGTGTGATTTGATCATGGTTACACCTCCATGCGTGCGCTTTCGCTATCCCTGCTCGTCGAGAAACTTTGTCACGAGTGGCGACCAGATCGGGATGGCGTCAGGAGAGCCAATGAGGAAATGCCCATCGCTGCCGAACGGCGGCACCACGTGATATTCGGCCTTGCCGCCGGCCGCGGTAAAGGCCTCGTGCATACGTTTGGACAGGGGAGGGCCGAAGAAGGTGTCGTTCTCGATATAGATCCACAGCATCGGCACCCGCGACGTGCGGCCGAACTCAGCGGTCGCTTCCACGAGTTTGTCTGGCGCGCAATTGTTGTTCGGCTTGTTGTCGACGCGGCCGCCACGGCCGGCGGCGAAGGCGATGATGGCTTTGACCTGGGGTGGGTTCAGGCTTGAAAGCGCGATCGCGGCCCATCCGCCGGCCGACTGCCCGACGACGATGACGTCCTTCGGCACGATGCGCTTTTCGGCGGCCATGTAGTCGATGATCCAGAGATCGACTTGCGCAACCGCCAGGCCGGGGGCGCGGAAATTGGGGTTGCTGCACTTTCCGACTTTGGAGAAGAACGGGCCGTAGAGGCCATGCTCGGGTATGTCGATGGCTGCGGCCCCATATCCGGTGCCGACGGGGGCCACCACGAGATAACCGCGCTGGGCAAACCACTTGGCGGCGTCCCGGAATTCCACGACGGGAAAGAAGCTGCGGTCGGTCGGGTTGAGCGAAACGCCATGGTTCATGATCACGAGCGGGAAGGGCCCGTCGCCGACTGGCCGCACGAGGTAGGCGAACATCGGAAGTGGCAGCGGCAGCGCCCAGATCTCTTCCTGGATGGAGCGGGATGCAGCCTGATCGTCGGCATGCAACGGAGTGATCGTGCTCGCGAGGAGCAGCAGCAACGCAGCAACAACGCCCCGCAAGTGCAGCTGCCACATGTCGTGACTCCCTCGGTAGTCTCAGCAAGTGCTCCGCCAACGAGAGTACTGGTAGCGGTGATTGGGCCGAGCACGGTCTAGACAAGGTTGCCCATCGCGTAGACACGGACGTTTGATGCTGATGGTTACCGCAAACAGCGGAAAGATTTGCCGGAGCGGTGATGATGTCTGTAGTCACATACCCCAGTGCGCGGCGTGAGCGCGCGGCTATTTGATTCCCCGAACCCTTCGAAAGCTTGATCCAGATCAATCCGCGCTAGGCTTGGGGCGTTGTCTATGGCCGTCCGGGACGCGTGACAGCTTGGTCGCACTACCGATCGTCTTGTTTCGTTGCGAGATGTGGCCCTATGAGGAACGCCTATGAAGTTCCGCTCGATCCAGCAAACGGGCTGGACACGGATCTTTCCGCCGCTGACATGGCTGGCCGAATATAAGCCGTCCTGGTTACGCCATGATGCGATCGCCGGCGTGACGCTCGCCGCTTATGCGATCCCGGTGTCACTGGCCTATGCGGGCCTTGCCGGGCTGCCGCCCCAGGTCGGCATTTACGGCTATATGATTGGCGGCTTGGGCTACGCGCTGCTTGGTTCGTCCCGCCAGCTTGCGGTCGGCCCGACCTCTGCAATCTCGCTCATGATCGCCGGCAGCGTCGGGGCGCTGGCCGGAGGGGACGCGATCCGCTTCGCACAGATCGCGAGCCTCTCGGCATTTGCGGTGGCGCTGCTTTGCCTGATCGCGTGGCTTTTCAAGCTCAGCATTCTCATCCGTCTGGTCAGCGACAGCATTCTCGTCGGCTTCAAGGCCGGGGCCGGGCTCACCATCATCATGAGCCAGTTACCGAGCCTGTTCGGCGTAGCCGGTGGCGGCCACAACTTCTTCGACCGGGCGATCCGGCTTGCAGGCCAGGCCGGCGACGTCAATCTGCTCGTATTGGGAATTGGTATAGCGGCGATCGTGCTCCTGCTCCTGGGCGAGCGATTTCTGACGGGCAGGCCGGTCGGGCTCGCCGTGGTGGCGTTATCAATCCTCATGGCGACCCTGTTCGGCCTTCCGGCACTGGGCGTACCTGTCACCGGAAACATCCCGACGGGATTGCCGGCTTTCGAGGTACCTAATTTCGGGATGCTGGAGCTCCACGAGCTATTTCCAGTCGCGGCCGGATGCTTGCTGCTGGCTTATATCGAAGGTGTTTCGGCGGCCCGGAGTTTTGCCGCGAAGCATGGGTACAGCCTGGATGTCCGGCAGGAATTTCTGGGACTGGGCGCTGCCAACCTCGCTGTCGCGTTCGGCCATGGCTATCCCGTGGCCGGTGGATTGTCGCAGTCCGCCGTCAACGACGCCGCGGGCGCGCGCACGTCCCTCGCATTGGTGGTTTGCTCGTTTGCCCTCGCGCTATGCCTGCTTTTCTTTACGGGATTGCTGACCAACCTTCCCAAGGCCGTACTGGCTGGTATTGTGTTTGTTGCCGTTTACAGACTGGTCGACATCGGCGCGCTGCTTCGCATGTGGAGAGTAAGCCGTATCGACTTCTATGCCGCGATTATTGCGCTGGTGTCGGTGCTGCTGCTTGGAATCCTCCAGGGTGTGCTGCTTGCGGCCCTTGCGTCGATCTTCCTGCTGCTTGGCCGAGCGTCGCGGCCCAACATCGCGTTTCTCGGGCGACTTCCGGGATCGGGCCGCTATTCCGACAGCGCCAGGCACGAGGGCGTGGAGCCGCTGACCGGTGTCATCGCGTTCCGCCCCGAAGCCTCGCTACTCTACATCAATGCCGATACGATTCTGGAGGCGGTTTTGAAGGCGCTGCGACAATCGTCCGACGTCAGGATGGTGGCCTGCGATCTTTCGGCGTCCCCCTACATCGATCTGGCCGGAGCCCGGATGTTGCTCGATCTCCACGATGAACTGGCGTCGCGTCATGTGGCGTTCTGCATCGTCGGCGCCCATGCCCAGTTGCGTGACCTGCTGCGGGCGGAAGGGCTGGCGGAGAAGACGGATAGCAGCGAGTGGCTCCGGACGCTCGATAGCGTGCTGGGTGAGGGCAATGCCAGGGAGCCATCCGGTTTCCACCTGCAACGGCCGCCGGGACCGTGAAGCCCCGCTGACAATCAGCGGCCAGATATCCCTCACGCCTATTGCATTGCGAAGAGCAGCATTCGCCGCAGCCTGCCGGGTTCGTATCGTAGAGAGCACGACCCTTGACTTGGATCAAAGGAGCGGGCGGGCAGCGGGGCACGATCCGGCGAGCCATCAGTTATCCCGTGTCTGGCCTTCTGCTCACCGTCTTCAGATATTTCGCCGAACTCTTACCCCAACAGATCGTCGTCGCATCAAGTCTCTGCAGAGGAAAAAGCGTCATGAAAAGATTTGTCAGAAGCGTCGCCCTGGTTGCCTTGCTCGTGGGCGTGGCCGGCAGCAGCACGTCATCCCGAGCGGAAGTCGGCCAGGTCGCGGTCGTCTTCACCAAGGGCGGCTTCATCATCGGAGTCGGCGGTGGCGAAGGCGTGCTGGTCCTTCGCGGCAAGCGATACCCCTTCACCGTCTCGGGCATGAGCGTCGGCTTCACGATCGGAGCTTCGACGACCAAGTTGGTTGGCCGCGCGCTCAATCTGAATGGGCCGGCTTCAATCGAAGGGTCTTACGCCGCGATGGGGGCGGGCGGCGCGGTGGCCGCCGGCGCTGGCGGCGTTCAATTGCAGAACAGTAATGGCGTGATCTTGCAGCTCAGCGGCCCCAAGGTCGGCGCGGAAGTGTCGGCTGCGGTGGGCGGGGTCACGATACGCTTGAAGTGAACAAGAGACGATCAGGCCGTTGCCCGCGAGGCCTGATCAATTCTCTGTCCTGGTTTTCAGTACCGCTCTTCGACGAATTTCATCCGACGCAGGCTGGCCTGATCGTCGTAGCGGCCTTTGCCGGATCGCTTCGGCAGCTTGACCTTCTCTCGCGCGATCTTCCTGTACGGGATCGTTTCGAGGATATGCGAGATGACGTTGAGCCGTGCCCGGCGCTTGTCGTCGGAGCGGATCAGCCGCCATGGCGCATGCTTCGTGTCGGTTGCCTCGAGCATCATGTCGCGTGCTCGCGAGTAGCCGTACCAGCGCCCGAACGACTCGGTGTCCATCGGGCTCAGCTTCCACTGCCGCAGCGGATCCTCGATGCGTGCCTTGAAACGGGCTTCCTGCTCCTCCATCCCGACCTCGAGCCACAGCTTTATGATGATGATGCCGGCATCGACGGCGAATTTCTCAACCAACGGGCATAACTCGAGGAAACGCTTGTGTTCGGCAGGCGAGCAGAAGCCCATGACATATTCAACGCCGGCGCGGTTGTACCAGCTCCGGTCGAAGATCACGATTTCGCCGCCGGCGGGGTATTGCTCGATATAGCGCTGCAGGAACAACTGGGATTTTTGCCGGTCCGACGGCGCGGGCAGAGCGCAGACACGGAATATCCGGGGGCTCACCTTTTCGGTCAAGGCCTTGATCGTGCCGCCTTTGCCGGCGGCGTCGCGGCCTTCGAAGATAATGATCACCTTCAGCTTCTCGGCCTTCACCCATTCCTGGAGATGGCAAAGCCCGACCTGAAGCTTTTTCAGCTCCTTCTCGTAGTCCTTGCGCTTCATCCTTTCCGCGGTCTTGTCGGCTGACATGCTCATCGTTCCAGTGATCGATCCAAATCCGCTTGAAGTGCGTTCAGTCCCCCCAGGAAATGGTGATGGCGATGTCGCCCGGTACGCCTCCCGGGTAATCGATGACCTGGTAGCTGATGCGATACTCCCGCGGTTTCAGGTAATCGGTCCAGAGCTGAAATATTTCCTTTGGAATACCCGTCAGCGTTTTCTCCCAGCCTGGTTCCTGCTGAATGATGGCACGGCCCTTGTCGGTACACAGCGAGTTGGGGAACCGATACACCTGTACTTCCGTCAGCCCGTTTCGCACCGCGCGCTGGATAATTGTCGAGGCGAGCTGGATCTTTTCTTCCTCGGACTTGCCTGACGGACGGTTGAGCCGATCGATCAGCGCATGTTTCTCGGCTTCAGCCGCGGCGGCAAGGCGCGCGTATTGCTCTGCCTTTTCGGCCTCCTTGAGGGCGGCCTCCGTCCGGATCTGCTTCGCGCTCGGAATGAGATGATCGATGTCGGGCATGACTAGCTCCTGCGGGGTTCTGCGTCAGCGTTGCCAAAAGGCTAGGCGGGGCCGACATCCGCTCTTTTGATCCAAATCAAGCAATTCGCATCGAAGGGTAAGCACCCTGTTCCACCTGGAGCCGCTGCATCAGGTCGCAAAATCGTCCTGGGGTCACTGACGGGAGCTCAAAGGAAGCCGATGACTTCACTTCGAAACCTCGTCCTCGCTACGGCTGTCTCGCTGTGCTCTACGTTGCCATCTCCGCAGCAGGCGAATGCATTCGAACTTGCCGGTGCATGGGCCACAAGTGCCGACCAATGCGGCAAGGTCTTCACCCGCAAGGGACGCGCAAACCAGGTAAGCTTCACGAATTTCTCCGGCGTACATGGCGTCGGATTCATCGTCGAATCCGAGCGCCTGAAAGGCAAGTTTGAGAGCTGCCTGGTCAAATCCAGGAAGGAAAGCGGTCAAACCATCAACCTGGTGGTCGCTTGCGCCTCGGGCATCATGCTTTCAAACGTCCAGTTCTTCCTGAAAGTGATCGATGACAACACCATCGCCCGGGAGTTTCCGGGCACGGAAGGCATGGATGTGAAGTATTTTCGCTGTCAGATCTAGCGGATAAGCGCCCGGTCGATCGAGCTTGAATTGGATCCAGAGAAACGGCGGTGCTGGGACCGTGTCGCTAGCACTGGAAATGTGCTGGAATGTAGCCGTTCGAACTGCCGGGGTAAGAGGATGAGCGTCCGCATCCCGATCGGAGCGATCAACCGGGGCTGGTCAGTCCTGGCCGCTCGTCTCTGCGTCTGTCTTGTGGTCTGGGCCGGACTGCCCGGACCGGCAAGCAGCGCGCCGCGCGACGAATACAAGCGCGTGCTGATCCTTCACTCTTTTGGTCGCGATTTCAGGCCTTGGGGGCACTACGCAAGGACGATTCGCGAGGAGCTGGATCATCTGTCGTCGTGGCACCTCGACATCCAGGATCACTCGCTGATTACAGCACGCTCCGGTGATGAAAATCCTGAGCCGGCGTTTGTGACCTATCTGAATGCGCTCTATTCCGGGCACTCTCCCGATATCGTCATTTCCATTGGTGCGCCGGCCGCGAACTTTGTTCAGCGAAATCGCGCGCGCTTGTTCGCTACAACCCCGATGGTGCTGACGGCCGTCGAGCAGCGCCGCATCCAGTTTTCCACTCTGTCCGACAACGACACTGTTGTCGCCGTTGCTCATGACTTTCCGCGTTCCTTTGAAACGATCCTTCGCGTTCTGCCCGGCACAAGGCAAATTGTCGTTATCAATGGTGCATCGCCAAATGAGAGGTTCTGGCTCGATGAGCTCCGCAAGGAGGCACAGCTTGTCGGGGATAAGGTTCAGTTCATCTGGTATGACGATATCTCATTCTCGGATATTCTGAAAAAGTCCGCTGCACTGCCGCCCGGCACGGCCATCTTTTGGCATCTCATGAACGTCGATGCGACCGGAGTCGTCTACGAAGGCGATGCCGCCCTTCGGCAGCTATACGCGATATCCAGTGCTCCCATTTTCTCCTATGACGACGGGTTTTTTGGTCAAGAGATCGTCGGCGGTCCGATGCATTCGGTTCTTGATCTTAGCCGCCTTACCGCCGCTGTAGCCATTCGTATCCTTGGCGGAGAGAAGCCCAGCGATGTCAAGCCTCGGGCGCTCGGATACGCTCATCCCAAATTCGATTGGCGCGAAATGAGGCGCTGGGGGATTAGCGAGAGCACCCTGCCTCCGGAAAGCCAAGTTCTGTTTCGTGAGCCCGGCATCTGGGAAAAGTACAGCTGGCAGCTGTCGCTGGTCGCGTGCGTAATCCTGATCCAGGGGGGATTGATCAGCGGACTGCTCCACGAACGGCGCCGCCGCCATCTCGCCGAAGTCGAATCGCGGCAACGCCTGGCGGAGCTTGCACACCTCAACCGCTATTCGGCTGTCGGCGAACTGACGACTTCGATCGCGCATGAACTAAACCAGCCATTGGGCTCGATTCTCACTAACGCCGAAACGGCCGAGCTCATGCTGAAGAGCTCTTCACCGAATCTCGATGAAGTGGGGGAAATTCTCGCTGACATCAGGCGTGACGATCAGCGTGCCAGCGAAGTGATACGCAGGCTGCGCAGCGTGCTGAAGAAAACACCGTTTGAGATGAGGTACATCGACTTGAACGAGACGGTACGGCAAGCGATCGGATTTGTCGCAGCCGTGGCTCACAAGCGCGATATAGCACTGAAGTGCAGCACCACCTCCGCCGATCTGAACGTCAAGGGCGACGCTGTTCAGCTGCAACAGGTTTTCCTGAATCTGATCATCAACGCAATGGACGCGATATTCGAAGCGGAGGCAAAGGCGCGCGAAATCAGCGTAACCACCAGCCTTTCGGGCACCAGCGCGCAAATCGGGATTGCCGACACCGGTCCCGGTATCGCGGCCGGCGATCTCAAGAACGTCTTTGATCCGTTTTTCACGACAAAGCCGCAGGGTATGGGCATGGGACTTGCGATTGTCCGCACCATCGTCGAAGCGCATCACGGACAGATTTCGGCGGCCAATCAGCCGTCCGGCGGCGCGCTTTTCACGATCAGGCTTCCAATCGCCGGCGGTCGATCGACTTCGGCCTGATACACCCGGCCACGCCGCTCTTGCGCAGCAAGGCGCTGCCATCGGTTTCCTTGATCTTTATCAAAGAACGACCTCGCCTCCGACCGTTTCTTGCTGCGGCGAGCCCAAGGAGGGTGTGATGCTCCGCTGCGGCAAGATCCTGATCGCGGTCACGTTGTTGATGGCAAACCCTGTCGCCGCCGTGGCGCAAACGGCCGACAATCCGCCTGCTCAGAGCAGCACGCCGCAACCGGCGCCCCAATCGCCACCAGTTGCAGAGCTGTTGAAGCCCGAGCAACTTGAGGCGCTGGTAGCTCCGATTGCTCTTTATCCCGACGAACTGCTGGCGAATGTTCTTGCGGCGTCGACCTATCCGCTGGAAGTCGTGCAGGCCGATCGCTGGCTCAAGGAGCGCAAGACCTTGAAGGGCGATGCGTTGAAGGCGGAGGTCGAGAAGCAGTCGTGGGACAACAGCGTCAAGGCGCTTACCAGCACCGCAGACGTCATTTCGATGATGAGCGACAAGGTCGACTGGACCAAGAACCTGGGCGATGCCGTGCTCGCGCAGCAGCCGGACGTGATGGACGCGATTCAGCGCCTTCGCTCCAAGGCTTATGAAAGCAAGAAGCTGGTCACCACCAAGCAGCAGAAGGTCAGCGTTCAGACGCAGGAAAACAGGCAGGCGATCGTCATCGAGCAGGCCGATCCCAATACGATGTACGTGCCGTACTACGATCCGGCGGCCGTTTACGGAGCCTGGCCTTACGCGGAATACCCACCCTATTATTTCGGCTATCCGTCCTATATCGGCGCCGGCGTGATCGCGGCGGGTCTCGCCTTCGGTACAGCCTGGGCGATCGGACGCTGGGGCAATTACTGGGGCGGCGGATTCAACTGGGGCAACCGCAACGTCTACGTCAACCACTTCAACAGGACGACCAACATCGGGAATAGCTGGCAGCACAATCCCGCGCATCGTCAGGGCGTTCGATACAACAACGTCAACGTTCAGCAGCGCTTCGGCAACAACAACCTGAAGGCCGGCGCCTCCAATCGGATGGATTTCCGCGGCCGTGACGGGCAGCAGGTGCTTCGTCCGGGACAGGATCGACCCGGTGGCGCCGATCGCGCTGGCGATCGTGCAGGTGATCGCGTCGGCGATCGGGCAGGGGACCGCGGTGGCGATCGTGTCGGGGATCGGGGCGGCAATCGGCCGGGCACGGCGGATCGTGCCAAAGGTAGTGGCGATCGTGCCAAAGCCGGTGGCGGAGATCGCGCCAAAGCGGGCGCCAAGGGTGGCGGCAGCGCCGCGCGCGGTAGCGGTAATCGCGGTTCGGCCATGAACGTGTCGTCGGGCAGGGCTGCTGCTGCGCAATCGGCCCGTGGCCAGGCAAGCATGGCGAGTATGGGTCCGCGTGGCGGAGGCGCTCCCAGCTTCGCCGGACGCGGCGGCGGCGGAGGTGGCGGCGGCTTCCGGGGTGGCGGCGGCGGTGGTGGCGGTGGTCGGCGCTCCGACATCGCATTGAAGCACGACATCGTTCTGCTCGGTCATCTCGCGAACGGTCTCGGCTACTACCGCTTCAGCTATCTCGGCAGCAGAAAGCCCTATGTCGGCGTCATCGCGCAGGAAGTGCAGAACCTTGTGCCGGAAGCCGTGACCCGCGGCCGGGACGGGTTCCTCCGCGTCTATTACGAACGGCTGGGATTGAAGCTCCGTACCTACACCGACTGGCTTGCCGGCGGCGCAACGATACCCGTGCCAGCGGAGGTCTTGCCATGATCATGCTCAATTCGCTTCGTCGCGCTGCCTCGATGAGCCTCGGCGCAATCGTGGCAGTGGCGCTGCTGACCGGTGCGTCTCAGGCGCAGCAAGCCTATCCCTCGCCGGAGGACGCTGCGGCGGCGCTGGCGGCCGCGGTCAAGACCGGCATGAGGAGCACCATTCTGAAAGTCCTCGGCAAGGATGCCGAGGACATTATCGAGTCCGGCGATGACGTTGCCGACGCCGAAATGCGCCAGCGTTTCCTGTCCGCCTATGACGTGAAGCATTCCATCAAGGCCGAGGGAAACAAGAGGGCCACACTCGTTCTCGGCACGGACGAGTTTCCGTTTCCGATTCCCATGGTGAACAACAGGACTGGCTGGGAGTTCGACCCGGCTGCCGGGCGTCTCGAGATTCTGTATCGTCGCATCGGACGCAATGAACTGGACGCTGTGCAAACTTCGCTGGCTTACGTCGATGCCCAGAACGAATATGCCGAAAAGGATCGCACTGGCGAGGGGGTAGGGGTCTACGCACAACGCATCGTCAGTAGCCCGGGCAAAAAGGATGGGCTGTTCTGGCGCGACGATCGCGACCCGAGTCCGCTGGGCGAATTGGCAGCGCAAGCATCCGCCGAAGGGTACAAGGTCGGAGAGCAGGCTACGCCCTATCATGGCTATTATTATCGAATTTTGAAGGGCCAGGGACCCAACGTGCCGGGCGGAGCGCTCAACTACGTCGTCAAGGATAAAATGATCGGCGGCTTTGGGCTGATTGCATATCCCGCCGAGTACGGAAATTCCGGCGTCATGACCTTCATGGTCAGTCATGCCGGTACCGTCTACCAGAAGGATCTCGGGACCCGTACCGACAGCATCGCCAAGCGCATCCATTTGTTCGATCCGGATCAGACCTGGAAGAAGGTCGATGCGGCAGCTCCTTAAGTGCGGGAGAGCTGAAGCGATGTCATGGTTTGTTCGGATCGCTGTAGTCGCCCTTCTCGCCGTTGTGCTTCCGGAGACATCATCGCTCGCGCAGGCGCCCGGCTATGTGCGGGTCAAGCTTCTCAAGGCGGGCTTGATGGTGGGCGCCGGTCGTGGCAACGGCGTCCTGACGTATCGCGGTCGCGACTATCCGTTCAGAGTATCGGGCCTCAGCCTGGGTGTGACGGCTGGAGCATCGGTCAGCCGGCTGGAGGGATGGGCGTCAGGCATCAGGCAGGTCGGCGATTTCGCCGGCACCTACAGCTCCGTCGGTGGCGGCGGCGCCTTCGTTGGCGGCTTCGGGGGCGTTCAGTTGGGGAATGAGAAGGGCGTAAAGATCGCCTTGCAAGGACCCAGGGCGGGACTGGAGTTCGCCACGAACCTCAGCGAGATCAGGATTTCACTGAAGTGAGCCTGCTCGGCTGTTGTTGAGATCCCGGTCTTCCTTCGAGTCTCCTTCAGTTGCTTGACATAAATCAAGAGTTGCGTTGCCAGCGCTCCGATGGTCAGGCCACGCGCCGAATTGCGACGGTGAACATCGCGGGCGTCGAACCAATCAATCTGAGCCGGTGGGAGAAGCACCATGAAGTCAAGCGCAGCCCGGAGGAAGGAAGCTGATGCCGGACATTGCTGGGACGGTTTTCGACCCGGCGATTGGAGCACCTCCATCAACGTTCGGGATTTCATCGTCCGCAACGTCAAGCCTTACCCGGGAAATGAGGACTTTCTCGCGGGTCCATCGCAGCGCACAAAAGCCGTTTGGGCAAAACTGCAGCCGTACTTCGCCGACGAGCGAAAGAAGGGCGTGCTCGCGGTCGATACTAAAACCCCGTCGACGCTGCTCGCCCACGAGGCCGGCTATATCGACCGTGAAAATGAAGTCATTGTAGGCCTTCAGACCGACCAGCCTTTCAAGCGGGCGATTTTCCCCTACGGCGGACTGCGGATGGTCGAGGCAGGCATCAAGGCCGCGGGGTTCGAACCCGATCCGCTGGTCCACGAAGCTTTCACGAAATACCGAAAGTCGCACAATGACGGCGTGTTCGATGCGTATACGCCCGAGATCATGAATTGCCGCAGGTCCGGGATCATCACCGGGCTTCCGGATGCCTATGGACGCGGTCGTATCATCGGCGATTACCGGCGCGTGGCGCTTTACGGCGTGGATCGGCTGCTTGAGGTCAAGCGCGAGGAACGCGAACAGATTGACGACATGTGGCCGACCGACGAGATCATCCGTCAGCGCGAGGAATTGTCGGAGCAGATGCGTGCTCTGAAGGACCTCGCCGCGATGGCAAAACTCTATGGTCTCGACATATCGAAGCCGGCGTCGAATGCGCAGGAAGCATTCCAATGGACGTACCTCGCCTATCTCGGCGCGATCAAGGAAGCCAACGGCGCGGCGATGTCGATCGGGCGCATCTCCACCTTCCTCGACATCTACATCGAGCGCGACCTCAAGGCCGGCGTTCTGGACGAGGCGCGGGCGCAGGAGCTTTGGGACCAGCTGGTGCAGAAGCTCCGCATCGTTCGCTTCCTGCGTACGCCCGACTATGATGCGCTGTTCAGCGGCGACCCCTATTGGGCGACCGAATGCGTCGGCGGAATGGATCTCGATGGCCGTACCCTCGTGACCAAGAGCAGCTATCGGATGCTGCACACGCTCTCCAATCTCGGCCCCGCGCCCGAGCCGAACATCACGGTGCTCTGGTCGAACCATATGCCGAACGCTTTCAAGCGATATTGCGTCAAGGTCAGCAAAGACACGTCTTCGTTGCAATACGAGAACGACGATCTGATGCGGCCGTTCTGGGGTGACGATTACGGGATCGCCTGCTGCGTCTCGGCGATGCGTCTCGGCAAGCAGATGCAGTTCTTCGGCGCCCGCGTCAACCTCGCCAAGGCGCTGCTCTATGCGATCAACGGCGGTCGCGACGAGGTGACGGGCGATCAGGTTGCTCCCCCGACATTGCCGGTATCCGGCGATTTCCTCGACTATGACGACGTCATGGCCAAGTTCGATGCCACCATGGAATGGCTGGCAAAGACCTACGTGCATGCCATGAACTGCATCCACTACATGCACGACAAGTACTTCTACGAACGCCTGGAAATGGCGCTTCACGATCGTGACATCTTGCGAACGATGGCATTCGGGATCGCCGGCCTTTCGGTGGTCGCCGACAGCCTGAGCGCGATCAAGTACGGAAAGATGCGTGTCAGCCGCGACGCGACCGGACTGATCGTCGACTATCAAAACGAAGGTAACAAATCCACGCCGCAGTTCGGCAACAACGACGATCGCGTCGACCAGATCGCATCCGGCCTCGTCACCAGCTTCATGGAGAAGATCCGCAAGCACCCGACCTATCGAAACGCGACGCACACGCAAAGCGTCCTCACCATCACCTCCAACGTCGTGTACGGCAAGGCCACGGGAAATACCCCCGACGGCCGTCGCAAAGGCGAGCCGTTCGGGCCGGGAGCAAACCCGATGCACGGCCGGGACAGCCATGGCTGGCTCGCATCCTGCCTGTCGGTCGCAAAGCTTCCCTACAAGGACGCGCAGGATGGCATCAGCTACACCGTCTCCATCGCGCCTCAGAAGGCGCATCTGTCCGAAGGCCAGATCGTCGACGAGGCGGTCAAGGCTTTTGACGCTTATTTCGAGCGAGGCGGCTTTCACATGAACCTGAACGTCATCGAGAAAGAGACGCTCGAGGACGCGATAAAAAATCCGGACAAGTATCCGCAACTCACGATCCGCGTGTCGGGCTATGCCGTGAACTTCATTCGCCTGACGCCGGAGCAGCAGAGAGACGTGATCAGCCGCACGTTCCACGGCCAAATCTGACGAGGTGCTGCCATGTCCACGGTGCAGCCGCTTGAACCCGGAAGTCGATATGACATCCGGGTGGGGATTTCGCCCGACGCCCCTGACGAAGACAACTTCAAGGAAGAGGCGGGTTCATTCGGATATTGCCATTCCTATGAGACCTCGTCGCGCTATGACGGGCCGGGCCTTCGGATCGTCATCTTCACCTCCGGATGCCTGCTACGGTGTTCGTACTGCCACAATCCGGACACCTGGCATCTCAAGGACGGCACATACGTGTCGGTCGATCATGTGCTGCAACGACTAGGCAGCTTCGCGCCAACAATCCGTAGCCTGGGGGGAGGCCTGACCATATCGGGCGGTGAGCCCATGGTGCAGCTTGCATTCACACGAAGAATATTCGCCGGCGCCAAGGACATGGGTCTGCACACGGCGATCGAGACATCAGGATTTATGGGAGATCGCGCCGACGATTCATACTTGTCGGTGATCGACCACGTCCTCCTGGACATCAAGAGCTCTGATCCCGCGACCTATCGCAGGGTCACCGGCCGGGACCTCGCGCCCACACTTCGTTTTGCAGAACGTCTGGCTTCGATATCGAAGCCGGTCTGGGTCCGGTTCACGCTCGTTCCCGGCGCCACCGACGATCCGGCGAATGTCGACGGCATCGCCCGCTTTGTCGCGCCGATGAAGAACGTGGAGTGGGTTGAGGTGCAGCCGTTCCACAAGATGGGTGAATTCAAGTGGAAAGCGATCGGTCTCGACTACAAGCACGAAGATACTCCGATACCAAGCCCTGAACTGGTCAAGCGGGTTATCGGACAGTTCAAGGCGGCGGGCTGTAACGCACGCTGACTGACACGCATTCGATCCGGGGAGATCTGACATGCTGGACCTTGCTCGCGACATCATCGGAAGCCAGCCCATCCTGACTGCCTTCCTGGCGATAGGCGTGGGTTATCTGGTTGGCCAGATCAACATCTTCGGCTTCTCGCTTGGCGTCGGCGCCGTTCTTTTTGTCGGCCTCGCCATCGGCGCATTCGCTCCGAAAGCCCAGATCATCGGACCGATTGGGCTGACGGGCCTGATCATGTTCCTTTACGGAATCGGCATTCTTTACGGGCGTCAATTCTTCGAGGGAATGGTCGGCGCAGGGCAGAAGTACAACCTTCTCGCGCTGGTCGGCTGTCTGGCGGGCCTGGCTGTGGCACTGCTCCTGGGGCAGATCTTCGGCATCAAGATCGGCCATACGCTGGGCCTGTACGCCGGATCGATGACGAGTACCGCAACCCTCCAGGCCGCCCTCGACGTGATGAAGAACAAGGATCCCTCGATCGGCTACTCTATCGCCTATCCTTTCGGCGTCATCGGCCCCATTCTCTGCATCTATTTCATGACCCGGATCGTAAAGCCGAAATTCCCCGTAAAGACCCAGCGTTTTCACATGGGAGAGATTTCGGTTGGCGAACGCTTCGCCGGTCGACGCCTGGGCGACCTGATCGCGAAAGCGCCGGCCGGCTTGCAGGTCACGATGGTACGCAAGGGCGGGCGCAATATTGTCGCGACGGACGATATGATTTTGGAGAACGGCGACGCCGTCATGGTCGTCGCCGAAGACAACGAGGCGATTGCAGCCGCCGCGGCCAAGCTCGGAAAACTCTCACCGGGCCAGTTGGCCAGCGACCGCGCGGACCTCGACTACATCAGGGTCTTCGTCGGCAAGGCCAGCGCGGTCGGCATCCCGCTTGCCCAGCTTCCGATGCCCGCCGGCTATCCGACCCATCTGCTGCACGTTCGTCGCTATGACGCCGACCTGGTCCCTGCGCCCGACCTGATGCTGGAGTTTGGCGATCGCGTCGGCGTGCTGGCGCCTCCGGATCGGAAAGAGGAGATCCGGCGTCACTTCGGCGACACGGTCAAGGCCACCGCGGAATTCAGCTACGTCTCGCTCGGGCTCGGCATGGTGATGGGCGTTCTTCTGGGCCTCATTCCGATCCCGATTCCCGGTGTGGGCATCGTAACGCTCGGCATCGGCGGCGGACCGCTGATCGTAGCACTGATCCTCGGCAAGCTGCGCCGCACCGGTCCAATGCTCTGGACCATGCCGTTGCCGGCCAACATCGTGTTGCGAAATTTCGGTCTCGCCATGTTCCTCGCCACCGTCGGCGTCAACGCCGGGCAGCCTTTCGTCAAGACCGTCGCGGAGTCCGGGTTCACGATGCTGTTCATCGGTGTCGCAGTCCTGTTGACGACTGTGTTGATCGTCCTGCTCGTCGGCCACTATCTGATGAAGATTCCATACGACGACCTCGTCGGCATCGCGTCCGGCGCAACGGGAAATCCTGCGATTCTCGTCTATTCGACCAAGATGGCGCCCACCGAGCGGCCCGACATCGGCTACGCCATGATCTTTCCTTCGATGACGCTGGTGAAGGTGATCGCGGCGCAGATCGTGGGTCTCCTCATGGTTGGCAGCAGCGGCGGCTAGGTGACTGATCAGGCACGGGAGATACGGCATGGCTGATCGGGCATCCCCGCCGCAACCACCTATCTTCAATTCGAATGCTTACAGCCCGGCCGAGATCAAGGAGGCTGTCGAGAAAGTCGGAGTCAAGAAGGCGAACCTTCCCTTTCTGGCTTCATTCATGCTTGCAGTGATCGCAGGAGGCAGCATCGGACTGGGCGCGCTCTACTATACCGTCATCGTCAGCGACGCGGGGCTGAGTTTCGCGGCGGCGCGCGTGATGGGCGGAGTAGCGTTTTCGCTCGGGCTGGCAATTGTTCTGGTTGCCGGAGCCGAACTGTTCACGGGAAACAATCTGATCGTGATGGCTTGGGCGAGCGGATATGTGACGACGAAGGAAATGCTGCGAAACTGGGTCGTCGTCTATTTCGGTAACCTGCTCGGCGCGCTCGGACTTGTGGTCCTGGTTTTCCTTTCGCATCATCTTGACATGAACGGCGGTCGCGTCGGCCAGTCGATACTGAATACGGCTGTCGCCAAGATCCAGCCCGACGCTGTCACGCTATTCTTCAAGGGAGTGTTGTGTAACCTGCTGGTGTGCCTGGCGGTATGGCTTGCGTATGCCGGCCGGTCGGTTACCGACAAGATTGTTGCGCTCATATTCCCGGTCTCGGCCTTCATCGCCGCCGGGTTTGAGCACTGCGTCGCCAATATGTATTTCCTGCCCTTGGCCTGGTTGATGGTGCGAACAGGCAGCGTCCCTCCAGATTTCGACGCGTCGGTCATCACTATGGCGGGCATCACTCACAATCTTGTACCGGTCACGCTCGGCAATATCGTTGGCGGTGCCGGCCTCGTCGGCGCAATGTACTGGATCATCTATCGGGCGGCCTTCGGTCAGAGCGGCGGGAGCAACCGTCAGGGCAAAGATCAACCATGAAGTCGCTGCGATCGAGCTTGGCGGAGTCCTTCGCCTCGCACTCCCAGATCACGGTGCACGCCATCCGAACTTTCGCAGAAGCCTGAGTGTTGCCCGCTGCACGTTGCGATGGAGCTTCTTCGTCCAGTAATCGAGGTTCGTCTTGGGCAGTCGCGCCCTCTCGCAATGATGCCGATGCCAGAAGCAGCCATGGACGAAGAGGGCCGTTTTCCAACGTCGGAAGAGTGGCCCCACAGGTGACCCCGCAGAAGCGTAAACCAATTCTGATAGTTGGAGGGCGGCGTAACGTATTGAAATTGCTGGCTCCCCGGGCTGGATTCGAACCAGCGACCATTCGATTAACAGTCGAATGCTCTACCGCTGAGCTACCGAGGAACAGGCGAAACAAAGGTTCGCGAGCGGGCAGCGTATAACAAAGCCTTTCGGGCTTGCAAAGGACCAAATCACCGGCTGCGCGCTGGCGTGAAGCGGGGCCGGAAAGCCCCTGCGCTACAACGATTTGTCGTGATTTTTCGTCCCCCGGTAACGGCGGCTGGAACCGGGAGCGTCCAATTCCGTCATACACAGATGTGATGGACCGTGCCGCCAATTCAACTCAATCGGCCAAAAGGCTCGGTCGTGCCGGGTTTCATGGGAGCTGATTCGATGCCAGCCATTGTGACCGACCTGATCCGCGCCGTACCTTCGATCGTCCCAAGCGACATTCCCGCCATGAGCGACGACGAATGCCTGCTTCGGCTCGCGCAAGCCATTGAAGCGCATGATACCGAGCACCTGGATGAGGTTGCGCGGCTGATTGCCCGCCTCGCCGTGCCGATCGAATAGGCGGCTTTCCCGCGCCTCTGGCGGCGGCTCGGCAACAGCCGCCCATGTTGCGTTTTGCCGACGCTTGTACCAAAGATGACGCGGTTCAGCTTTCGGTTTTCTTGCGGCCACGCCGCATGCTCTCAGGGTCTAAAGCAATGTCCGGTTTTGCGACCGCGCGCCAGAAAATGGTCGATGGTCAGGTGCGTCCGAGCGACGTGACCGATATCCGCATTCTCGATGCCATGCTGGCGGTGCCGCGCGAGGCCTTCGTGCCCCGAAAACAAGCAGGCTCTGGCCTATCTGGACCTCGATCTCGATGTCAGCGAAGGCGGCGCGGGCAAGCGGTTCCTGATCAAGCCGGTGGTGCTGGCGAAGATGCTGCAGGCGGCCGACATCAAGCAGAGCGACCGCGTTCTGGTGGTCGGCTGCGCCACCGGATACGCCGCCGCCGTGATCGCCCAATTCGCTCCTCAGGTGACCGCGACCGAGAGCGATTCGGCGCTGGCGGCGAAGGCGCAGGCTAACCTGGTCCATATTGGCTGTGGAAATGTCACGGTCCGCCCCGCAGCGCCGGCCGATGGAGACGCGGCAAGCGCGCCTTACGATGTCATCGTGCTGAACGGCGCGACCGAGATCGTGCCGGAGCGGCTCTACGGGCAATTGCGCAGCGGTGGCCGATTGGTGGGCGTTTTTGCGACGTCGCAGCCGGCGCGGGCCACTATCGTGACCGCTTCGCATGGCGATTTCGGTCACCGGACGCTGTTCGATGCCGCTGCCCCGGTGCTGCCAGGCATGGAACGTGTTCCGGCCTTCGTTTTCTAGCGTTTCGGCCGTTTCCACGCCCAATATTCGCCCTTCGTCGTCAGCTAAATCCTCTTCGAAATCAGAAGTGTGGCCCGATTGCCCCACGTCCAGAGTTTCGATAGCGTTTGCTTGCGGGGGAGTTCCGTCCGGCCTACGTGCGGAATAAGGTGAGCCCGGACTCACTTCGAGTGAAGCGACGTTCGGTTGATGATCATGTGCAATCATGGTTGTAGGCTGGGCGAACCAAAATGATTGGATTGCTTGGGATGCGTGGGGTGAAGGCATTTGCCGGGGCCGCGGCTTCGGCCCTTCTATTGATTTGCATGGGCCCGACGCCCGTCTTGGCCGACACGATTGAGGCGGCCCTGGTGCGCGCCTATCAGAACAATCCGCAGCTCAATGCGCAGCGCTCGCAGGTGCGCGTCACCGACGAGAACGTGCCGCAGGCGCTGTCGGGCTACCGCCCGAAGGTCGCGGTCACCGCGAGCGCGGGCTTCCAATACTCCGACAGCCTTACCCAGTCCGGCGACCTCAATGTCGGCAGGCCTCCCCCAATCAACGGCGCCAATCCGCCGCGCAGCGTCGGCGCGACCATCACGCAGACGCTATTCAACGGCCAGCAGACCGCCAACAGGACCAGAGCAGCCGAGCAGCCAGGTTTCCGGCGCGCGCGAAGCTTTGCGTGCACTTGAACAGACCGTCTTGCTCAGTGCCGCCACCATCTACATGGACTATCTGCGCGACTCGGCGATCGTCGAGGTGCAGAAGAGCAACGTTCGCGTGCTTGAGCAGACGCTGAAGCAGACGCGCGACCGCTTCAACGTCGGCGAAGTCACCCGCACCGACGTTGCGCAGTCGGAGGCGCAGCTCGCCGCCGGCAGGACGCAGCTCCTGACCGCGGAAGCCAATCTGACGACGACGCGCTCGAACTTCCGCCGCATCATCGGCAACGAGCCGGAAGCGCTTGCGCCGGGCTCGCCGGTCGACCGCTTCCTGCCATCGACGCTGCCGGCCGCCGTCGAACTCGGCCTGACGCAAAATCCAAACGTCACCGCGGCGATGTTCGGCATCGACGTCAGCTATCTCCAGGTCAAGGTCGCCGAAGGCGCGCTGTTGCCGACGGTCACACTGCAGGCCTCGGTGCAGCAGACCTATGAGCAGAGCCTGATCCAGTACAGGTCGTTCGGCGCGTCCGCGATCACGCAACTCAACGTTCCCGATCTATCAGGGCGGCGCCGAATATTCGCTGATCCGCCAATCCAAGGAAACGGTGGCGCAGCAGCGCCTCGCTCTCGACCAGACCCGCGACCAGACCCGTGCCAACGTGGTCACGGCATGGGGCCAGCTTGTCGCCGGCAAGGCGCAGGTGCAGTCCGCCCAGGCGCAGGTGCAGGCGTCGGAAATCGCGCTGAACGGCGTGCGCGAGGAAGCCAAGGCCGGACAGCGCACCACGCTCGACGTGCTGAATGCCCAGCAGGCGCTGGTCAATGCCCGCGTCGCGCTCGTCACCGCGCAGCATGATCGCGTGGTGGCATCATACTCCGTGCTGAGCACGATCGGACGGCTGTCGCCGCAGGTGCTCAACCTGCCGACCACGGTCTACGATCCGAGCGTGCACTATCATCAGGTGCGCGATAGCTGGGCCGGCGTTCGCACGCCCGACGGCCGCTGATATCTGAGTCCATTTCCGCACAGGCGGGATGAAATCATCGCCCGGCGCCCGAAGCGCCGGGCGCTTTGCTTGCAATCGATTGTGGCGATGACGTAGCGTTTCTTGGGCGAGCTGGCAATTCGTGGCCCGCGTCTTTGCATCTCACGGACGCGGGTTGGGGGTCGCCTTGAGGGGAGCAGGACCCGCGCGCGGTGCCGCGGGCGGGCTTGATCTGGGGACAAGTATGGCTTGTGCGATGAAAATCCCGGCCTTCATATCCGGAACCGGCAATTCCTTCGTGGCTTTGGTGTAAAATGGTTTCGATGTGGAGTCGGAGATGACGCAACCTGCAAAGGTCCAAGAGCCCTCTATGGAGGAGATTCTGGCGTCGATCCGTCGCATCATCGCCGACGACGAGGCGAAGCCTGGCGCTGCCGAAAAGCCGGCTAGTCCGGCTGCGCCCGCGAAGCCGGCCGTGATGAAGGATATCCCGCCGTCGGCGATTGCGCCGGCGCCGAAGCCCGCTCCCGCGCCGAAGCCGGCCCCGCCGCCGCCCGCACCCGAACCGGCCGTTGTCAGCAACAATCAGGACGACATCGACGCAATGCTGGCGGGCCTCGATGCGGCAACGCCCGAGGCCGACATCAGACCGGCGCAACGCGAGCCTGAGCCTGAACCCGACGTGTTCGAGCTCACCGACGAGATGGCATTGCCGGAGCCGGCGCCAGCCCCGGCAACGTTCAACAAGGTCGAACCGCAGGACGATATCGAATTCACCGAAGCCAAGGCGTCACGCCGCCAGCCGGCCTATGAGCCGCCGCTCGAAAGCGCGCCGGCACGACCGATTTTATCGCATTCGACCGTCTCGGCCGTCGAATCCGCCTTCAACTCGCTGGCCAACACCGTGCTGAGCAACAATGCACGGACGCTGGAAGATCTGGTCAAGGAAATGCTGCGGCCGATGCTGAAATCCTGGCTCGACGACAATCTGCCGGGATTGGTTGAGCGGATCGTCAAGGCCGAAATCGAACGGGTTTCGCGCGGCGGACGCTAGTCCCGAAGGACCTCGGCGGGCGTCGATCGGGACCCATCCGTGCCACTAAACCGGCGTGACCGCGGCTGCCCGCTGCCCCGAAGCGAGTTGTCAGGTTGACTTGGGGCGCTGTGGCGGCTTTCTAGGGGCGCGGTCGCGCCGATCACATCCAAACCGGCCGCTAGCACGTTGATTTGATTTACATTCCCTAGGCGGACCGGCGACGGTTGGCTTAAGGGCGCCCCCACCATCCCAGCTGCAGTGCCATGATCGAGAAAAACTACCAGCCCGCCGATATCGAAAGCCGCATGTCTGCCATCTGGGAGGAGAGCGGCGCGTTCATGGCCGGGCGCCCGGAACGAAAAGACGCCGCGCCGTTCACCATCGTGATCCCGCCGCCGAACGTGACGGGCTCGCTGCATATGGGCCACGCCCTCAACAACACGCTGCAGGACATTCTCTGCCGCTTCGAGCGCATGCGCGGCCGCGACGTGCTGTGGCAGCCCGGCACCGACCATGCCGGCATCGCCACCCAGATGGTGGTCGAGCGGCAATTGATGGAGCGGCAGGAGCACCGGCGCGACCTCGGCCGCGCCAAATTTCTCGAACGTGTCTGGCAATGGAAGGCCGAGAGCGGCGGCACCATCGTCAACCAGTTGAAGCGGCTGGGCGCCTCCTGCGACTGGTCGCGCGAGCGCTTCACGATGGACGAGGGCCTGTCGCGCGCGGTCGTAAAAGTGTTCGTCCAGTTGCACCGCGAAGGCCTGATCTACAAGGACAAGCGGCTGGTCAACTGGGACCCGAAGCTGATGACCGCGATCTCCGATCTCGAGGTGCTGCAGGTCGAGGTCAAGGGCAGTCTGTGGTATCTGCGCTATCCGATCGAGGGCAAGACCTTCAGCCCCGACGATCCCTCGACGTTTGTCGTCGTGGCGACGACGCGGCCCGAGACGATGCTCGGCGATACCGCCGTTGCGATCCATCCGGACAACGAGCGGATCGGGCACCTGATCGGCCAGCACGTCATCCTGCCGCTGGTCGGCCGCCGCATCCCGATCATCGGCGACGACTACGCCGATCCCGAGAAGGGCTCGGGCGCGGTCAAGATCACGCCGGCGCACGACTTCAACGACTTCGAGGTCGGCAAGCGGCACGGCCTGCCGCAGATCAACGTGTTCGATCGCGAGGGCTGCATGGCGCTCAACGAGAACGAGGACTATCTGCGCGGATTGCCCGAAGGCGCGCTGATGCTGGCGGAAGAACTGCACGGCGTCGACCGCTTCGCCGCGCGCAAGACGATCGTGGCGCGGCTGGAAGACTTCGGCTTCCTGGAGAAGATCGAGCCGAACACGCATGCGGTGCCGCATGGCGACCGCTCCAACGTCGTCATCGAGCCCTATCTGACCGACCAGTGGTATGTCGACGCCAAGACCATGGCGCAGCCGGCGATCGCGGCGGTGCGCTCGGGCGCGACCAGCTTCGTGCCGAAGAACTGGGAAAAGACCTATTTCGAATGGATGGAGAACATCCAGCCCTGGTGCATTTCGCGCCAGCTCTGGTGGGGCCATCAGATTCCCGCGTGGTACGGCCCCGACGGCAAGGTGTTCGTCGCCGAGACCGAGGAGGAAGCCGTCGGCAACGCGCTCGGCTATTACGTCGAGCAGGAAGTCATCACGGAAGAGCAGGGGCGCGAGATGGCGCAGGACCCTGCCAGGCGCGAGGGTTTCATCACGCGCGACGAGGACGTGCTCGACACCTGGTTTTCCTCCGGGCTGTGGCCGTTCTCGACGCTCGGCTGGCCCGACGACACGCCGGAAGTGAAGCGCTATTACCCGACCAACGTCCTCGTTACCGGCTGGGACATCATCTTCTTCTGGGTCGCCCGGATGATGATGATGGGCCTGCACTTCATGAAGGACGCGCCGTTCTCGACCGTCTACATCCACCGCCTGGTTCGCGACGAGAAGGGCGCGAAGATGTCGAAGTCGAAAGGCAACGTCATCGATCCCCTGGGCGTCATCGACGACTTTGGCGCGGACGCGCTGCGCTTCGCGCTGGCGCGCGGTGCGGCGCACAGCCACGACATCAAGCTGTCGCCGCAACTGGTCGAAACCAATCGCAATTTCGCGACCAAGCTGTGGAACGCCTGCCGCTTCGCCGAGATGAACGGCTGCGAGAAGCCCGATGGATTCGATCCAACGGCGGCAAAGGAAACCTTGAACCGCTGGATCGCGCATGAGACCTCGCGCGCCACGCGGGAGGTCACCGAGGCGATCGAGTCCTATCGCTTCAACGATGCGGCCAATGCGATCTACCGCTTCGTCTGGAACGTCTATTGCGACTGGTATGTCGAACTCGCAAAGCCCGTGCTGATGGGCGAGGAGGGCGCCGCCAAGGCGGAGACCCGCGCCATGACGGCCTGGGCGCGCGACGAGATCCTTAAATTGCTGCATCCGTTCATGCCCTTCATCACCGAAGAGCTGTGGTCGGTGACGGCGAAGCGCGACGGCCTGCTGGTGCTGGCCGAATGGCCGCGCAAGGCGAGCACCGTGACCGAAGAACAGATCGCCGCGATGGCGCTGGCAGGCCCGGGCGATCCGCTGATCGCACCGGTCATGGCCGCGCTCGACGCCGGCGATTTCAGCGACCCCGCCGCCGAGGCCGAAATCGGCTGGGTCGTCGATCTCGTCACCGCCATCCGTTCGGTGCGCTCGGAAATGAACATTCCGCCGGCCACCTTGATCCCGCTGGTGCTGTCGGGCGCGTCCACGGAGACGCAAGGGCGCGCGCAGCGCTGGAACGACACCGTGAAACGCCTGGCGCGTCTGGCGGATATTTCCTTCGCAGACCGTCCGCCCGAGGGCGCCGTGCAGTTGCTCGTGCGCGGCGAGGTGGTGGCGCTGCCGCTGAAGGGCGTGATCGATCTCTCGGCAGAAAAGGTCCGGCTCGACAAGGAAATCGTCAAGGCCGACGCCGACATCAAGCGCGTCGACGCCAAGCTCGGCAACGAGAAATTCGTCGCCAACGCGCCGGAAGAGATCGTCGAGGAAGAAAAGGAAAAGCGCGAGGCGGCGGTGGAGCGAAAAGCGAAGCTGCAGGAAGCGCTGGAGCGACTGAAACTGGCGTCCTGACGTAGCGCTCCGAACCATCCCCGTCATTGCGAGCGAAGCGAAGCAATCCATCTATCCGTTATGCTACACGATGGATTGCTTCGCGGAGCCTGTCATCCGGCGGCGCTTCGCGCCGACCGGGTGGCTCGCAATGACGGCTGAGATAGTTTGCGTCATCATCGAGGGCCTGACCAGGAGCAGGAAGCTTACCCCGGATGAGCGCCGCGACATCCGGGTTTTGGCGGCTCGATGGTTGGCGCGCGAATCCACAAATTCCGGCCGGTCGGCGGACGTGCGACGGATTATCTCCCACGCCGCGGAACCTCGCGTGCTATCGTTCCAGGTATCGAAATATCGGCCTCAGCCCGGGACGAATAGGATATTCTGAACATGTCGACGCTGACCCCGCATGGCGCGTGCTTGCTGTGGAAGCCGGAATTGATCTGGCTGAATGCCGTTTCCGATGCCATGCTCGCCGTTGCCTTCTTTGCCACCGCGTTCGTCCTCGGGTTCTTCTTGTGGCGGCGCCGCGATCTTACGTTCCGCGGCGTGTTCACGACATTCGCCATCTTCGCCGCGGTCGGCGGGATAGCCCGCCTGCTGTCGATCCTCACTTTGTGGGTGCCGGCCTACGGCATCGAGGGCATAGCCAAGGGCGTGCTGGCGCTGATATCGGCCGGGATCACAGCGGGGCTGCTGCTGCAGTTGCCGCGGATCCTAACGGCACCGTCACGCACGCAACTTGCGCAAGCCAATGCGGCGCTTGAGGAAGAAATCCAGCACCGGCGCAAGGCCGAGGCCATGGTCAAACGTTTTCAGGAGATCGAGGCCAACGAGGCCCAGGTCCGGCAGGCGCAGAAGATGGAAGCCATCGGCCAACTCACCGGTGGTGTCGCGCACGACTTCAACAACATTCTGACCGTGATCACCGGAACCATCGAAATCCTCGGCGAGGCGGTCAAGGATCGGCCGCAACTGGTCCAGATCACCGATATGATCAGCGCCGCCGCAGCGCGGGGGGCCGACCTGACGCGGCACCTGCTGGCCTTCGGCCGTCGGCAGCCGCTGCAGCCGCGCAACACCGACGTCAACGCCCTGGTCGTCGATGCCGCGCGGTTGCTGCGGCCGACCCTCGGCGAACAGATCGAAATCGAATTGATGCTGTCGCACGATTCCGCGCCGGCCCTGATCGATCCCAGTCAGCTCTCGACTGCGATCCTCAACCTCGCACTGAATGCGCGTGACGCCATGCCTGATGGCGGCAAGCTGACGCTCGAAACCAGGAATGTCGTGCTCGACGAGAATTATCCCGGCATGACCAGCGAACTCAAGCCGGGCGACTACGTCATGATCGCGGTGAGCGACACGGGGGAAGGAATCCCCGGCAGCCTGCTCGACAAGGTGTTCGAACCGTTCTTCACCACCAAGGAGGTCGGAAAAGGATCGGGGCTTGGCCTCAGCATGGTCTACGGCTTCGTCAAACAGTCGAACGGCCATATCAAGATCTATAGCGAAGAGAGCCACGGCACCACCGTGAAGCTTTATTTGCCGGCGGCGACCAGTGTCCCGGACGCGCTGGCCGCCGAAGCCGGCTCCCCGGGAGGCGACCACGGCGACGAATCCATTCTGATTGTCGAGGACGACGCGCTGGTCCGCGAATACGTCATGACGCAGATCAGCCGTTTCGGGTACCGCACCATGGCCGCCGGCAATGCCGTCGAGGCGCTGGCAATCATCGATGGTCCCGAGCGCTTCGACCTGCTGTTCACTGACGTGATCATGCCCGGCGGACTAAACGGCCGGCAGCTCGCGACCGAGGCGCTGAAGCGGCGCCCGGACCTCAAGGTGCTTTATACGTCCGGTTATACCGAGAATGCCATCGTCCATCATGGCCGGCTCGACGCCGGCGTGCTGCTACTGCCGAAGCCCTACCTCAGCTCCGATCTCGCGCGGATGATCCGGATCGCGCTGGCATCGTGAGTTCTTCCAACTGGGAAGCGATCACGGTTTCACACTTTGCCGCAGCCGCGCGGCGAAGCGGATGAGCGAAGCGACATCCGGGTTTTGGTCTGAATCCGACAACGAGACCTTCATCCTGTAAATGAACGCCTCAATAGGGTGGGGTGCAATAGTCCGATCAGCTTCGGACCTGTCCGGAATCCGTCGAAGACCAGTTGATCCAGATCAAGAGAGGGAACGACGTCGTTCATAGGATTAAATTTTGGCCTGGCACAAGCGATCAAGGGAGCCCAAACATGCCGAATTCGCGTGCGTTTTCTCTTCGATCTGTCACCAGTACATTCCTCTGCCTCGCAAGCTCACTCGCCATAGCGGGCCAGGCCGTAGCACAGCAGGTCAGCGGCACGCTGGGTTCGCCGAGCGCCAGCTCGACCATCAGCGGCAAACAGCTTCCGCCACCCGATCCGAAGTTCGGTGGGGTGATCAAGGATGGTGCCTTGCAGTCGAAGCCTTGGTGGGCACCTCGCGTCGTGCCGCCGAAGGGCGCGCCCAATGTATTGCTCATCATCACCGATGACGCCGGCTTCGGCGTGCCCAGCACCTTCGGTGGCGTCATCCCGACCCCGACCATGGATCGTCTCGCGAGCGAAGGCTTGCGCTATAACCGGACGTTCTCGACCGCGCTGTGCTCGCCGACGCGCGCGGCGCTGATCACCGGGCGCAACCATCATTCCGCCGGCTTCGGCGTGATCTCGGAGCAGTCGACCGGTTACCCCGGCTACAACAGTATTCTCGAGAAGGACAAGGCAACGATCGGGCGTATCCTGCTCGACAATGGCTACGCCACGTCATGGTTCGGCAAGGACCACAACGTGCCCGCCTTCGCGGCCAGCCAGTCCGGCCCCTTCGACAAATGGCCGACCGGCATGGGCTTTGAGTACTTCTACGGTTTCATCGGCGGCGACGCCAACCAGTGGCAGCCGAACCTGTTCCGCAACACGACGCAGATCTATCCGTTCGAGGGCAAGGAGTCGGGAAGCTGGAACCTGATTACAGCGATGGCCGACGACGCCCTCGACTACATGACCCGGATGCACCAGATCCAGCCGGACAAGCCGATCTTCATCAAATACGCTCCCGGCGCCACGCACGCGCCGCATCACCCGACCAAGGAATGGGTGGACAAGATCAGCAAGCTTAAGTTGTTCGACGAAGGCTGGAACAAGGTCCGCGAGCGCATATTCGAGAACCAGAAAAGCCTCGGAGTGATCCCAAAGGACACGAAGTTGGCGCCATGGCCGAAGGATGTCCTGAAGGAATGGGACCAACTGTCGGCGGACGAGAAGAAGCTATACATCCGCCAGGCCGAGATCTTTGCCGCCTACGCTGCCTATGGCGACCACGAAATAGGACGGGTCATAAAGGGCTTCGAGGATTTGGGTAGGCTCGACAACACGCTGATCATCTACATCAACGGCGACAACGGCACCAGCGCCGAGGGCGGGCCGATGGGCACGCCGAACGAGGTCGCCTTTTTCAACGGCCTCAACGAGTTGCCGATCGATCTGCAGATGAAGTTTTATGACGTATGGGGCACGGACCTGACCTACAACCACATGTCGGCCGGCTGGTCGTGGGCGTTCGATGCACCGTTCCGCTGGTTCAAGCAGAACGCCTCGGCGCTCGGCGGCATCAACCAGAACATGGTCGTGTCATGGCCCGCGCGGATCAAGGACAGGGGTGGCTTGCGCGAGCAGTTCGTGCACGTGATCGACGTCGTACCGACGATCCTTGAGGCCGCCGGCATCAGCGCGCCCGAGGTCGTCGACGGTATCAAGCAGAAGCCGATCGAAGGCATCAGCTTCGCCTACACCTTCGATGCCAAGAACGCCAAGGTGCCGACGCGGCACAAGACGCAATATTTCGAGATGATGGGCCAGTGGGCCCTGTATGACGACGGCTGGTTCCTGAGCACCAAGGTAAATCGCGCGCCCTGGGAGGCGTTCGGCCCCGCCAACACCGATCCCTTGAACAACCAGACGCTTGAGCTCTTCAACCTGAACCAGGATTTCAGCCAGACCGACGATCTTGCGGCGAAGAACCCGCAGAAGGTCAGGGAGATGAAGCAGAAGTTCATCGATGAGGCCAAGAAATACCAGGTGTTCCCGCTGGACGCTTCGGTGGCAGCGCGAGTTATCGCGCCGCGGCCCAATATTACTGCCGGACGTAGCGAGTTCGTTTACAAGCGGCCGATGGTGGGCCTGCCGCAGGGCAACTCGCCGCTGCTCTTGAATACTTCCTACACGATCACCGCCGATATCGAGGTGCCCAGCGGCGGCGCGGAGGGCATGATCCTGACATCAGGCGGACGGTTCGCGGGCTATGGCTTCTACCTGCTGAAGGGCAAGCCGGTATTCCTGTGGAACATGGTCGATCTCGAGCGCATCAAGTGGGAAGGCGCCGACGCACTGTCGCCAGGCCAGCACACGGTTGAATTCGACTTCAAGTATGAAGGCATAGGCGTTGGGACACTTGTATACAACAACTTCAGCGGCCTCGGCCAGCCCGGCACCGGTACGCTGAAGGTGGACGGCAAGGAGGTCGCAACGAAGCGCATGCCGAAAACGCTGCCGATGATTCTGCAGTGGGATGAGAGCTTCGACGTCGGCTCCGACACGCTGACCGGCGTCAACGACGCCGACTACAAGCCACCGTTCGCACTCACCGCCAAACTCAACAAGCTGACGATCAAGGTGGACCGCCCACAGCTGTCGCCAGCCGACATCAAGAGACTTCAGACCGCGATGCAGGAGAAGGCGAAGAGCGACTGATCCTTCTTTGGATCTCCTGCGCAACGTGCCGCAGGGGATCCAGATCATTTCCTCGGCGGGCGCTGGTTGCAGGCGGGATTGCGTTGCTGCGTCCGCAATTGCGGTGCCGGTGCACTCAACCGCTTCAATCCGGAGCTCGCGACATGGGTCCGCCACGCATCTCGGCCGCTGCGCCAATGCACGATTTTCTCCAGCAACTTCAAGCTGATTTGCCCCGTCCAGCCTCATCCGCAAAAATATGCCGCTTCGCGCGAGACCCAAATCACCCTTACAACTCCGGCCATCCCGTCCCGAGAAGAGGGGCGTTGGCCATCGTCACGAACGTTGGGGCGGGTTGCGGTGGACGCGGCAGCGTCAGGCGCGAGAGGTGTTTGCAGGGCGGTCTTCCGTGAGCGAGCACATTGCGCAGACGAACGGCGCTTAAACGCTTTCGCTATTGCTTCGGCCGGCATGCACTTGGCTGGTCGGAGTTGGTGGCGGAGGAAGCTGCGTACGGCAAAACCGTGTGGTCCTGGCGCCCGTGGCTGGCGTGAAGCCGGCGGAGGTTTGCAAAGCTCAACCGGGCGATGCGAGCCGTCAATTCGCCGGCGATGGAGGCAAGAGGAATTCGTCTCCAGGGAGAGCTCGGCATAAGCCGTAACACCATTGCGCGGGGAATGCCGGGCTGCTCCGGCTGTACCTGTATGCTCGTGTGCGCATTCTTGAGTGCATCCTGCACACGAGACCGCGGGTGCCAGCCGGCGCCCGGCATTCCCTGCGCCCTCCGAATTCTGGAGGGTAAACTTCGAGCAAGCCTCGGGTGCAACGCGCCGCGAGAATGCGGAGGTGTATTCGGCCGTCATCGTGCGCAATTGCGCACTGGGGTGGACGATCCAGTATTCCAGAGACAGCAGTGATTATTATGGCGTGGGTACGCATCGGTTGTAGGGGGCATAATAATAGTAGCCGTATGGACAACCGACCGGCGCAGCGCCGTAATATCCTGGCCCGTAATAAGCTCCCGCAGCAGCAGCGCCGACGGCGGCAGCACCAACCGCAGCGGCACCGATGCCAACCGCCACGCCCGGGCGTACACCACGGTAGTAGCCACCACGGTAAGCGCCGCCACGATAGACACCACCGCGTGCGACACCAGCGCGATATGCTGACGCGTCGGTTGAAACAGTGCCGACAAATCCGATGCCGATGATGACCGTTGCGGCGAGCGAAATGATGGTTCGACGTGACATGACGAGTTCCCTTTTCAGACTGTCGACGACACTCGGGGCGTCCAAGCCTACCGCGGCATCAGTGCGTCAAGCAGTTGGACTTAGGTCCACCCGGGTTCCGCAAGAGCAGCGCAGCGAAATCCTACATCAATTTGCCTGACGGGCAAATCAATCCAAAGGTCTGTGGTGCGTCGCGAGATTGGGAAGTCGTATTCGGCCGTCATCGTCCGCCTTGCGCGCAATTGCGCAAAAGGCGGGTGATGACAGCTATTGATGTTGACACAGCTCACCCTTCAAAACGGCTTGCTCAGAAACCTCGACCCCTTCAAACCATATCGCCACGGCAGATCGGCCGCTTTGGTAATTCCGATCCGCACGCCGGCGACGATCTCGGGTTTTCCGAGCCGCGCATGCAGTGCGAAGGGCGGCGCATCGAGCGGCAGTTCGCTGTGCTTGATGGTGATGCCGAGCGCCTCGCAGAGCTTGCCGGGCCCGGAACACAGCGCGCGCTCCTCCGGCACGCCGCGGCGGCGGCGCATCGCGGGCAGGCCGTGGGTCGGCTGCAGCGCGCGGATCAGCACGGCGCTGGCCGAGCCTGGCTTTTCGCAGACGAAATTCACGCACCAGTGGATGCCGTAGGAGCGGTAGACATAGGCAAAACCCGGCGGGCCGAACATCACGAGGTTGCGCGGCGTCGGGCCGTTGAAGGAATGCGCGGCCGGCTCGCTGTGGTGATAGGCCTCGACCTCGGTGATGATGCCGCCGACGCCGTCGACCAGCAGCGTCGCCCCGATCAGGTCGGGCGCCACCTCGTGCACGCTGCGGTTAAAAAACGAGCGTTTCAGCGGCTTGCCGAGGCGAGGGGAGGCGGCATCGGCCGTATCAGGATTTTGAGCCATTATCAGGTGGGAATCACGGCGGAACAGGTGAAAACTGCCAATATGTTGCACGTTTCTGCTAGCTTCAGCGAGTTCTTCCACCAACGGGGTTGCAGCCACCGGCGGCACCGATTAGCTAGTATTTCCAGCAATATCCGGACTTAAAATGGTCGTCCTCGTCGATACCGTCTCCGCTACCCAGGTGCGCCCGCGTCACCCCGAAAAGGTGAACCGGCCGGATGCGCTGTCGCCGCCGAAGCCGAACTGGATCAGGGTGCGCGCGCCGAACACCCGCGGCTATGCGGACACCCGAAAGATCGTGAAAGAGAACGGCCTCGTCACGGTGTGCGAGGAGGCCGGCTGCCCGAACATCGGCGAGTGCTGGGACAAGAAGCACGCCACCTTCATGATCATGGGGGACACCTGCACCCGGGCCTGTGCGTTCTGCAACGTCAAGACCGGCATGCCCGGCGCGCTCGACGCCAGTGAGCCGGAACATGTCGCGGAGGCGACCTTCAAGCTCGGACTCGCTCATGTCGTGGTGACCTCGGTCGATCGCGACGATCTCGCCGACGGCGGCGCCGAGCATTTCGCGCAGACGATCCGCGCCATCCGCGCGCGCTGCCCGACCACGACCATCGAGATCCTCACCCCCGATTTCCTGCGCAAGGAAGGCGCGCTGGAAGTGGTCGCGACAGCAAAACCCGACGTGTTTAACCACAATCTGGAAACCGTACCGTCGCGCTATCTCACGGTGCGGCCGGGCGCGCGCTACTTCCATTCGATCCGGCTGTTGCAGCGGGTCAAGGAGATCGATCCGACCATCTTCACCAAGTCGGGCATCATGGTGGGCCTCGGCGAGGAGCGGCATGAGGTGCTGCAGGTGATGGACGATCTGCGCTCGGCGGACGTCGATTTCCTGACCATCGGGCAATATCTGCAGCCGACCCGCAAGCATCACGCCGTCATGCGCTACGTGACCCCGGATGAATTCGCAGGGTATGAGAAGGTCGCCTACACCAAGGGCTTTCTGATGGTGTCGGCGAGCCCCTTGACCCGCTCGTCGCATCACGCCGGCGAGGATTTTGCCAAGCTCCAGGCAGCGCGCGTCGCGCGAGCCCGCTAGCGCCGGATCGGACCGATGCAACGCGTTCTCGTCATGGGATCGTCGGGGTCCGGCAAGTCGACATTTGCGCGACGGCTGTCGGAGATTGACGGGCATTCCCTTTGTTTCGCTGGATGCGCTGTACTGGAAACCCGGCTGGGTCGCCTCAGATAACGCCGAGTTCGGACAGCGCGTGGCCGAGGTCGCGCGCCAGCCGAAATGGGTCATGGACGGTAACTTCACCAACCACGGCGCGGGCGAATTGCGACGGCATTCCAGCGACACCGTGATCTGGTTCGACCTGCCGCGCCGCAGCTGCATGCTTCGGCATCATGAGGCGGATCGCCGGCAGCTATGGCAGCGTTCGCCCCGAAATGGCCGAAGGCTGCCCGGAGAAATTCGACCTCGAATTTTTTCGCTACGTCTGGACCTTTCGCCGGCAACAACGGCCGAAGCTGTTGGCCTATTTTGAAGGATTGCGCGCCGATCAATCGCTGGTCTGCTTCACCGACCGAAGGCAGGCGAACGAGTATCTGAAGGCAATCGCGCTGAGGCAGAACCGGGCGAGTATGCACTGATGCCGCGCTTTTCCAGCAAGCGCCGGGTTCATCACACCGCGTCGCAGATGTTCGATCTGGTTGCCGACGTCGAGCACTATCCGGAATTCGTGCCACTGTGCCAGTCGCTGAAGATACGCCAGCGCACGCCGAAGGATGACGGCACAGAAATCATCGTTGCCGACATGACCGTGTCGTTCAAGCTGGTGCGGGAAACTTTCACCAGCCGGGTGACGCTGGACCGGCCGAACCTGAAAATCCTGGTCGAATATCTGAAGGGCCCGTTCAGCAATCTCGAAAACCGCTGGACCTTCGAGCCGAAATCCGAAACCGATTGCGACGTCGGATTCTTCCTGTCCTACGAGTTCAGGAGCCGGATGCTGGCGATGCTGATGGGAACGATGTTCGACACCGCGTTCCAGCGCTTTGCCGCCGCGTTCGAAAAGCGGGCGGATGCAGTCTACGGGAAGGGCGGGGCGGTACCGGGCAAGGTCATTTAGACGTCGGCGAAGTCGGCGCGATCGGCCAGCCGCTGTGCGGCGTTGTCATAGTGCTTGCGGGCTTTATCCCGCGCTGCGACCGGGTCGCCGCGCTTGATGGCTTCGACCAGTTGCACCTGCTCTTCGATGGCGACCGCGGCGAGTTCGGTTGCCTTGGTATTTTTGACGGCGACCGATCGAAGGTTTTCGGCGATCTGGCTGTCGATCATCACGATGAAATTGAGTGCGTGTTCGTTGTCGGCCACCTTGGCAATGGCGTGGATCAGCTGACGCTCGGCTTCGAAGTGTCGCTCGGCGCCGTGAACGCTGTCGCTGATCGCGTCCCGCATTTCCTTGAGAATGGCTTCCATGCGGACGATGTCGCGGCTAGATCGCGCCTGCGCCGCGTCCGCCGCGGCCTCGATGACGACACCGTTCCGCAAGCGCAACAGCTTCAACAGCTCCTTGCGTTTCCTGAAGCACTCCGGACTGATCCGGAACGCCGTCCGTTCCTGCGGCTGGGAGATGAAGGCGCCGACGCCGACGCGGCTCTGGACGATGCCGTCGTATTTGAGCTGCGAGATCGCCTCTCGCACGACCGTTCGCGCGACGCCGAACTCGGTCGCCAGCGCCTGTTCGGACGGTAAGCGATCGCCGGGCCGAAGTTCGCCGGCGTGCAGGGCGCCGGTCAGGCTGGCGACAATCTCCTGCGGCAACGACGGGGTGCGCTCGAGGGATTTGAACTTCACCTGATTGGTCCTGTTCTGATGGCGGCGTCGCCCTCAACCCGAAATTGAGATCCATACCCATTAACAGGCATATCGAAACAAGGCGCGCGGCGCAAATTAGTTCAATCAGGTTGTCAGACAGCCTGCGAGCGTGGTAGCCGGGCGGAAAAAGAATGCGGTGCAGCAGAACTGCCAAGCCAATGCCAGAAAGCCCACAAGAGACCGCTAGCCAAGATCGGAAGGCCGCAGATGACGACATTCGAACGCGTTGGCTTCATCGGCCTCGGTGGAATGGGACGCGGGTTGGTGAAGAACCTCGTCGCCAAGGGCGTGGCGGTCACCGCCTATGATCTCAACCCGGCTGCTGCGGCCGCCGCCAAGTCGTTCGGCGCGGCTGTTGCCGGCGGCGTCCAGGAGATCCGCGACAATTGCCGCATCATCATGATTTGCGTCAACGAGGCCGAGGACGTCGAAGCGCTGATGATCGCCCGCGACGGGCTGCTTGTCGGCCCGGCGCCGGGATTCATCATCGTCGACCACACCACCGGCAGCCCGCAAATGGTCGCGAAGCTCGACCGGTTGGTGCGGGAGGCCGGCGGGCGCTACGCCGAAGCGCCGATGACACGGACCCCGAAACATGCCGACATCGGCAAGGTCAACGTGCTGTTCGGCGGCGAAAGCGACCTGCTCGACGACCTCAGGCCCTATTTCGAGCTCTATGCCGAAAACATTTTTCATATCGGCCCGCTCGGGCACGCCATCCGCCTAAAACTCATTCACAACTACATCGCCTTTGCCAATGTGGCGGCGTGGTGCGAGGGGTTTGCGCTCGCCGCAAAGGACGGGCTCGATCTCTCGCAGATGATCAGCATCATTTCCGCCGCCGGCGGCAAGAGCGGCATGCTCGATCTCTACGGCCAGGCCACCCTCGATGGCGACTTCACCCCGCTGATGTCGCTGGCGAACGCCCGCAAGGACGTCCGCTACTATGCGCGCTGGCTGGAAGATGCGGGCCTGCCCGGGTTCATGGCGGAGGCGGTGCACCAGACCTACCGGCAGGCGGCACTGCTCGGGCACGACGGCGAGTCCTGCACTGCCGTCATCAAGGCGTACGAGGCCGTCACCGGCGTGGAAGCGCGGGTCGCGGCGAAAGACCAGCAACCCGAGAGAAAATGAGCTGATCGCGCAGGAAAACCGGTTGCTGGCACCGACGGCATTCTCTAAGCCGGGGCCAAATCCGTGATCCCTGGCGGAAGGACGAGGCAATGGACGCAAATCTTCGAACCGGTGGCCATATTCTGATCGAGCAGCTTGCGCTGCACAACGCCGACACCGTGTTCGGCGTGCCCGGCGAGAGTTTCCTCGCCGCGCTCGACGGCATGTACCAGAGCCAGCGCGTGCGGTTTATCAACGCCCGGCATGAGGGTGGGGCCGCCATGATGGCGGATGCCTATGGCAAGCTGACGGGCCGTCCGGGCATCGCGTTCGCCACCCGCGGGCCCGGCGCCACCAATGCATCCGCCGGCGTCCATGTCGCGTTTCAGGACTCGACGCCGATGATCCTGCTGCTCGGGCAGGTCGGGCGCGACATGATGGAGCGCGAGGCGTTCCAGGAAATCGACTATCGCCAGATGTTCGGGCCGATGACGAAATGGGTCGCCCAGATCGACGACGCGCGGCGGATTCCGGAGTTCATCTCGCGCGCCTTTTTCACCGCCACCTCGGGCCGTCCCGGCCCCGTCGTGCTGGCGCTGCCCGAGGACATGCTCACCGACACGGCCGAGGTGCCGGATGCGCCGCCTTATACTCCGCTTCCGATCGCGCCGGACGACGGCACCCTGGCGCAGTTCCACGCGCTGCTTTCGGCGGCGAAGAAGCCGTTTTTGATCGTTGGCGGCGGCGGGTGGAGCGATCAGGCCCGCCGCGATCTCGAGGCGTTTGCCGCTGCGCATGAAGTGCCTGTCGGCGTCTCGTTCCGTTGCCAGGATTATTTCGACAATCTGCATCCCTGCTACGGCGGCCATATCGGCATCGGGCTTGACGCCAAGATCGCCGAGCGGATCCGCACCAGCGATATGGTGATCGCGCTCGGCGCGAGGCTGGGGGAGGCCACCACAGGCGGCTACACGCTGTTTGATATTCCAAAGCCAAGGCAGCCGCTGGTTCACGTCTATCCCGATCCCGAGGAGATCGGCCGCGTCTATTCGCCGACGCTCGGCGTGGTCGCGAGCAGCGCGGCATTTGCTGCGGCGATCAGTCGGCTGGAGCCGAAGCATCAATCGCGCGCCGACCATGTCAAGGCGGCGCATGCCGACTATCTCCGATTTGCCGAGCCGACGCGCTCGCCGGGCGACGTTCAGCTCTCGCAGATCGTCCGCGGTTTGAGCGATCGCTTGCCCCGTGACACCATCATCTGCAACGGCGCCGGCAACTACGCCGTCTGGGTGCATAGGTTCTGGCGCTATCGGCAATATCGCACCGAACTGGCGCCGACCTCGGGTTCGATGGGCTATGGCCTGCCTGCGGCCGTCGCCGCCAAGCTGCAGCATCCCGAGCGCACGGTCATCTGCTTTGCCGGCGACGGCTGTTTCCAGATGACGGGAATGGAGTTCATGACCGCGGTCGAAAACCGGCTGCCGCTGATTGTGATCGTCTGCAACAACGGCATGTACGGCACGATCCGGATGCATCAGGAACGGGAGTATCCCGGCCGCGTCTCCGGCACTGATCTCGCCAACCCCGACTTCGCGGCGCTCGCGCGCGCCTGCGGCGGCTTTGGCGCCCATGTCGAGCGGACCGAAGACTTTGCCCGCGCTTTCGACGAAGCCGTGGCAAGCGGACTTCCGGCCATCATTGAGCTTTCGATCAGCCCGGAAGCCTTGACGCCGGCAGCTTCGCTCAGCGAAACGCGCTCCAAGGCGTTGGCCGGGCAGGGCCGGGGCTGACGCTTAACTCCGCGTCGGACGGCGACGCTTCACCGCGGCGCGGCGCGGCGTTCGCGCCACCCGCGGACGCAGGCGGCTCATGGTCTGGCGGGGCGTTTTGATCGGCGGCTGGGGCCCGCGCGCCAGTTCCATCAGCATGCGCAGCGCCTCCACCACCGAGCGCTGGCGCACGGTGGTGCGGCCAATGGCACCAAAACGGAATTCGCGGTGCAGGATCTTGCCGTCGCGCGAGGCGACCGCGAAATGGACCAGACCGACCGGCTTGCCCGGCGTGGCGCCGCCGGGACCGGCAATGCCGGTAATGGAGACCGCGAGATCGACGCCGGCTTTTTCCAGTGCGCCGACCGCCATGGCGGTCGCGGTTTCCTTGCTAACGGCACCAAAGGTCGTAAGCGTCGAGGCTTTGACGCCGAGCATCGCGCGCTTGGCGTCGTTGGAATAGGTGACGAAACCGCGGTCGATCACGTCTGAGGAGCCGGGAATGTCGGTAAGCGCGCCGGCGACCAGGCCGCCGGTGCAGGACTCCGCCGTTGCGATCGTCAGCTTGCGCATCCGGCATAGATCGAGCAGCGAGCGGGAGAGGGCGCGCGCATCGCTGCCGCTCATGCTACTCGCTCCAGGGCAGACGAATGGTGGCGCACGCCGTCGCGGCGATGCCTTCCTCGCGGCCGGTGAAGCCGAGCCGTTCACTGGTCGTTGCCTTGACGGCGACGCGCGAGATGTTGAGCCCGGTGATCTCGGCAATGCGGGCGCGCATGACATCGCGCAGCGGGCCGATTTTCGGCCGCTCACAGATCATTGTGACTTCGAGATTGGCGATCCGGCCGCCGCGCGCGGTGACGCGATCGACGGCATATTTGAGAAACTTGTCGGAGGCCGCGCCCTTCCACTGCGGGTCGGTCGGCGGAAAGTGCGAACCGATGTCGCCGTCCGCCAGCGCGCCGAGGATGGCGTCGACCAGCGCATGCAGACCGACGTCGCCGTCGGAATGGGCGAGAAAGCCGCTTGTGTGCGGCACGCGTACGCCGCAGAGCATCAGATGATCGCCGTCGCCGAAGGCGTGCACGTCATAGCCGGTGCCGGTCCTGATGTCGCCGAGCTGGGCGGCGAGGCGGGCTTCCTCGCGGATGAAATCTTCAGGCGTTGTCAGTTTCATGTTTGCAAGATCGCCTTCAAAGGTCGCTACCGTCAATCCCGCCCATTCCGCGAGCGCCGCATCGTCGGTGAAATCGCTGCGGCCGTCGCGCGCGGCGCGGCGATGGGCATCCAGAATCACATCGAAGCGAAACGCTTGCGGCGTCTGCGCAATTCGCAAGCCTGCACGCTCGGGTGTCGCCTCGACATCACCGGTTTCGCCGATCTGCTTGATCGTGTCCGTGACCGGGATCGCAGGGACCGCCGCGCCGGTGCGGCCGGCGGCGTCGATCGCGCGCGAAATCACCGCAGCGGTCACAAAGGGCCGCGCGGCGTCATGGATCAAAACAATGTCGGGCTTTTCCGCCGCCAGCGCCTCAAGCCCGGCATGCACCGAGGCCTGACGCGTTGCGCCGCCACTGGTGGGCGGCTGGTAGCGCAGTCCCGCGACAGCCTGGTTGAAAATCGCGGTGTCATCGGGGTTCACCACCGGCTGCACGGCGAAGACGTCCGGATGCCGGCAGAATGCCTGCATGGCGCGGAAGATCACGGGCTGTCCGCCGATCTCGCGATATTGCTTGGGTCCCCCGGCACCGGCGCGAAGCCCGCGTCCGGCTGCGACGAGGATGGCTGCGGTACGCTCAGGTCTGGGCATCTGGACTCAAATAGAAACGGATCGGGGTTGAAAGAGGGCGGGCGCGCTGGCGCACAGCCCTACCATGCCGAATACGCAAAATAGAGTGATTCCCATCACCTGTGGGAAAAGCGGTTTTTGTTGCAGTGCACTTGCACAAATGATAGATCTGTCTAAAGTGTAGGCAAGAAGCTTGACTGCCCAAGATTTGTGCTCACAATATGCGCTGACGGTTGCAATGAAGCCGCCGCCCCAACCATGAGAACGACGTGACCGGCCCGGAAATTTCACGCTCTAAGCCGTTGAAAATAGGCGAGATTGCTGCCGCCAACCGGGTTCTCCTGGCGCCGATGTCCGGCGTCACCGATGCCCCCTTTCGACGGCTTGCCGCCACGCTCGGCGCCGGCCTGGTCGTCTCGGAGATGACCGCAAGCGACGAACTCGTGCACGGCAGGCCGATGTCGCTTCTACGCTGCGAGACAGCCGGCGTCGGTGCACATGTGGTTCAGCTCGCGGGTTGCGAGGCGCATTGGATGGCCGAGGGTGCACGGGTTGCCGAAGCGGCCGGCGCCGACATTATCGATATCAATATGGGCTGTCCGGCGCGCCACGTCACCGGCGGTCAATCCGGCTCGGCGCTGATGCGCGATCTCGATCATGCGCTCACGCTGATCGAGGCCACGATCGCGGCGGTGAAGGTGCCGGTGACGCTGAAGATGCGGCTCGGCTGGGACGATCGCTCGCTCAACGCGCCCGAACTGGCGCGCCGCGCAGAACAGGCCGGCGTGCAGATGATTACCGTGCATGGTCGCACGCGTTGCCAGTTCTACAAGGGCTCGGCTGATTGGGCCGCCGTGCGCGCGGTCAGGGACGCGGTCTCCGTGCCGCTCGTCGTCAACGGCGACATCACTTCATTCGAGAAGGCGGTCCAGGCGCTGGAAGTGTCGGGGGCGGACGCCGTGATGATCGGGCGCGGCGCGCAGGGCCAGCCCTGGCTGCCGGGGCAGATCGGCCGCCGGCTCGAAACCGGACAGGCGGAGACGGCACCCTCGCTCGCCGAACAGCTCGCGCATGTGCGCACCCTCTACGACGAAGTCTGCAGCCATTACGGCCTGCGGATCGGACTGAAGCACGCGCGAAAACATCTCGGCTGGGCGCTGGAGATCGCAGCCCAGTACAGCCGCGCGCCGGCGGAGACGCTGAAGGGCTGGCGGCAAAAGATCCTGACGTCGGAGGATCCGCACCGGGTGCACCGATCGCTGCAGGACGCGTTCGACGATTTTTCATGGAGTGCTGCCGCATGACGTCAGCCTTAGAACATCGCCGCGCCGTACCCACCGATAGCGAGGCCATTCTAAATGCGTTGCCCAATCCGGTGCTGCTGGTGGCGCCCGACGGCCGTATCGTCGACGCCAACATCGCCGCCGAATCCTTCTTCGAGATTTCGACGCAGTTTCTGCGGCGGCAGTCGCTGAAGGAACTGGTGCCGTTCGGCAGTCCGCTGCTGGCGCTGATCGACCAGGTGCGCTCGAGCGGCTCGCCGGTCAACGAATACAAGGTCGATCTGGGCACGCCCCGGATCGGTGGCGACCGCCAGGTCGATCTGCACGTCGCCCCGCTCACCGAACGGCCCGGCCATATCGTCGTGATGCTGCAGGAGCGCACCATCGCCGACAAGATGGACCGGCAGTTGACGCATCGCAGCGCGGCGCGCTCGGTGATCGCGCTGGCGGCGATGCTGGCGCATGAAATCAAGAATCCGCTGTCCGGCATCCGTGGCGCGGCGCAATTGCTGGAGCAGGCGGCCTCATCCGAAGACCGCATGCTGACGCGGCTGATCTGCGACGAGGCCGACCGCATCGTCACCCTGGTCGACCGCATGGAAGTATTCGGCGACGACCGCCCGGTTGCGCGCGGGCCGGTCAACATCCACTCTGTGCTCGACCACGTCAAACGGCTGGCTCAATCGGGCTTCGCCCGCAACGTCCGCTTCATTGAAGACTACGATCCGTCGCTGCCGCCGGTGCTGGCCAATCAGGATCAGCTGATTCAGGTGTTCCTCAATCTCGTCAAGAATGCCGCCGAAGCGGTCGCCGATCTCGGCTCGGACGCGGAAATCCAGCTCACCACCGCATTTCGGCCCGGCGTTCGCCTGTCGGTGCCGGGTAAGAAATCGCGGGTGTCGCTGCCGCTCGAATTCTGCGTCAAGGACAACGGCTCCGGCGTGCCGGAAGACCTGCTGCCGAACCTGTTCGATCCCTTCGTGACGACGAAACAAACCGGCAGCGGGCTCGGGCTGGCGCTGGTTGCCAAGATCGTCGGCGATCACGGCGGCATCATCGAATGCGAATCCCAGCCGCGGAAGACCACGTTCCGCGTGCTGATGCCGATGTTCAATCCCACCAAACAGTTCGACCAAAGCAACCGCGACGGCGTTCCGGGTACGCTGCCGCCTGCCTCACAGAACGCAAGATGAGGAACAGCAATGCCCGCAGGTAGCATACTCGTTGCCGATGACGACACCGCCATCCGCACGGTTCTGAACCAGGCGCTTTCGCGCGCTGGATATGAAGTTCGCCTCACTGGCAACGCCGCGACGCTGTGGCGCTGGGTGAGCCAGGGCGAGGGCGATCTCGTCATCACCGATGTGGTGATGCCCGACGAGAACGCTTTCGACCTGCTGCCGCGGATCAAGAAGATGCGGCCGAGCCTTCCGGTCATCGTCATGAGCGCGCAGAACACCTTCATGACGGCGATCCGGGCCTCGGAACGCGGCGCCTATGAATATCTGCCGAAACCGTTCGACCTGAAGGAGCTCATCACCATCGTCGGCCGTGCGCTGGCCGAGCCCAAGGAGCGGGTGGCAAGCTCGGCCGACGAGGGCGAATTCAATTCGATCCCGCTGGTCGGCCGCTCGCCGGCGATGCAGGAAATCTACCGGGTGCTGGCGCGGCTGATGCAGACCGACCTCACGGTGATGATCTCCGGCGAGTCCGGCACCGGCAAGGAACTGGTTGCGCGCGCGCTCCATGATTACGGCAAGCGCCGCAACGGCCCGTTCGTAGCCGTCAACATGGCGGCGATCCCGCGCGACCTGATCGAATCCGAATTGTTCGGCCATGAGCGCGGCGCGTTTACCGGCGCCAATACCCGCGCTTCCGGCCGGTTCGAACAGGCCGAGGGCGGCACGCTGTTTCTCGACGAAATCGGCGACATGCCGATGGAAGCGCAGACGCGGTTGCTGCGCGTGCTGCAGCAGGGCGAATACACCACCGTCGGCGGGCGTACCCCGATCAAGACCGACGTTCGCATCGTGGCGGCGAGCAACAAGGATTTGCGTATCCTGATCCAGCAGGGGCTGTTCCGGGAAGATTTGTTCTTCCGCCTCAACGTCGTGCCGCTGCGGCTGCCGCCGCTGCGGGAGCGGATCGAGGATCTGCCCGATCTGATCCGGCATTTCTTCTCGCTCGCCGAAAAGGACGGCTTGCCGCCCAAAAAACTCGATACGCTGGCGCTGGAGCGGCTCAAGCAGCACCGCTGGCCCGGCAACGTGCGCGAACTCGAGAATCTGGCGCGCCGGCTGGCTGCGCTTTATCCGCAGGACGTCATTACGGCCTCGGTCATCGATGGCGAGCTGGCCCCGCCCGCAGTCACCTCGGGCGGCAACGCTCCGATGGGCGTGGAAAACCTCGGCGGCGCGGTCGAAGCCTATCTGTCCTCGCACTTCTCCGGCTTCCCGAACGGCGTGCCGCCGCCGGGGCTTTACCACCGCATCCTCAAGGAGATCGAGGTGCCGCTGCTCACCGCGGCGCTGGCGGCCACACGCGGCAACCAGATCCGCGCGGCCGACCTGCTCGGCCTCAACCGCAATACGCTGCGGAAGAAGATCAGGGATCTCGACATTCAGGTGTATCGCAGCGGCGGTTAGGGATCGCACGCGCTTTCCCTCGCAATCTGGCTTCCTCTGGCACAAAGACGGGGGAAAACGGCTTGGGATCGATCACTTTAGCAATCGGTCGGTCGCGGAATTGTCGCAATTCGGCAACATTGTGATATGAATGCATCAGTCCGCGACAAGCGGCACAAGCCCTTTCACATCACCGATTGCCGGAATGACCACCGCAGAGACGACCTCGGCACCATCGTTCGACCCGTCGCTTGCCGAATCCGGAGGGGGGATCCTGCGGAAGTGGGTGGCGCCGTTTGCGGTCGCGATCGCGCTGCTGTCGGCGTTTCTGACCTTTGTGGTTCTGAGCGGACTGACCCCGATCGAGCCGACCCGCCAGGTGGTCTATTCGTTCCTGCTGATCAATGCGGCGACAATCCTGCTGCTGGTCGGCATCATCATCCGCGAAGTCTGGCAAGTGATCCAGGCACGGCGGCGCGGACGGGCTGCGGCCAGGCTGCACGTCCAGATCGTCAGCCTGTTCTCCGTGATTGCCGTGCTGCCGGCGGTGGTGGTCGCCATTGTCGCCAATATCACCCTTGATCGCGGCCTCGACCGGCTGTTTTCCGGGCCGACGCGCGCGGCGATCGAGAACTCGCTGAACATTGCCCACGCCTACGTCAATGAGCACGCCTATCTGATCAATGGCGACATTCTGGGCATGGCGAACGACCTCTCCAATGCGCGGCCACTTTTCGACCAGGACCGGCAGTCGTTTTTCGAATTGCTGACCAACAACGCGACCGCCCGCAATTTGCCGGGCGCCATGCTGATCGACAAGGATCGCAACATCCTGGTGACGGCGCAAACCGGTATCAAGCAGCAATTCTCGACGCCGCCGCAGGACTTCCTCAACAACATCAACGAAAGCAAACCGGAGATCGCGGTATTCCCGGAGGAGAACTACGTCGCAGCGATCATTCGCCTGCGCGGCTTTAGCGACACTTTTCTTTACGTTGCCCGTCTGCTCGACCCGCGTGTGGTCAGCCAGCTCAAGCAGACCCAGGCCAGCGTTGCCGAATACGCGCAGATCGAATCCCGCAGGCTCGGCATTCAAGTCGCCTTCGCGCTGATGTTTGCGGTGATCGCGCTGACCATCCTGATGGCGTCGGTGCTGATCGGGTTGAACTTCGCCAACTGGCTGGTGTCGCCGATCCGCAATCTGATGAGCGCCGCCAATATCGTTTCGACCGGCGATCTGCATGTCCAGGTGCCGGTGCACAAGTCCGAGGGCGACCTCGCGCAGCTCGGCGAGACCTTCAACAAGATGACGGCTGAATTGCGCACCCAGCGTGACGAACTGGTGAACGCCTCGGACCTGATCGACAGCCGCCGGCGATTCATCGAGGCCGTGCTGTCCTCGGCCAGCGCCGGCATCATCGGCGTCGATGCCTCCGGCAGCGTCGGCATCCTGAACCGTTCGGCCGAGAAACTGATCGGCCATGCGGAGTTGGAGACGCTGGACCATCCGCTGTCGGATGTGCTGCCCGAACTCGACGACATGATGAGGACCGCGCGCGAGGGCACGCAGCGCCTGGTGCAGGGCCAGATCACGATCACGCGCGACGGTCACGAGCGCAACCTGTCGGTTCGCGTCAGCGCCGAGCAGACCAGCCAGTCGCGCGACAGCTACATCATCACGCTCGACGACATCACCGAGCTCGTCTCCGCGCAGCGGACATCGGCATGGGGCGATGTCGCACGCCGCATCGCCCACGAAATCAAGAACCCGCTGACGCCGATCCAGCTTTCGGCCGAACGCATCCGCCGCAAATTCGGCAAGGTCATCATCGAAGACAAGGGCATCTTCGAACAATGTACCGACACCATCGTGCGGCAGGTCGACGACATCAGGCGGATGGTTGATGAATTCTCTCGCTTCGCACGGATGCCAAAGCCGGTCATGGAAGGCGAGGACGTCGCCGACACCGTGCGGCAGGCGGTATTCCTGATGAAGGTCGGCCATCCCGATCTCGATATTGAGACCGATATCAAGCAGGATCCGCTCCGCGCGCAGTTCGACCGCCGGTTGATCTCGCAGGCGCTCACCAACATCATCAAGAACGCGACGGAGGCGATCGAGCAGGTGCCGCCGGAAGAGCTCGGCAAGGGCCGCATCGATGTGATTGCCGCGCGCGAAAACGACGACATCGTGATCGACGTGATCGACAATGGCATCGGCCTGCCGAAGGTGAGCCGTGCGCGGTTGCTGGAGCCCTATGTGACGACGCGCCAAAAGGGCACCGGGCTCGGACTCGCCATCGTCGGCCGCGTGCTGGAAGACCATGGCGGCCGCATCGAACTCAAGGATGCCTCCGATTTCCGGCCCGGGCAGCGCGGCGCCTGGATGCGGCTGCGGTTTGCCGTGTCAGGCCAGGCGCCGAAAGCGGAAGCGAAGCCGCCGGCTCCGGACGCAAAACCACAGGTTGACGCAACAAAAGCGCCGTCAGGCGGAACCAACGAGGCGGCAATTGCGACCAATGATCAAGCAAAAACCGAAGCCGCGACAGGCAGCTGACAAGACAGGTGTAACCCATGGCCAGTGACATTCTGATTGTCGATGACGAAGCCGATATTCGTGACCTCGTTGCGGGCATCCTCGATGACGAAGGTTTCAGTACCCGGACCGCGCGCGACAGCGATTCCGCGCTTGGCGAGATTTCCAATCGCCGTCCGCATCTGGTGTTTCTCGACATCTGGCTGCAGGGCTCCAAACTCGACGGCCTGCAATTGCTCGAGCAGATCAAGAAGGATCATGCCGACGTTCCCGTGGTGATGATTTCCGGCCACGGCAACATCGAGACCGCGGTGGCTGCGATCAAGCGCGGCGCCTATGACTTCATCGAAAAACCGTTCAAGTCCGACCGGCTGATCCTGGTGGCGACGCGGGCGCTGGAAACCTCGCGCCTCAAGCGCGAGGTAAAGGAACTCAAGCAACTGGCTCCCACCGCGAGCGTTCTCACCGGCCGCTCCGCCTGCATGAACCAGTTGCGCCAGACCATCGACCGCGCAGCCAAGGCCAACAGCCGCATCCTGATCGTCGGCCCCTCCGGTTCGGGCAAGGAGTTGGCCGCGCGCACGCTGCACAATGCATCGGGCCGTGCAGAAGGACCGTTCGTCGTCATCAACGCCGCGGCGATTACGCCGGAGCGGATGGAACTCGAATTGTTCGGCATCGAGCAGTCAAACGGCGAACAGGCGCGCAAGGCCGGCGCGCTGGAAGAGGCCCACGGCGGCACGCTGTTCATCGACGAAATCGCCGACATGCCGCGTGAGACCCAGAACAAGATTTTGCGCGTGCTGGTCGATCAGACCTTTCAGCGCTCGGGCGGCACCGCCAAGGTTCATGTCGATGTCCGCATCATCTCCTCGACCGCGCGCAACCTGGAGGAGGAGATCGCTGAAGGGCGATTCCGCGAGGATCTCTATCACCGGCTGTCGGTGGTGCCGATCCGCGTCCCGCCGCTGTCGGAACGCCGCGAGGACATTCCCGAACTGATCGACTATTTCATGGACCAGATATCGGCCGCGACCGGCCTGCCGAAGCGGCAGATCGGCCAGGATGCAATGGCGGTATTGCAGTCGCATGTCTGGCCCGGCAACGTCCGCCAGCTCCGCAACAATGTCGAGCGCGTCATGATTTTGGCCGGCGGCGGTCCTGAAGCGATCATCACCGCGGACATGTTGCCGCAGGACGTGGGTTCCATGGTACCGGCGATGCCGACCAGCAACAATGGCGAGCACATCATGGGGCTGCCGCTGCGCGAAGCACGGGAAGTGTTCGAACGGGACTACCTGATCGCGCAGATCAGCCGGTTTTCGGGCAACATTTCGCGTACCGCCGAATTCGTTGGCATGGAGCGTTCGGCGCTACATCGCAAGCTCAAGGCGCTCGGGGTCGGCTGAGCCTTGAGTGAATCGTACTTTCCGCGATCGGCGGCATATCTCGCTCGCTTGAGCCGATCCATGCAATTGCTTTGGAATATTTGTCTCTTTCCGCGCTATTAGGGAGAATGGCCACTGGGTTCCGGCTGGGCTATGCCCGAACCGGCTTGCCATAAAAGCGTGCGTGCCCTCTAATCGAACTGCCGAGCCGACCGGAGGGGGATCTCAGGGGACGCCGGCAAGTCGGGGGCAGGCTCCATCAGAGAGCAACAGCCGGCTTAATAAAAAGAAACAAACTGCGGGACAAAAACAATGGCGGCAGACCGCGCACAAAATCTACAAGACACCTTCCTAAATCACGTTCGTAAAACAAAAACGCCACTGACGATATTTCTGGTCAACGGAGTGAAGCTGCAGGGGATTGTTACCTGGTTTGACAACTTCTGCTTGTTGCTTCGGCGCGACGGTCATTCGCAGCTTGTCTACAAGCATGCGATTTCGACCATCATGCCGGGGGCTCCGATTCAGTTGTTCGAAGGCGGCGAGGATGCTCCGGCTTGAGAGTAAACTGATTGGAACCCCTCAACCGTGAAGGGAACGTCGATCGTCCGCGGTCGGCGGGGGGACTGCAAAGCGGGCGGGTGATCGTCATCGGCCCCTATTTGCGCATGCGCCGCGGCGACGCCGAGGCGCAGGCGCATGATGTCGTGCGCGATTCCGAGGCCCGGCTCGAGGAAGCGACAGGCCTGGCGCGCGCCATCGATCTCACGGTCGCCGACACGTTGATTGCGCCGATCAGCCAGATCAGGCCTGCGACCTATCTCGGCAAGGGCAAGGTCGAGGAGATCACCGGCCTGATCGCGGGCCACGACATCGAACTCGTGGTGATGGATTGCGCGCTGTCGCCGATCCAGCAGCGCAATCTCGAGAAGGCGTGGAACACCAAGGTGCTCGACCGCACTGGGCTGATTTTGGAAATCTTCGGCCGTCGCGCCAAGACCAAGGAAGGCGCGCTGCAGGTCGAGCTTGCGCATCTCAATTATCAGCGCAGCCGGCTGGTACGGTCATGGACCCATCTGGAGCGCCAGCGCGGCGGATTCGGATTCATGGGCGGCCCCGGCGAGACCCAGATCGAGGCCGACCGCCGCCTGATCGGCGATCGCATCGCGCGGCTGGAGAACGAACTCAAGAAGGTGCAGGCGACGCGGCGGCTGCATCGCGCCGGCCGTCAGCGGGTGCCGTATCGCGTGGTGGCGCTGGTCGGCTACACCAACGCCGGCAAGTCGACACTGTTCAACCGGCTCACGCGCGCCGATGTGCAGGCGGCCGACATGCTGTTCGCGACGCTTGATCCTACGCTGCGTGCGCTGAGCCTGCCGCATGGCGGCAAGGCGATGCTGTCCGACACCGTCGGATTCATTTCCAACCTGCCGACGCAGCTCGTCGCCGCGTTCCGCGCCACGCTGGAAGAGGTGCTGGAGGCCGACATCATTCTCCACGTCCGCGACATCTCGCACGAGGACGCGGAGGCGCAGGAGCGCGACGTCGACACCGTGCTGCGTCAGCTCGGCATCGATCCCGACTCCGGCGCGGGCATCCTCGAAGTCTGGAACAAGATCGATCGCTTCGATCCCGAGGAACGCGAAAACCTGCGCAACATCGCCGCGCGCCGTCCGCCGGAGCGGCCGTGTTTCCTGGTCTCGGCCGTGTCAGGCGAGGGCGTGAACGAGCTGCTGGCCGCGATCGAGGACCGGCTGGCGGCGACGCGTACGACGCTCGATCTGTCGATCGACGCTTCCGACGGCGCCGGCATCAGCTGGCTGCATCGCAATGCCGAAGTGCTCAACAAAGAGCTCCACGACGGGCACTTCGACATGACCGTACGCGTCGACGAGACCAAGCGCGATATCGTGGTGTCGCGTTTCGATGCGGTGCCGCACGTGGCGTGAGTTCGAATTCAACGCTTACCCTCTGCCCGGATCGGCGCCGTCGCCGGCTGCTCACCCTTCGCCTCGTTCCACAGCGCGTCCATCTCCTCCAGCGTTGCTTGCTCGAGTGAGTGCCCCTTTGCCGCAAGCGCGCGCTCGATATAGGCGAAACGGCGCTCGAACTTGGCGTTGGTGCCACGCAGCGCGCTTTCCGGATCGGCACCGACATGGCGGGCCAGGTTGACCAGCGCGAACAGGAGGTCGCCGGTTTCGTCGGCGAGTTCTTCCGGATTGCCGCCGTCGAGCGCTGCTTCGATCTCGTCAGCCTCTTCGCGGATCTTGGCTAGCACCGCGCGGGGATCGTTCCAGTCGAAGCCGACGGTGGACGCCTTGCGCTGCAATTCCATCGCCCGCGTCAGCGCCGGCTGACCGGCCTTGACGCCCGATAGCAGCGATTTATGCGTCGTCTCATCCGGCGGTCGCCGTGCCGCGCGCTCGGCCTTTTCTTCGGCCTTGATGCGTTCCCAGGCGCTCTTGACGCCGGCGGGGGCGATATTGCCGTCCTTGTCGGCGAACACATGCGGATGGCGGCGGATCAGCTTGCGTGTGATCGCCTCGACCACGTCGCCGAAGGCGAAGGCATTTTGCTCCTCCGCCATGCGGGCGTGATAGACCACCTGCAGCAGGAGATCGCCGAGTTCCTCGCGGAGGTCATCGAAATCGCCGCGCGTGATCGCGTCGGCAACCTCATAGGCCTCCTCGATGGTGTAGGGCACGATGGTCGCAAAATTCTGCTCGAGGTCCCACGGGCAGCCGGTTACGGGCGTACGCAGCGTCGCCATGATCTCAATGAGGCGCTCAATATCGCGGGAAGGGGTCATGGGATTTCCGTCGCTTGGGAGAACGTGTCGCTTTATGCCGCAAGCGGCGGACCGATCCCAGCGGAACGCGCCGAAATAGCGCCAGTTTCCACCGATTGGCGTCACGGCCCGGGAATGCTAATGGGCCCCACATGAGCGACCAATCATCGTCCGAAACCGCGCTGGTGCTGTTTTCCGGCGGGCAGGATTCCACCACCTGCCTGGCCTGGGCCTTGCAGCGCTTTGCCCGCGTCGAAATGCTCGGCTTCAGCTACGGCCAGCGCCACGCCATCGAACTTGAATGCCGCGAGCGCCTGCTGTCGGGCATCACATCGCTGCGGCCGGATTGGGCGGCAAAGCTCGGCGAGAACCACACGCTCGAAATCCCGACATTGGCCGAGATTTCCGATACCGCGCTGACACGCGACGTCGCGATCGAAATGGGTGCGGATGGCCTGCCCAATACGTTCGTGCCCGGCCGCAACCTGGTGTTTCTTGCCTTCGCAGCGGCGCTGGCCTACCGGCGCGGCATCCGCCACATCATCGGCGGCATGTGCGAGACCGATTATTCCGGCTATCCGGACTGCCGCGACGAGACCATCAAGGCGCTGCAGACAGCTCTCAATCTCGGCATGGCAAAGAACTTCGAACTCCACACGCCGCTGATGTGGCTCGACAAGGCGTCCACCTGGAAGCTGGCGCATGAACTCGGCGGGGCAGGGCTGGTCGACCTGATCCGAGAACACTCCCACACCTGTTACCTCGGCGAACGCGGCGCGCAGCACGATTGGGGGTATGGCTGCGGCGAATGCCCGGCCTGCGCGTTGCGGGCGAAGGGCTGGCGGGAATATGTGGGGCTGACCTAGCGGCCGAAATCCGCAGGCGTCAGCTCAATCGGCATGCCGTGCGGCGTGCGGTCTGCGGCGTTGTCCCAGGCGTCGCGGTAGCGATGCAGCGTTTCTGTGGTGGCGACGCCTTTGGCGGCAACCAGATGTTCCAGCGTCGCCAGCCAGTGCCGGTAATAGGTTTCGCCGGTATCCGGATCACCAGCGGCCTGAGCGCGCTTGATTTGGTCGGCGAGGGCCGCGGCCCACTCGGTCCAGCTGAACAGGCCGCGCTCGTGCAGGGCCAGCGCCATCGCGAATGCCTGCGCCTCCCAGGGTTCGCGAAATACCGGGCCGGCGTCGTCGCGCGGAATGCTCGGTACGGCGGCGGTCGCGCGCGCGGCGGCAGCGGAGTCCATCACACCGCCTCCAGATAGGGCTCAAACGCGTCGACGGATATTTTTACGGTCGGATCGGCGTCCGGGCCCCAAAGCTCGGCGCCTTCGAACACGACCGTGTAGAGCCATTGCGGGTTTTCGCCGGCTTCCATCGCGGCCGTATCCGGAAATACATGGCAGCCGTGGTCGCGCTCCACCACGCCGACATGGCCGCGTACATAGCGCGGCAGCCTAGTGTGCGTCGCCGGGTGAATGTTCTTGGCGCGCACGCGATCGCCTGCCTTGAATTTTGGGGCGGCGGGAGCCGGGCGGCCAAACTTTCCGCGCACCATGACGCGTTCGACATCAACCAACGCGAACTTGCCATGCTTGAGCATTTTCGGCGGCTGCATTGCGTGCCCGGTTGCAACTTCCTCGGCGGCGATAAAGCCCTTGTCGACCAGCATGTCTTCGAGACCGAGAAACCACTTTTTGTAGTACGAACTCGCGAGGTAGACGTGCGGCGGCAGCATCTCCCGATAGAAGCGCGACGTATCGATGTTGAAGGCGCCGGCCGCGCCCATCGCCCGCACCATCGCCAGCACGCGCGCTTCCCACTCGGTGTGGAACATCGGCTCGTTCGGCTCGGGCTCGACCTTGCCGAAACCGTCCATGCCGCCCATGTCGTGCACGCCGTTCACGACGGCGCTCCCGGCGTTTTCGGAAATCCAGTGCCGATCATGGAGTCGCGCGTGACGAGTTCGGCCAGCTGCTGCTCACTCCAACCCTCGGTCCCCTCTGGACGCATCGGCAGCACCAGAAAGCGCGTCTCGGCGGTCGAATCCCAGACACGGATCTCGGTTTCCTTCGGCAGGCTGACGCCGAAATCGGCGAGCACGCCGCGCGGATCCTTTACCGCGCGAGACCGATAGGGCGCGGCCTTGTACCAGACCGGAGGAAGCCCGAGCATTTCCCAAGGATAGCAAGAGCACAGCGTGCATACGACCATGTTATGGCGCTGTGGCGTGTTCTCGACGGCGACGAGGTGGTCGCCAACCCGGCTGACATGGCCGAGCGTGCTCACGGCCGCGCTGGCGTCGTCCAGCAAGGCCTGCCTGAATGCAGGATCCGTCCAGGCCTTGGCGACAACCTGTGCGCCATTATGCGGGCCGATCCGGGTCTCGTAAGCCTGGATGATGGCATCCAGCGCCGCCGGATCGACATAACCCTTCTCGGTCAGGATCGTCTCCAGCGCGCGCACGCGCAGTTCCGTCTCCGACAATTCGGAATGGTCGTGATCGTGGTGGTGGCCGTGGTGATCGTGATCATGGTCGCTCATGGCGTCAGGATAGGCGCAAAATCCGGGCTATGTCGAGGCGCGACTCTGCTAGCATTTCCCTATGGGGATCAGGGCAGGGTGCACGGCCATAGCGGCCACGGCGGCCATTTTGGGCGCGCTTCCGGCCGGAGCGGCGCGGGCGGCCAACGGCGCCTATGCGGTCGATGCCGCCGACATTTCCGAAGTTGGCTCATGCAAGATCGAGAGCTGGCTGTCGGCCGCGTCCAACACCGATTTTATGGCGGTCGCCAATCCATCCTGCGTGGTCAATCCATTCCAGCCTGTTGAGTTGAGCATGTTCACCAGCCGTGCGCGCAGCGATGGCGAATGGAGCAACACGATCCAGCCGAAGGCCAAGACGAATATTGTGCCCACCGGGATCGGCAAGGTCGGCTTTTCAATCTACGCCGGCGGCTCCTTCGACGCCCTGACCGGGGAAAACCGCAGCGCCTTCGCAGTGATCCCCGCGACGTACCGGCTCAGCGAGACGATGCGCATCAACGTCAACGGCGGCTGGCTGTGGGACCGCAGCGTCGATCGGCACTATCTGCTCTACGGCATCGGGTTCGACTGGAAGTTCACCGACACCTTGCAGTGGACCATCGAAGCCTTTGGGCAGGCGGGCCAATCGGATACGCCGAGCGTAGTCCAGCCGCGGTTTCAGACCGGCGTGCGCTACCGGCCGAACGAGATTTTCTCGGTCGATCTGATCTACGGCCGCAACATCACCGGCGAAAAAGCCAACTGGGTCACGCTCGGCACCACGATCCGTTTCCCGGTGCCGGACAGCAAGCCTGCGCACCACCGCACGGGTCATCTCTAAGCTACTCTCAAAAGCGTGCGGCGCTTCCCAACACGGCCGATTTCTGCGCTAAGGTTTCGGAAAACCAAAGGGCAGGGAGGCCGTGCGTTGGCTGATTTTGTAAAGATCGAGAAGGGTCTGGGACCGGAAGGCCGCATCGCGGTGGTGCGTTTCGACCGCGGCGACGGCATCAATACGATGTCGCCGGAGGCGATGCGCCAGCTCACGGACGCAGCGCGAAGTTTTGAGGATGACGACGCGACGTCGGTCGTGGTGCTGACCGGCGGCGCCAAATCGTTCACCGCGGGTTTTGACCTGAAGGATCCGGAAGGCCGCTCCCGCAAATCCATGGACCTCGGCACGCTGCGCCGCCACCTGAAACTCGGACCGCGGCTGACGCGGGCCTGGCAGGAGATGGAGCAGATCACCATCGGCGCCATCGAAGGCTTTTGCGTCGGCGGCGGCGTGGCGCTGGCGGTCGCGCTGGACTTTCGCGTGATGGCCAGGGACGCCCATATGCGCGTGCCCGAGATCGGGCTCGGCATGAACATGAGCTGGCAGAGCGTGCCGCGGATGCTGCACCTGATGGGGCCGGCCCGCACCAAGCAGGCCGTGATCCTGGCCGACCAGCGCATAACCGCTGCCGAGGCCTACGAATGGCGTCTGGTGGAGGAGGTGGCCGATCCCGGCAAGGCCTTCGACGCCGCGATGGCGCTCGCCGCCAAGGTGGCCGCCCAGCCGCCGCTGTCGGTCGCGATGACCAAGCTGACGGTCAATCGCCTGGCGCACGCGCTCGACGATCTCGCCAGTCACATGGACGTCGACCAGTTTGCGCTGGCGAGCATGAGCGAAGATCACAAGGAGGGCGTCGAGGCGTTCCTGGAGCGGCGCAAGCCGAAGTTCAGGGGCCGGTAGCTCGATGCCGGCTTGCCTGGTGCGCCGGTTGAGCGCACCAGGCCATCGACCCGACGATTACGGCGTACGGGCTGCGCGGATCATATGCGGCCCGGCACCGGCGTCGGGGCCGCTGGCGGGTGCCCCCAGATAGCGTACGGCCACCTCAGACATACCGACGTCTTCGAGATCCCCAAAACCGTACCCACGAAGCTCCTGCGCGATCTCGTCGGGATCGAAATGACTGAGCCAGGGTTCGCCAATTGACGCCGTGAGGGCCCCGAGCTCAACGATCGCGGCTCGCCACTCCGGAGGGTAGTTCTCCGGAGGCTCGCTGTAATCGAACACCACCTCGGATTTCGGGACACTGGCGATGTAACGCAACGTGGCCGCGATGGCTTCTCGTCCAAGATAGGGCACGACGCCAAGCCAGATGAAGAACGCGGGACGATCAGGATCGAACCCGGCGTCACGTAGCCCCTGACCGAGATCATCGGTTTCGAAGTCGATGGCCGCGAAGGTCAACGACGCCGGAATTGCGAGGCCGACCTCCGACAGGCGCCTGCGTTTCCAGGCCTGGGTCGCGGCATGGTCGACCTCGAAAACCCGCAACCCCAGGTCCGAATAGGGATTGCGTAGCGCAAATGTATCGAAGCCGGCTCCGAGAACCACCGCTTGCAGCACACCGCGCGATACGGCTGCGCCAAGACTATCCTCGGCGAAGCGGCTCCGCGCCGCCATGAAGATGCGTGTGCGTTGCTGGGCCGGGTCGGCGGATAACCCTGCGATGATGGCGTCGGCGCCGTCACCAAGAATGGTGCGGGCGAGGGGGTCGGAGAACACGTTGCCGCCCTCCAATTGCTGATGGGCTGCACGATATCCTGCCGCGCCGAGAGCGGTCCGACTTGGCTGTCGTTCGTTCATGAAATCACCTTGTGCCTGGAGGACATGCGTCCTCGTTGCAGCGCTCGCGCCGAGATCAATCATGATCCCAGCGCGACAACGTCGCACTGCTCAGAGGGCGTTCGAATGGATGCGAGAACCGTTTGGTTTCGGGAAACTGGCGAAGGAAGAACGAAAGAACAACTCTTGATCGAAACTATGTTTTGTGTATATTACTTGAGCAAGAGCAGCGCTGTTTTGGTAACGCGCGCACTGCAATCCCATTCATTTTTTGGCACTTCTTCCCGCCCGAGCCGCCGTGGCCCGTGCTCTCTTTCTGAGCTAAGGTTTCGGGAAATCAAAGGGCAGGGAGGCCGCATCGCGGTGGTGCGTTTCGACCGCGGCGACGGGATCAATGCGATGTCGCCGGAAGCAATGCGCCAGCTCACGGTCGCCACGCGAAGGATCACAAGGAAGGCGTCGAGGCGTTCCTCGGCCGCCGCAAACCGCGGTTCAAGGGCAGGTAGGATGGCGTGACGTCGCCGCTGGGCGCTCCGCGTTGCGCGCCGGGCGCCACCTTGATTTATCGCAAGGAGCTGGCCTGATGCCGTTCCAGGGTTCGGTCAAATATCGCCTGCAGGGACCGGCCGGGGAACCCAAGTGTTGATTTCGATACGGATATAGCGTTTGCGCAGACGCGTCGCGTGAACGAACGGCGAAAAGACTTGCCGGCTGCGTCCTTTACGATTGGGGGCACACGGGATGTTCACATTTCGAACCTCACTCACCTTCGCGGTGATGGCGTTTATCGTCGCTCTGGCCGTGCTGCTGATCGCAATTCAGATCCTGGCTCTTCGTTGGGCCACGCACGAAGCCGCGTCTGCCTATATGGATGCGACCAGCGCGAAGGCCCTCGGGCGCCTCCGGACGGAGATTGCCACCATGGCGTCGTTGGTACATGTACTGGCGACCAGCTCCAGTGTGGCCGATTCAAATGAGAGAACCGAGACCGGTCCTGCGATCCCGCTATTCAAAGCCGCCCTGCGGGAACTGCCCCAAATGGACAGTGTCTATGCCGGATTCGAAAACGGCGCCTGGCTGCAGGTACGGCGCATTGACGATCTCAACGACGAGCAGCGCGGAAGGTTGCGCGCGACGCGTCACGCTAACATTGCGATCAATTTGGTGCGCCCCACGCCCGGTGGCGATCTGCCGATGCGACGAATTTTCGAAGATCAGCAGGGCAACCAGGTCGGGCAGCTTGATCTATGGAAGTACGGATACGATGCGCGCAAGCGGAGCTGGTACCGCGAGACGGTGAAAGCCGACCGAGCGCTGGTCTCATCGCCTTATCTTTCATTCAGCATCGGCGCACCGGTGATCACGGTGAGCGCGCCCTTGCGAGGCAAAGTGTCCGGCGTCCTTGCCGCAGATCTCAAGCTCGACAGCTTCAGCGATTTCGTGCAGTCGCAACGACCTGGAGCGCACGGCAGTGTCTTGATCTTCGACTCGACCGGCGCGCTCATAGCCCACCCCGATTTCGCGCAATTCGCTGTCGATGCGATGACGCATCCGTCCCAACCGCAATTGCCAAACATCAGGGAAATCAACTCCGGGATCGTGCAGGAAGCCTTGCGCAAGTCGGATGGTCGCGACCACTACGACGGAAGTATTCGTGACGATCACGGGCGGGACTTTCTGTTCAGGGTGACAAAATTCAATCTGGGTGAGCAGTACAACGCCAACATACTGTTGCTGGCGGCCCAAGAAGACTTTGCTCAGAAAGTACGGAATCTCCAGTTCACCGGATTAATCCTCGCAGTTATCGCTAGCGCGGCTTTTATTCCGGTCATTTGGATATTTGGCGGCGGAATGTCTCGATCCCTAAGAGACATTACTGCCCAAGCAGTCAAACTCCAGACGCTGGCTGCGCCCGGTCCCTCGTCAGTCACGTCACGCATTAAGGAAGTTCACGAGCTCGGCAGTGCAATGGAGCTCGCGCAGCGCGCCATTTGGTCGTTCGCGCATTTTGTCCCCAAGGAGATCGTCCAGCGGATCGTTGATGATTCCATCTCAACCGAGCTCGGCGGTGCTCGAGAGGAGATTACCGTCGTTTTCACCGACGTCCGGGATTTTACGACGATCGCAGAATCCGCTGACCCTGACACTCTCATGCACCAGACATCGCGATATTTTTCCGTGCTTACGGAGGCGTTCCTCGCCGAAGGCGGGACAGTCGATAAGTTCATTGGCGACGCGGTGATGGTGTTCTGGAACGCACCCAATCCACAGCCCGACCACGTCGAGCGGGCCTGCCGAGCAGCTCTTGCGGGCAGGGCGGCATGTGAAGAGCTCAACTCTCAGTTTGAAACCGAGGGTCTGAAGCCGTTCTTCACGCGATTTGGCATTCATGTCGGGGAGGCCGTCGTCGGCAATCTTGGGTCGACGGAGCGGATGAACTACACTGCCCTTGGCAATACGGTAAATCTGGCGGCGCGCCTCGAAGGGCTGAACAAGCAATTTGGGACCACCATTCTTGTGAGCGAAGACGTCTATTCGCGGGTTCGGCACGGCTTCCAGTTCAGAGCCTTCGAGTCGGTCATTGCCAAGGGCATGACGAAGGAAACCGGCATCTTCGAGCTGGTCGGAGCCGCGACATGAAACCAGTGATGCCAAGTACGATGCCGGGTGTCATGCCAAAATTGTTCGGCTTGTGGCTGATGCTCGCTGTCTCAGCGGCTCACGCAGGCGAGGACACCATCAAAATTGGAATTCTCCATTCCTTGTCAGGCACCATGGCAATCAGCGAGTTGGTGCTCAAGAACACCGTTCTCATGCTAATAGCGGACCAAAACAAGAAGGGCGGTCTGCTCGGACGGAAACTGGAACCGGTCGTTGTTGATCCCGCGTCCGATTGGAACGCCTTTGCGGAAAAAGCCAGGCGACTACTCTCGAACGATAAGGTCGCCGTTGTATTCGGGTGCTGGACCTCCGCCTCGCGCAAGTCCGTGCTCCCGATTTTCGAAGAATTGAACGGCTTGCTCTTCTACCCCGTGCAGTACGAGGGTGAAGAAAGCTCGCGTAACATTTTCTACACGGGAGCCGCGCCCAACCAGCAGGCAATTCCGGCCGTTCGATATCTGAGCAGCAATGAGGGCGGCAAGGTACGCAGATGGGTTCTGCTCGGTACCGACTACGTCTACCCGCGCACGATCAACCGAATCCTGAGCGCGTATCTTGCTGCAGACGGGGTGTCGCCAGATGACATCATGACGATCTATACGCCGTTCGGTCATTACGAATGGCGAGAGATCGTCCGGCGGATCAAGGCCTTCGGTTCGGAAGGAAAGAAGACCGCAGTCATCTCAACCGTCAACGGAGACGCAAACACGTACCTCTACCGCGAACTGGCAGCCCAACGGGTAGACGCCAACACAATTCCGGTGATGGCTTTCTCGATCGGCGAGCGCGAATTGCTGGATGCGGACATTGCCCCCGTCGGGCATCTGGCGGCCTGGAATTACTTCCAGTCGATCAAGTCAGCAGAGAACGAGGCTTTCGTGAAAATGTGGGCGGACTTCAACGAGCAACGAGACAAAACCACGAATGATCCGATGGAAGCCACCTTCATTGGCTTCAGGATGTGGGCGCAAGCCGTCGTTCAAGCGGGCACAACCGACGTAGATGCGGTCCGGCAGGCCACGTACGGTCAGAGGATCAACGCACCGAGCGGCTTCGAGGTTGTGATGAACACCAATCATCATCTTTCCAAGCCCGTCATGATAGGCAAGATAAATTCGTCCGGGACCTTCAATATCATTTGGCAATCGATCAATCCGGTCCGAGCCGATGCCTGGAGCAGGTACATCCCCGACAGCGCCAACCGTACGGCCGATTGGACCTTTCCCTGGGTCTGCGGGGGATGCGTCGAGCCAACGTACAAGGAATGGTGATGGTCCTGGCGCTTTCGAGCGACGCCGGGGGAGGTCAAAATGGTTGACCCAGGCAGCAATTGTGCGGTCGATTGAACTCGCTCTACGGGTCCACGGAGGAGACAAAATGAAAACGGTACAAACGATGCTGGCTGAAGCCGAGGCCGCAGTGCCGCGCATCAGCCCGGACGAAGCCAAGGGATTGCTGGGGAGGGACGACGTGTTGTTCCTAGACGTTCGTGAGCCTGCGGAGGTGGCAACCTCGGGCAAGGTGCCCGGCGCCCTTGCCGTGCCGCGTGGCCTTGTCGAGTTCCGCGCCGATCCCACCTCGGCGATGCACGACGCCGCCTTCGACCGCGCGAAGACGGTGATCGCGTATTGCGCCTCAGGTGGACGCTCAGCGCTCGTCGGCAAGACCCTCAAGGAAATGGGTTATTCCAACGTGCGCAATCTCGGCGGCTTCAAGGGCTGGCTGGAGGCGGGCGGCGAGGTGGAGAAGACCTGAATTGCGCTCTGCCGGCGGCACGCTCGGACGGGCGCCCGTCAAACTCCGGCAATACAATCAACTTCAACGTCAAATGGACCATGCCACCCTGAAACAAAGATAACACTCCGGGCAGGAGGGTCCGTTGGAAAATACCGCGCGTATACCGCATTGATCGTTTGGAAGTGCGCCGGATCACTGCAATACACATTGCTCTTGATGACCTTTTCAAGTGACGTTCCGGCCGCTTCCAGGCACGATTTCATCTGATCAAGAACGATCTCTGTCTGCCTCTCTATCGACACCCGCTTTATCTCTCCCGTTACGGGGTCATAAGGCGGGTGCTGGGACACGTAAACCCGGTCTCCGTGCCGAACGACGGGGGCAACCGGGACGCCCCGCGCCTCGATATCGTCTGGGGGAGCCTAATATCCATGATTCGCATAAGGTATATTATGGAATATAAATATCTACAATTAGATCAGATATTTGGGCGGATTTCCTGGCAAACCAAGCCAGCTGGGCGGCTATGCGGGCGTTATTTCGGTATTGGCTAGACCCAGGCAATCCTAACCCGCCAAAGCCTTCTGTTGCCGTCGCGTGCGGACGCTGCAATAAGCGCGCGAGTATGCGGATGACTGGCGACATCAAGTCAGCGCAAGAACAATAATCCTCAAGGGAGATCCCAATGAGTTTTTCACGACGCACGCTTTTGAAGGCATCCGCTGCATCAGCGGTTTTGGGCGGCATTGGCGCGCCGCTGGTAGCACGGGCCCAGACCGCCGAATTTACCTACAAGTACGCCAACAATCTGCCTGACGGCCATCCCATGAACGCTCGCGCCAAGGAAATGGCGGCGGCGATCAAGGCTGAGACCAATGGCCGGTTCGACCTGCAGATTTTCCCGAACAACCAGCTCGGTTCCGATACCGACATGTTGAGCCAAATTCGTTCGGGCGGCGTCGAGTTTTTCACGCTGTCGGGCCTGATTTTGGCGACGTTGGTGCCAGCGGCGTCGATCAGCGGCATCGGCTTTGCGTTCCCGGACTACGACACGGTCTGGAAGGCCATGGACGGGGGCCTGGGCGCCCATATCCGCGGCGAGATCACCAAGGCGAACCTCGTGGTGATGGACAAGATCTGGGACAACGGTTTTCGTCAGACCACGTCGTCGACCAAGCCGATCAACGGTCCTGACGACCTCAAGGGCTTCAAGATCCGCGTGCCGGTGTCGCCGCTGTGGACCTCGATGTTCAAGGCGTTCGATGCAGCCCCCGCCTCGATCAATTTCAGCGAAGTTTATTCCGCGCTGCAGACCAAGATCGTCGAGGGGCAGGAAAATCCGCTGGCGATCATCTCGACGGCTAAGCTGTATGAAGTGCAGAAGTTCTGCTCGCTGACCAACCATATGTGGGACGGCTTCTGGTTCCTTGCGAACCGCCGCGCCTGGGAAAAGCTGCCCGAGGATGTCAGGACCATCGTTGCCAAGAACATCAACGCGGCGGGTGGCAAGGAGCGCGAGGACGTCGCCAAGCTGAATGCCGGGCTGCAGCAGGAATTGGCCGGCAAGGGCCTCACCTTCAACCAGCCCAACGTGACGCCGTTCCGCGAAAAACTCCGCTCCGCCGGCTTCTACGCGGAATGGAAAGGTAAATACGGCGACCAGGCCTGGGAGCTGCTCGAAAAGTCCGTCGGCAAGCTGTCGTAATGCATCGCGTTTTCGAGCGAAGGACTTGATCCGGTGTTGGATTCCGGTTCGCGTGAAGAAAACGCATGAAAACATGAGCCTTAAGTGCTGGGGGCCATTATGGCTCATGCCGAGTTGAGTGAAGCCGTTGGCGGTGAGGTGGGTCAGCCCCCTCGCCGCCGATCTCGTCTCGCATCGATCGAACATGCCCTGGGAATGCTGGTCGAGCTTCCAGCAGCGTTCCTGGTCGTCGCTGAAATCGTCATCCTGTTCGCCGGCGTGGTGGCGCGCTATGCGCTGCATCGGCCGCTGATCTGGTCGGACGAACTGGCGTCGATCCTGTTCCTGTGGCTCGCCATGCTGGGCGCCGCGGTCGCATTCCGCCGTGCCGAGCATATGCGGATGACGGCGGTGGTCGCCAGCGCGAGGCCCGCCATGCGCGCCTATCTCGACCTGGTGGCGACTTCGGCCGCATTGGCGTTTCTCATCCTGATTGCCTGGCCGGCCTGGGAATACGCCTACGAGGAAAGCTACATCACCACGCCGGCACTGCAGATCGCCAATATCTGGCGTGCCGCAGCGCTGCCGGTCGGCATCGCGCTGATGGCGCTATTTGCGCTGCTGCGGCTGGCGCGTTCAGGCAACGTCCGGACCATGGTGGCGGCGATCCTGTCGGTCGCCCTTATCATTGCAATCTTCTGGCTGCTCAGGGGCTCGCTGAAGCCGCTTGGCAATCTCAACCTGATCATCTTCTTTGTCGGCGTGGCCGGCTTCTGTGTATTCGCCGGCGTGCCGATCGCGTTCGGGTTCGGGCTTGCGACCTACGGCTATCTGGCGCTGACCACGGGTACGCCGATGATGGTGCTGGTCGGCCGCATGGACGAGGGCATGAGCCATCTCATCCTGCTTTCGGTGCCGCTGTTCGTCTTTCTGGGCTTGCTGATCGAGATGACCGGCATGGCGCGCGCCATGGTGGCGTTCCTGGCGAGCCTGCTGGGCCACGTCCGCGGCGGGCTGCACTACGTGCTGGTCGGTGCGATGTATCTGGTGTCGGGCATCTCGGGCTCGAAAGCTGCCGACATGGCTGCCGTGGCGCCGGTGCTGTTTCCCGAAATGAAGGCGCGGGGCGCCAAGCCGGGCGATCTGGTCGCCCTCCTCTCCGCTACCGGCGCGCAGACCGAGACCATTCCGCCGAGCCTCGTGCTCATTACCATCGGGTCGGTCACCGGCGTCTCGATTGCGGCGCTGTTCACCGGCGGATTGCTGCCGGGGTTTGTCCTCGCGATTACGCTGTCGGCGCTGGTATGGTGGCGCTACCGGAACGAGGATCTGAGGCATGTTACGCGCGCCAGCGGCGGCGAGGTCGCCCGTGCGTTTGCCGTAGCCCTGCCCGCCATCGCGCTGCCGTTCGTGATCCGTTATGCCGTAGTCGAGGGCATCGCGACCGCCACGGAAGTCTCCACCATCGGTATCGTCTATGCCTTCGTCGTCGGCTACCTGATTTACGGGCTGTTGATCTACCGCAATTTCGACTGGCGGCGGATTGTGCCAATGTTGGTCGAGACCGCGTGCCTGTCGGGTGCGATCCTGCTGATCATCGGCTGCGCCACCGGCATGGCCTGGGGCCTCACGCAGTCCGGCTTTTCGCGGACGCTGGCCGCCGCCATGACCGGCCTGCCCGGCGGTTCGGCGACCTTTATTGCGGTGTCGATCGTGGCATTCACGATCCTGGGCAGCGTGCTCGAAGGCATTCCGGCGATCGTGCTGTTCGGGCCGTTGCTGTTTCCGATCGCCCGCGCCGTGGGCGTGCACGAGGTCCACTACGCGATGATCGTTATCCTCGCGATGGGTATCGGGCTATTCGCACCGCCATTTGGAGTAGGCTATTATGCCGCCTGCGCCATCGGACGCGTCGATCCGGCCGAGGGTATCCGGCCGATCTGGGGCTACCTGCTGGCGCTGATGGTCGGCTTGATTATCGTGGCGATCTTCCCGTGGATTTCCATCGGGTTCTTGTAAATTTTTCAGATGGGACACAGCCAATGAGCGCAGCCCAGAACCAATATTCGATCGGATTGGACAAGACGCCAGCGAACTATGTGCCGCTGACGCCGCTCAGCTTCCTCGCGCGCAGCGCCGCCGTTTACCCCGATCACGTCAGCACGGTCTATGAAGGCCGCAGGTTCACCTGGGCGCAGACCCACGAGCGCTGCAAGCGCTTTGCATCCTGGCTTGCCGGCCGCGGTATCGGGCACGGCGATACGGTAGCAGCGATGCTACCGAATATTCCGGCCATGAACGAGGTGCACTTTGCGGTCCCGATGGCGGGCGCGGTGCTCAATGCGCTCAACATCAGGCTCGATGCACCCTCGATCGCCTTCCAGCTCGACCATGGCGGCGCCAAGATCATTCTGGTCGATCCGGAGTTTTCCGGCGTGATCGCGGAAGCGCTGACGCTGATGAAGGGATCGAAACCGTTTGTCGTCGACGTCGATGATGCGGCCTTTTCAGGCGGCAAGCGGATCGGTGAAATCGAATACGAGGCGGCGGTTACAGCGGGCGATCCCGGCTTCGTCGCAAGACCGCCCGGCGACGAATGGGACGCGATTGCGCTGAGCTATACCTCCGGCACCACAGGCAATCCCAAGGGCGTCGTGACCCATCACCGCGGCGCCTATCTCAATGCCGTCAGCAATATTCTGGCGGGGAATCTCGGCCAGCATCCGGTGTATCTGTGGACGCTGCCGATGTTCCACTGCAACGGCTGGTGCTTCCCATGGACGGTGGCGGCTTCCGCCGGCATCAACGTCTGCCTGCGCAAGGTCGATCCGGCCAAGATTTTTGAGCTGATCCCGAAGCACGGCGTCACCCACATGTGCGGCGCGCCGATCGTCTACAACACGCTGATCAACGCTCCCTCCGCGCCGAAGGGAAAAGCCGCGCGCCCCGTGGTCGGATTGATCGCGGGCGCGGCGCCGCCCGTGGCGGTCCTTGAAGGCGCCGAAAACATCGGCATCAAGCTGACGCATGTCTACGGCCTGACCGAGGTCTATGGCCCCGCCTCCGTTTGCGCCGAGCAGCCGGGCTGGGACGAACTGCCGGCCGACCAGCGCGCGCAGCTGAAACGCCGGCAGGGTGTGCCCTACCCGCTGGAGGAAGCCGTCACCGTGCTTGATCCCGCAACCATGCAGGAAGTGCCGCGCGATGGCGAAACCATCGGCGAGGTGATGTTCCGCGGCAATATCGTGATGAAAGGCTACCTGAAGAACGAAAAGGCCACGCAGGAAGCTTTTGCCGGCGGCTGGTTTCACACCGGCGACCTCGGCGTGCTCGACGAGCACGGCTATGTCATCATCAAGGACCGCTCCAAGGACATCATCATTTCAGGCGGCGAGAACATCTCTTCCGTCGAGGTCGAGGATATCCTCTACAAGCACCCCGCGGTGCTGTTCGCGGCCGTGGTGGCGAAACCCGATTCCAAATGGGGAGAGGTGCCCTGCGCCTTCGTCGAGCTGAAGGACGGCGCCAAGGCGACGGAAGCCGACATCATCGCCTTCTGCCGCAGCCACATGTCGGGATTCAAGACGCCGAAGGCGGTGGTGTTCGGCGCTATCCCGAAGACGTCCACCGGGAAGATCCAGAAATTCATGCTGCGCAACCAGGTGGATTCGGCGAAGGCGATTACGGCCTAGACTCGTAGGGTGGGCAAAGCGCAGCGTGCCCACCATCTTTGGCGAAGTCGATGCACGATGGTGGGCACAGCGCTTGCGCGCCTTTGCCCACCCTACGAAGCTACGCCTGCTGTCGCTCGACCGGCGGATAATACTGCGGCGCTTCGGTGCGCTCGTACATCCCATAGTCGCGCATCACTTCGAAGATTTCGAAAGTACTGCGTCGTCGGATCGGTAAACAGGCGCCGGCCGAATTCGATGCCGGCCTGGTCGTCCGGCAAATCGACCAGATGCGCAAAATGCTCGTCGCGATAGACGCTGGCGAAAGAATCACGGCGCCATTCGGTCTCCGCCGCCAGCGTGGCATGCTTCGATTCCGTGGCGAGGATGTAGGTTGGCTTGCGCCGGGCGGGATCGTTGTAGGGTGTGCGCCGCTCGGGCTTCCAGGCCAGCTGTCCGGGCTTCTGTTCGTGTATGACCTGGGCGACGCGGATGCGGTAATCCGAAAAGACCCGCTCGCGGCCGATGGTCTGGATATCGTGATGGCCGGCGTGAGCCCGCCACGCCGTCAAAGCCCCCTCGTCCTGCCAGATTTGGTAGGACAGCAGCAGGTTCTCCCGCGTCAAGCTCTTGAAGCGATCGATGAAGCGGCAGCCTCCTATCGCTTCAAGATCGGGCTTCAGCGAAGCTGCGAGGTCGAGATATTGATCGCGGTGCCCGGGCTTCGTCTGAACTTCAAAGAACAGGCCAATCATCGAAATTCCTCCGCGGGTTTTTCAGCACCGGCCCGCTGTCGTCATAGGCCAGCATCATATCTGGCGGAACAGCCTGCGGTATCACCTCTTAGTTGCGATCGTCGTCGCTATATTCCAGGATGTCGCCGGGCTGGCAGTCCAGCGCTTCGCAGATCAGCGCCAGCGTGTCGAAGCGCACGCCCTTGACCTTGCCTGATTTCAGCAGCGAGACATTCTGTTCGGTGATCCCGATGCGCTCGGCGAGTTCCTTCGAGCGCATCTTCCGCCGCGCCAGCATGACGTCGAGATTGACGGTGATCGGCATCGCTATCTTAACCTCAGACGAAGGATGCATTTTCATCGGCGATCCGGGTGGCTTCCACCATGACCCAGGCGACCGCCAACAGCACGCCGCCGACAATCAGCGCCAGATAGTCGTGCACCGACAGGGTGATCACGAGCTGGCGATTGCCCGGCGGATTGTTCAGCGTGAACGCGAGCATCAACGCCGTCGACGAGATCGGTCCGAGGATGGCCTGCGCCAGCACGGACCCGGCAAAATTGCGCAGCAGGCGGGCGCTCGCCAGCGTGAACACATGACCATCGACGAAATTGAGAAATAGCGCGCGGACCTGCCAGAGACCGAACAGCAGGACACCGACCGGGACAGCCGTGATGGCCGCAGCGGCGATCAGGTGCCCCGGCGACAACGACAGACCGTGCCCGGCCTGGCCCAGTCGTGCCAGCAAGAGATTTCGGGTCCAGTCGGGAATGAGAAACACCGCGATCATGGCGGCGGCGATCAGCAACATGCCGAGCGTGGTCAGCATAGCCATGGCCTTGGAGAAGCGTCGGAGACGGTCTGGGTGGTGGAATGAGGTCATTGAGCCAATCCTATTGACGCGAGATGTAATTATCGTATTACGATAATTTATCATCGTCAATGCGGTTGAATCGAAAATGAGCTATAGACCCATGCTGCGCTGCCTCCTGCACGTTCTGCCCGTCATGGCGATGGCTGGCTGCAGCCATATGCCTGTCACCTCGATGATCAAGCTCGCCCGGGTCGACTTCGAGACCTCTGACCCCGCACAACTGCGCGCCGCCATCAAACTGCCACGCACCCTGCGGCCCCAGCCAAAAGGCGTCACGTTGCGGATCGCCGTACAGGCCGGACGTGCGCCGGAGGAAGCACGCGACTTCTTGCTGCGTGAACTGCCTGAACCTGCGGAGCTGACGCGCGAGGCTGGCGCCGGCGGCCACATCTTCGCCTATCGCATCGACGACGCCGATCTCGCGCGCCTGGCGGCCTTTCGCGCCCAGCTGATTGCCAAAAAGAGCTCGGGCCAGAAAGGTTCGATCTCGATTTCAGTGCGGCCGCAAGCATGCAAAGCGGGCGAACTGCCGGACGGACCGATCTATTTCAGCACCTATCTGAGGACGGCCGAGACGAAGGACTATGTGACGCTCGCCCGCGACGTCGATCTGCGCTCGATCGTACCGAACGCTGCCGTAGTCGCGGAGATCCCGCGCTGTGGATCCTAACCAAGCTCCAGCCGCATCCCGTCATAGGCCGGGATCACGCCGGCCGGCAGGCTCTGGCGCAGCACCTCGTAATCGAGGTCGGAATGCATGTTGGTGATGACGGCGCGCTTCGGCTTGAAGCGCTCGATCCATGAAAGCGCATCACTGACGCTGAAATGACTGGGATGGCCGGCGTAGCGCAGCCCGTCGACGATCCAGAGGTCGAGGTCTTCCAGCGCCGGCCAGCTCTCCTCGGGAATGTCGTGGAGGTCGGGCGTATAGGCGGCGGCTCCGACACGGAAGCCGAGCGCAGGGATCCTGCCGTGGTGAACCAGGAAGGCGGAGAGTTTTACCGGGCCGCCCTTCCCTTCGGTCTCATGACTCTCGCCCGCTTCGATCGAATGGCGCGTCAGGATCGGCGGATAGTCGCTGCCCTCCGGCGAGATGAAGCAATAAGAGAACCGCGCCATGATGTCCTTGGCGGTCGACTGGTTGAAATAGACCGGAATGCGCCGGCGCTGGTGCATGACGACCGAACGCAGATCGTCGATGCCGTGAGTTTGGTCGGCGTGCTCATGAGTCAGAAACACCGAATCGATGTGATCAACATTTGCATCGATCAACTGCTCGCGCAGATCGGGCGAGGTGTCGATCACGATCCGCGTGATGCCGTGCGTGCCCGTACGTTCGACCAGCAGCGAGCAGCGTCGGCGGCGGTTTTTCGGATTGTTGGGATCACAGGCGCCCCAGCCGAGCGCCGGTCGCGGTACGCCTGCCGAGGAGCCGCAACCGAGGATCGTCAGCGTCACCGTCATGCGGCAGCCTTCGGCGCCGGCACTTTTGAAAACAGCCGGAAGAAGTTTTCCGTCGTCTGCCGCGAGATTTCTTCCAGCGAGACGCCGCGCGTCTCCGCCAGCACCTTTGCGACTTCGACCACATAGGACGGCTCGTTGCGCTTGCCGCGAAACTTGCCGGGCGCCAGATACGGCGCATCGGTTTCGACCATGATGCGGTCGGCCGGGAGTTCGGCGGCAAGTTCGCGCAGGGCTTCCGACTTCTTGAACGTCAGGATGCCGGTGAAAGATATCGACAGGCCAAGACCGATCGCCTTCATCGCCAGTTCGCGCCCGCCGGTATAGCAATGCAGCACCGCAGGGAAAGGCCCCTTGGCCACCTCGTCTTCGAGGATGCGACCGCAGTCCTCGTCGGCTTCGCGGGTGTGGATCACCAGCGGCAGGCCGGTCGCCCGCGCCGCCGCGATATGTGCGCGAAAGCCGCGCTCCTGAGCCTCACGCGAACCGTGCTGGTAGAAATAATCCAGCCCCGCCTCCCCCAGCGCCACGACCTTCGGGTGCCCGGTCAGTTCGATCAGTTCGCCGGCGGAAATGCCGTCTTCCTCGTCAGCATGATGCGGATGGGTGCCGACCGAGCAATAGACGTTGGGGAATCGCTCGGCGATGGCCAGCAGCCCGCCGAGCCGCCTTACCCGGGTCGAGATGGTGACAATCCGGCCGATGCCGGCCGTCTCGGCACGCGCGACCAGCGCGTCGAGATCATCGGCAAAATCCCGAAAGTCGAGGTGGCAGTGGCTGTCAACGAGCATGGCTTGCAAACGGCTCAATCCGCCTTTGGTTCGACGTAGCGCGGAAACACGCCGACCGGCGGCGGCAGGGTCCCGCCGGCCTTGATCCGTGTGCCGAGCGCTGCGAAGTCACGTTCGCCCTGGGGAACGCCGAGGCTTTCGAGCAGCTTCCCCGAAGCATCCGGCATCACCGGCTGGGTCAGGATGGCGACCTGCCGCACGACTTCGGCGGTCACGTACAAGACGGTCTTTTGCCGTGCCGGATCGGTCTTGGCCAGCGCCCATGGCGCCTCGCCCGCGAAATAGCGGTTGGCTTCGGCGACCACGGACCACACCACGTTCAGCCATTGATGGATCTGCTGGGTCGCCATCGCGGTCCGAGACGCCGCCAGCATGGCATCGGCCTCCGCCAGGATCTCTCTGTCGTTGTCCGTGAACTCGCCGGGCTCGGGCAGCACGCCGCCGAGTTGCTTGGCGATCATCGACAGCGAGCGCTGCGCCAGATTGCCGAGATCGTTGGCGAGATCGGCATTGATGCGGGCGACGATGGCTTCGTGGTTGTAGTTGCCGTCCTGTCCGAACGGCACCTCGCGCAGGAAGAAATAGCGCATCTGGTCGACGCCATACTGATCGGCCAGATTGAAGGGATCGACGACGTTGCCGACCGACTTCGACATTTTCTCGCCCCTGTTGAACAGGAAGCCGTGCGCATAGACCCGCTTCTGCACGGGAATGCCCGCCGACATCAGGAACGCCGGCCAGTACACCGCGTGGAAACGGATGATGTCCTTGCCGATGATGTGCACGTCCGCGGGCCAGTAGCGCCAGTTCGCAGCACTTTCATCGGGGAAGCCGACGCCGGTGATGTAGTTGGTGAGCGCATCGACCCAGACATACATCACGTGTTCAGGGTCGTTCGGCACCTTGACGCCCCAATCGAACGTCGTGCGCGAGATCGAGAGATCCTTCAGCCCGCCTTTGACGAAGCTGATGACTTCGTTGCGACGCGAATCCGGTCCGATGAAGTCAGGCTGGCTTTCGTAAAGTTTCAACAGCCGATCCTGATAGGCGGACAGCTTGAAGAAGTAGCTGTTCTCCTCGACCCATTCGACCGGCGAGCCCTGCGGTCCGCGGCGCACATTGTCCTCACCGAGGACGGTTTCCTCCTCGGCGTAATAGGCTTCGTCGCGCACCGAATACCAGCCGGCATAGGTGTCGATATAGATGTCGCCATTCTGCTGCATCCGGTTCCAGACCACCTGGACTGAATGATGATGCGCGGGCTCCGTGGTGCGGATGAAGCGGTCGAATGATACGTTCAGCCGCTCGTCCATGTCCTTGAACCGGAGGGCATTGCGCGCAGCAAGTTCGGCAACCCCCATTCCCTCGCTCTGGGCGGTCTGCACCATCTTCTGGCCGTGCTCGTCGGTGCCGGTCAGGAAGAACACGTCCTTGCCGTTGAGCCGCTGAAACCGCGCCAGCGCATCGGTCGCGATCGCCTCGTAGGCGTGGCCGATATGCGGAATGCCGTTGGGATAGGCGATCGCGGTGGTGATGAAGTAGGTGTTGCGCTCAGCAGCCGCCGCCGGCGCAGCCGCGGGAGCCGCCTTTGCACGCGGCTTGGCTGGCTTCGCGCGTTCAACGACGGGCGCCGCCTGTACGGCGGCGGTGGTTTCTTGCGACGTTCCCGCAGGCGGCTTCGTCGTTTGGTTCGCGGATTTCTTCGCCGATTTTTTGGCAGGCTTTTTGGCTGCTTTCTTCGCAGCCTTTTTAGGTGCCTTTTTCGCGGCTTTGCTAGCAGTCTTCTTTGACGCCTTGCCGGCCTTTTTCACAGTGCGCTTTGTCTTGGCCGCGCCCTTCTTGGCGGCGCGCTTCTTCGCGGCCTTCTTGCCGGTGCGGGCGGGCGGCGATTTGCGGACCTTTTTCGCCTTGCGCTTTTTCGAAGCTTTCTTTCCAGCCTTCGCCACCACGAATTCCTTTTCAACTCAACGATATCAGGGATTATTGTCAGGCGGAGCGTTACCGCGTCGCTTCCGCGAGCATCCCAAACACCGAGAAAACCAGCGGTTTTCGTTCCAGATTATAGGATTCGGTGTCGCGCGCGGCGCGGACGATCTTTTCCCATACCTCAGCCAGCCGTGCAAGGCGGGGCAGATTTGCGTTGACGTCGCCAGTGCGCAGCTTTTCGCCGATCCAGCGATCGATGCCGTCGATGAAAGCCGCCAGCGCCACCCGGTCGCTGGTGCCCAGCGCCTCGCCCAGCGCATGCAGTTCGCGCGGATCGACCTGCGGCAGCGTCGCCAGCAGCGCCGCGGTCCGCTGCTGCAGCTTCAGCGCGTCGCCGCCGAGCAACGTCAGCGCGCGGGACACGCTCCCCTCCGAGGCATCGGCCGCCTCCGCCAGTGCCGGATCATCGGGTGCGATGTCGGCAGCCTTTGAGGCCGCGCGAATGACGTCGTCGGTCGCGAGCGGCCGCAGCGGCAGCTTGCGGCAGCGGGACAGGATCGTCGGCAACGCCCGCGCCGGCGAATGGCTGACGAGCAGGAACAGCGATCGTTGCGGCGGCTCTTCGAGGATCTTGAGCAGCGCGTTGGCGGCGTTCGGATTGAGCTCGTCGACGGTGTCGACGATGCAGACCCGCCAGCCGTCCACCGCCGCGGTCGAGCCGAAGAACGAAATCGTCTCGCGCGTCTCGTCGACGGTGATCACGGTCCGCATCACGCCGCGATCGTTCAGGCCGCGCTCCAGCACCAACAGCCCGCCATGCGCGCCGGCGGTGATCTGGCGCGCGACCGGATGATCCGGATCGAGCGCAAGCGTTTCGGCGCGCTGCACCGAAGGCAACGTCGGGCTGGCATTCGCGAGCACGAAGCGCGCCATGCGATAGGCCAGCGTCGCCTTGCCGATGCCCTGCGGACCGCCGATCAGCCAGGCATGCGGAATGCGCCCGCTGCGATAGGCATTGAGCAGCGCCGTCTCTGCCTCGCGATGGCCGAACAGATCGGCCGTTTCGCGGGGATGCCTGACCGCCGTATCCTGCTCGGTCTTGCGCGCGCTCATGCTGTATCCGCCGGGCTTGGGACCGTGAGCAGATGATCGCGCAACGCCGTCCAGACGCGGGCAGCGACCGCATCAGTATCGGCGTTGGCATCGATCAGCACGCAGCGCTGCGGGTCCTCGGCGGCGATCTGCCGGTAGGCATCGCGCAGGTCTTGATGGAATTGGAGGTCTTCGGACTCGAAACGATCCGGCACGCCGCTGCCACGGCGCGCCGCCGCGCGCTGCAGGCCGACTTCCACGGGGATATCCAGAATGATGGTCAGGTCCGGCTTGAGATCGCCGATGGTGACGCGCTGCATGGCGTTGAGCACGCCCGGCGCGACCTGCCCGAGGCGGCCCTGATAGGCGCGGGTCGAATCCGAGAAGCGGTCGCACAACACCCATGTTCCCTGGCCGAGCGCGGGCTGGATCACGGTGCGAACGTGATCGTCGCGGGCGGCAGCGAACAGCAATGTCTCCGCATCCGGTCCAAGCAGCTTGCCCATTCCGGACAGCACGAGATGCCGCATGATTTCCGCGCCCGGCGAGCCGCCGGGCTCGCGGGTAACGATGGCGCGCAGCTTTGCCGCCGCAAGACGCTCGGCGAGCTTCTTGATCTGCGTGGACTTTCCGGAGCCCTCGCCGCCCTCAAACGTGATGAACTTCCCGCGTCCGGAGGGCCGCTGCAGCGTTGCCTGGTTCATGCTCAGAGCTTCTCTGCGCTCGCGCGGAACATGCCGATGACGAGCTCGCTGGCCCCGTCGATCGCGCGACGCATGGTCGAGCCGGTGCCGACCGCTTCCGCGGCATAGACCGGCGATTCCACCGCGATATTGGCGCCACGCCACACCCTGACGATACCGACCGGCTGGCCGGCCTGCACCGGCGCCCGAACCGGACCGTTATAGACGATGCGCGCGATCAGCTTCTCGCTGCCGTTCTTCGGCACCATCACCTTGATCGGCTGGGGACTGGCAAGCTTCACCGAACGGCTTTCGCCGCCGAACACCTTGGCAAAGCCGACCTGCTGGTTGGCCGCGAACAGCGTGCGTGTCTCGAAATTGCGAAAACCCCATTCCAGCATCTTCTTGGCCTCGGAGGCGCGATCGTCGGGATCTTCGAGCCCGTTGATCACGACGATCAGCCGGGTGTCGTTCTGCACGGCGGAGCCGACCATGCCGTAGCCGCCCTCCTTGGTGTAACCGGTCTTCAGCCCGTCGGCGCCGTTGAGCGTGTTCAGCAGCGGATTGCGGTTCTGCTGCCGGATCTTGTTCCAGGTGAATTCCTTCTCGCCGAACAATTTGTACATGTCGGGATAGGTCAGGATCAGGTGGCGGGCGAGTTTTGCCAGTTCCCGCACCGTCATCTTGTTGGCAGGATCGGGCAAGCCGTTGGAGTTGCCGAATGTGGACTTCGTCAGGCCGAGCTCGCGCGCGCGCTTGGTCATGAAGTCGGCGGCAAAGATCCGCTCGTTGCCGGCCATGCCCTCGGCCAGCGCAATGCAGGAATCATTGCCGCTCTGGATGATCGCGCCATGCAGCAGGTCGTCCACCGACACCTTGCTGTTGAGAATGGCAAACATGGTCGAGCCGCCGGCCGGCGCACCGCCCTTGCGCCAGGCGTTCTCGCTGATCCGGTATTCGTCCGTCAGCTTGATCTTGCCTTCCTTGAGGGCGTTGAAGACCACCTCGACCGTCATCAGCTTCATCATGCTGGACGGCGCCCGCAATTCGTCGGCGCTCTTCTCGAACAGCACGCTGCCGCTGGACGCCTCGATCAGGATCGCGGTCGGCGCGTCGCCGTCAAAGCCGCCCTCTTCCTTCTTCGGCGCGCCCTGCACGCTGTTGTTGGCGGCGTAGACGATCCCGCCCCAACCGACCGCGAGCGCAACGGCGGCAGCCATCAGGCCGCGCCACGGGATGATGGCCGCGGCGGCGGATTTGCGGGAAACGGAAGTCTCGGCTGCCATCGGCGATGTCCTGAATTCCTGCGTTCTAACAGTTGGAAGTATCGCAAACAACACAGGTTTTGGATTTTCCGGCGTGTCGATCCGATTGCGGCGCCGGACGAAGGAACGTATCGTGCGGATGCGGCAACTTCCCGACAAGATACGAAAAACAGGGCGGAAACGCGATGCCATCCTCACGCACCATTTCCGCCAACGGGCTGGACTTCTTTGTCGTCGAGGAAGGACAGGGTCCGCTGGTGCTGCTCTGCCACGGCTGGCCCGAACTGTCCTATTCCTGGCGGCACCAGATCGGAGCCCTCGCGGAAGCCGGTTTCCATGTCGTCGCCCCCGATATGCGCGGGTTCGGCCGGACCAGCGCGCCCGCCGATGTCGGCGCCTACACCATCTTCCACAATGTCGGCGACATGGTCGCGCTGGTGGCGGCGCTTGGCGAAAAGCAGGCCGTCATCGTCGGCCATGACTGGGGCGCACCGGTCGCCTGGCACGCGGCGATGTTCCGGCCCGATGTCTTCACCAAGGTCGCAGGCCTCAGCGTACCGCCCCCCTCTCGCGGACGCGGCCTGCCGCTCGAGACCCTGCGGAACAACGGCATTACCAATTTCTACTGGCAGTATTTTCAGCCCCCTGGCGTGGCCGAGGCCGAATTCGAGCGCGATGTCGCCGCGACCATGCGAATCGTGCTGGGCGGGCGCGGGTTCTCCGATCCGACCGCCCATCAATATGTTCAGGAGGGCAAGGGCTTCCTTGCCGGTGCCGATCCGAATCGGCCGTTGCCGAATTGGCTGACCGAGGCCGATGTCGCCGACTTTCGCGGAGGTCTACCAAAAGTCAGGATTCCGCGGCGGGCTGAACTGGTATCGCAACATCGACCGCAACTGGGAACTGACCGCGCCATGGCAGGGCGCGCAAATCCACCAGCCGTCCCTGTTCATCGCGGGATCGAAGGATGGCGTCATTACCGGGCTGATCGGCGCCAAACTGGTCAACGAGATGGAGCGGGTGCTGCCGAATTTGCGGCAGAAGCTGATTCTCGACGGCGCCGGTCACTGGATCCAGCAGGAGCGGCCCGACGAGGTCAACGCCGCCCTGATCGCGTTCCTGAAGGGCTAGTACAGCCCGCGCCCGCTGAGCACTTCGCTGGGTCCCCGCGGATCGACCGGCAGGTAAGCCTGGCTCGGGGCATAGCTGGCCTCATTCTCGTAGGACACGGCGCGCGGATTCTGCGCGGCGCGTCCGCGCGAGCGGCTGGAGGCCGACATTTCCGAGGTCGCGTTGATCGAGGCGTAATCGGCCGAGCTGTTGCCGAGGCTATAGGGCCGCCCCTCCGGCATCGGAACCTCGCCCCGGATTCGGCCCGCCGACGACGGCATTTCGGGCACAAACGGATGGGCCGAAGCGACCCGGACCGTGGACGGAGACGGCGCCGGCTCGCCGGTACGGAGCGTTGCCAGCAACTGGCGGTCGTCGGAACCCTCCAAGGGCGCCCGGCCGACATATTCGACACGGACCTTGGCGACGCCATTGGCTTTGAATTCAAGGAGTTCCGCGGCCTTGTTCGAGACGTCGATGAGCCGGTTGCCGTGGTAGGGGCCGCGGTCGTTGACCCGCACGATCAGCGACTTGCCGTTCCGGACATTGGTGACACGGGCGTAGCTTGGGATCGGCAGGGTCGGATGGGCAGCGGTCAGCGAGGTCATGTCGAAGACCTCGCCATTGGCGGTCAGCCGGCCGTGGAAATCATCGCCATACCAGGAGGCCATGCCCTCGGCGCGGTAGTTCGGATCCTCTTCCGGCACGTAGACCCGGCCCGCGACGGTGTAGGGCTTGCCGACGCGGTAGGTTCCGCCGCCCTTCGGCACGTCTTCCCCGAACGCCACCACGCGAGGGCTCGAGGAGACGCCGTATTTGGGATCGACGCGGCTGGCGAATTTGTCCGACGAGGCGCAATTGGCAAGGAGAAGGCACGTTGCCACGGCAGCGGTACCACGCGCCGCCAGGACGATCGCTTTTGGCCGTCGAATCCCCATCGCCCCAATTACCATTTCCAGCGGCCGACTGCCTACGTTGAAGCGTTGCGGCCTTACCCCACGATGCAGCCCACCTCCGCATCACGTCGTGAAGATATCGCAACCGGAACACGGCGGAAATGGGGTGTGCGCTCCCGTGGTGAATGATCTGCTCCCGCGTGGTGAACGAATCGTTGCTTTGCGCATCCGTCGATTTACGGGGCCATGTGCCTCGATTCACAGTGTATGCGCCGTTCGTCGCAGCCTTCCTGTGCCGCTTTCAGACAATCTGTTGCAGCAAATCATCACTCACGACCGATCTGTGATTCCGGCCAGTGAATCTTTTTGACTGTGCAACGATGGAGTCGTTCTGTGGATTGCGCAGGGGCGCAAAGGATTTGTGCGATGATCGAGACGGTTACAGCGGTGATGGGCCTGGTGAGCGCAGGCATTTTTCTTGCCCATGCATTTGAAGGCTTTCGTTCCAGAGCTTGAGTTTTGAACGGCGGGCGGCCGGGCGTTGGCCCGGGCGCCGGACAGAGAAATAGCTTGGCAGTTCCGGCCAGGAATTCCGAAAGCTTTAATGAATTCGGACGAGCATCAGAGTGGTAGGTGTATCATGCGCAACCACGACATTGTCTCCAACGGATTTCTTGCCCTGACCACGGCCAGCCTCGTGCTCCTGTGCTCGAGCCTGCTGGCTGCGGCATTCGGCTAGACAAGCGCCCGCTCCTATTGCGGATTTTTGACGCCGGGACGATTCGGTCCCGACAAGAACGGGCATGCCCCACGCTCGTTGCCGGGTTTCTTCCAAAATAACGAGATGAGCGCACACCGAGGCCACGCTCGCATTGCGTTCGAGCCAGCCCTACGCTAAGCGATTGAAATTCCAAAGACGGAAGGGTGGCCGAGTGGTTTAAGGCACCGGTCTTGAAAACCGGCGTGCCTGCAAGGGTACCGTGGGTTCGAATCCCACCCCTTCCGCCAATAGGCGAAGATTGGCTGGTCCTTGGCGCTGCCAAATGCTTTCGGCCCCCGCGCCCTTGTAGTTGGCCTGGCGCACGACGGGTTCCGGACGACATGTGCCGGGCCATAACCACCACGGGTTTCACCCCCGAAATGGTTTATGCACGCTGGGTCTGATTCTTGGCGTAATTTGGCGCCATGCTCCGCTAACCCCACTCGCGGGGTGAACGTCACGCCGGAGCTACGGCGCTCGCGCGGCGTCCGGCTCCTGTCCTGGGGAGTAGTTCTGAGGTACGGGCTCGTCATCCGCAATCGCGCGCCAGCCCGCTCCCTCGAGATCGTCGTACTGGCCGTTCTTGAGCGACCAGAGAAAACCCATCAGGCCGATGGCGCCGAGCGTCAGCGCCAGCGGCACCAGAAACACCAGAACTTCCATCAGCCAAACTCCCTCGTGCCGCGATGCGCGCGCAATGCGTTCAGGATCACCAGCAGCGACGAACCCGACATCGCGGCGGCGGCGACCAGCGGCGTCGCGAGGCCTGCAATCGCGAGCGGCACCGCAAGCAGGTTGTATCCCGCCGCCAGCCACAGGTTCTGCCGCATCAGCCGCAGCGCCTTCCGCGCGAAGCCGATGGCCGTGACGACGGGCGCGAGGCGATCGCCCAGGAACACCAGATCGGCGGTCGCCTGGCTCAGATGGGTGGCGCTGACCGGCGACATCGAGACGTGTGCGGCAGCAAGCGCCGGCGCGTCGTTCATGCCATCGCCGACCATCAGGACCTTGACGCCCCGCCGCTTCAATTCCTCGATGCGGGCAATCTTGTCCGCCGGCGTCACGCCCGCGCGCCATTCATGAATCCCGAGCGTCGCGGCCGCATGGCGCACGGCAGGCTCGCGATCGCCCGATAGAATCTCGACTTCGATCCCGGCCTTGAGAAGCGTGGCAATGGCGCCGGCCGCGTCGGCGCGCAGGCGCTGCCGCACCGCAAAGACATGCTGCGTTTCGCCATGCCGGAAGGCGACGACGGATGCCTCGGGATCCCTGCACAGGATTTCGTTGGCGATCTGGTCCGCGCCGCAGAACGACGGCCTGCCCAGCCGGACTTCGAGCCCGTCGACGAAGCCACGCACGCCCTGGCCTGCGATCTCCTCGACCCCGGCCAACGGCGTCTTTGCTCCGGCGGCCCGGGCCACCGCGGCGGCGACGGGATGATGGCTGGCAAGTGCAAGCCGCCCGGCGAGTTCGAACACGTCCTTGCGGAATATCGGCGGCGTTCGTGACATCGAGCTCCGGCAAGGTCAGCGTGCCCGTCTTGTCGAACACGACACGATCGACTTCCGCCAGCCGCTCGATGGCATCGCCGGAATTGAGCAGCACGCCGGTCCGGAACATGGCGCCCGCGACGACGGTCTGCACCGCCGGGATCGCCAGTCCAAGCGCACAGGGACAGGTGATGATGAGAACCGAGATCGCGGTGACGATGGCATCATGCCAGGTTGCGCCATAGGCCACCCAGCCCAGCATGGTCAGAAGCGCCGCCGCATGCACGACGGGGGCATAGAGCCGTGAGGCGCGGTCGGCGAGCCGCACGTAGCGGGAGCGCGACTGGACGGCATTGTCGAGCAGCCGGCTGATCTCCGCCAGCAGCGTGCCTTCGGACGCCGCCGACACCCGCACCCGCAAGGCGCCCGACAGGTTGAGCGTGCCCGCGTAGACGGCCGTGCCCGGTCCCGCCTTCACCGGCAAGGTTTCGCCGGTGATCAGGCTCTGGTCGATCTTGGACTGCCCCTCGATCACGGAGCCGTCGACAGCGGAGCGCTCGCCCGGACGCAGCAGCACGATGTCGCCGGCCTGCACCGCGGCAATCGGCACGACGCTGATTTCATCGGCGCCGACGAACTTGGTCGCGGTTTCTCCCTTGAGCGCGGCGAGGTTTCCGGCCACCGCCCGCGTCTTGCGACGCATGCTCTGATCGAGATAGCGGCCGGCCAGCAGGAAGGCGAGCAGCATCAGCGCAGCGTCGAAATAGGCATGTTCGGCGTGGTGAATGCGTCTCAGCCACCGACATCGCCAGCGCCAGCACGATGCCGATCGAGATCGGAACGTCCATGTTGGTGCGACGCACCCGCAAGGCGCGCCATGCGGACCTGAAGAACGGCTGCCCCGAATAGGCCGCCGCGGGCAAGGCGATCAGCGCCGACAGCCAGTGGAAGAAATCGCGCTGCTCCGGGATCATGTCGCTGACATTGCCGGACCACACCGGGATCGACAGCATCATGATGTTCATCGCGGCAAAGGCGGCGACGCCGAGGCAGCGCAGCAGGAAGCTCGCCTGCTCGGTCTCGTCAGCCTCGGCGCGGACCGGCTCGAACGGATAGGCCTTGTAGCCGAGCTCTGCCAGCCGGTCGATGAAACGGGCCGGGTCCAGCGTGCCCTGCTTCCATTCCAGCGCCACGCGGCGGTCGGTCAGGTTGACGCGCGCCAGCGTCACGTCGGGAAGCGCGGAAAGCCCGCGCTCGATCTTCGACATGCAGCCGGCGCAACTGACGCCCTCGACCGCCAGATCGATATGCGACAGCCCCGATTCGAGATGCCGGACATAATGTGAAAAGTCTCGCGTCGCCTGCATGATCCGGCTTCCTAATTCAACAATACGCGGTTCTTGGACAGGAACAGCCGCTGTCCATGCCGCGACGCCTTCGAGCACCAGATCCCATTGGCCCGGCGCGATTATCTCCGCGCTCCCGCGATAGATGCCGATCCCGACTTCGGCGAGCGCGACCTGCTGATCGGCGCGCCGGTCGGTCGGCCGCTCGAACCGGCCGTGAAACTTCAGGCCGGACATCGGCCGGCCATCATTGTCACGCGCCTCGACCCGCAGCGTCGCGCCGCCCTGCCCGCTGCGCTCGACATGGGCGTCGACCTTCCAGTTGCGCGCGCTCTGGGCGCGGGCGGTCGCAATTTCCTTCTCGTAGGCGAGGCTGGCGCTGTAGGCGCTATCGACCTCGGTGCCAGGCAAGGTCTGGATCGCAAGCCGCATCATGATGAGGTTGACCCCGATCACGACGCCGAAGAAGGCGACCATCATGAATAACACCTTGCGCCCGGTCAGGGGTCTTGGCGGCCGCGCCTGGCTCATGTGAACGCTCCTCGAGGGTATCATGGCGACACGAAATGATCGGTGGCGGCAGCAACTTCGCCGAGCCCGATATCGGTAACGCGGAAATGCACCGGGACGGATTTCTCGGGATTGTTCTCTGCAGGCGCCGTTACCAGCAGCCGCAGTTCGGTGGTCGTATCCCGCGCCAGGATGATCATGGGCCGGTCCTGGGTCACGGAATCGGCACCGACGACATGGAGCGTGGCGTTGACCGGACCATCGACGTCGATCGCGATGACGCGGTCGAAGCCGCGCTTGTTCAGGAGGCGGACGGTATAGGCATTGCGGATCGATCCGTCGGCGAGCTTCACCGCGACCGGGTTGCGGTCGTGCAGCACGTTGATGTCGAGCAGCGTCCGCGTCAGCATCGCGTAGAGCATGATCGCACCGACGGCCAGCGATCATCGCGGCATAGGTGATGGTGCGCGGTCGCACGATGCGGTAGATCGGCGGCTTGCCGGCCTCGCGCCGGTGGATGTTGATGTCGTTGTCGTAGCCGATCAGCCGGGTTTCCCGGCCGATCTTGGTCATCACGGTATCGCAGGCATCGATGCACAGGCCGCACTGGATGCAGTCGAGTTGCGACCCGTTGCGGATATCGATGCCGGTCGGGCACACGGCCACGCACTGATAGCAATCGATGCAGTCGCCGACCGGCTGACCGAGCGCGCGCAGCTCGTTGGCCTTCTTCAGCGATGTGCGCGCTTCGCCGCGATCGTATTTGTAGGTGACGTTGAGCGCCCACTCGTCGGTCAGCGCTGCCTGAATGCGCGGCCACGGGCACATGTAGACGCAGACCTGCTCGCGCATCCAGCCGGCGAAGACATAGGTCGTCGCCGTCAGGATCCCGATCCAGATATAGGCGATCATCGGCGCCTGGAAGGTGATGAGCTGCTTCACCAGCGTCGGCGCGTCGTTGAAATAAAGCACCCAGGCGCCGCCGGTCCACCAGGCGATCATCAGCCAGATCGAATGCTTCAGCAGGAGCTCGGCGAAGCGCTCTAGCTTCATGGTGCCCTTGGCGGCATCCTTGCGCATGCGCTCGCGCCGGTCGCCTTCGATCCAGCGTTCGACGGCGTAGAACAGGTCGGTCCAGACCGTCTGCGGGCAGAGATAGCCGCACCAGATGCGGCCGCCGACCGCATTCATCAGGAACAGCGTGAGGGCAGCCACGATCAGCAGGCCGGTGAAGTAATAGACTTCCTGCGGCCACAGCTCGATGAAGAAGAAATAGAAACGGCTGTTCGGCAGATCGACCAGCACCGCCTGGTCCGGCGCGCCCAGGCCGCGGTTCCAGCGCACGAACGGCAGCAGGTAATAGACGCCGAGGCAGAACGCCATCAGCCCCCATTTGGTCCGGCGGAAGGTTCCGGAGACGCTCTGCGGATAGACCTTCTTCTGGGCCGCATATAGCGGCCCATCGTCGTCAAGCTGCAGGTCGGTCGGGTTCACGGGCTTGTTCATCGCTGGGTTGATCTCGTCTCGGGAGTTCACTCTAGAAGCAGCTCCGCGAGGACGTTTGATCCACCTCAAAGAGGAAGGAGGCCTGCCCTGCCCGGCGGCTATTTGCCTCCGCCGAGCGAGTGGACATAGACCGTCAGCGCCTTGATCGTGGAGGGATCGAGCCGGCCGACCCAGGCGGGCATGACGCCGGCACGGCCGTTGCTGATGGTCTCGACCAGCGTCGCCTCGTCCGAGCCGTAGAGCCAGATCTTGTCGGTCAGGTCGGGTGCGCCGAGTTCCTGGTTGCCCTTGGCGTTATCGCCGTGGCACGAGGTGCAGTTATCGGCGAAGATTTTCTTGCCGGCAGCCGCGTCATATCCCGCAGCCGTCGGCAGGCCGGATAGGGACCGGACATAGTTGGCGACGGTCACGATCTGGTCCTTCTTGAGGACCCCCTCCTTGCCGAAGGCCAGCATGGCGCTCTCGTGGGTCTTCGCATGCCCGGAACGGGCGCCGAACTGGATCGTCTGCATGATCTGGTCGAGGCTGCCGCCCCACAGCCATTCGTCGTCGTTCAGGTTGGGATACCCCTTGGCGCCGGCGCCGCCGCTGCCATGGCATGGCGCACAATTGTCGCCGAACACCGTCTTGCCGCGCGCGCGGGCCAGCGCCAGCAGTGCGGGGTTCTTCTCGATCTCCTCCAGCGAGGCGGCGCCCAAGCGCCACCATCTTGTCGCCGCGGATCTTTTCCAGGTTGGCGAGCTCGGTGGCGACCTCGGCGCGCGTGGAGTAGTTCCAGATGCCGGTCGTGTGGCTCCAGAGCATCGGCCACGCCGGATACAAGATCCAGTAACCGATCGCCCAGACAATGGTCAGGTAGAAGGTGATCAACCACCAGCGCGGCAGCGGCGTGTTGAGCTCCTTGATGCCGTCCCACTCGTGACCGGTGGTCGACCTTCCGGAAACGTGATCGATATCGCTGTGTTCGCTCATGATCGGCTCACTCCTCGCGCAAAGGCATTTTCGCCGCTTCGTCGAAGGCGGCCTGGTTGCGCGGCCAAAGGGCATAGGTCAGAATTGCGATGAAGATTCCGACGAAGACGGGCGTCCAGAACGTCGTGACGAGGTCTGACGCAATGTTATGGACAGTGAGAATTGCTTTCATCGTTCTGCTTTCCCAGCGAAGATTTGCTCAGCGAAGATTTGCTTTTTCATTGTAAAGCTTGAAGTCGACCAGCGTGCCGAGCATCTGCAGGTACGCGACCAGCGCATCCATCTCGGTCGGCGCACCCGACTTGCCGTCGAAATTGCGGGCAACCGCCTTCGGATAGCGCTTGGTGAACGCGTCCACGCCGGCATTGTCAGGATCGGCCTGCGCCTTGAGGTCGGCGACGGCATTGGCAACCTGTTCGTCCGAATAGGGCACGCCGACGGTGCGGCTGGTGCGCAGATGGGCCGCGACACTGGTCTCGTCGACTTCGGTCCGTGACAGGAACGCGTAACCCGGCATGACCGATTGCGGCACGATCGCGCGCGGATTGGTCAGATGCGTGACATGCCATTCGTCGGAATATTTGCCGCCGACGCGCGCCAGATCGGGACCGGTGCGCTTGGAGCCCCACTGAAACGGATGGTCGTACATGCTCTCGGCCGCGAGCGAGTAATGGCCGTAGCGCTCGACTTCATCGCGCAGCGGCCGGACCATCTGCGAGTGACAGAGGTAGCAGCCCTCGCGGACATAGACGTTACGTCCGGCAAGTTCGAGCGGCGTGTACGGCCTGACGCCGTCGACCTTCTCGATCGTGCTCTTGAGGTAGAACAGCGGAGTGATTTCGACGAGACCGCCGATCGCAATCACCACGAGGATTCCCGCGACCAGGACGATCGAGTTCTTTTCGAAGATTTGATGCCGTGACCAGAAAGACATTTGTGCGCTCCTCATTCCGCCGGCTGGAGAGCCACGGGCGACTGCACTTCCGATTCGCCAACGCGCACCGTCATCCAGAGATTATAGGCCATGATCAACGACCCGATCAGGAACAGCGCTCCGCCTGCGGCGCGGATGATGTAGAAGGGATGCATCGCTTCCACGGTTTCGATGAAGGAATATTCGAGGAAGCCGAGCGAAGTGTAGGCGCGCCACATCAGGCCCTGCAGGATTCCCGAAACCCACATCGCGGAGATGTAGAGCACGATGCCGATGGTGGCGGTCCAGAAGTGCCAGTTGACGAGTTTCAGGCTGTAGAGCCCCTTGCGATCCCACAGCCAGGGAACGAGGCAGTACAGCGCGCCGAAGGAAACGAAGCCGACCCAGCCCAGCGCACCGGAATGCACATGGCCGATGGTCCAGTCGGTATAGTGGCTGAGCGAATTCACGACCTTGATCGACATCATCGGGCCTTCGAAGGTCGACATGCCGTAGAAGGCGACCGACACGACCAGCATACGCAGCACGGGGTCGGTGCGGAGCTTGTCCCAGGCGCCCGACAGCGTCATCAGACCGTTGATCATGCCGCCCCATGACGGCATCCACAGCATGATCGAGAACGTCATGCCGAGCGTCTGCGCCCAGTCCGGCAGAGCCGTGTAATGGAGATGGTGCGGACCGGCCCAGATGTAGAGAAAGATCAGCGACCAGAAATGGATGATCGACAGGCGGTAGGAATAGATCGGCCGCTCGGCGCGCTTCGGAATGAAGTAGTACATGATGGCGAGAAAGCCGGCGGTCAGGAAGAAGCCGACCGCGTTATGCCCGTACCACCATTGGAACATGGCGTCCTGAACGCCGGCCCAGGCGACGTAGGATTTGGAGCCGAATACCGAGACCGGCACCGCAGGATTGTTGCCGAGATGGAGCACGGCGATGGTGACGATGAAGGCGAGATAGAACCAGTTGGCGACGAAGATATGCGGCTCTTTTCGCTTGATGATGGTCATCAGGAAGACCAGCAGGTACACCACCCAGACGATGGTCAGCCACAGATCCGCGTACCATTCCGGTTCGGCATATTCCTTGGACTGGGTGACGCCGAGCAGATAGCCGGTGCCGGCGACCAGGATGAAGAAATTGTAGCCGACCACGACGAACCAGGGCGCGAGATCGCCAGCCAGCCGCACGCGGCAGGTCTTTTGCACGACGTAGAACGAGGTTGCGATCAGCACGTTGCCGCCGAAGGCGAAGATCACGGCCGACGTGTGCAGCGGCCGCAGGCGGCCGAAGCTGGTCCACGGCAGGTCCAGATTGAGCGCGGGCCACGCGAGCTGCGAGGCGATCAGAAGTCCGACTGTAAATCCGGCGATGCCCCAGATGACGGACATGACGGCCGAGAATTTGATCGGACCCATATTGTAGTTGGGCCGGCCGTTGATCTCCTGCGGCGGTATCGACGTACGCGCAAAATATCGATTCCCGATGACAATGACGGCCGCCAGGCTGGCGGCACTCGACAGCATGGCATGAAAGGCAAACGCCGTGTCCTGCGCGTTAGCCGCCGCGAACAGGCACAGAAACGCGGAGAGCGAAAAGACCAGCACCAGACCGGCTTCGCCATGTGTCATCGATTTTGCGATTGAAGATTGGGTCATGGGTGAGATTCTCTTCTGCGAATTCGATGTCAATGATCACGGCTTTGCGACCGATGGTTTGATCGAAATCAAGACTCGCTCGTTTTGCACAATGGGGACAGCATCGATGGGGCGGGAGTCAGCAACAGAATGGGCCAATCGGCAGGTAGACCTGCGTGGCTGCCGGCAAATGCTCTGGTTCAGGTGCAGGCCGTGTCGCGATACGCTGCGCAGATGCGTCGAGTTTGTTCAGATGCCCTTCCACAGGGCCGGCAGAGACGATGCGTCCGGTCAGAAGCCCGTAAAGTTCCGGATGCGATAGGTCGAGGTCCAGCGCGATCTGCTCGAACTCTGCGCGACTCATACCCTTCAGCACGGAGGGACGCTTGAACTTCGCGGCGATCGCCCGCATCCGGCGGCCGATGACGGCAGTCAATCTTTCCGTATCGGCGGACATGATCAAACGAAACCTCACAGGAGCAAACCTAATCAAAGCGCAGACAGGTGTCCGGCGTATTGACGTGCATCAAGCAAGATCGGGTTCGTCAGAGAGTAGCAGCCGGCTAGCCGCGCTTGTCAGATGGAGCCCGCGCTGGGGCTCGGCCCTGTCAGAAGGCGCGGTGCTTGCCGTGGGAAGGGTCGGCCACGTCCTTGGAGCGGGTCTGCAGGTCACCCCAGTACAGCGCTGCACCAAACACCACGAACATCGCAACGACGCAGACGGAAACGAGCAAGGAATCGGTTGGCATGTGGCTGATCTCCTGTGATGGAGGAAGCATGCCTGCGCGCCTTGATCGGGGCTTTGACCTGAATCAAACGCACCGCCGCTTGCACGGGATTTCGAAATCCGAGCGGTTTCTCACGCTGCGGCCATGGCTGCAGCCCGGCTCGCGTCCAGCAGACGGACACCGCCGGTGACGATGATGAGCATCTTTTCGCGCTCGAACCGGGTCAGCGTTCGGCTGACGGTTTCGATCGTCAACCCCAGATAATCCGCGATGTCCTGCCGGCTCATCGGCAGCGTAATGGTTTGCCGCTCGTCGCCGATCTGGGCCAGGCGCTCCCGCCAGCCGACGAGAAAGGACGCGACCTTCTCTTCCGCGGTGCGCCGGCCCAGCAGCAGCATTTGCTCCTGTGCCAGCATCAGTTCCCGCGCCGCGAACTCATTGATCCGAATCAGAAAATGCGGCCTCCGTTCGATGAAATGCGTGAACGCTTCTCTGGAGAGGCGGCACACCGTCACGGAATCGACGGCGTCGGCCGAGAAGCTGTAGCGATCGGATGGCGCCGTGCCGAGAAAATCGCCCGGCAGCGCGAAACCGATCACCTGACGCCGCCCGTCCGGCAGCAGCTTGTACAGACGCGCGACGCCCGCCGTCAGGTTATGCACGGAATTTGCGACCTGGCCCGCCGTGAACAGCGCCTCATTGGGCGCGAACTGAACCTGGCGGGCGATCCGCTCAAACTCCGCAAGGTCGGCCTGATCAAGCGCGCCGCAGATGCTGAGCGAGCGCACGGCGCAGGCCGAGCAGCGGCCGAAACTTGCCCGATTCGGAGAGATGGTTCGTATCATTGCTCCCACCCGTTCAGGCGCCGGATTGACGCGCTGTCTTCCGGTCATCAAAGACCCGCCGGAGATATATTTCATTCTAGCGGATTCACCGCTCGCCGATTGATCCACATCAAACTGGCCGGCGATTAAACCTCCACATTACGATCAGGGGCCGGAAAGCCGTACTTCCACGGAGTTAAAGTTGAAATGATCAGACGAATTCTGATGCCGCTGGCGTTTACGCTCATCACCCTGACATCAGCTGCGGCGGCTTCGCCTCAAGAGCAGCGCGGCAAGACCTTCGCCCTGAACAACTGCGCGAAGTGCCATTCGATCGACAAGGTTTCCCAAAGCCCACTCAAGGTCGCGCCGCCGTTCCGGACGCTGCACAAGCGTTACCCGATCGAAACCATCGGAGAGGCGCTGGCCGAAGGCATCTACACCGGGCATCCGACGATGCCGGCCTTCCAGCTCGATCCCGACCAGATCGGTGATCTGCTGGCGTATCTGAAGACGCTCGAATAGGCGCACCTCAAGCCGACCGGCGACGAGCGCCGGGATAGCCCCTGCCTCACCTAATACGCCTGGACCGTCCAGGCGATTACGTTCTTGGCAATTCGGCCGAACGCTTCGCTGAACGCGGCGGTTGCCTCGGCCGGTGCGACGTTGGCAAATTTCTCGCGTTCTTCGAACAGCCGTGAGGCAACGACCTTGCCGTTCTTGTCGACGATCCTGGCCGACAAGCCGATTTCGGCTACCGGCTCGGAGTCGATCGCGATACGGAACCGCCTGACATCGATCAGCAACTGGAATTCGGTCTGCCCGATATCGGTCACGCGCAGCGGCGCGTGCGCGATGTCGTAATTCTCGAAACTTTCGATCAGCCGCGCCTGGATCAGTTTCGGCAGCGCATCGGCCCACATCGCCTCCGCGAATCCCGGGTATTCCTGCGCCGGCGAAAACAGGAAGCGCTGCGTCTCCAGCATCGCAACCGCCGTCGGCTCCGGGATCGCCCATTGTACGTTGATCGCCTTGCCCAGCGGTCCCGGATTCTGCAGCGCGCGCAGATCATAGGTGATCTTCGGCGGCGGGCTGGTGACCCCGGTCATGCGTTCGAGGCCGGCGACGATGCCGTCCAGCTTGCCGGTGTTGCGCGCCAGGCCTTCCGAAAACACCTTCAAATTGTCGATCGTGTCCTTTAACGCCCCCGAATTCTCCGACAACACCGTATCGACCTTGCGCAGCGCGTCGCGCGCGGCCTGTGTCATGCCCTGCCCTGCGCCTGGCTCCGCGACGAGCGTCGGCACCTCGCCGGTCTGCGCGACCTGCGTGCCGCCCTCGAGCGCGATCACGGGCACTCCGGTCAGGCCCTGGAACTCGAGGCCGACCTTGGTGTCGGCACGCACCGGCGTCGTCGCAGCGACCGAGATGGTCGCATTGACGCCGCGCGGCTTGCCGGGAGCGAGGCCAAGCTCCGTTACTTCGCCGACCCGAATGCCATTGAACAGCACGGCCGCGCCGACCAGCAGCCCCGGCACCGAGCCCTCGAACTGGAGGCGATAGCTGGCGCGCGGGCCGAGCCCGCCGGTGTTCTGCAGCCAATAGACAAAGCCGAATACGGCCACGATGGCCGCCAGCACAAAGGCGCCGACAATGACGAAGGGAGCACGGGTTTCCATTGTTTACTCGCCCTTTTAACTTGCTTTGGGTTGCAGCATCTGGGAGCGCTTGCCGTGAAAATAGGCTCGCACCCAGGGATGCTCGGATTGAAGCAGTTCGCGCATCGGTCCGATGGCGACGATCTTGCCGTCGGCCAGTGCCGCGACGCGGTCGCAGACGGTATTGAGGCTGGCGAGGTCATGGGTGACCATGAACACGGTCAATCCCAGCGTCTTCTGCAGCGTCTTGATCAGCGCGTCGAAATCGCCGGCCGCGATCGGGTCCAGCCCGGAGGTCGGCTCGTCCAGGAATACGATCGCCGGATCGAGCGCGAGCGCACGCGCCAGCGCCACGCGCTTGGTCATGCCGCCGGACAATTCGGACGGAAACTTGTCACCGTCCTCCGCCTTGAGCCCGACCATTTCGAGCTTGGCGGTCGCTATCTCGTCCATCAGGGCGTCCGAGAGCTCGAGGTTCTCGCGCAGCGGAAACTGGATGTTCTGCCGCACCGTCAGCGATGAGAACAGCGCGCCCTGTTGAAACAGGATGCCCCATCGCCCGGCCGCGGTTCGCGTGGCGCGGTCGTGGTTGATCGGCGAACCCATCACCTCGATCTCGCCGCCCTGCCGCGGGATCAGGCCGATGATGGTCCGCATCAGCACCGACTTGCCGCCACCGGATGCGCCGACCAGGCCAAGAATCTCGCCGCGGCGGACGTCCAGCGCGAGGTGATCGATCACGACATGGCGGCGGAATCCGACCACGAGATCGCGCACTCGAATGGCAAATGATTCGGCGGCTTCCTGCATCGCTACATTCCGATCGATGCAAAGAACACCGCGAACAGCCCATCGAGCACGATCACAAGGAAGATCGACTTGACGACCGACGTGGTGGTCTGCTTGCCGAGCGACTCTGCGCTGCCTTTCACGCGCAGCCCTTCGCTGCAGGCGACGATGCCGATCACCAGCGCCATGAACGGCGCCTTGATGATGCCGACCTCGAAATGGGTGACGGAAACGGCCTCATGCAGCCGCGCCAGGAAGATCGCCGGACCCATGCCGCCGTAGAACCAGGCGACGAGGCCGCCGCCGTAAAGCGCCGCCATCGCGCCGATGAAGCTCAGGATCGGCAACGCACAGATCAGCGCCAGGATCCGCGGCAGCATCAGGACTTCGACCGGGTCCAGCCCCATGGTTGACAGTGCGTCGATCTCCTCGCGCATTTTCATCGAGCCGAGTTCGGCGGTATAGGCGCTGCCCGAACGCCCGGCGACCATGATGGCGACGATCAGCACACCGAGTTCGCGCAGCACGAGAATGCCGACCATGTCGACAACGTAGGAATCCGCGCCAAATTTGCGGAAATGGAAAATGCCCTGCTGCGCGATGATGGCGCCGATCAGAAAGGTGATCAGCATGACGATGGGTATCGCCTGCCAGCCGACGCGATAGAGCTGGTAGGTCAACGACGTCAGCCGCAGCGATCGCGGCCGGCGCAGAATACCCAGGATGGCGATGCATAAGGCGCCCAGCATCTGCAGGAATGCGGCAACGTCTTCCCTTGCATCGATGGTGGCGCGGCCGATGTCGCCGAGCTTTGCTGCGACGGGATTGCGCGCCGGAGCTGGCGCCGGCGTTCGCCGGTTGACCTGACGAACCTCGTCGATCAGCCCGGCGTAATTGTCGGCGATGCCGACGATATCGGCATGGTGGCCGGCGGAAGCGGCGCGCCGCGACATTTTTTCCAATAGCCAGGCGCCGAGCGTATCGAGTTCGCGCACCCCGGCCATATCGAGCTTGATGGCGGCGGCGCGATCGAGCTGCGGCGCAATGTCATTGGATAGCCGTTCAAGCGTCGCTGCATTCGAAGCCGTCCAGGAGCCGGCCGGACGCAGTTCGAGCGCTTCGCCCGATGACGTCGCCGTTAGCAGAGGTGCCGTCGCCAAGATGATGTTCCCTCAATTAGATAGCGGTTTTTCTAGGCTGCGGGCGCCGCATCGATGTTGACCTGCCTCAAAGCGGCAGATGCGCCTGCGTATCCCAGTTGACCCAAATCAAGTGGCGCTTTTGCGTCTCACCTACAATTGGTGCGCAAGGAAAGCGAGGTGCGCGCGATGTTTAGATCAGGCGAGCTGGGTGACGAGCTGCTGGCGCTCAAAAGCGAGATGTCACGCCTTTTGAATACGCCTGCCGACGACATGTTTAACGCTGCCAGGAACAAATCCGAAGCGCTCGCCGAGCAGATCAAGGCGACCTTGAGCGAATTCGAGGAAACCTTGAGCGAAGAAGAGGAGCATGTCGAGCGGCTGGTTGCTGAGCGGCCGATTGCGGCGCTGGCATCCGCCTTCGCGCTCGGCCTTGCCATCGGTTTCATGCTGAGGAGACATTGACGTGAACAGCGAGAACGTCGTCAAGCATCTGCGCGCGCTGTGGCGCACCGACCGTATCATCGCGGAAATCCGGATGCGGCACATGCTGGTCGGGTTGGGCCTGCGGGCGTTTGCCGCGCTGATCGCGGCCTTCGGCCTGTTGATGCTGGAGCTATCGGCCTATTTCGCGCTGGTGCAGATCTGGAGTGCGATTTCTGCCGCCGCAATACTTGGCGTCGCCAACTTCGTGATCGCGGCCGTCCTGTTCGTGATGGGCGGAAGGCCGCCCGCAGGCCGCGAACTCGAACTCGCCACGGAAATTCACGGCTCCGCGATTGACGCCCTGCAGGGCGAGGCCCGCGCGCTGCAGTTGCAATTCACCGGCATGGTGCACCATCCCCTGAACAGCGCGCTGCCGTTGATGCTGGTGCCGCTGATCACGATCATCGTCAAGAGCCTGAAGAAATCCAGGGCAGCCGCGGCGAAGGCCGACGCTGAGCCTGGCTGATCACGGTCGAAGCAGCAGCCTCAGGCCGAAAAAACCAAGGAGCCGTACGAAATGTCCAAGACCAGAGCCAAGACACCGCCGAAACCGATCCTGAATGCTTCCCTGCCCGCGCAATTCCGGAAATTCCGGCTCGCGCTGGCCCGCGAACCCGGCCATCCCGACGGCGATACCGAGGTGGCCTATATCATCGTGGCGCCGCTCGATTCCGAGGATCGCATCGATGCAGGGCTGTGGCGCGAGCATCGCGACGCCTGCCGGGTCGTGCGCCAGCGTCCGGATCAGCAGGACAAGCTTGGCCACCTGGTTCACCGGCCCGGCGGCGGCTGGGCCTTCCACTATGACGACGGCGAGACCAGCCTGCCCGACGAGGTCGGCTATCACTTTGCGGACGAACGCTTTCTCGTCGGCGAATATGTCTCGCTCAACGAAGGCGGCAAGATGCACACCTATCGGGTGACGTCGGTGTCGTATCTTTGAGCCGTGAAACCGTTTTTCGGCCTCACCGAAGCCGATGCAGCCGCACGGCTTCAGGCGGAGGGACACAATGAGCTTCCTCAAGCGGACCGGCGTACACCATTTCGCATAGCCATCGAGGTGCTGCGCGAGCCGATGCTGGCGCTGCTTCTGGTCGGCGGCATTGTTTACCTGGCGCTCGGCGACCTGAAGGAGGCGATCATCCTGGTCGCCTTCGCAACCATGTCGATCGCGATCACCGTGGTGCAGGAGACGCGGACCGAACGTGTGCTGGAAGCCTTGCGCGACCTCACGAGCCCCCGCGCGCTCGTCATTCGCGGCGGCGAACGCAAGCGAATCGCCGGCCGCGACGTCGTCCGCGGCGACCTCATCGTTCTTTCCGAAGGCGACCGGGTGCCTGCCGATGCTATTCTCCTGCATTGCACGGATCTGCAGGCCGACGAATCCACCTTGACCGGGGAATCCGTGCCGGTACGCAAAGTCGCCTGGGATGATCGGCCGAGGTCCGGACCGCAGCATCCAGGAGGCGACGACCTGCCGCAGGTCTTCTCCGGTTCGCTGGTGGTGCGCGGTTCGGGGCTGGCGGAAGTAACCGCCATCGGTGCGCAAAGCGAGATCGGCCAGATCGGCCAGTCGCTGGCCACCCTCGAAACCGAACCGCCGCGCCTGCAGGCGCAAACACGGCGTCTCGTCAGGCTGTTTGCCGTTCTCGGTGGCGGCGTAAGCGTGCTCGCGGTTCTGCTCTACGGCACCATGCGCGGCGGGTGGCTGGATGCGGTGCTGGCCGGAATTGCACTGGGCATGTCGATGCTGCCGGAGGAGCTTCCGGTCGTCCTGACCGTCTTCATGGCGATGGGCGCATGGCGAATTTCGCTGGCGCGCGTCCTGACGCGGCGCGCGGCGGCCATCGAGACGCTGGGCTCTGCCACCGTGCTGTGTACCGACAAGACCGGCACCCTCACCGAAAACCGGATGACGATCGTCGAACTGCGGCTGAAGGATGGGAACCTCTTCCGCCCACAGGCCGGCACGGAAATGCCGGCGCCGTTCCACGACGTGTGCGAGTTCGGCCTGCTTGCCAGTGCTCCCGAGCCGTTCGACCCGATGGAGCGGGCGTTCCATACCCTTGCGCGCGAGCGGTTGACCGAGGCCGCGTATCGGCATCCTCACTGGAAGCTGGTGCACGCCTACGGTCTTCGGCCCGACCTCCTCGCCGTAACCCACATCTGGCAATCGGACGACGACCGGCCGGAATATTTCGTTGCCACCAAGGGCGCTCCCGAGGCGATTGCAGGGCTTTGCCGGCTGAGCGCAGCCGACCACGCGGCGCTGACGCAATCCATCGATGCGATGGCTTCCGCCGGCCTGCGTGTGCTGGGCGTGGCGCGTGCCCGCCATGCCGAGCCGCCCTGGCCGGTGTCGCCGCGCGAACTGGACTTCGAGTTCCTGGGCCTGGTCGGCCTCGCCGATCCACTGCGCGCCACCGTCGTCGAGGCGGTCCGCGAATGCCGGACCGCCGGCATCAAGGCCGTCATGATTACCGGCGACTATCCGGCGACGGCAAACGCAATCGCGCAGCAGGCCGGGCTCGAGCGCGGCGAACTGGTGACCGGCGAACTGCTCGAGAAGTTGAGCGAGGCTGACTTGGCCAGCCGGGTGGAAACGGCCGGCGTCTTCGCACGGATATCGCCGAACCAGAAGCTGCGCATCGTTAACGCCTACAAGGCCAACGGCGAAATCGTCGCGATGACCGGCGATGGCGTCAACGACGCGCCCTCGCTGAAGGCCGCGCATATCGGCATCGCCATGGGCGGGCGCGGAACGGACGTGGCACGCGAAGCTTCCGCCATCGTGCTGCTCGACGACGATTTCGGCTCCATCGTCAAGGCTATCCGGCTCGGACGCCGCATCTACGACAATTTGCGCAAGGCGATGAGCTTCATCTTTGCCGTTCACGTTCCCATTGCGGGCCTGGCGCTGCTGCCGCTGGTGTTCGGCCTGCCGCTCTTGTTCGGGCCGATCCATATAGCCTTGCTCGAAATGGTGATCGATCCGGTGTGCTCGCTAGTGTTCGAGGCTGAGACCGAGGAGGACGACGTCATGCGGCGCCCGCCGCGCGCTCCCGACGAGCCGCTGTTCTCGCGGGAGCTGGTCGCCTGGAGCCTGCTGCAGGGGCTGTTGGTGTTTGCGGTCGTCGCTGCTATTTACCTTATCGCACTCCGAACTGGCATGCCGGTGCCGGAAGTGCGGGCGCTGACGTACTTTTCGCTCATCATCGTCATCGTCAGCCTGATCCTGGTCAACCGCTCCTTCAGCGCGTCGCTGCTCACCGCCGTGCGGCGGCCGAACTGGACGCTGGTCACGGTGCTCGTCGCTGTCGCCGTCATCCTGGCCCTCACCTTGCTTTGGCCATTTGCGAACCAGCTCTTCGCCTTCGGCCCCCTCCACGCCGACGATCTCACCCTGGTGCTCGGTGCAGGCTTCATCGCGCTGCTCGTGCTGGAAGTGCTCAAACCGCTGCTGCGCCCGCGGTCCCGGCCAAGCCCGCCGCTTGCGATGGATCAAACGCCCAAGCCGACGGAACGCTAAATTAGTTCCAGAAAAAGGAGAGCCCGATGGCGTTCAAGGACATTCTGCTGACATTGACGAGCTATCCCGATCCGACCCCGGCGACGGTCGCCGAGGATGCAATTGCGGTTGCCGCAACCTTTGGCGCCCACCTGACGGCGGTGGCCTGCGAGGTTCATGTCGAGGTGCCCGGGCACTTCCTGTCCGGTTCGACGGCCAATATTCCCGGCATCATTGCGGGTGAAACCGAAAAGAGCCGGAAGAGCGCCAGGGACATGCTGGCCGCATTCGACGCTGCGGCGGAGAAATCCGCCATTCTGCATGAAACCCAACTCGAAAAATGCCCCACCTACGCCGTGCCGGATCTGCTGGTAGACCACGCCCGGCTTCGCGACCTCACTATCCTTCCGGTGCCGGAAAGCTACGACCAGTGGTACGCCGAAGCTGTCATATTCGGATCGGGCCGGCCTGTCCTCGTGCTGCCCGAGAGCCCGCGCCCGCGCCCCTTCGAACTGGGAACCGTCGCCATCGCCTGGGATTTCAGCCGCGCCGCGGCTCGTGCGGTTTCCGACGCCATGCCGTTGCTCGAAAAGGCCAGGAAGGTACGGATCGTTACCGTTGCCAATGAAAAGAAGCTGGATAGCAAGCATTCCGCCGAAGCTCTGGCCAAGAACCTGGCCCGCCACGGCATCGACGTAGTGCTGGACAAGGTCGACGCCAACGGCCGGCGGATCGGCGAGGTGCTCGAAGCCTACACCGTTTCGCATCAGGTCGACGTTCTCGTGATGGGCGCGTATGGGCACGCGCGCTGGCGCGAGTTCATCCTCGGCGGCGCCACCAAGAGCCTGCTGTCGAAGCCGCCGCTCCCGATCCTGTTCTCGCATTGACGGCCGTTTTTAGAATTCGGCGCGCTGGGAAATTCAGATGGCCGAGAACTCCAACCGGGATAATTCCCGTCCGCCGCTGAAAGTCCGCCGGGTCAACCTCGACACCGGACGCGAAAACGTGGTGGTGATTTCGCGTCACTCGAGCGCGTTGCGGCCGGAGATCTTTCGCGGCTTTAGCCGGGTCGAACTGCGGCGCGACTCCAAGGTGGTGCTTGCCACCCTCCTGATCACCGACGACGACGCGTTGGTCGGGCCCGATGAAATTGGGCTCTCCGAGCCGGCGTTCCGCCGTTTCGGAGAGGCCGTCGGCAGTCTTGTGACGGTCAGTCCCGCCGCCTCGCCCGAAAGCCTCGATGCCGTTCGCGGCAAGATTCAGGGCCGAACCTTTGAGCCGGCCGAGATCGACGCCATCATCAGGGATCTCACACATTACCGCTATTCGGACATGGAGATCGCGGCGTTCCTGATCAGTTCGGCGAGCTTCATGACCAGCCGCGAGCTGCTCGCCTTGGTTCACGCGATGGCCGTCGCCGGGACGCAGCTGAAATGGCCAAACCCCATCGTCGTCGACAAGCATTGCATCGGCGGCATTCCGGGAAACCGCACTTCCATGATCGTCGTCCCGATCGTTGCGGCACACGGCCTCACCATCCCCAAGACGTCCTCGCGCGCGATCACCTCGCCGGCCGGCACCGCCGATACCATGGAGGTGTTGGCCCGGGTCGACGTCTCCGTCGACGAGATGAAGGAAGTCGTCGCCGCATGCCGCGGCTGCCTCGTCTGGGGCGGGCACGTCAATTTGTCGCCGGCGGACGATATTCTCATCTCCGTCGAGCGACCGCTCTGCCTCGACACAAGCGAGCAGATGGTCGCCTCGATCATGTCGAAGAAGCTCGCGGCCGGCTCGACCCATCTTCTGATCGACCTGCCGGTCGGCCCGACGGCAAAGCTCGCCAACGCCAGCGACGCAATGCGGTTGCGCAAGCTGTTCGAATTCGTCGGCGACCATTTCGGCATTGCCGTCGAGGTGATCACGACGGACGGCCGTCAACCGATCGGCAACGGCATCGGTCCGGTACTGGAGGCCGACGACGTCATGGCCGTTCTGACCAACGAGCGGGACGCCCCGGCAGACCTGCGGGAAAAATCGCTGCGGCTTGCCGCGCATCTTCTCGAATACGATCCGCAATTGCGCGGTGGCGCGGGTTATGCGCGCGCCCGCGAATTGCTCGACAGTGGCGCGGCCCTGAAGAAAATGCAGGAAATCATCGATGCGCAGGGACCTTCGAGCTGCCGCAACGATATCGGCAAGCTGACCTTCGATGTCCGCGCCGCCGATGACGGCGCCATTTCCGAGATCGACTGCCTGCAACTGAACCGCCTGGCGCGAACCGCAGGCGCACCGATCGACAAGGGCGCCGGCATCAAGCTGTTCTGCAAGATCGGCGATCGCGTCGAGAAGGGGCAGCCGCTCTATCGAATTCATGCCTATGACCAGTCCGAACTCGATCTGGCCGCGACCGCTGCAAGACGCAACAGCGGATACATCATCGGCGCGCGGCAACCGGCATCTGTCGAGACGACGCCATGAGCGCGGTCATTCAAGGCCTGCCGTCGTCGTCGCGTGACGCCGCCGGTCTCGCCGCGCGGCTCGGCGTGCCGTTTCACGAGATCGCCATCCATGCGTTTCCCGACGGCGAGATACGGGTGACGGCTGGCCCTGCGTCGCCCACGACGATCATCTACGCCTCGCTCGACCGGCCAAACGACAAACTCATCGCGCTGCTGTTTGCGGCCGAGGCGCTGCGGCGCGGCGGCGCCAGGCGCCTCGTGCTCGTTGCGCCCTATCTGTGCTACATGCGGCAGGATACCGCCTTCCACGAAGGTGAAGCGATCAGCCAGAAGGTCATCGGTTCGTTGCTCGCACGATGCGTCGACCGCGTTGTCACCGTCGACGCGCATCTGCATCGCACGCCGGACATCGCGGCAGTATTTCCCGGCATCCAATCCGACAATCTCTCGGCCATTCCGGCCATATCCGACACGTTGCGCAAAACCGGGCTTGATCCGGCCACCGTCGTGGTGGGGCCGGATGCGGAATCGCTGCCCTGGGTCAGCGACCTCGCCAGCCGGCTCGGCCTGTCCTATACGGTTGCGAGAAAGACCCGCCGCGGCGACCGCTCGGTCGCGATCGAATTTCAGGACCCGGCGCGCATCGCCGGCCGCCCCGCCCTGATCGTGGACGATATCGTTTCGTCCGGCGGCACCATTGTCGCCTGCGCCAAAGCGCTGACCGCCGCCGGCGCGACGGCCATCGACGCCGTCGTGACACACGCCCTGTTTCCGGAAGCGGCATATCGCGAGATGGTTTCAGCCGGCATTCGCTCGGTCCGTTCGACGCAGAGCGTCCCGCATTCCACCAACGCCATCGCGCTCGATGATCTGTTCATCGACGCCTTGAAGGGCGAACTGTCGGAGACATCTCGATGAGCGTGACCATCCGGTTTTGCGGCGCATCGCGCACCGTCACGGGCTCCTGCTATCTCTTCGAGACGAGCAGCGGACGTTTCCTGGTCGATTGCGGTCTGTTTCAGGGACAGAAGACGCTGAAGGAACTGAACTACCGCGCCTTCCCGTTTCGTCCCGCCGATATCGACGCCGTGCTGTTGACCCATGCCCATATCGATCATAGCGGCCTGTTGCCAAAGCTGGTGCGCAGCGGATTTGCCGGCCGCATCCTGGCGACGCGCGGCACCATCGATCTCTGTTCCTACATGTTGCCGGACGCCGGCAGCATCCAGGAATCGGAAGTCCAGGCGCTGAACCGGCGCAATGCCGCGCGCGGCCGCGGCGAGGTCACCCCGATCTATACGCAGGCCGATGCGATCGCCACGCTGCAATCGTTCTCTCCGGTCGATTACGAGAAGTGGGTCGACGTCATTCCCGGCGTTCGCGCGCGCTACTGGAATGCCGGACATCTGCTCGGCTCGGCCTCGATCGAGATCGAATGCATCGACCGCAGTCGACCGGAAAAACCACTGCGCATTCTTGCCTCCGGCGATATCGGACCGGACGCCAAATTGCTGCAGCCCGATCCTGAGGCGCCTTCGGGCTTCGACTACGTCATTTCGGAATCGACCTATGGCGACCGCGACCGGCCTCCGACGTCACCGGATGCGCGCCGCGCGCGCCTCGCCGCCGAGGTGCGCGACGCCGCGAGCCGCAAGGGCGCGCTGCTGATTCCGGCCTTTGCGGTGGAGCGCACCCAGGAACTGATCGTCGATCTGGTCGACCTGATGGAACGCGGCGAGATCCCTGCCGCGCCGATCTTTCTCGACTCTCCCTTGGCGATCCGTGCCACCGAGGTGTTTCGCAAGCACGCCGAAAGCCTCGATCCGGCGGTCGATGTGCGCCGGCTGTTGAACTCGCCGCAACTGCGGTTCACCGAGACGGTCGAAGAGAGCAAGGCGATCGCCAAGCTGACCGGCTTTCACATCGTCATCGCCGCCAGCGGCATGTGCGATGCCGGGCGTATCCGGCACCATCTCAGGAACTGGCTTTGGAACAGCAGGGCCACCGTATTGCTGGTCGGCTTCCAGGCGCAGGGAACGCTCGGCCGGTTTCTCGTCGACGGCGCCAAGGCCGTCCGTATTCAGGGTAACGAGATCAAGGTCGCGGCGACCATCCGTACCATCGACGACTATTCCGGGCATGCCGACGGATCGGAACTGGCACGATGGATCGCCGCTCGACGCCCGATCCGGCGCGGGCTGTTTCTGGTCCATGGCGAGGAGCCAGCGATCGCAGGCCTCGCCGAGCGCGTCTCCGAGCGGATCATTCCGGCAGCGCAGCTGTTTCAGCCGCTGCTGGACGACATCTACGAATTGTCTGCCGCTGTACCGACGCCGCTCGATGCGGGCCGCCGCCGCCGGCTGGCGCCGGAGGCAGTGGTTGCGCTCGACTGGCACAACGACATGTCGAAGCTCGTGCTCGATATCAACGACCGCATCGAGGCTGCCGCCGACGATCGCGCGCGCGGTGTCATCATCCGGCGACTGCGGCGAGCGCTCGAGGAATAGCGTTTTCGCGCGAAGCATGGCCTCGGACTTGATCCGGGGTGAGTAGCAGTTCACGCGGAGAAAACGCGCCGGAGCAAGAAATTAGAGCTTGAGCCTGACGTTGCAGATGTCGTGCTCCTCCGGGTCCGATTTGACCTCGAAGCCAAGGCTGCGGCACATCGCCAGCATCACGGTGTTGTCGGCCAGAACGTCGCCGGAGATGGCTTTCAATCCTTCGGATTTCGCATATTCGATGATCATCTGCATCAGCGCCCAGCCGAGCCCCCTGCCCTTGAGGTCCGACCGCAGCAGGATTGCATATTCGCCGCTCTGATAGATCGAGTCCGAATGAATTCGGACCACGCCGACCAGCTCATTGGTCGCCTCGTCGAATGCGACAAAGGCCATCGCCCGGGCATAGTCGAGCTGGGTCAGGCGGGCGATGAATTCATGGGAGAATTGCTTCATCGGCGCGAAGAACCGCAGCCGCAGGTCGTGCATCGTGACGTGGTTCAGCATCTCGTGGATCAGCGGCTCGTCCTCGGGCCGGATCGGACGGACGAATACGCGCCAGCCGTCCTTGACCTCGATGTGACGCTGCCATTGCGAGGGATAGGGCCGCACGGCGAAATTCGCGGGGCCCGAACCGCGGAACTTCCGCTCCACACGCCCGATCACGACGCGTGCGTCGACGGCGAGCACGCCGGCCTCATCGGCCAGCATCGGGTTGATATCGAGGCCGCGAATTTCGGGAATGTCGGCGGCCATCTGCGCCAGCTTGACCAGAACCATCGCGACGGCATCCTGCTTCACCGCCGGCACGTCGCGATAGGCGCGCAACAGCCGCGAGACGCGGGTGCGCTCGATCAGGCTGCGCGCCAGTTGCAGGTCGAGCGGCGGCAGCGCCAGCGCCTTGTCGTTGATGATCTCGACCGCCGTGCCGCCGCGGCCGAACACGACGACGGTGCCGAAGGTCGGATCGTCGGCGAGGCCGAGAATGAGCTCGCGCGCCTTGGCGCGCACCACCATCGCCTGCACCATCACGCCCGAAATCCGCGCCTCCGGCCGCAACGATCTTGCCCGCGCCAGAATCTCGGCGGTCGCCTTGCGCACCGCATCGGCATTGGTGAGATTGAGCACGACGCCGCCGACATCGGATTTGTGCACGATGTCGCGCGACATGATCTTGAGCACGACAGTCGAGCCCTGCGCAAAGATTGCATTCGCATGCGCGACCGCCTCTTCGGCATCGGCGGCGGCAAAGGTCGGCACCATCGCGATGTCATAGGCATCGAACAGCCGCTTGACCTCGATCGGATCGAGCCAGGAGCGGCCGTCCGCGAGTGCTGCGGCAACGATCTGCCGCGCCGCATCGGTATCGGGCGCAAAGTCGCTCGGCATGGCGGGTGGAACCTGCGCCAGGTCCGCCACTACCTCGCGATGGCGCACCAGATGCATGAAGCCGAGGACCGCGTCGCCGCCGGTCTGATAGTTCGGAATTCCCGCGCCGCTCAGCAAGTCGCTGATCGGCTGGTCCGCCCCGACCCAGACCGCCAGCACCGGCTTCGGCGACATGCGGCGTTCGGCGCGATATTTTCCGACCACGCCGATGACGGCCGCTGCAATGTCGTCGGCACGCGCGATCGCCGTCTGGACATTCATCACCAGCACGGCGTCATTGCTCGCGTCGGCCAGCAGCAGTTCGAGCGCTGCCGCATAGCGCGCAGGATCGGAGTCGCCAACGATATCGACCGGGTTCGATTTCGACCATGTCGGGGGCAACACCGCATCGAGCTTGTCGCGGGTCGCAGGCGAGATGTCGGCGGGAATGCCGCCGAGTTCGACCAGCCGGTCGACCGCGAGCACGCCGATGCCGCCGCCATTGGTCAGGATCGCAAGCCGTTTTCCCGGCGGTGATTTGAGCCGGCCGAGCGTCTCGGCGCAGTCGAACAATTCGCGCAAGTCCGAGACACGCAGGATGCCGGCGCGCTGAAACGCGGCGTCGTAGACGGCATCAGCCCCGGCCAGCGCGCCGGTATGGGTTGCCGCCGCCCGGGCGCCTTGCGCCATCCGGCCTGACTTGACGACCACCACCGGCTTAATCCTGGCGGCAGCACGCGCCGCCGACATGAACTTGCGGGCATCCTTGATCGCCTCGATGTAGAGCAGGATGGCCTGGGTCTTTTCGTCCAGCGCGAAGTAATCGAGCAGATCGGCGATATCGACATCGAGCTGGTCGCCGATCGAGACAATGCCGGAAAAGCCAACCGCCCGCTGCGCCGCCCAGTCCACCATGCCCGCGGCAATGGCGCCGGACTGCGAGATCAGCGCCAGATTTCCCGCCGCGGGCATATGCGCGGAAAAGCTCGCATTGAGACTGACGCCCGGCATCATGATGCCCAGGCAGTTCGGGCCGATCAGCCGCATGCCGTATTTTTGCGCGGCCCGCTCCGCTGCATCCGCCAGCGAACCCGGACCGTGGCCGAGCCCGGCACTGACGATGACTGCGCCTGCCGTACCGCGGTGACCCGCCTCATCGATCAAGCCTGGAATGGTGCGGGCCGGCGCGGTGAGGACAACGAGTTCCGGCGCAAAAGCCAGTTTTGCGATGCTGCCGACAGACGCGACACCATCGATCTCGTGATAGCGCGGATTGACGAGGCCGAATTCGCCCTTGAATTGCGCTTTTCGAATATTGTTGAGAATGGCACGGCCGACCGAGCCATGGCGCGGACTGGCCCCAACCAGCGCGACGGAATGCGGTGCGAGCAGATTTTTCAGACGATAGGTCGACATCAGGCTTTGGTATCTCGCAGGTCGCGGTCCCTTGTGCACCCAGGCAGGTGCCCAGCGCAATGTGTCCTTTGCGCGACCGGTAACCCGGCAAGGTCTCGGCCTGATGACAATCCGGCGCGCCTTTCCTATCTTCAGCCGCCAACTCATCGTTGAGACAGATCAAAGCCGGCACCGGTAATCCATGCGAGCTTTCCTTCGGTTCATTTGTCGAGGTTCACCTGAAGGAGAAGCTCCATGCCGGTAAATATGGGAACGATTGATCAGTATGTGCGGATCGTTCTGGGATTGGCGTTGATCGCTTATGCGTTCCAGGACGGCCTCGACATCCAGGGATGGCATTGGGTCGGATTGCTCGGTGTGGTGCCGCTGGCGACGGCCTTCTTCAAGAGCTGCCCGCTTTATACCGCGCTGGGTATCTCAACCTGCACCGTCCGCCAGTAGCTCGCCGGTTCTGCGGAGTCAGCGACGAACGTAGTCGCCGGGCGCATCGGCCAGAGTTTTTCCCTCATCAGCCTCAAGTCCCATGCGCGGCGGCTCGGATGGCTCATCGGATCGCGCCGCCAGCCACTTCGTCCATTCCGGCCACCACGATCCCTCGACCAACGGCACCGTGTTCAGCCATTCGTCGGGCCCGGTATAGGTGGCGTGCGCCATCTCGGTCTTGATCCGATAGGTATGTCCCGGTTCGCCGGGAGGCGCCACGATTCCCGCATTATGGCCGCCGCTGGTGAGAAGGAAGGTCACGTCGGCATCGACCTGGTAGTGGATCTTGTAGACGGACTTCCACGGCGCGACGTGATCGCGAAGGGTACTCGACCACGAACATCGGCGTGTGAATATCCGACAGCGAGATCGGTTTGCCCTCGACGAGGTATCGCCCTCCGGCGAGGTCGTTGTCGAGGAACAGCTTGCGCAGATACTCCGAATGCATCCGGTATGGCAGCCGGGTGGCATCGGCATTCCAGGCCATCAGATCGCTCGGCGCCGCCCGCTCACCCATCAAATAGTCGCGGGTAAGCCGCGACCAGATCAGGTCGTTGGAGCGCAGCAACTGGAACGCGCCCGCCATCTGCGTGGTGTCGAGGACACCGCGCTCCCACATCATGTCTTCGAGGAACGCGACCTGGCTTTCGTTGATGAACAGCGTCAGCTCGCCGGCCTCGGTGAAATCGGTTTGCGCGGCAAGCAGGCTGATCGACTTCAGCCGGTCGTCGCCGTCGCGCGCCATGGCGGCGGCAGCAATCGACAGCAGCGTGCCACCAAGGCAATAGCCCAACGCATGCACCTGACGGCCCGGCACGATATCGCCGATCGTATCGAGCGCGGATTCAACGCCAAGCTTTCGATAGTCGTCAAACGCGATCTCGCGGTCGGCGGCGTCAGGGTTGCGCCACGAGATCATGAAGACGGTGAAGCCTTCGCCGATGAGATATTTCACCAGCGAGTTCTGCGGCGACAGATCGAGAATGTAGTACTTCATGATCCAGGCCGGCACGATCAGAATGGGCTCCGGATGCACCTTTTCGGTGGTTGGATCGTACTGGATCAACTCGATCAGCTCGTTGCGGAATACGACCTTGCCGCGCGATGTGGCGACGGTTTCGCCGACGACGAAATCGCCGGTCGTGACCGGACCAAGTCCCGCCGACACCAGACGCATCCAGTCGCTGCGGAAATTTTGCCAGCCGCGTACGAAATTGTCGCCGCCACTCTCGAACGATCGCCGCAGCACTTCCGGATTGGTCGCGGAAAAATTGGAGGGTGACATCACGTCCAGGATCTGGCGGATCGAGAACTCAACGATCGCCTCGTTCTGCTTCGCCACGCCGCGCACGCCCGTGGTCGCGTTGTGCCACCATTGTTCGCCGAGCAAAAAGGCCTGCGCCATGAGATTGAACGGCGGCTGTTCCCACTCCGGCCGGCCGAAGCGCTTGTCCTGCGGCTGCGGTTTGATCAGCGACCACGGCCCCTGCCCGGGCGAGAAGAAACGCTGCGAAGCCTCGCTGAAGCGCTTGGTGTCGACCAGGGCCTCCTGCACGATCTCGATTTGCCGCTGTGGCGAGGAGGCGAGATGCGACAGCCAGTCCGTATAGGCCAGCAACAACGCAGCCGGCGAAATGCCGCCGCTCAGGCGAGCGAGCATGGCATGCAGAGCGCGATCGGCCTGATATGTCTCGACGCCTTCAGCGCCTTCCTGCGGTGGGACCTGTGGTTCGATCGGTGCGGCCGGCTGCCGGTCCTCGCCGTGGCCCGCGACAGTGGTGCGGATCGGCAAGACAGCAACTTCCGCCGTCGGCAGGGTCGATTTCTGCTGCATGCTGCTTGCCGGTCAGTTCGGAGCGCTGCCACTGATCAGCTTCGACGTGGTCGCGATCATCCGCTCGCCATGCTTGAACAGCCGTTCGGAGTCGCGGCGGATGAAGTCGAGCTGATGTTGGCCGCACTCCTGGCACATCGTTCTGACGTCCTTTACGGAATGGGCGCCCGCCATCTTCGCGACGAACTCCGAGAACAGATGCGTCTCGGTCCGCGTTCGCTCCAGCATCTCGCCGCCGAGGAACACCAGTTCCTCGAACATCATCTTCTGGGCGCCAAGCATGAACTCCAGCGCACCCTGGTTCAGCTTGGTGGCTTCCGCTTCCGCATTTGCGACCGCTGGAAAGGAACCGGAAGCGGCCCGCTCAGACAGTTCTGCCATGACAATCTCCGATTTCTGAGTTCCGCCGGAGACGATATCGACCGGCGTCGGGCCGAACATTGAGGTGCATCAAACTGGCGTCAGTGCGACATCAGCACCGGCACGGTCATGCAGTCGAACATGCTGCGCGTGACACCGCCCAGAATTCGCTCGTGCAATCGCGAATGGCCGTATCCCCCCATCACAAGCAGGCCCATATTGCTCTCGGCCGCGACCGACAGAATGGCGCCCTGAACATTGCCGCGATCCATCGTCAGCCGCTGCACCCGGGCCGCAATGCCGCGCCGTCCTAGATGCGCAACGAGTTGGTCGGATGAAGCTTCACCCGCCTCCTCATTGATCGCAATTACGGTGACGGCCTTCGCGCCCATCAGAAACGGTATCGCATCGCGCACCGCGCGGGCCGCAAGGCGGCTGCCGTCCCAGGCGATGCCGATATGGTGGGCGTCGAGCGGTCCCTTGTGGATATAGGGAACCATCAGCATCGGCCCGCCGGAATTGAACAGGACGTGCTGAGGAATCTCGTTATCGTAACTGACCTGCGAGGCTTCCGGCTGCAGCACGATCGTCATGTCGTAAAGCCGGGCAAGGGCCCCAATGGTCTCGCCGGCCTCGGCAGGGATCGCCGCCAAGGTCCTGGTGCCGTAAGTGATTTTGGCCAGCTTGGCTTCGATCTCGAACACGGCGATCGCGGCGTCAGCCCTCTCCTGGGCACGCTCCAGTTCGGCGCCCATCACGGCGGCAACGGCAGCGCCACCGCCCTCGACAATCATCCCGGCGGCGCTCATCGATTCAAAACCGATGGCGATCGCATCGAGATGCGACCGTCGCGCAATGGTGAGCGCGACTGCAACGTCGATCACCGGCCTGACCGGCCGCTCGGAGGGAATATGAACCAGAATGTTCCTGAACATCGCCCTTCTCCCACACATTTGCGAGGCTTTCGGCCCCGTTGCTGACGGCGAAGGTAACCGACGGGCGGATGGCCGAACTTGACCCACGTCAAGCTCGGACAATGTCGAGCGGCAATGCGGACGGCGGCGTCAGCGGAGCCGGGCGCCCTTGAGGTCGCGATGCGCTGCGATGGCGGCGCCGAGCAGCTCTTCCCTCCGGTGACGATAGCCCGGCGGATGCTTCCTGCCTCGTTTGCCGCTTTCGGCCAGCAGCGATCCGCCGGCAAGATCGGCGAAGCGCTCGAGATCGCGCATGTCGCCCAATGCACGCTGCAATCGCTTTGCCGGCCGATGCAAATGACGGAATTCGCCGCGGCCCCGCAGCGCGACGGTTTCCGTCAGCGCTTCAAGCATGTAGCGGAAGCGTTTAACCTTGATCCGCAGCTGATGACGGCGCGACGCTCCCGCAGTCTTCAGGCGGTTTCCCTTGCGGACCAGCCGTTTATGCCAGCGGTTGAGTTCGCCTGCGCAATAGGATTGCAGAGCTTCTGTGTCCTTGCGGCGCTTGTAACGCTCCAGCCACGCTCCCTGTTTGATCCAGCGCGCTATTGCCGCGACCAGGCGTTGCCTCCGAGCGGAGCGCAGGCAGCGCACCAGGCGGCGGTGGTCCAGCGCCTGGCGCTGTTCGAGCTGCTCGCCGATCACGGCCTGCGCCCATGCGCGGTATCGCTTTTGGCGCGCATATTCCACCACGACATCGCTGTCGCGCGCGGCGCCGAGCGAGCCGTTCAGCCAGGCGATTTCCTTCTTCAAACGCAGCCATTCCGCATCGACCACGATCGGCGCAAAGAACGCCACAGCGGCACGCAACCTCGTGATCGCGACCCGGATCTGGTGCACCGCCTCGGCATCGCCGGCGCACGCGCTGGTGTGATGGGCCTTGATAGAAGCGACGCACTCGATCGCAATTTTCTGGAACGCCGCAGCACAATCGAGACCCGCCGCTGCAGCGGCCTTGCGCCGGCCGGAGGTTCCGGTTGAATGAACTCTCATCGTCAGCGCTCGTCCGGCACCGCAAACAACGAAGTACGGGCGCTGCGGAGTGATTGGTCCGGCGTCCCCGAGGCATCGATTATATGCCAGTCTACCGCGCCGATCGCGAAAGTTTCCTGTTGCAGGGCAACATTCCGCGTTGCATCAGACGCATCGCCCTTGCGGTGTTCGATCCGTGCCAGCCGTGTCGCGAGATCCGCGGTGAGGAACATGCCGACGAAGCGAATGCCGCAAGTGGCTGCAAGACGTGCGATTTCCGTCCGTTCGGCTTCCTGCAGATAAGCGGCATCGAGCACGACCGAGCAGCCTTGGGCGAGGATACGCTGCGCATTGCTCGAAAGCACGCCGTAGACGTGCTCCGTGACATCGCCCCGGTAGGCCGCTTCCGGCAGGGCCGTGGTTTCACCGACGCCGAACAGGTGCTTGCGGGCGACATCCGAGCGGATAATGACCGCGCCTGGCGGAGGCTCGATCAGCCCCGCGAGGTTGCGTGCGAGTACCGATTTTCCCGTCCCGGACAGTCCGCCGATCGCCACCAGCAGCGGCGGCTTGGGTGCGATGAGGCGTCCCGCCAGATCGAAGTAACGCCTGGCCTCCCGCCAGACCGCGTCGTCCCCTCCGGCCTGTTCACCCTTCATGAACAGCACATGCGCCCGGATCGCCGCCCGCACCGACAAAAACAGCGGCAGCAGTCGCAGGCCGTCGAGGTCTTCATCCCCTGCCCCCGCCAGATAGCGATTGAACACCTCGTTCGCTGCCGTGGCCTGATTGAAATGAACCAGATCCATCAGGGTGAAGGCGAGATCGTAGAGCACATCCGTCGTCGCGATGACGGGATCAAATTCGATGGCATCGAACAGCAACGGCCGGCCGTCCACCAAGGCAATATTGGCGAGATGCAGATCGCCGTGACAACGGCGCACGAACCCGCGGCTGGCACGCGCTCCGAGCAGCGGCTGCAATGTCGTCGCAGCATCACGGCTGACGGCATCGAGTTGATCGACGGCAACGGGATCAAGTCCGCGCACGGAGCGAAATTTTGCGGTGTTGCGTTCGATGATGGGTGGGATGGAGGCGATCCAGCTTTCGCCGTCCGCGCGCGGCGCCTTGTCATGGGACCGCAGAATCGCGTCGGCCACGGCCGTCGCAAGCGATGGATCGATCGTCTTCGATGCCGCGAGAATATCGAGCGACTGCCTCTCGTCGAACCGCGTCATTTCGACCGCCCATTCGACGGGAGTGCCCGTGCCGTCGATTTCAAAGGCGCCGTCGGAATGACGCGTGATGGCGACAACGCGCCGGTACAGCTCGGGGGCGTTGCCGGCGTTGACCTTCAGTTCTTCCTCGCAGGCACGCTTGCGCTTCTCCAGTGTCGAATAGTCGAGAAACGGCAGGCGCACGGCCCGCTTGATCTTCAATGCCCGATCGGCGCCGAGAAAAACCATCGAGGCATGGGTGTCGATCCGCTTGCCGCCCCTGGCCGGACCGAAGCTGGAACCGTCGAGAAAATCGAGCACCTGCTGCTGCAGGTCTGGCTCGGCTACGGCGATATCGGGCGGTTGAACGATCATGGCTGCAGCACCGCGGCGCCGGTGATCTGCCCGGCGCGCAGTTTCGCGAGGACATCATTCGCTTCGCGCAACGGGAACACGCTGGTGTGTGTCCTGATGCCCGCTTGCGCCGCGATCTTGAAAAAATCGATCCCGTCGCCGCGCGTCAGGTTGGCGACCGAAAGCAGCTGCCGTTCCTCCCACAGGATATGGTAAGGGAACGAGGGAATGTCCGACATGTGAATGCCGGCGCAGACCACGCGCCCGCCCTTCCGCACGGCGCGCAACGCCAGCGGAACGAGATCGCCCACCGGCGCGAAGATGATCGCGGCGTCAAGCGGCACCGGAGGCTGGTCCTCCGATGACCCGGCCCATTCCGCGCCAAGCGATTTCGCAAGGCGCTGCGCCTCGACATCGCCGTTGCGGGTGAAGGCATAGACCGAGCGCCCCTGCCAGCGGGCTACCTGCGCGATGATATGGCCGGCCGCACCGAAGCCGAAGATTCCGAGATGCTTTCCATCGCCCGCCATCACCAGCGAGCGCCAGCCGATCAGGCCCGCGCACAGCAGAGGCGCGATGGCGACATCGTCGCCGGCCTCGCCGAGCGGAAAGCAATAGCGGGCGTCCGCGACGAGATGCGTGGCAAAACCGCCGTCGCGCGTGTAGCCGGTAAAGCGCGGGCGGTCGCAGAGGTTTTCCCGGCCGCTCCGGCAATAGGAACATTCGCCGCAGGTATAGCCCAGCCAGGGAACGCCGACCCGCTCGCCAACACGAAGAGAGGTCACACCGGGCCCAAGCGCGTCGACCCGGCCGACCACCTCATGGCCGGGAACGATCGGATAGGCGATGTCAGGCAATTCTCCATCGACGACATGCAGATCGGTCCGGCACACGCCGCAGGCGCCGACCTTGACGCGCACGTCGCCGGGCCCGGGAACCGGATCTTCCCGCGGCTCAAACCGAAGCGGCGCGCCGGGCGCCGACAGGACCATGGCGTGCATCTCGTTCCGATATCCTCACGCAAGCGTGTGCAATCTACCCGCGACGGCCCGTCCGAAGTTTGATCCCCGTCAAAGGGCCGTGGTCCGCGACCTCCTAGCATGGGCTCGACCAGTACGGCTTTTCACCAGGAGGTACACATGAATACCAAGTCCGTGATCCCGGTTGGAACCCAGGGTGCTGTCACCCGGCGCGAAACCAACCCGTTCTCGTTGCTGCAGCAGGAAATCGACCGGCTGTTCGAAGGCGTCACACGCAATATTCCCGGCTTCGCCACCACGACGATGCCGAGCATGGATATCAGCGAGACCGACAAGGCAATCGAAATTACCGCCGAGCTCCCGGGATTGGAGAAGAAGGATGTCGAGCTCAATGTCGCCGACAATCTCCTCACCATCCGCGGCGAGAAGAAGAACGAGCGCGAGGAGAAGAACAAGGACTATCATCTTGTCGAGCGCAGCTACGGCTCGTTCTCGCGTTCCGTCGAACTCCCATCTGGCGTCAAGGTCGAGGACATTTCGGCCGAGATCGCCAATGGCGTGTTGAAGGTCACCGTGCCGAAGCCGGCGCCGAAGCAGACCAAGCAGATCGAGATCAAATCGGCCGCGTGAGCGGAATAGAAGGAGCGCTGCACCAGCCCGCAGCGCTCCCCTTCAGGACATCAAACAGGAGATCGCCATGCGCGCCCATCAGATCATGACACATTCTGTCGTCACCGTCGCGCCGGACGCCACCATCCTCGAAGCCGCCAATATCATGCTGCGAGCAGCACATCAGCGGGCTCCCGGTGGTCGATGCCGCCGGCAAGCTGGTCGGCATCGTCTCGGAGGGCGATTTCATTCGCCGCAGCGAGATCGGCACGCAGCGCAAGCGCGGCCGCTGGCTCAAATTCCTGCTTGGCACCGGCGCAGACGGCAACCGATTACGTTCGCGAGCATGGCCGCAAGGTTTCAGAAGTCATGACCAGCGATCCGATCACCGTCACCGAAGACGCGACCCTGGAAGAGATCGTCAATGCGATGGAGACCAACGGCATCAAGCGCCTGCCGGTGATGACGGGCGACAAGCTCGTCGGAATCGTATCGCGCGCCAACCTGCTGCAGGCGGTCGCGGGCCTCGCCCGCGAAATCCCCGATCCGACCGCCGACGATGACCACATTCGCAACCGCGTTATCGCTGCGATCGAGAAGAACGACTGGAGCCCGTTCGGCCTCAATGTCATCGTGCGCGACGGCATCGTCCATCTGAGCGGCGTCATCAGCGAGGAGCGCTCACGGCAGGCGGCCATGGTGGCCGCGCAGAACGTGGCCGGCGTGACGAAGGTTCACGACCATCTGTGCTGGGTCGACACCATGTCCGGGATGTATCTGGAATTGCCGGAAGACACCGAGATGGCGAAGGCCGGTTAGAGCGGACGCCGGTACTTCCGGCGCGCGGAGCGACCTCATCTGCGCACGCTCTCGGCCAACGCGCGCATGATGTCCTCGCGCGCGATGATCCCGGCCAGCCGCTGTTCGGCATCCAGCACCGGCAGGCTCTTCATCCGGTGGTCCACCATCAGCTGCAGGACGCGGGTCAGTTTCGTTGCCGGATCGACATAGATGAATTCCGGCGTCATCACGTCCGCCACCATCCGCGACAACAAATCGTCATAGGCCGGAACCATGCGGCCGGGGTTGAACGCAAAGCACTTCAGGAAATCGAAGTTGCTGACGACGCCGACGATGTCGTCGCCTTCGCGGACCGGATAGCAGTTGAAATCATCGGCCTCGAACATCTTCTGCAGCTCGCGCATGGTGGTGTCGCGCGTAACCGTCTTCACCTTGCGCGTCATGTATTGCCCGGCGGTCGCTTCGAGAAATCTATGCACGGCGGTTCCTCGCCATTTTAATTCGTTAACGGGACAGGAACGCGCAGCGGCGCGATTCAGTTGCAAGGTGGCGTGTAACGCCGCTGAGCACCCATTCGCGGAAGCGCGAGTGGCCGTAGGCGCCGGCGATCACGACGCCGGCCCCGACATGGGCGGCGATGTTCTCGAGCTGTTCGGTCACGCTACCGGCTTTTTCGGGAACGACGGTGTTCGCCGCGATGCCGTGGCCGCGCAGCCATGCCGCCACGTCGCCAACATGCGACAGCGCTTCCGCGTGACGTCCGTCCTGCTCGGGAATTTCCACAATCGTGACTTCCTTGGCCGCAGCCAGAATCGGCAACGCGTCGAACACGGCCCGGCGCGCTTCGCGCACATCCTTCCAGGCGACCAGAACGCTTCGCAGATCGAGCCATTGCACCGCTGATGGCACCACGATGAGCGGTCGCCCGGCCTGCATCACCAGATCGCTCGGGTCCGGAGCCGCGCAGGGATCGACCAGGGTCTCGGTGCGCGCGCCGATCACGAGGATATCGGCGGCTCTCGCCTGCTGCAGCATGTAGGGCACCGGCAACGACCGGGCGGAACGCCACTCCACGGCTGTCGCACGCTTCTCGACCGAAGCGCGAAACTCCGCTTCGAGCTCCGACAATCGCTTGCTCGATGGCCGGCGGCCTCCTGATCGAGAAGCTTTTGCGCAAAATCGCCATCGGCGAAATACATTGGCGGCCTGAGATCCGAGGCGGCAACGCCGATGACCCGCGCCCCGAATCGTTCGGCCATATCTCCGGCCACCCGAAGGCAGGCATCGTTGGGACGATCCAGCGCCAGACCGACCATGACGGTTTTGTAGTCCATAACCTGCTCCAAACCTTGGGACGAAATGCCGTATGGCCTTGCCACAAAGTGGCATCCTAGAGCTCTGCTGCGGCTTCGAAGCTGACCTAGATCAAGAATCCCTTCCAGGCATCTGCAGTCGAGAGCCCTGCAGGGCGTCGCGCCGGCGAATTCACAAAATTTCATTTTATATCAATTAGATATGCGTAGTACTTTCATTCCGCGCCGCCGCTATTTCACACGCCCGATCTGAATGCGATATCTGATAAGCAACGAAGCCTGCGAAGGCGAAGCATGATCGACCCCGACCGACCGTTTCGAGATCAGGATCCGCTCGATCAGAACGTGCGCAGCGGTGCCGAGGGATCGGGCGTCGGCACCTGGGATCTCGAATTTTCGACCCGGACGTTGAGCTGGTCCACCACCACCCGCAAGCTGTTCGGCGTCGCGATCGGACGCGCCTGTCGACTACGACCTCTTTCTTTCCCTGCTCGATCCGCAGGATCGCGATCGCACGGCGAGAGCCGTGCAGGAGTCGATCGATACCGGGTGCAATTTCGACGTTCAGTACCGGGTGCACCGGGATTCGGATGAAGGTCACTGGGTGCGCGCGCTTGGCGCCATCGTCAACGGTCCCGATGGCGCTCCTGCCCGGCTCAGCGGCGTCATGATCGACATCGACCACGAGAAACGTCTCGAGGACGACGTCAGGACCCGCGAGAGGCACTTTCGCTCGATCCTGGATACGATCCCGGATGCGATGATCGTGATCGACGAGCATGGCATCATGCAGTTCTTTTCCAGCGCCGCCGAGCGTCAGTTCGGCTACAGCGAACCCGAGGCGATCGGAAAAAACATCAGCGAGCTGATGCCGGAGCCGGATCGCAGCCGCCACGACGGCTACCTCGCGCGCTACCTGAAGACGGGCGAACGGCGCATCATCGGCATCGGCCGCATCGTGACCGGCATGCGCAAGGATGGCACGACGTTTCCGATGCATCTCACCATCGGCGAGATGCATTCGGCGGGAAAGCCCTTCTTTACAGGCTTCGTCCGCGATCTCACCGAACAGCAACAGACCCAGGCGCGGCTGCAGGAACTGCAATCCGAACTGGTCCACGTCTCGCGCCTGAGCGCGATGGGCGAGATGGCTTCCGCCCTGGCCCATGAACTCAATCAGCCGCTGTCGGCCATCAGCAATTACATGAAGGGATCGCGCCGCCTGCTGGCCGGCAGCACCGACGCCAACGCGCCGAAGATCGAAGCGGCGCTCGATCGCGCCGCGGAGCAGGCGATCCGCGCCGGCGACATCATCCGGCGATTGCGCAACTTCGTCGCGCGCGACGCCTCCGAGAAGCGCGTCGAAAGTCTTTCGAAAATGGTCGAAGAGGCCGGCGCGCTCGGGCTTACCGGCGCCCGCGAACAGGGCGTGTTTCTGCGCTTTCAGCCTGGACCCGACCTGCGACCTGGTGCTTGCCGACAGGGTCCAGATTCAGCAGGTCCTGGTCAACCTGTTCCGCAATGCGCTGGAAGCGATGGCCGTCTCGACACACCGCGAGCTGATTGCCTCAAATACCAGGGCCGCGGATGATATGATCGAAATTGCCGTTTCCGACACCGGACCCGGCTTCGCCGACGATGCCCTTGCGAACCTGTTCCAGCCATTTTTCACGACGAAGGAGACCGGCATGGGCGTCGGCCTTTCGATCAGCCGCACCATCATCGAAACCCATGGCGGCCGGATGTGGGCCGAAACCAACGGATCCGGTGGCGCGACTTTCCGTTTCACCCTGCCCGCGGCGCCCGCCAAGGATATGATCGATGCCGCCGAGCGCTAAAGTTTATGTCATCGACGACGATCTGGCGATGCGCGACTCGCTGGATTTCCTGCTGGGCTCCGCCGGCTTCAGCGTGCGTCTTTTCGATTCCGCGCAGGCTTTCCTGGACGAGCTTGCAAACCTGGAGCCGGGCTGTGTGGTCACGGACGTGCGCATGCCTGGCATCGACGGCATGGAGTTGCTGCGTCAGTTGAGTTCGGGCCCGCGAAAGCTCCCCGTGATCGTCATGACCGGCCATGGCGACGTGCCCCTCGCCGTCGAAGCGATGAAGCTTGGGGCGCTCGATTTTCTCGAAAAGCCGTTCGAGGATGACCGGCTGATCGGCATGATCGAGACCGCGCTCGCGGAAAGCGAGAGCGGCTCGAAAAGCGAGGCGGTATCGGCCGACATGGCCGCCCGCGTCGCCAGCCTTACCCAGCGCGAACGCCAGGTGATGCAGGGGCTGGTGACGGGGCAATCGAACAAGGCCATCGCCCGGGAATACGATATCAGCCCGCGCACGGTGGAGGTCTATCGGGCGAATGTGATGACCAAGATGCAGGCCGGTAACCTTTCCGAGTTGGTGCGCTTTGCGATCCGTGCCGGCATCGTCGAAGATTGAGCCAAGTCAATTCGGAAACCGGCAATACGTCTATTTTGTCGGAATGATCGACACCCGAACAAGCACCAGCGGTGAACCCAGCGTCAGCCTTTCGCCAAGGAAATCGATGATTTACGTCGTCGATGACGACTACGACGTCCGAACATCGTTGCGATTTCTGCTGGAAACGGAAGGATTCGACGTCCGCACATTCCGCAGCGGGAGCGCGTTGCTGGGGTCCTCCACCCGAAATTCGCGCGGATTGTCTTGTCGTAGACTACAAGATGGCGGAACTCGACGGTTTGGAACTGACCACCCGGCTGCGAAGGCTCGACGTTTCCACCCCGATCATTCTGATCACAGGCTATCCGGACGAAAACATCTCGGCCAAGGCAAGCTCGGTCGGCGTGCGCCAGGTGCTTTTGAAGCCCAATCTGGAGGATAATCTGATCGACTGCGTTCGACAGGCGATCGATGCGCCGGGTAATCCAGGCCAGCCCTGAACCCCGGCAGGCCCTGCCTCCGTAAAACCCCGTAAGGGCCGTCCCTTAGGATATCGACCCAGATATCGAGCATCAAAAATCGCAGTTACACCAAAGCCATCCCGCATCGAGGAGATGGCAAATGCACACCCAGACAATCACCGCCCCGGCAGTCCCCGCAGCCAAGGTTCTCCCCGCCCCGCGCGTCCAGACGGCTCCGACCGTCGACCAGTTCAGCGTGATCGCGACCTGCGCGGGGGTGATTGCCAGCGAGTTTTCCTACCGCAAGGACGAGGAAATCTACGGCGAGGGCGAGCCTTCCGAATATGTCTATCAGGTCGTCCGCGGCGCGGTTCGCACCTACAAGCTCCTCAATGACGGACGGCGCCAGATCGGCGCGTTCCATCTGCCCGGCGACGTGTTCGGTCTCGATGTCGGCTCGACCCATCGCCTGACCGCCGAAGCGATCACCGACACCACCGTCCGCCTGGTGAAGCGCCGCAGCCTGGAAGCGGCTGCGGGATCGAACGTTCAGGTCGCCCATAATCTCTGGACCATGACCGCAAGCGACCTCCGGCACGCCGAAGACCACATGTTGCTGCTGGGTCGCAAGACCGCGATGGAAAAAGTTGCTACTTTCCTGCTGGAAATGGACCGCCGGCTCGCCAAGGCCGGCATGATGGCGCTGCCGATGTGCCGCCGCGACATCGGCGACTATCTCGGACTGACGCTGGAAACCGTTTCGCGCGCGCTTTCGCAACTCAGCGACCAGGGCGTTCTGGTATTCTCGAGCGCCCGCCAAATCGTGCTGCGCAACCGCCAGCGGCTGGCAGACATGGACGCCTGAGAGTAGGCTGGGCCACAAGAATACCGGAAGGACCGGAGGGCAAGATGAACAATTATCGCGTCTCCTTCTACAAGGATCTCTGCAACTCCGACGGCCACAGCTTCAAATGCCTGCAGCGTCAGATCGACGTCCAATCGGTCGGACCATCGCAGGCGCTCGTGTTGGCCGAACGGTTGGTCGATAACGAACGTCTGAACGCCGACTGCGTCGAGGTCATGCACCTGAACGGCCATCACGAACTCGAACATTCGGCGGACCAATCAACCGCCCCCTGCAAGCACACGTGGAGCCGCGCGGCATCCTGATCTGCGCGCGAAGCCGCCGGGCTATTCATGCGGAATGACCGCAAGACCCGGCATTTTCGATTTGATCCAGCTCAATGCGAACACCGCCAAACGATCAGAATATCAATCTACATGATGCTCCGACGACGATGTCCGCATCATCATTCGGCGATCTCGCCGTTTTCTCCTAAGACTGCCCCGCCATCGCTGGTCGCAAAGACCGTGTTGCGGGGCATTTTTTATTGATGCTTGCAAATCCTCGCCGGCTCCGTGCGACGCGATCGGGAATGAAAGAACGCGCCGTGGTGTAACGCGACCGTGCAGAACGCCCTGCCCTTGCGCCTCTCCGGGCTCGCCTCGCAGCCCGGCCAGGTGGCTTTTGGTTCGCAAAACCATTAGAATCGGCACGTCGCGAGCCTTGCCGGCCCGCCCTCGCCCGTTCGTTTCGGAGTAATCGTTGAACGCCCGTCACCGCATCGCCTTCACCGTCCTGCTCGCTTTCGCATCGCTGGCCTTCTCGGGAGCGGCCATCGCGCAAAGCGCGATTGCTGCAGCGGCTGCCAAACCGGTATCGCTGCCGGACATTGCCATCGGGTCCGCGAAAGCGCCGATTACCCTCACCGAATATTCGTCGATGAGCTGCCCGCATTGCGCGGCCTTTGGCCAGAATGTGTTTCCGATGTTGCGCTCGAAATATATCGATACCGGCAAGGTGCGTTTCGTGTTTCGTGAATTTCCGCTCGACATCAAGGCCGCCGCCGCCTCGATACTGGCGCGCTGCATCGGAAACGGCGATTCCGAAAAATATCTCGGCGCGGTCGAGACCATGTTCAAGCTGCAGGAGCGCCTGATGGCGCAAACCAAGGACACGCTCCTCTACGTCGGCAAGCAGTACGGCATGAGCGAACAGGACGTCGCGACTTGTGAAAAAGACCAGGCGCAGTTCGACAGGCTGACCGCCGATCAGCAATACGCCGTTCGGGAGTTGAAGGTCACCTCGACGCCGACCTTCTTTCTCAACGGCGTGCGGCTGCAGGGCTCGATGCCGTTCGAGGAACTGGAAGAGCGGATCAAGCCGCTGCTCAGGAAATAGCGGCCGCAGGGCCGTCGCAGTCACCCCTTGTCTGGCGCCGCGACCTCGCCGATGATGACCCCAACAAACATAATGGGGAGAGCGTCATGGTCGCGGCTTTGCGCGTAATGTTGGCAGCGGCGTGGCTGGTGTCCGGAATGGTGGCATCATCGGCGCAAAACTATCCGACCAGGCCGGTGCGCGTCGTGGTCGGCTTTCCCGCCGGCGGGCCGACCGATGCCATCGCCCGCATCGTCGCCCAGAAACTTACCGACAATCTCGGCCAGCAATTCTTCGTCGAGAACATCGGCGGCGCCGGCGGCAACACCGCGGCCGGCCAGGTCGCGCGCGTGACGCCGGACGGCTACACGATCATGGCCATCAGCACCGGCTTCGTCGTCAATCCCAGCCTCTACGCCAAGGTGCCGTACGATCCGATCAAGGATTTCGCGCCGGTCACGCTGGTGGCGGCTTCGCCGAATGTCGTGGTGGTAAACCCGCAAGTGCCGGCCAAGACGCTGCCGGAACTGGTGCAGCTTATCAGGGACAATCCCGGCAAATACAGTTTTGCCGGCCCGGGCGTCGGATCGACGCCGCATCTGGGCGGCGAATTGTTCCGCCTCGCTTTCAAACTCGATCTGGTGCATGTGCCTTTTACGGGGGCCGGGCCGGCGGTCCAGGCAACGGTCGGCGGCCACACGCCGATCGCATTTACCGCCCTGCCATCTTCCCTAGCAGCGGTGCAGGCCGGGCAACTGCGTGCGCTTGGCGTGGCATCGGCCGAACGGGCCGCCGGGCTGCCCGATGTGCCGACCTATGCCGAACAGGGCGTGAAGGATCAGGACGCCGACACGCTGACGGGGATTGTCGCGCCAGCCGGAACGCCGAAAGAAATCGTTGACCTGCTCTATCGTGAGATCGCCAAGATCGTCGCCCAGCCGGACGTCAAGGAGCGCCTCACCGTGCTCGGTTTCAATCCGGTAGCCAATACGCCGGAACAGTACGGCGCACGTATCAGGCTGGAGATCGACAAATGGGGCAAGGTGGTGCGCGACGCAAAGCTGCGGATCGAGTAACGCGGCTTAGCGTTACGATGGCGACGGCTCCGCGATCCCCAGGAAAGTCAGGCCGATCCGATTCTTCTGGATCCAGGCCACCCGGCACTCGTGCACGACTGAAGGATCCTTTGCCATGACCAAACGAAAGTGCTGCGGAACGAAGGCCGGATTGTCGACATCGATCGCCGCTCCCTCGCGCGAGATATTCCGCACCACGCAGGGCATGACGGAGCCGCCCGACGAAACAAAGGCAGCCTCCTCGATCTCCGTTCGCGGATACTTTCGCTTCTCTTCCATGTCGTCCCATCCCAACCCCGACCAAACGCAAGGTTAGCGCAAAACCTTAAACAAGTCGGGTGTGTGCACTGCAGAAGCCAGAACAAGATGGGCCTGCAAAACGGTTGCATATGATTCAAGCAGCTCGCGCAATTGTTTTCGCGCGCCGGTTTGTGCGGGGCGGCATGAGCTTCTCCATCGCCTCTGCGCAGACGTGCCCCGCGTCTCCCTGGGCTTGTCGTTCGCGGCGACCTCGCGATACCCTTTGCGGATAGGCGGTGCGCAGGCGCAACGGCCGCCCTGAATGATCAAAAACAAACAGGCGCCGGGGGGAAACGCCATGTTCGAGATACTCGATCGCCGGACGAGCTTGACCGGCAACCAGATCAAGATCCTTATGGCCGCCATCATCGGCGATGCGCTCGAATTCTTCGATTACTTCCTGATTGGCTTTGTGCTGGCCTTCCTGATCGGGCCGTGGAAGCTGACCTTCGGGCAATCGGCCTTCGTGCTGATGAGTTCCGGCATCGGCGCTATCATCGGTGCCTATGTCTGGGGTTGGCTCGCCGACCGGATCGGCCGGCGCATGGTGTTCATCGGCACTGTGCTGAACTTCTCGATCGCCACCGGCCTGCTGTATTTCACGCCTGACAATGGCTGGATCTATCTTGCCATCATGCGCTTCTTTGTCGGCACCGGCGTCGGCGGACTCTATTGTGTCGACCTTCCGCTGGTGCAGGAATTCATGCCCTCCTCCAAGCGGGGTTGGGTCGGCGGTATCGTGACCTGCGTCATCCCGCTTGGCGTCGGACTCGGCGCCGTGCTGGGAGCTTTGATGGGGAGCGATCAGTGGCGGCTGTTGTTTGCGATCGGCGTGCTGCCGGCGCTTTTGGTCCTGCTGGTCCGGCTTTGGGTGCCGGAGAGCCCGCGCTGGCTGTGCCGCCAGGGCCGTTACGAGGAAGCGCGCAAGTCGCTGGCTTGGGCGCTGCAGATGGAACCGTCCGCGCTGCCGCTGCCGACCGCGGCCGATGCCGGTCCGATCATCAAGACGAGTTGGTTCGATCTGTTCAAATATCCGCGCAGCCTTCTGGTCTCCTGGCTGGGCAACGCCGGCGCGCAAACCGGGGTCTACGGCATAACGCTCTGGGCGCCGTCGCTGTTCGTGCTGTTGTTGAAGGTGACGCCGCAGGAAGCCGCCAAGATGATGATCCTGCTCAGCCTGTCCGGCTTCCTCGGCCGCCTGTCCTTCTCCTATTTCTCGGAGCTACTCGGACGCCGCACCTCGGGAGGGCTATTGGGCATCGGCGCGGGCGTCCTCACCATCGTGGCCGGATACAATTACGATGCGACATTGTTCGGTCTGTCGGCGTTCTGGCTGATCCTCGCGGTGACCTTCTTCTTTGCCGATGGCGGCTTTGCCATTGTCGGCCCTTATGCGGCCGAAGTCTGGCCTTCGCATCTGCGAACCACCGGCATGGGCTCGGCCTATGGCTTTGGCGGCATTGGCAAGATCATCGGACCTGTCGGGCTTGCCTTGATCGTGGGCTCCAACAACTACCTCAAGCCTGACGTGCCGCTGACGCAGATTCCGACAGCCTTCGTCTATCTCGGTTGCTGGTTCCTGATGGCCGGGATCGTGTATTATTTCATCGGCTTCGAAACCAGGGGCAAGTCGATCGAGCAGATCGACAGGGAACTGGCGGACGGGCTGGATCTATCGACAGCGAGAGTTCGGCAGGCATCATCTTGAATACAATGATTGCAACTTCTGCCGATCTGGCCGGCGACCAGGCGGTGATCGCCCGGGCGGAGGCCGTCCGCGCCGATGTCGCGGCAGCTTCCGCCGACATCGAGACCGCGCGCCGGCTGCCGCCTGCGCTGCTCGACAGGCTGCACGACGCGCAATTGTTCCGGCTATTGCTGCCCCGCTCGAGCAACGGGATCGAAACCGATCCCGTCACTTTTTTCCACGTCATCGAAACCATCGCCAGGGCTGACGCTTCCACCGCCTGGTGCCTCAGCCAGGCCGGCGGTTGCGCGATGTCGGCCGCCTATCTCGACCTGCCGGTGGCGCAGGCGATCTTCGGCGATCCGCGCGCGGTGCTGGCATGGGGGCCCGGCCCCAGGGTTCGCGCAATCGAATGCGAGGGCGGCTACAGGGTAACCGGCGTGTGGTCCTTTGCATCCGGCGGCCGGCATGCGACCTGGCTCGGCGCGCACTGCCCGATCCATTCCGCCGACGGCTCGCCCAAATACGATGCCAACGGGGCGCGGCTCGAGCGCACCATGCTGGTACGCGCCGAGGACGTCGAGTGGACCGACATCTGGAACACCGTGGGCCTCCGCGGCACCGCCAGCGACCAGTTCGCGCTCAACGATTTCTTCGTGCGCGCCGACCATTCGATTACGCGTGAGTTCGACCGGGAATGCCGCGAGCGCGGTCCGCTCTACCGCATGAGCAACCATACCTGCTACCAGTTGGGCTTTGCCGGCGTCGCCTGCGGCATCGCCCGCACCGCGCTCGACAATTTCGTCGAGACCATGCGCAGCAAGGTGCCGCGTGGCGCAAGGCAGTCGTTGCGGGACAATGCCGTGGTGCAATCCAACCTCGCGCAGGCAGAAGTCAATCTCCGCGCCGCGCGCGGCTACGTGTTGCAGTCGATGGCCGATATTTGGAAAGACCTGAGCGCGGGCGCGACCATCACGGTTGCGCAGCGCATGAACATCCGCATGGCCTCGACCAACGCCATTCACAAGGCGCGCGAGGCGGTCGACTTCGCCTACAATGCCGCAGGCGCCACCGCGATCTTCGAGAACCACCCGCTGGAGCGCCGTTTCCGCGACATCCACACCGTGACCCAGCAGCTGCAAGGCCAGCTCAGGCATTTTGAAACCGTCGGCGCCTGGATGATGGGCGTCGATACCGACCTCAGTTTTGTTTAGGGAGAACGACCATGGGACTTGGCGGACTGCAGCACTACACCATCGAACCATCTGACCTGGAGCGAACCAAGGATTTTTACTGCGAAATACTGGGTCTGGAAAACGGCGATCGTCCGCCGCTCGATTTTCCCGGCTACTGGCTCTATTCCGGCGGCGCCGCTACGGTGCATCTGATGGGCACCCGCAAGCCGCGTGAGGGCATCGTCGTGCGCGGCACCGAGAAAAGGTACGAGGATACCGGGCGGCTTGACCACATCGCCTTTGCGGCGAGCGACGTCGATGGCATGCGCAAGCGCCTGCAGTCGAAAGGCGTCAAATTCCGCGAGAGCATCGTGCCACGCACCGGCGATACGCAATTTTTTCTCTACGATCCGGACGGCGTCGGCGTCGAACTGAATTTCCCGAAAACCTGAGGCCGCGCTCCCATCGACTGGCCGGCCTCAATCTGGGCCCGGGCCGGCCGGATTGGTGTCCGGCGCGGTGGCGGACATATGTGATGTTGCGGGGCAACACTGCCCGGCAAACAATGAGGTTCCCGACAACGCCGCAAGACAGCCACGATCAAGGCGCGAGTTCGACCGGGAATCTTCATCATTGCAATGAGATTGGAACCGCCGCGCCGCTGCGGCAGAGTAGCCGGGTGCCGCGCCTTTCAACCTACCCCAGGGCATGCGTACCCGGCTATTCGTCGGGCGGAGCCCGCTAATCGAGCCCGCGCTCGTGGCTCAGATTGACCATTTCCTGAATAAAGACCGCCTTTTGCTTGTCATCCAGACTGGCAAAGAGAGGCTCGGCCGCGTCGGCCACATTGCGCTGATCGACGGCGCGGTCGTTGAGGAACTGGGCCTCATTTCGCATCTGCTCGATGATGTCATCGGGGGGATCGCGCTTGGCGCGGGCTACCCGCAGTTTGAGCCGATCGGCGCCATTGTGGCCGAGATAGTGCATCGCACTGTTGAACCCGGCCCAATGCTTCTCCTGTTCGGGCGTAAGACTTAATTCCTTCTTGATCCGCTCGATATTGGCGTCGCTGTTGCCAACGATCTGCTCGGCCGTCATCTGCGGCACGCCGGTCTGGGTGAGGACGGCCGGCTGCTGCTGTTGCTGCTTGGCGGTCTTCGTGGCCTTGCTCCCCTTCGCCGGCTTCGACGTGTCGCCCTGTTTGGAAGGCTCACCCTGCTTGGAAGGCTCGCCTTGCTTGGAAGCCTCACCCTGCTTGGCATCCTTTGCCGCCGGCGCCTGTCCGCCTTTGCTGTTATTATTGCCCCCGGTCAGGACGCCGGTCACGCCTGTCACAACGCCCACGACGCCACCAATGGCGCCGCCAAGTACGCCACCGACCGGGCCTGCCGCCTTGTTACCCTCGCGGACGCCCTTCTCGACACCTTGAACCACCTGCGCATCCGCAAAACGCGGCGCGTTGAGAAGCATGAGGGCGGCCAACCCCATGGCCGCGCACACTGTCCAACGCGTGCGCAGTTTGGATGTCGGGCTAGTCATTGTTGGTCTCCGTCGTCGTTGGCCAAGACTGGTGTTCTCGAATCTGAAATCTTATCGTTTTAGCGATGAGCAAGTCTAGCCGCGGTGCCGGCCGTTACCGCTGCGTCAAACTACTGGGCCCGCGCACCGGGACCCCCGCGGCACGATCGCAATCCCCAAACCTCTCGCGTTCATGATGACGTGTGCAACGCAATATGCCGCGCAGGAAGGCGTCGCAGTATTCCGAGCGCTGGAAATTCACCCGCAACGTTAGTTCTAGAACGTCGCACGTGTCATTTCTCGACAGACGCGTTTAATTCTGTTCTGATTGCGCAACCAATCTTTGCGGATACGCCGTCCAAAATCGGCGCGTCCGCGTGAATGCCAACAAGAAAAAAATCAAAAGAGGAACGACAAGACGACAACAAAAAGCAAAGAGGGAGACATCATGTCACGCAAGAAGCTTTCTCGCCGACAATTTGTTGCTGCCACTGCGCTGTCATCCGCAGCGCTCATCACCGCACCCTATGTGCGCGGGGCCTACGCTGCAGGTAAGCTTTCGATCGGCTTCTGGGACCACTGGGTGCCCGGCGCCAACAAGGCTTCCACCGATCTGGTCAATGAATGGGCCGCCAAGGAGAAGGTCGAGGTTTCGATCGACTACATCCCGAGCCAGGGCAACAAGCTGCTACTGACCATTCAAGCTGAGGCCCAGGCGAAGTCAGGACATGACATTATCGCGCTGTCGACATGGTTGCCGCACGCACACGCCGAAAACCTCGAGCCGGTGAGCGATATCGTCGAACCCCTCCTCAAGCAGAACGGCGACGTCAACGGGACCGTGAGATATCTCGGCGTGGCGGACGGAAAATGGCTGGGCGTGCCGGCCTGCGTCGGCAGCCAGATCAAGGGCCCCTGCTCGCGCATCGACCTGATGAAGAAACATGCCGGTATCGATGTGCAGGCGATGTATCCGGCGGGCGAGGCTCCGAAAGCCGACGCCTGGACCACGGACGCATTCCTGAAAGCCGCCGAAGCCTGCCACAAGGGCGGCAATCCTTTCGGCATCGGCCTCGGTGAGACCAGCGACAACGTCGACACGGTGGGCGCCTTCTTCCTCGCCTTCGGCGCCGAAGTCGTCGATGCCAAGGGCAATGTCGTCGTGAAGAACGACAACGTGCGGGCTGTCCTCGAATACTACAAGAAGCTGATGGCATTCCTGCCGCCGGATGCGCCGGCATGGGACGACGCCTCCAACAACAAATGGCTGGTCTCGGGCCGCGGCTCCCTGATCATGAACCCGCCGAGCGCCTGGGCTGTCGCCAAACGGGATGCGCCGCAGGTTGCCGAGCAGTGCTGGACGCATGGCTTCCCGGTCGGCCCGAAGGGGCGGTTCGCGCCGTTCCTGCCCTACTACTGGAGCATCTGGAAGTTCGCCAAGAACAAGGAGGCGGCCAAGAGCCTGCTGGTTCATCTGTCGCAACCAGACGCCATCGAGAAGATGGTCAGAGCCAGTGGCGGCTACGATCTGCCGGCGTTCGAGAAGCTCACCACGCTCAAGGTCTGGGCCGAGGAAGGACCGCCGAAGGGCACGCTGTATCACTACCCGAACCCGCACAAGCATCAGATCCTGTCGATCTCTGCTTCACCGGCCCCGCCCAAGGTGGCCCAGCAGATCTACACGCAGGCCACATTGACCAAGATGTGCGTGCGCTTCTACCAGGGCGAACCCATGGAGAAGACGCTGGCCTGGGCCGAGGGCGAACTCGAAGGCTTCATGCGAAGCTGAGGGTTCGCTCCGCGCGGCATGCCCGGGTGCAAGCCGCGGCGGTGTCACCCGCTTTTCATGCCAAAGATCGGGTAGCCGGCAACGCCGGCTTCCCGGCAATATGAAACTCGCAGGGAAGAAGCACCATGGCCGACGTGGCAGTTCAGTCGAACAGTGTTGCCAGAGTTGCGGGCACGCGCAAACGTTCCAGCTTGCGGACCGCGCTGAAGCGAAAATCGACCGCGGCGTTCCTGATGACGCTGCCGCTGATCATCCTGGTCGGGCTGCTGGTGATCTATCCTGCGTTCTACTCCATGCACCTGGCGATCGCTGAACAAATCGATGCAACGCTTCGTCGGTTTCGGCAACTTCGAATTCCTGTTCAAGCGCGACACCTTCTGGCTGGTCGTGAAGCAGTCGTGCATCTTCGCGATCACGGCCGTCCTCTTCAAGGCGCTGATCGGCTTCATCGTCGCGCACTTCGTTCATAACATTCCGGCCAAGGGCCAGCGCAAATGGCGCGGCATGCTGTTGGTGCCATGGGTGATTCCGCCGGCGATGAGCACGCTGGCGTGGCTGTGGCTGTTCGATCCCTCCTACAGCGCCTTCAACTACACGCTGTCATTCTTCGGTATCGGACCGATCCCCTGGACCGGGGACGCCAACTGGGCGCGCTTCTCCGTCATCCTGGTCAACATCTGGGTCGGCGCGCCGTTCTTCATGATCATGTATCTGGCGGCGCTGAAATCGGTGCCCGACCAGCTCTATGAAGCCGCCGCCATCGACGGCGCCAATTGGTGGCAACGGATCTGGTACGTGACGCTGCCGATGATGCGCAACATCATCGCGATCACGACGCTGTTCTCGCTGATCGTCACGTTTGCGAATTTCGATATCGTGCGCATCCTCACCGCCGGCGGCCCGCTCGACCATACGCACATCTTTGCGACCTGGGCGTTCCGTGTCGGCATCGAAGGCAGCGACATTCCGCTGGGCGCCAGCGTCTCGCTGTTCATGGTGCCGATCCTTGCCATCGCAGCGGTATTCATCCTGCGGGACATCAACAAGCGCGGGAACGAAGCCTGATGAGCACCGTCACGATCGACAAGGCCGCGCCGACCCGCAAGGTCAAGTACGGCAGCATGAGCCGCGACCGCGCCTGGGCGCTGAAATGGTCGTACTTCTTCCTGACCATCTTTGCGATGTTCTCGCTGTTGCCGCCGCTCTACATGCTGATCACCTCGCTCAAGAGCAGCGCCGAAATCTCGGCCGCGACCAATCCGTGGTGGGTGTTCAACCCGACGCTCGCCAACTATGCCGAGATACTTACCTCGAACCAGTTCCTGCGCTTCTTCTTCAATTCGGCGATGGTCTCGATCTTCGTCGTGACCATCACCATGCTGATCAGCGTACCGGCTGCCTTCGCGCTGGCGCGGATGCGGTTCTGGGGCTCGGCGACGCTCGCGACCGGGGTTTTCCTGACCTACCTGATCCCCGAGACGTTGCTGTTCCTGCCGCTGTTCAAGATGTTTGCGGCGTTCGGCGAATTTACCGGCATTCAGCTGATCAACAGATGGTATGTGCTGCTGATCGTCTATCCGACGCTGACGGTGCCGTTCTGCACCTGGATCATGATCGGCTACTTCGCCTCGATCCCGAAGGAACTCGATGAGGCCGCCGTGATCGACGGCGCGTCGTGGTTTCAGACGCTGACCCGCATCTTCATCCCCGTTGCCTTCCCCGGCATCATTGCCGCGACCATCTTTGCCTTCACGGTCTCGTGGGCGCAGTTCCTCTATCCGCTGGTGTTCACGACCTCGACCGACCAGCTCGTGCTGCCGGTCGGCATCATCACCACGCTGATCAAGGGCGACGTGTTCGCCTGGGGTCAGATCATGACCGGCGCCCTGCTCGGCGCGGCGCCGCCGCTCATCATCTACGCGTTCCTGATGGACTATTACATTGCCGGCCTGACCGCCGGTGCGACAAAGGGTTGATCTCATGGCTGACGTGACGTTGCGCAAGGTGGTTAAGCGTTATGACGAGGTCGAGGCGGTGCGCGGCATCGATCTCGATATCGCCGACCATGAGTTTGTCGTGCTGGTCGGGCCTTCGGGCTGCGGCAAGTCGACCACGCTGCGGATGATCGCCGGCCTGGAAGATATTTCCGACGGCGACATCATGATCGGCGGCGACGTCATCAACGACGTGCCGCCAAAGGATCGCGACATCGCGATGGTGTTCCAGAACTACGCGCTCTATCCGCACATGACGGTGGCGGAGAACATGTCGTTCGGGTTGCGGCTGAAGCGCTACCCCAAGGCCGAGATCAAGAGCCGTGTCGACGAAGCCGCGCGCATGCTCGATATCGTCGAACTGGTCGACCGCAAGCCGAAGCAATTGTCCGGCGGCCAGCGCCAGCGCGTCGCCATGGGCCGCGCCATCGTGCGCAACCCGAAAGTGTTCCTGTTCGACGAGCCGCTGTCCAACCTCGACGCCAAGCTGCGCGTGCAGATGCGGATCGAGATCAAGAAGGTGCACCAGAAGGTCCGCACCACGACGGTCTACGTCACCCACGACCAGGTCGAGGCGATGACGCTGGCGGATCGCGTCGTGGTGATGAACCATGGCCGGATCGAGCAGATCGGCACGCCGAACGAGCTCTATCACAAGCCGGCGACGAAATTCGTCGCCAGCTTCATCGGCTCGCCGGCGATGAATTTCATCCCCTGCCGGCTGGAGGATATCGCCGGCAAGCTGCACGTCCGGTTGACCGATCGTATCGTCTTCCCGCTGCCGCCGGCCCGCGCCGCCCGTTATCAGGGTGTCCCGCGATCGACAAATTGCTGCTGGGGCTGCGGCCCGAGCACATCACCGAGGCCAAGCAGCATGCCGAGCCGGGCGTCGAGACCTTCGACACCGTGCTCGATGTCACCGAGCCGATGGGAATGGAGACCCTGATCTATTTTACGATGGAGGGCTCGCAGGTCTGCGGCCGGGTCAATCCCAATGCCGGCGCGCAGGATGGCGGCCCGCTTCGATTGGCTGTGGACCTCAATAACATGCACCTGCTAAACGAGGTCACCGGCGCCGTCCTTTGACGGCGCAATTGCAAGACCCAAGGGCAGGAAATGGCTACCAACAAGAAGAAAATCTTCGTCACGGAATCGATGTCGCAGCCGGGAAGAGCGCTGCTCAACGCGCGAGACGACATCGATCTCGTCGAATTTCCCAACATGATCTCGCAGGCGGATTTCAACGCCAAGCTGAAGGAGCATGCGCCGGTGCATGGCGTTGCCCTCGGCGGCACCCGCTTCGGCGATCCCGAGCTTGAATCCTCGAAAGACATGCTCGTCGTGACTCGGATCGGCGTTGGCTTCGACGCCGTCGACGTCCCTGCCCTCAGCCGCCGCAAGGTCCCGCTGATGGTCGCAGGCACGGCCAATTCGCCTTCGGTCGCCGAATGCGCGCTGTTCATGATGCTGACGCTCGCCAAGCGCGCGACCGAAATGCATTCGCTGGTCAGGGACAACAGATGGCCTGAGCGGCTCGGCATGCTGCCCTTCGATCTCTTCGGCAAGACGATCCTGATCGTAGGCTTCGGCCGCATCGGCAGCCGCACCGCCAAGCGCTGCCTGGCGATGGAAATGAATGTGCTGGTGTTCGATCCCTACAAGCCCGCCGCCGACATCAAGGCCGCCGGCTGCGAGCCGGTCACCGATCTCGACGCCGCGTTGCCGCGCGCCGACTTCGTCAGCATCCATTGCCCGAAGACGCCGGAGACGATCGGCATGTTCAATGCCGACCGGCTGAAGCGCATGAAGCCGACGGCGTTCCTGATCAACACGGCGCGCGGCGGCATCGTCGACGAGGCCGCGCTGCACGCAGCGCTTTCGTCGGGCAAGCTTGCCGGCGCGGGCCTCGATGTTTTCGAGCAGGAGCCGCCGCCGGCCGGCCACGCGTTGTTTGCACTGCCGAACGTCATCATGGCGCCGCATGTCGCCGGCGTCACGGTGGAAGCCGTCGACCGGATGAGCGAACAGACCGCCCGCAACATTCTGAGCGTGCTGGATGGCGATCCGCTGCGGCAGAACGTGATCAATCAGGACGTGCTCGGCTAATCGTCCAACGCAAGCGACCCTGGTCGCGGCCGGTCCATCATCGACCGGCCGGCAAATGAGGTATCCGCATGGCCTTCAAGGAATACGGCAATTACGACGCGGTCGGCCTTGCGGAATTGGTTCGGAAGAAGGAAGTCACGGCCAGGGAATTGCTCGACGAGGCTATCGCCCGGACCGCGAAGGTCGATCCACAGATCAATGCAGTCGTCGTCAAGCATTACGACTATGCCGAACGCCAGATCGAGCGCGGCCTGCCCGACGGCCCGTTTGCCGGCGTCCCCTTCCTGCTGAAGGACCTCGATCCGCTGGAGGGCACGCGCACGACCTTCGGCGCCACGGTCCTGAAGGATTTTGTTGCCGACCACAACGGCACGCTGGTGCAGCGCTTTCTCGATACCGGCGTCTCGATCTTCGGCAAGAGCTCCAGTCCCGAATTCGGCCTGATGCCGACGACGGAGTCGCGCCTGCACGGGCCGACCCGCAATCCCTGGAATCTCGCGCATTCTTCCGGCGGGTCATCGGGCGGCGCGGCGGCGGCGGTTGCTGCCCGCATCCTCCCCGTCGCGCATGCCAGCGATGGCGGCGGTTCGATCCGCATCCCCGCTTCCGCCTCTGGCGTGTTCGGCCTGAAACCGACCCGGGCGCGCAATCCGCTCGGTCCCGATCGCGGCGAAGGCTGGGGCGGCTTCGCCTGCGGCCATGTCGTGAGCGTCAGCGTACGCGACAGCGCGGTCATGATGGACGCGATCCACGGCGCGGAGCCGTCGAGCCCCTACGTGGCGCCGCCGCCGGAGCGGCCGTTTTCGCAGGAAGTCGACCGCGACCCCGGCCGGCTCCGCATCGCCTTCACTGACAAGTCGCCCTATGGCGAGACAATCGATCCGGAAATCGCGGCGGCCGTGCGCGAGATCGCGGGCCTGCTGGCGGGGCTCGGCCATTACGTCGAGGAACGGGCCCCGGTCCTTGCCGCCGACCCGGCCGCGGCCATGACCACCATCGTCGGCGCCAACACCGCGCTGTCGGTGCGGCTGATCGAGCAAAGGCTCGGGCTCACCGCCACGGAAAACGATTTCGAGATACTGACTCTGGCGTTCGCTCAAAACGCGAAAAAGACCACGGCGACCGACTATGTCGCTGCCCAGCTCGCGGCCTTCCAGATTTCGCGCTCGCTCGCCACCTTCTTCGAGAGCTGCGACGTCTTCCTGAGTCCGACATTGTGCTCGCCGCCGCTGCGTATCGGCGAACTCAACAGCATGTCGAGCGACCTGTCGCACATTGTCCCGATCCTGCGCCGTTATATTCCGGGGACTTCCATGTTCAACATGTCCGGCCAGCCCGCGATGTCGGTGCCACTGGCGTGGAATAAGGCCGGACTGCCGCTTGGCATGATGTTCTCGGCCAGGTTCGGCGATGAGGCGACGCTGTTCCGGCTGGCCGGTCAGCTCGAACAGGAGCGGCCCTGGAAGAACAGACTACCTCCGGTTTGTGCATAACTTCGCCGCAAAAACGCCAAGATTTGACAAAGCGCAGCCGTATCGGCACTGAGGAAAGTGCACCGGGCGGAAGTGGGACACCGATTCCGGACACAGAACTCGATCCGGAGGCTCAAATCGTGGCTCAAAGCGACCCGACCGACCATGCGCTGGCGGCCATTGCGAGCATTCTCGACAGCGTCGAGACCTCCAGAGAATCCCAAAAGCCCGGGCTCACAGAGCGAGGGGCCGTGACCCCTCCACCCATTCCCGCAGCCCATCCTCCCATCGAGGCGCATGGATATTCCAGGATCGGTCCCGGACCGATGGCCGCGATCCGTTTCAAATGGACGGTGCGCCTCGACAATGGCGAATACTATGTCGATGAGACCATCGGCGAGAATTCAAGTCCGCTGGTCACCGGGCCGCTTGATCGCGACGCTGCGATCCAGCTTGTCGATTATCGCGAAAGCGAAGCTCGCCGGCGCTTCGAGCAGTTGAAGAGCGAGATGACCGGACGAAGCGCGGATGCCAATTCGTTGCGCAAAGCCACCACCGCGGCGTAACGGCCGATACGCCCTTCATCATCTCGGATGTGCCCTTGGCATCATCTCGGCGGTCCCAGAAAATCCTTCTTGGCAAGATCGACGCCGGCGTGGCGCAGGATGTCGTAGGCCGTCGTGACGTGAAAGAAGAACTGCGGAACACTGAACGTCAGCAGCAGCGATTTGCCGGTGAATGTTCGCCGGGTACCGTTCTTGAACGTGAAAGCAACTTCCTTGTCGGCCGCGGCGTCGATCTCGGCACGCGGCAGGCCCTGCACGAAATCGATCGCCGCTGAAATCCGCGCCTTGAGTTCGGCGATGTCGGGCTCGGTGTCTGAAAATGTGTAGGGAGCACGCACCAGCCAGCAGCGCGCCGGCGACGGTCGCATGCCGATTGGCTTCTGCCACCTGCTGCTTGAGGCTGTACATGGTGGGTGAGAGCCGCATGTTCAGAAGGACGGCGGGATCGATGTTTCGGGCTTCGGCGTGCGCCGAGGCGCGGTCGAGAAGACCCGACAGATTGCCGAGATACGGCACGAACACGCCGACGGAAGCTTCGTGGAGCGAGATGGTCACGATTTCAATTTCTCCGGCTGGCACCACCGCGATATCTGGTTTAAATCGGCGCCGTTGCTCCAGAGTGTCATCTAATTCGTCGGCGGAGAAGACCTGATGTTTCGAGTGTTCGTTAGCCTAGCAATGGCTGTCCTTTGGACCGTTGTCGCCCACGCGCAGCAACCGTCAAACTCCCGTCTCGACGACATCATCAAGCGCGGCACGCTGCGGGTCGGCATGACCGGCGACTATCAGCCGTTCACATATCTCGACAAGGCCACGTCGAAATTCCGCGGCTTCGACGTCGACATGGCGGAAGCGCTTGGCAAGGCGCTCGGCGTCAAGGTCGAGTTCTTCCAGACGGCGTGGCCGCAGCTGATGAAGGATTTCGAAGCCGACAATTTCGATATCGCGATGGGCGGCGTCTCGATCACGCTCGACCGGCAGAAGAAGGGAATGTTCTCGACGCCGATCATGCGCGAAGGCAAGACGCCGATCGCCCGCTGCGCCGACAAGGGCAAGTATGAAACCATCGCCGATATCGACAAATCAGGCACGCGCGTCATCGTCAATCCCGGCGGCACCAACGAACGCTTCGCCAAGGCGAACATCAAGAACGCCGAGATCAAGATGTGGAACGACAACGTCACGATCTTCGACGAGATCGCCAAGGGCAACGCCGACCTGATGATGACGGACTCATCCGAGACCCGCTACCAGCAGAAGCAGCACCCGGGCGTGCTCTGCGCGGTACATCCGGACAAGCCGTTCGACTTCGCCGAGAAGGCCTACTGGCTGCAGCGCGACGTCGCACTGAAGGCTTTTGTCGATCAGTGGCTGCACATCGCCAACGAGGACGGCAGCTTCAGGAAAATCTACGCGGCCTGGTTCGATTGATCCTCGTTGGACATGCCTGTTTTTGCGGGAAATTGACCGTCACGTGAGCGCTATTTAGACTGGCCCGACCGGATTTGAACCAAAGCCGCTAGTACACGACTTATACTTTGAAAGTGATTTAGATCACGTTGGGTGAAGCTATCGCTGCGTATTAGCTTCGAGGGATGGGGTTCCCTGCTCAGGAGGTCGCAATGAAGAAGTGTCTCGCTATTGCCGCGCTGTTGCTGGCGAGCAGCCTCACCGCCGCGCAGGCGCAGTACACGTTCGAGTATGGTGGCCGCACCATCACCATCGATCCCGATCGCGGCACGGTTCAAATTCCCGGCGTCTACGACAATACCGGCAAGAAGGCCAAACGCCCGCGTGGCGAGGAAGGCGATCTCGATCGCCCGGGCAGGAAGGCGCCGCAGCAGGCGAAGTCGGCCCCGCAGGCCGCACCCGAGGCGGCAACCCCGGCCGCACCTGCACCGGCTGAACAGGCTGCCGCTCCGGCGACTGCGCCCGCGCCGGCCGCCCCTGCTCCAGCCGCTCCGGCCACCGCTTCGAGGGGCGAGCCGTCGACAGCGACAGTGGCCGTTGCGCCCGCTGATACACCTGCGCCAGCCCCGCCCGCAGCTCCTCAAGCCGCTCCGGCTGCGCCGCCCGCACCTGCCCCCGTTGCCGCGCCAGCGCCACCGCCGCCGCAACAGAAACAGGCCACCGCCCCGGCAGCTTCGACACTTCCGTCTGCGAACTCACCGCTCGGCGTCTGGCTGACGGAGGAGAAGGAAGGCAAGGTGCGGATCGAAGCGTGCGGTCCCAATATCTGCGGCTATTCGGTCGACAAGAAGTCGAACCAGAACGGCGAGCAGGTGCTGATCAACATGAAGCCCGGCAAGGACAAGTGGAGCGGCCGGATTTTCGATCCGAATTCCGGCAGCACCTATGATTCGACGATTGCCCTCAAGGGCACCGACAGCCTGCGCGTTCAGGGCTGCGCCTTCGGCGGCATGTTCTGCGGCGGCCAGACCTGGACCCGCGTCAACTGACCGGCAGCTAATGCCGTGCATTCAACCGGAGCCCCGCCGCAACCCGGGGCTTTTCACCGAGAACTAGGTCGCCTCCCGCGCCTCCGGAAATTTCCACGTGCCGTTGAGGACTTCAGGGCGCGGGCGATAGAGCCGCACCGTGTAGTTCCAGCCCTGCATGATCGGCAGGCAGTTGGGGATCTTGCCGTCGCAGCCGCCGAACTGGATGGCAACGGAGCCGTCGGCGTTCTTCCCCGCCGTAATGCTGTTGAACGAATAGGCGTTGTACTGGTTCTTCTGGAGATGGCCGGTGGCGTCGTAGACGATGACCGACCAGAACGCGTTCACCGGAACGGTGTCCGGAACAGTCAGATTGTAAATCGTTTTGCCGTCGTTCTTTGTCGGCGTGACGTTGAGATAGACCGCCTCCTTGTCGGGGTTGAGGCCCCAGAGCGAGGCGGTGCCGATCAGGTGCCGCACCGGATCGACCTCATCTTTGCGGCCGCCCGCATTCCGCATGTCGGGCACCATCTCGTTGAGCACCAGCAACGCATCGCGCACCTTTTTCTGGCTCGCCTGATCCCAGTTGGGCGCCTCAAAGCGGCCGATGCCGCCGGGTTGGCTGATCTTGATTGCATCCTGCAGGGCTTGCGCCTGTTTGACGTCCTGCGGATCGGCGGGATCGACGAGCGTGCGCACCGCTGCGAAGAGATATCGTGTGCCGATCTTCTCTCGCGTGTACGTGTGATCTCCGGCCGTGTAGACGGTCTCCAGCGCGTAGTGATCCTGATTGATCACCATCAGCGACATGAAGCGCTTACCGGCATCGGGCAACGTGATCGTCACCGACCACGCATCGAGATCGAACACCGCAAACGAATAAAGTGTGTCGCGGTTGGGGCGCACGCCGGTGTTTTCGACCGGCAGGTCGCGGTGGTGAAAGAATTTTCGAAACGCCCCCTGCTTCACGAAACCGGCAAGGTACATGTCGGTTTCGGCGCGCTTGAAGTTATCGACGGTGACAGGGATGCCGGTCGGTTGTGCGAGCACGTTGACGACGCTGGCCGCCGTCAGCAAGCCGGCGCACATTTGAATGAGAAGATTCTTCATGCCTACCTCGACTCTCACTGCGCCGCGATCCGCTCGATGTCCGGCAGTACCCACTGCTTGTCGAAGAACGGCTTCTCTGGGCCATAGAGACGGAACAGGACTTCAAAGCGGCCGTTCGGATCGGTCGGCACCCAGTTCGTTTCTTTCCCGTCCGGCGCCTTCGGGCCGAAAAAGACATCCACCGAACCGTCGGGGTTCTTCTGCAGCTTCGGTGTGTTGGAGGAGCGGCTCGACCACTTCTGGCCGCGGATCAAGGCATGCGTGGCGCGGTCATACACGGTTGCCGACCAATACAGCTTCACCGGCGCATTGGCCGGCACGTTGAGCCGGTAGATGCCGTTGCCTTCGAGCGGCTTGCGGTCCTTGTCGCGGATGGTCATCAGGTATTATTGCCCGGCCCCGAGATGCTTGGCGCTGAAAAAGGCCATCGAATAGGCGACGCCGCGTCCATCCACCGGGTAGGCATCCGGACCGGCGAAGTTGGTCATCATGCCTTCGCTGACCCCGGGCAGCGCCGGAAGCACCCATTGCTGTCCTTCGTTGAACGAGGTCGTGAAGACGCCTTCGTAGCGATTATCGAGCCACGCGCGCGCTTCAGTGATCGCATCCTTCAAGGCCGCCTGCGTGCCATGATCGGGCGCAAACGTCTTGCCCTTCTCGATGCCGATTGATTTCAGCATATCGATCATCACGCGGTCGCGGTCGATCCACGGCTCATGCTGCACGAAGCGGTCGAGCGCCTGAAAGAATCGGAGATCGCCGGGAATGGTGCTGTCAAAGACGACGTCGATCGCATCGACGAATGTCGTCGCCGGCGGGCTTTTGGCCTGCGACAGCGGATAAACCTTTACGCGCTTGCCATATGCCACCGCCTTGGCGACGTCAGCGTCGCCGCCGCTCGCAAGGTTGGAGCGTAACAAGGCGTAGCTCTGGTAGGTCTGCGATTGCAGTACGATGTGGCCCTTCGGCGCATTGCCCTTGTAACCGGGCGGCAGGATCAGATATTTGCCGCCCTTGCCTTTGTCGACGCCGGCAGGGCCGACATCTTCCAGTGCAGTCTGCCAACTATCGTCGATGCTTCCGGTGATCGAGCCGGCCGGCCCGGCCGGCGGAATCTCCAGCACCATCGGTCCGACCTCCTTGGTGTCGAACAAAGGCATCAGATAGATCACATCGGGATTCGGCGTGAGCGTCTGGTTCTTCCAGTCCGGCAGGCGCGACCAGTAGACGACCTGATTGGTTTTGCCTTTGGCGCTGATCGCCGCCTGCAGCATCAGGTCGTAATTGACGGCCGGCATGCCCCAGATCACCGCGTCCACCGCGCGGCGCTCAATGGTGCGGCGGGTCAACTCGTCCGCAGTCGACTGCGCCCGCGCCGGCCACGTCGCCATCAAGAGGCTGATCGCAAGGACGAATGACTTTCTCACGGCGACCTCCACACAGCTCGTGTACGCGACGCAACTCTCGGCATTTGTGACCTCGATGACGCGTTGAGCACGCCTATCTCGGCAGCAGAATATGTCAGATCCATAAAGCGCGAGAAAGGACAGTCCTATTTACGCATTTACCGGAGGTTGCGTTTGGCTCGCGTGATGTTTTGGTCACTCCTGCGAGAATTTGTCGGGCGAGTTTCACATCAGAAAAAATTAGACCGACAAAGGGACTTGCCTTCTCATAGACTAATCCGACTACGAAACTCCTTCGGAGAGTAGGCATGCTATCCGATCGGCAACGTTGGTTGCAGCGCGTCATCGTGGCATCCGCATTCCTGGGTGCAGTTGCGCTGCCCCACGGCTCGGCCAAAGCGGATGCCGGCGGCGTCGGCTTCTGGTTGCCGGGCAGTATGGGCAGTCTTTCCGCCGTGCCGGGCCAAGCCGGCTGGAGTTTCACCACCGTCTATCTTCATCTCGAGGCAAATGCCGGCAGCGGCAAGGAACTACAGAACAATGCATCCATAGTCACCGGGCTGCATGCGCGCGCCGATGCCCTCGGATTTCTGCCGGCCTATACGTTTGAGACGCCGGTACTGGGCGGACAGCTGACGGTCGGTGCTGCCGGCGTCCCCGGTAATGTCGGGGTTAACATTGGCGCCACGCTGACCGGGCCGCGCGGCAACTAGATTTCGGGCAACGCCCACGACGAGCGCACGACCTTTGCCGACGTGTATTATCTCGCCACCCTGAAATGGAACCAAGGCGTCAACAATTACATGTGGTACGTGCTTGGAAACATTCCGAGCGGTACCTACGACCCCGTGCGCCCGGCCAATCTGAGCCCCGGCTACACCGCCGTGGATAGCGGCGTGGGTTATACCTACCTCAACCCTCAAACCGGGCACGAACTCACAGCGGTCGCCGGCTTCACCTACAACGGCATCAACAATGCCCTGCAATACCGCAACGGCATCGACTTCCATTTCGACTGGGCAGTATCGCAATTCGTCAGCAAGAGCGTTCATGTCGGCATCGCCGGCTATGTCTACCAGCAGGTGACCGGCGACAGCGGCGCCGGCGCGAAGCTTGGCGATTTCAAGGGCCGGTCGGTCGGCATCGGTCCACAGATCGGCCTCTTCTTTCCCGCGTTCGAAGGATACACGGGTTATCTGAACATCCGCGGCTATTGGGACGTGGCGACTGAGAACCGGCCGACCACCCAAGTGGCGATGGTCACGCTGTCTTTTGCGCCCTCAGCGCCGGAGAAACCGACGACGCCGCGCGGGCCGGCGCATCTCAAATAGCTCAGTCCGCGTGCGGAACGCCCCTCATCCGCAAGACCGATAAGGGTGATGTGTGGATGGAGGAATCTGCCGGGAGCGGGCGTCGTCCACCACGTCATTCGCGACGGTGTCGCGCCGCCAGCAAGCCTGGCCATGTCCGCCAATGAGTCCACGCCCTGACCCGTGATGACAGTCACAGTCGTCGTGGAGCCGCTGTGAGATCCTGATCGTGTCCAAACCAAAGGGGCACGTCATGTTAACGTCTCGGAAATCTGTAGTAGCTGCTTCGCTGCTTGCTGCACTGGGCTTTGCGACGCCATCCGCTGCCGCGACGTTTGACGGTGACTGGAACGTCCAGATCACCTCGTCAAACGCCGCCTGCCCCAGCGGGGCGTCGGTGTCGATCGAAATCAACAACGGTCAGGTCGCCTCGAACAGCGCGGCCGTCACGGCATCGGGCCGCGTCGCCGACGCGGGCAATATCAACGTGACGCTGGCAAACGGCATGAAACGTGCGGTCGGCACCGGCCGCCTCTCGGGCACGTCGGGTTCGGGCACCTGGCGCGCCGCCCTTTGCTCAGGCACCTGGACGGCGCAGCGAAACTAACCGAGCTTCGCCGAATACTCCGCGTCGGTCACATGCTCCATCCAGGTGACATAGCTGCCGTCGGCCGCTTCCTGCATGGCGATGTGAGTCATGGCGTTGGTCGGCGAAGCGCCATGCCAGTGTTTTTCACCGGGCGGAATCCAGACGACGTCACCCGGGCGGATTTCCCTGATCGGTCCGCCCTTGGCCTGCACCCGTCCGACTCCCGAGATCACATAGAGCGTCTGACCCAGTGGATGCGTGTGCCACGCCGTGCGCGCGCCGGGTTCAAACGAGACGCGCGTCGAGGCCAGCCGCGCCGGCGCCTCGGTCTGGATGATCGGATCCTGCAGCACCGTGCCGGTGAAGTATTCAGCCGGTGCCCGGCGCGTCGGCCGGGAGCCCGCGAGATGGATGTCCATGGAGTTGTCTCCTTTTTCTGAAGCTTATTTCTTGCTGGCTGCGTAGCGCGCCTTGGTCTCGGCGTTCATCGGATAGAGGCCGGGCAGTGCCGCGCCGTTGTTCACCTCGTTGACGATCCAGGCTTCCATCCGCTCCTGCTCCGGCCCCTCGGCCAGCACATGGTCGAGCAGCGCCTGCGGGATCAGCACGGCGCCGTCCTGGTCGGCGACGACGATGTCGTTCGGGAACACCGCGACCCCGCCGCAGCCGATCGGCTCGCCCCAGCCGACGAAGGTCAGCCCGGCCACCGAGGGCGGCGCCGCAAAGCCGTCGCACCACACCGGCAGATTGGTGCCGAGCACGCCTTCGACGTCGCGCACCACGCCATCGGTGATCAGCGCCGCAACGCCGCGCTTGACCATGCGCGCGCAGAGAATGTCGCCGAAGATGCCGGCATCGGTGACGCCCATGGCGTCGACCACGGCAATGCAGCCTTTCGGCATCGCTTCAATCGCGGTGCGGGTCGAAATCGGCGACGACCAGGATTCCGGCGTCGCGAGATCCTCGCGCGCGGGCACGAAGCGCAGCGTAAAGGCCGGCCCGACCAGCCGCGGCTGTCCCGGCCGCAGCGGCTTGGTGCCGCGCATCCAGACGTTTCGCAGGCCCTTCTTGAGCAGCACGGTGGTGATGGTGGCGGTGGACACGCCGGAAAGGGTTGCGAGGGCTTCGGGGGACAGGGACATCTGGAATGCAGGCTCCGGAGGGTGATCGATAAGGTAGCGCATCTTGCGAAGCGCGGGTGTCGCGTCAAGGGCTCGCGGAAAGGCGCGCGATCACAACATCTTATCATCGGCATGCAGATTAATTTATTGAACTTACAGGCTGATTTCGCGCGAAGCGAATTCCACTCCGGCCCAAAACACGCTAGAGATTGGCAGGTCAGCACGAGACAGTTCAGAGGCCATGGCCGCGACGCTTCCCCCGCCCCGCCTTTTGCCGAGTGGCGACAGCGCCATCACGGTGGAATTCAGCCGCAACATCGACGATGTCGCCAACCGGCGGGTGCTGGCGCTCGACCGCGCCATGGCCGCGGAGCCGGTTACGGGCGTCACCGAGACCGTGCCGACCTATCGTTCGCTGCTGGTCCATTACGATCCGGTGCAAATCGATTTCGACAAGCTCGGCGAACAGATTCTCGCGCTGCGCGCAGCGGCCGGTACCGGCAACGACAAAAACCCGGCGCTGGCGCATTCCGGTGGTCTATGGCGGCGAGCACGGCATCGACCTCGAGGACGTCGCCAAAACCCTCAACACCACGCCCGACGAGATCGTGGCGCGGCATGTCGCCGGCGACTACCGGGTCGCCATGATCGGCTTTACGCCCGGCTGGTCCTATCTGAGCGGGCTGGAGAAGTCCCTGCACATGCCGCGGCGGCAGAACCCGCGCCTGCTGACGCCGGCCGGCACCGTCTCGATCGGCGGCGTACAGACCGGCGTGCAGTGCCTCGCCGGCCCGAGCGGCTGGCATCTGCTGGGACAGACGGCGGTCCGCACCTATCAACTGCATCGCGATCCGATCTTCCTGCTGGAGCCGGGCGACAACGTCAGCTTTGTGTCGGTCGATGCCAAAACCTTCGCCGAGCAGGATCGCGCCGCCGAGGCCGGCGAATTCATTGCCGAGCAGATCGCCTCATGAGCAAGCTCGTCATTGCATCGATCGGCCCGGCAAGTTCGGTACAGGACGGCGGACGTCCCGGCTCCCAGCGCTACGGCCTGGTGCCGAGCGGCGCGATGGACCGGCTGGCGCTGGCGGCCGCGAATACGCTGGTCGGCAATGAGCCGTTCACGGCCGCCGTCGAAATCGGCCCGTTCGGCGCAAAGTTCACCGCGCGCGGCGGCGCGGTACGCGTCGCGCTGGCCGGAGCCCCGCGCAATGCCGATATCGCCGGCCGCGCCATGGCGTCCGGATACGTCCGCAACGCTTGCCGACGGCGAGACGCTGACGCTCGGTTTTGCCCGCGGCGGCTCGTTCAGCTATCTCGCGATCGAAGGCGGCATCGAAGGCGAGCCGATGTTCGGCAGCCTCGCCGTCAACGCGCGCGCCGGCCTCGGCAGCCCCTATCCGCGCCCGCTGCAGGCCGGCGACGAACTGCAGGCGAAGGCCGCCAGCGGCGCGCCGGAACGGCGGATCGAACTGCCGGCGGCAACCGATGCGCCGATCCGCGTGGTCTGGGGTCCGCAGGATGACGAATTCGCCGACGAGACCAAAAAGCTGTTTCTCGACAGCGAATGGAAGGTCTCGGCGACCAGCGACCGCATGGGCTACCGTCTCGAAGGCCCCGTGCTCAAGCATCTCCACGGCCACAACATCGTTTCCGACGGCACCGTCAACGGCAGCCTGCAGGTGCCCGGCAATGGCCAGCCGATCGTGCTGATGCCCGACCGCGGCACCAGCGGCGGCTATCCCAAGATTGCGACCGTGATTTCGGCCGACTTCGGACGGTTTGCGCAGATCCCCGCCGGCCGCGCCTTTCGCTTTCAGGCCGTCAGCATGGCGGAGGCCCAGGCGGAAGCGCGCAAATTCGCGGAGTTGCTGCGCACCCTGCCCGAGCGGCTGCGATCGATCGAAAGCGTTGATCTCAACATCGATGCGCTGCACGATGCCAATGTCGCGGGCCACGCCGTCAGCGCCGTCGATGCCGGAACCTGGCACGCGGTATCTCTGGCCGACATAACGGGCCCGGACTGATCAACCAATCCACTCACGAGAAGCGGACCAACAACATGACAACCATCGACCTCAATTGCGATCTCGGCGAAGGATTTGGCGCGTGGGAAATGGGCAATGACGCCGCGATGATCGAGCTGGCGACCTCGGTGAACGTCGCCTGCGGCTTCCATGCCGGCGACGCCGACATCATGCGCCACACGGTCGAACTGGCGAAAGCGCGCGGCGTCAGCGTCGGCGCGCACCCCGGGTATCGCGACCTGCACGGTTTTGGACGGCGGCCGATGCCGGGCCTGAAGTCATCGGAGATCGAGAACCTGATCGCCTACCAGATCGGCGCGCTGCAGGCGATCGCGACCGCCGCCGGCTACAAGGTCACTCACGTCAAGGCGCATGGCGCCATCTCCAACGTCGCCTGCGAGGACGACATGACCGCCAAGGCCATTGCCAACGGCATCAAGGCGGTCGACCCCAATCTGATTTTCGTGGTGCTCGCCAATTCAAAACTGGTGCAGGCCGGCGAAGCCGCCAATTTGCCGATGGTGCACGAGGTGTTTGCCGACCGCGCCTATGAAGACAATGGCTCGCTGGTGTCGCGCAAGAAGCCCGGCGCCGTGCTGCACGACGCGAAAGAAATCGCCGACCGCGTGGTGCGGATGGTGCAGGACGGCGCGGTGGTGTCTGTCACCGGCAAGGTGATCAAGATGCGCACCGACACCGTGTGCATTCACGGCGACACGCCGGGCGCGGTCGAGATCGGACGTGGAGTAAGGCAGGCATTGAAGAATGCCGGGATCGACGTCGCGCCGTTCAATGTGAATCGGGGCACGAACAAATAATAAACAAGGAGGGCTAATGGTCTCCATGTATTTCCGCCGATTGGCATCGGTGACACCGGTCTGTGCACTGATTCTTTCAACGAGTGCGGTGCAAGCCCAGCAAACCGACGGCGCGATCACGCTGTTCAACAATGTCAGGGTATTCGACGGCAAGGGCACATCGTTATCCGAACCAACCAACGTGTTGGTTCGAGGCAAGCTGATCGAGAGAATTTCTCCCACGCCGATTCCAGTCGATCGAAGCGCGACCACGACGATCGTCGACGGCGGCGGCCGCACGCTGATGCCCGGCCTGATCGACAATCATTGGCACGCGATGCTGGCGCGCACGACGCCGGCCGATTCGTTCGGTGACGTCGGCTTCAACAATCTCATGGCCGGCGACGAAGCAACGGACACGCTGATGCGCGGCTTCACCACCGTTCGCGACGTGGGCGGGCCGGTGTTCGGTCTGAAGCGCGCCATCGATGAAGGCATCGTCAAGGGACCGCGCATCTATCCGTCCGGCGCCATGATCACGATCACCAGCGGGCACGGGGATTTTCGGCAGTTGACCGATCTGCCGCGGACGATCGGCGGCATGCTCACCCGCATGGAACAGATCGGCGGCGCCATGGTTGCGGACAGCCCCGACGAGGTGCGCGTGCGCGCGCGCGAACAGCTCATGCAGGGCGCCTCCCAGGTCAAGTTGACGGCGGGCGGCGGCGTGTCGTCGCCGTTCAGTCCGATCGACGTGACCACCTTCACCGAGCCCGAACTGCGCGCCGCGGTTGAAGCGGCCGAGAATTGGGGCACGTACGTCGCCGCACATGCCTTTACCTCGGCTGCGATCCGGGGCGCCATCGCGGCCGGCGTGAAGTGTATCGAGCACGGCTTCCTGATGGATGAGGCCACCGCCAAGCTGATCGCCGAGAAGGGCGTCTGGCTGAGCCTGCAGCCGCTGCCCGAGGCCTTGAGGCTGGGATTTCCGGTGGGGTCGGTCCAGCGCGCCAAGGCGGATGAAGTCTGGCCCGGCATCGCCAGGGCCTACGAGTTGGCGAAGAAGTACAAGATCAAGACGGCGTGGGGCACCGATGTGCTGTTCTCCCGCGCGCTGGCGCAGCAGCAAGGGGCTATTCTGGCCTCGCTTGTCCGATGGTACACGCCCGCCGAAGCGCTGGTCATGGCGACATCGACAAACGCCGAACTGCTGGCGCTGTCCGGCAAGCGCAATCCCTATCCGGGAAAACTCGGCGTGGTGGAACAGGGGGCGCTGGCGGATTTGCTGCTTGTCGACGGAAATCCGTTGGACAACATCAACCTGATCGCCGACCCCGCCAGCAACTTCAAGATCATCATGAAGGACGGAAAGATCTACAAGAACACCCTGACCAGGTGAGGATCCGTTGCGCCGGGCCTGCGCGCCTGAGCTAAGATTTCAGAACGGATGAACCGAGAGCGTGCCGAACACGATGGCGGCAATGAGCGCGAACGCGCTGTAGAGCGCGGCGGTATGCAGGCCGGTGCCGGAACGGCGGGACAGCGAGCGTGCGTAAAGGTGCAGGCGGGCTTCCGCCGATAATTCGCGCATGGTCGATCTCCAACGCAGCATGGAGTGCATATGGAATATCGTTTGCGGGCGGATTCAAGACAGTTTCCAAAATAGTGATACGGGCGCTTCGGCGCACACCATTTCGAGAGGAAAATTCCCCTTCTCCCAACCGGGCCGAGAATTTTATTCGCGCGGATTTGAGCCGACTGGGGCCGGAATTAGTAAACGTCCTGCTGGAACCGGCCGCTCTTCTTGAGTTCCGCGACAAACAGGACCGCCTCGTCGGTGGTCCTGGCGCCGAACTGGGCGACGATATCGACCAGCGCGCGCTCGACGTCCTTGGCCATCCGCTTGGCGTCGCCGCAGATGTAGAGGTTGGCGCCCTCGGCAAGCCAGGTCCAGACTTCGCGGCCGACTTCGCGCATGCGGTCCTGCACGTAGAACTTCTTGTCGCCGTCACGCGACCACGCCAGCGACAGCCGTGTCAGCAGGCCTGACGTCTTCATGGCGTTGAGTTCGTCCGCATAGAAGAAGTCGCAGTCGCTGCGCTGATGGCCGAAGAACAGCCAGTTCTTGCCGGGCGCGCCGGTCGCGCGGCGATCGTGCAGGAAGGCGCGGAACGGCGCGATGCCGGTGCCCGGCCCGATCATGATGATCGGGACTTTTGGATCCTCCGGCAGCGCGAAGCCGTGGGCTTTCTGCACATAGACCTTCACCTCATCGCCGGGTTGAATGCGTTCGGCGAGGAAGGTCGAGGCGAGGCCAAGGCGCTTGCGCTTGTTGATGACGTAGCGCACGCAATCCACCGTCAACGACAGTTTTCCCGGCGTCGCATTATTCGACGACGAGATCGAATAGAGCCGCGGCTGCAAAGCTTCCAGCGCCTCGATGAAGGCTTCGGGATGCGGCCGCACGTTGGGGAATTTTTGCAGCACGGCCATCACGTCGAGCGTCGCCGCGTCGCCGTCGGGATCCTCGCCCTGCGCCAGCGCCCTCGCCTTTTCGCGCTGCTTGCCACCCGTGAGGTAGGAGATCAGTTCAAACAGGGAATCCGGCGCCGGTGCGAGCGAAACGTCGTCGAGCAACACCTCGCGCAAGGTCTTGCCGCGGACCTTGGTGGTATGCGACGCCCCGAGCAAGGCAATGATCTGATCGACATTGCCGAGATCGTTGCGGGCGAAGATGCCGAAGGAATCTCCAACAACATAGTCGAGGCCGCAGCCCGACAGGTCGAAGTCGATATGCCAGGTTTCCTTTTCCGATTTTCCCTTGTTGAGCAGCCGACGCCCGACGAATTTTGCCGGCGCAGGATTGTCGCGCGAACGCCCGGGCTCTGCGACAACAGCGGGTGCTGCCGTGGCAGGCGCGGCTGATGGCGCCGACGACGGCGCGGCCGGCGCCTTGTCGATATCCTCATAGAGCGCCTTCAGCATCCGCGCGGTTTCCTTGCCGCCGGGGACGCAGAGGTTGAGTCGCGCTTCGCTCTTGGTCGCAATCGCTTCGGAATAGTTGTGGCAGTCGTAGCCGCACTGGCCGCAATCCTGCTGCGCCATCGCCGCCATAAAACGCCGCCGCAGCGGGCGGCCTTCGGCAAGCTTCATGCGGTCGGCAATCGGCATGGTCTGGTCGTGCCACGGCGCTTCGCCGTCATCGCCATCGCCGCCTTGCATGACGGCCGCGCCCTGCTCCGCCGACAGCGGCGTCGGCGCATCCGACAGCAATCCGGCGAAGAACCCGTTCAGCCACGAACGCTGCGCCTCGGAGAACGGCGCGCTCGACGGAATGATCTCGATCTTCGGCGGCGGTGTGATCTGATTCATGAGGACACCCGGGTTTCAGAGATTTGCGCGTCGGCCAGCCTGCGCAGCGTCTCGCCGTCATGGCGGCGCGCAAACGTCAGAAAAGTTTCTTCGGGCGAAACGCGATGCGCGCGATAGGCCTTCAGCAGCCGCTCGACGGTCTGCGGCGCATCCTCGGCCTTGAGGTCGTGATAGACCTCCTGCCCGACATCGGCGTCCGGACCGAAGCCGCCGCCGGTGAACAGGTGATAGCCCTCGACCGGATCGACATCCTCGCCGACATCCACTTTCGCGGCGATCAGCCCGATATCGCTGATGTAATGCTGCGCGCAGGAGTGATGGCAGCCGGTGACGTGGATGTTGAGCGGCGTCTCGATGTTGACGCGCGGTTCGCACCAGTCGCCGATCTCGGCGGCATGAAGCTTGGTGTTCGACGCGGCAAACCGGCAGCCGGCATTGCCGGTGCAGGCGATCAGCCCGGCGCGGATTTGCGAGGCTTCCACCGCGAGTCCAATCTTCTTGATCGCGGCGATCGCAAGCTCGACGTTCTCGTCACGCACCCCCGGGATCAAGAGGTTCTGCCAGACCGTCAGCCGGATATCGCCGTCGCCGAGATCCTGCGCGATCCTGGAAAGCCCGCGCATCTGATCGCAAGTAACCTTACCGAGCGGCAACGAGACGCCGATCCAGTTCAATCCCACCTGCTTCTGCTTGTGCACGCCGATATGCGCCATGCGGTCGAACGCCGGCCGCGGGGAAAACGCTTCCGGCGGCACGCGGGAGAAGGGCTTGCCGAGCCGCTCCTCGACGAGGGTGAGAAACTTGTCGTGCCCCATCCCGTCGAGCACGTATTTCAGCCGGGCCTTGTTGCGGTTGGTGCGGTCGCCGAGATCGATGAAGATGCGCACGATGGCGTCGGACACCCTGGTCGCATCGGCCGGCTTGACGATGATGTCGCCGTATTTGGCGAAATCCCGGTGCCCGGTGATGCCGCCGAGCCCCAGGCGAAACCAAACACCGGGCTCGACGCCAAAACCATCTTTCACCTCGACCGCGGAAAACGCGATGTCGTTGGTGTCCTCGAGAACGGCAATTTTGCCGGCGCCGTCGAAGGCGACGTTGAACTTGCGCGGCAGCCCGTACAGCGAGCGATCGTTGAGGATGTGATAGTGCCACTCCCGCGCATATTCGCGGGTGTCCAGCAGCTCCTGCGGATCGATCCCGGCGGTCGGCGTGCCGGTGACGTTGCGGATGTTGTCAGCGCCGGTGCCGCGCGAGCATAACCCGAGGTCTTGAATGCCCTCGATCAGCGCCACCGCATGCTTCGGTGGAATCTCGCGCACCTGCAGGTTCGCCCGCGTGGTGACATGGGAGAACGGCCCGCACAGTTTTTCAATGAGATCGGCGAGGCCCGAAAACTGCCAGTGCTTGAGGATGCCGTTGGGAATCCGCAGCCGGCACATGTAGGAATCCTGCGCCGGCGCCACATAGAACAGGCCGTAATAGCGCCAGCGGAAATTGTCCGCAGGGTTCGGCGGCGCATTGTCGAGCGCCTGCTGCTTCAGCCGCGGATAGGCATCGAACGGATGCTCCTCGCGCTTGAACTTTTCCTGGTCGGCGAGTTTCTTGCCAGAGGCGGTGAGCTTGTCCTGCGCCTTGATGTGCGCGGCATCCGGCCCGCTCGGCTCAGTGCCCGCCTTGCCGGCGCTGCCGCCAAGACCGCGCCCTACCCGGCTGATCTGCAGGCCCGTGGTAAAGCCTTCGAGGTATCGCTTCTGCTCGTCGGTAAAATCGACTTTAAGCGTTTCGATCATCATGGTGCGCGACGAAGCTCCTGCGGCCACGAGGGGTGGCATCAACGAAATCGGGGTGACCGCGTCTGAACCGGCCTGGCCGTAAAAGCTGGGCCTGGATTCGTGGGCGGTCCGAACAGCTTCGTTGCTGCGGAAATCCATCTAGGATCGCGGCCAGCAGGCATCTACGACGACCGGCCGCACCGCAACATACAAGTTGCGTGCCACACCGAGTCTCTAAAAATATTGTTTAATTTCAGTAGGTTCCGAACACAGCCTCGAAGTTATGAAGCTGACTTCATTTACTCTTCGTGCAGTCCCCGCCTAAAAAATAGGCGATGTCTACAAGTGCCCAATATCTCTTCACCGAGAGGATGTCAGGGCTTCCAGCGGCCGATCTGAAATGCCGCCAGATGGCCGGCGATGTCGCCGGGGTTAAACGCAGGCCCGACAAACGCGCCGATGGCGTCAGAAGCGCCGGGAGGCTTGCCCTGATGCCCCATGGCGGCATCGTAGAGGTCCGGCCGGAAGACGCCCATGGCGGTTCGGAGCGCGTCCGGCCGCATCGCCGTCTGCCCCCAGCGCACCATCTGCGCGTACAGCCAGGCGGCCTGTGCGGGATCGGGCCGGGCCGCGCCCTCGCGCCCAACCAGAAGATAGCGGCCGCTTTCGCGCCGCTGGCCGTCAGGTGAAATCTTCAGCCGGCCGTCCAGCGTACGCTGGATCACCTCGGCCCCGACACCAAGTCGGTCGGGCCGCGCCAGCACCTGCGCGGTCTCGGCGCGGTTGCCGGGATCCTCGATATATTCGGCGGCATGGGACGCCGCCCGGACCAGGGCCGCCAGCACGTCCGGGTTCTTTTCCGACCAGCCTTGTCGGACGGCCAAAACCTTCTCTGCGGCGCGCACCAAAATGTCGGAGACGAAATGCAGGATGTGGCCGACGCCGAGATCGACCGCGACCGAATTCCAGGGCGCACCGACGCAGAAGGCATCGACATGGCCATTGGCGAGGCTGTCCACCATGTAGGGCGGTGGCAGCACCACCAGGCGAACGTCTTCGTCGGGATCCACCCCACCTGCCGCCATCCAGAACCGAAGCTGGTAATTGTGGGTGGAGAACGGGAACGTCATGCCAAAGGTCAGCGGTTCCGCGCCGCTCTTGCGCCTGTTGGCCACGACGCGCGCGAGCGCCAGTGCGGTCGCCATGGGATCTGTGGCATCGCCCTCGATCTCGCCCATGATGGCGGCATGCAGCGCCGGCGATACCGTGATCGCGTTGCCGTTGAGGCCCAGATTGAACGGCGCCACGATTGGCACCTTGACGTGTCCGAGCCCGAGGCTCGAGGCGATCGCCACCGGCGCCAGCAAATGCGCCGCGTCGAACAGGCCGATATTGAGCTTGTCGCGGACATTGGACCACGACACTTCCCGCACCAGCGTGACGTCGAGCCCTTCGGCCGCCGCAAAACCCTTGTCGACGGCGATGATCAGCGCGGCGGCGTCGACCAGCGGTATGAAACCGATATGCAGTGGTGTCGTCATTTCAACAGCTCCGAGGCGGTGAGGATCGACTGCGCGATCTCACCGATCTTCTTTTTCTCGCGCATCGCCGTGGAGCGCATCAGTACGTAGGCCTCGTCTTCGGTGAGTCCCTTCACCTTCATCAGGATGCCCTTGGCACGGTCGATGACCTTGCGTTCCTCGAGCGCGGATTTGGTGCGGTCGAGTTCGTCCTGCAGCTTCGAGAAGGCATTGAAGCGGGAGATGCAGAGGTCGAGGATCGGCTTGATCCGCTCCTTCTTCAGGCCATCGACGATATAGGCGGATACGCCGGCATCGACGGAGGCCTGGATCGAGGCCGCATCGCTCTGGTCGACGAACATGGCGATCGGCCGCCGCACCGCGCGGCTGACCTGGAACATCTGCTCCAGAACGTCACGGCTGGGGTTTTCCAGATCGATCAGGATGACATCAGGGTCGAGCGCGTAAATCCGCGACAAAAGGCTCTGCATTTCGCTGATATGCACGACGCCGGTAAAACCGGCTTCCCGCAAGCCCTCTTCCAGGATTGCGGCCCGGATCGGGCTTTCGTCGACAATCACGATTTTCGGCGACGACTCTGCGCTCATCGATCAACTCTCGACCCGGACGGGCATCCATAGCACGTCAGAAGCCCGGGCAAAGCCTTGTAATTGTGGGCAATTGGGACTAGTTCGTGCTGATCAATCAGGCAGATTTAGATATGCAACAGGCCGCTGCGCCCAAAGTCAGCTTTGTTTCGCTTGGGTGCCCGAAGGCACTGGTGGATTCCGAGCGCATCATCACCCGGCTGCGCGCCGAGGGCTATGAGCTGGCGCGCAAGCATGACGGCGCCGACATCGTCATCGTCAACACCTGCGGCTTCCTCGACAGCGCCAAGCAGGAATCGCTCGGCGCGATCGGCGAGGCGATGGCCGAGAACGGCAAGGTCATCGTCACCGGCTGCATGGGCGCCGAGCCCGAGCAGATCGAGGCGGCCTATCCCGGCGTGTTGTCGATCACGGGTCCTCAGCAATATGAGAGCGTGCTGGAAGCGGTGCACCGTGCACTGCCGCCGGTTCACAACCCGCATCTCGATCTGGTGCCGCCACAGGGCATCAGGCTGACGCCGCGGCACTACGCATACTTGAAGATATCCGAAGGCTGCAACAACCGCTGCAGCTTCTGCATCATTCCAAAGCTGCGCGGCGACCTGGTGTCGCGCCCGGCCAATGACGTGCTGCGCGAGGCGGAAAAACTGGTCGCCGCCGGCGTCAAGGAATTGCTGGTCATTTCGCAGGATACCTCGGCCTACGGCGTCGATATCAAATATGCCGATAGCCCGTGGAAGGACCGCCAGGTCCGCGCCAGATTCTTCGACCTCGCGAAAGAACTCGGCGACCTCGGCGCCTGGGTGCGGCTGCAATATGTCTACCCCTACCCGCATGTCGACGAAGTCATCGGGCTGATGACCGAGGGCAAGGTTTTGCCCTATCTCGATATCCCCTTTCAGCATGCAAGCCCGGACGTTCTCAAAGCCATGAAGCGCCCCGCCGCGCAGGAAAAGACGCTGGCGCGGATCCAGAAGTGGCGCGCGGAATGTCCCGACCTGACGCTGCGCTCGACCTTCATCGTCGGCTTCCCCGGCGAAACCGATTCCGACTTTGCCTATTTGCTCGACTGGCTCGAAGAGGCCGAGATCGATCGTCTCGGTTGTTTCAAATACGAGCCGGTCGCGGGTGCTTCATCGAACGCGATCGGCAACGCCGTGCCCGACGAAATCAAGCAGGAGCGCTGGAACGCGCTGATGGCGCGGCAGCAGAAAATCTCTGCCCGACGCCTGAAGCGCAAGGTCGGTACGCAGGCAGCAGGTCATCATCGACGAAGTCGGACCGACGGTCGCAAAGGGCCGTTCGAAGGCCGACGCGCCGCAGATCGACGGCGCGGTCTATCTGTCCAGCCGCCGCCCGCTGAAGGTCGGCGAGATCGTCACCGCGAAGATCGAACGCGCCGACCAGTACGACCTGCACGGCAGCGTCGCGGGATTCTGAACCAAACGACGCCGCTTGACACGGCCTGCCATCAGGCTGTATGGCCCTGCGCCATGAAACTGAACCGGACCAACCGCCGCGCCTGCCTGCGTCGTCGCTCCAGCGACGATGGGTTGCGCCGTGTCCGACGACAACGCTGATCAGCTAGTTTCAGCAACGTTTTCGAGAAGGCCGCACCCTCAAAAGTGCGGCCTTCTTGCGTTTCAGCCTGCCATTTCACCCCAGCAACACCAGAGGAGATCGACATGACTGACACTACCCATCCGTTCGACGCGCTGATGGAGATTACCGCTCGCCCGCCGGTGGTGTTCGTCCGCGGTGCGGGCTCCTATCTCTGGGACGACTCCCGCAAGCGCTATCTCGACTTCGTGCAGGGCTGGGCCGTCAACGCGCTCGGCCATTCGCCGCCTGCCGTTGCGGAAGCGCTCGCCGCGCAGTCAAAACTGCTGCTGACGCCGAGCCCTGCGTTCTACAACGGCCCCAGCCTGAAGCTTGCGAAGGCGCTGGTCGAGAACAGCTGCTTCGATCAGGTGTTCTTCGCCAATTCAGGCGCAGAGGCCAATGAGGGCGCCATCAAGCTCGCGCGGAAATACGGCGCGAAATACAAGAACGGCGCGTTCGAGATCATCACCTTCGAAGGCGGCTTTCACGGCCGCACGCTCGCCACCATGTCGGCGTCGGGCAAGAAGGCGTTCGAGCCGCTGTTCGAGCCGAAAGTATCGGGCTTCCGGAAAGCGCAAGCTCAACGATCTCGAGTTCGGTCAAGGCGCTGATCTCGGACAACACGGTCGCCGTGATGCTGGAGCCGATCCAGGGCGAAGCCGGCGTGTGGGCGGCGACCGATCAGTTCCTGCAGGAGTTGCGCGCGCTGACCAAAGAGCACGGCCTGCTGCTGATCGTCGACGAGATCCAGACCGGCATGGGCCGGACCGGAAAACTGTTTCATTACGAACACGCCGGCATCGAGCCCGACATCATGACGCTCGGCAAGGGCATTGGCGGTGGCGTACCGCTGGCCGCCCTGCTCGCGACCAAGGATGCCTCGTGCTTCGAGCACGGCGACCAGGGCGGCACCTTCAACGGCAATCCGTTGATGTGCGCCGCAGGGCTTGCCGTGCTCGATGAAGTGTCGAAGCCGGAGTTCCTGAAAGCGGTGGCGGACGCCGGCCTGTTTCTGGAAAGCGAGTTGCAGAAACTGTCGGCGCGGCATGGTCTCGGCGAAGTGCGCGGACGCGGGCTGTTGCTGGCACTCGACCTCAAACTGCCGATCGGCGCCGCGATCGTGGCCGAGGCGCTGGCGGACGGCGTGCTCATCAACTCGCCGCAGCCCGATGCCCTCCGCTTCATGCCGGCGCTCAACGTCACGCGCGAGGAGATATCGCTGATGATCGATTGCCTTGATGCGATTTTGGTCAAGGCAGGTGCGGCGAGACGGGTGGCGTAACCTCAACCGTCATTGCGAGCGAAGCGAAGCAATCCATCTCAGCGCAAGCGGAGGTATGATTACTTCGTCGGTCGTTCGCGCCCGGCCGTTGCCACGTTACGTCATGTGGTGCGGAATGCCGGGAATGACGACACGGGCGAGGCGGATCATATGCCATGATGACAACCAGAGGGCGGCGAGTTAAATTAAGTGCAGTCCAACACTGTCACTGTAATTCCAGCAAGTAGCCCGCATGAACGCAGCGATATGCGGGGTCAGACCAAAACCCCGGAGCGCCTCGAATTACGGAATTACGGTGACAGTGTCACCGTAATTCCGGGCTCATTCAGGCAACCCGGCTTTCCGAAGGCCCTCAATTTGCAGCTCTGAGTTTGTTTGCGACCAACCTCGTGCGATCAATCCGGTAATTGTAAAGGCCCGATCAGCCTCAAGTAGACGACCCGCAACCTCACGCGCCTCGGCATCCCGTCCAAGATGCGCCAAAGCAGCCACCAAACCGCGATGGGTTGGCGAAAACGATTGGTTCTGACGAAAAGCCTTCTTGAAAATCACGACGGCCTCGTCGAAACGGCAAAGCTCGACCAATGACTGGCCGATACCAGCCAGCGCAAGATGAAGCGTAGGGTCCAATGGGTTCAAGCGAATACTGCGTTCGAAGCTCCGGATTGCTTCTTCGTGCTGACCAGCAGCTCGGTAGGTCCAGCCTCTTAGTCGCCATGCACGAGCATCATTTGAATTGCACGCGACCGCACGATCGCTAAACTCGATGGCAGTTTCGTAGTCACCGCTAAAGAGAGCCGTAATAAACGCCGCCATGCTCAGTGCTCTCTCGTCATTCTCGTCGAGGCTCAATGCCAAGCGACAGAGCCGAAGTGCCTCGTTGCGCTCGAATTGAAGATCCGTTGAAAAGCCAAGAATAACCTGCTGGAAGTGCCCGTCAGCCGCCGATATGGCGGCCAGAATACTCCGAGGGTCAAGATCCAGCGCACGATGAGCCAATTGGAGCGCTTCGGCAGAACCTTCACGGGTAAAAAGATAGAGTTGCCTTCTGGCTCTTAGATACAAATCATAGGCCGTCAGATTTTCCGGACGACGGCGGGTGGCCAATTCAATTTCCGTTTCAAGCAGCTTGGGCTGCACGGCCGAGACAACGGCGACCGTTACGTCGTCCTGAAGAGCGAAAATGTCGGTCAGGTCGCGCTCGAACCTGTCTGCCCAAATGTGCGCCCCCGTCGCCGCATCGATCAACTGGCCTGTGATGCGAACCTTTCCTGCTGCCTTACGCACGGACCCCTCAAGGACATAGCGCACCCCGAGCTTGCGTCCGACCTCTTTTACATCGACGGCCTTGCCTTTGAAAGTGAAGCTCGAATTGCGCGCAATAACAAACAGCCACTTGAAACGGGAGAGGGCGGTGATGATTTCCTCGACCATCCCATCGGCAAAATACTCTTGGTCGGGGTCGCCAGACATGTTTTGGAAGGGGAGCACCGCGATGGAAGGCTTGTCGGGTATCGGAGGTTGGCTCTCGTCCTCACCGACACGCAGGGAATCAACATTTCGCGCTTTGCTTGGTGTGCCTACTTGATAAGCTCTAACTGGCTCTTGGATATTCTTTACCTCTTGAGCACCAAGGTCCTCGAAGGTCATCGGCAGGACCTTGCGTACCTGATCGTACGTTGCACTGGAGATACACACCGCTCCAGGTTTCGCGAGTGTCTGCAGCCGAGCCGCAATGTTAACGCCATCGCCGAAGAGGTCCCCGGCGCGCACCATTACATCACCGATATGCACACCGATACGAAAGTTGACGTGGCGGTCGGGAGGTAGGCTGCCGTTGGCTTCGGCCAAAGCAGCCTGCGCTTCCACCGCGCACCTCACCGCATCCACGGCACTCCCAAACTCGGCAAGGACACTGTCGCCCGCCGTGTTCGCTATGCGGCCCCTATGCTCCCCAATGATCCTGTCGAGGATCGCGCGACGCCCAGTGAGCACCTTGAGTGTACCGACCTCATCGGCACCCATGAGGCGACTGTAGCCCTCCACGTCTGCCGCGAAGACAGCCACAAGCTTCCTGGTGACGTCCGTAAGGTCTGACATGCCCAGCACCAATACCACCTGTGGGTGCCAGTGTGAGCCCAGAGGCATGCGACCGTCAACAATCGCGGCGGCGCTTGGACGACCAATTCAACAGGCCGAACTTTCTGGAAGCGTCCACCCCAGCGGCAATTGGGTGTATAAGGAGGCTGGAGACAGCGCCATGGCTACGTCGGGGCAGGACCGCATCGAACGTCGGCTAGCTGCAATACTGGGATTATGGGATTACTGTGACAGTGCACTCAACTGGTGAGTTTCGTGCACTCAATTTGACTCGCCGCCCTCTGGTTGTCATCATGGCATATGACCCGCCTCGCCCGTGTCGTCATTCCCGGCATTCCGCACCACATGACGTAACGTGGCAACGGCCGGGCGCGAACGACCCGTTGGCTCGCAAGGACGGTGGCGGCTACGGCCGCAAGATCGCCGCCCCCGTGGTCGCCCTGCTCTCGAGCTCGGTATGCGCCTTCGCCGCATCCTTCAGCGCATAGGCGTGGTTGATCGGCACGTGGAGCTTGCCGTTGATGACGGCGGCAAACAGCGTGTCGGCGCCTTCGAGCAGTTCCTTGCGGGTCGAGACGTAGTCGTTGAGCTTCGGCCGCGTCGCAAACAGCGAGCCGTGATTGTTGAGTTCCGCAAGCGGGAACGGCGGCACTGGACCGGAGGCGTTGCCAAAGCTCACGAACAGGCCGCGGGGCCGCAGGCACGACAGCGAGCCCGGGAACGTGGTCTTGCCGACGCCGTCATAGACCACGTCGCAGAGTTCGTTGCGGCTGATCTGTTTGACCCGCGCGACAAAATCTTCCTCGTTGTAAAGGATGACATGGTCGCAGCCATTGGAGAGCGCGAGATCGGCTTTCGCCTTGGAGCCGACCGTCCCGATCACATGCGCGCCGAGCGCCTTGGCCCACTGGCAGGCCAGCAGCCCGATGCCGCCGGCGGCAGCGTGGATCAGCACGCGGTGGCCGGGTTCGACCTTGAAGGTCTTGTGCAGCAGGTACCAGACCGTCAGCCCCTTGAGCATCAGCACGGCGCCCTGCTCGTAGGTGATGTGATCGGGCAGCTTGACCAGCTTGTCGGCCGGGATCACCCGCTCGCTGGCATAGCCGCCGAGGTTGAAATAATAGGCGACGCGGTCGCCGGGATGAAAATTGGTGACGCCCGGGCCGACGGCCACGACCTCGCCGGCCGCCTCGTTGCCGGCAATGAACGGCAGTCCCGGCGCCTTGTAGAGGCCGGTGCGGAAATAGACGTCGATGAAATTCACGCCGACGGCATGCTGGCGGATGCGGACCTCGCCCGGTCCGGGTGCCGGCACGTCCACGTCCTCGTACACCAGGGCTTCCGGACCCCCCACCTTGTGCACGCGCACGGCCTTGGTCATGACAGTCTCTCCCTTGGTATCGCTCAGAGCGCCTAACTTGGATGCGAACCGAAAGCTATCGCCGCCGTATTGTCAACTCGCGCGGTCAAAACGGGCTATCTGGCGGCCTTCCTGCGGTTGCGTCCGGCCAGCACATTGAACAGCTCGACCGCGGCCGCAAACACGATGGCAAAGTAGATATAGCCGCGCGGGATGTGGAATTTGAATCCGTCCGCCACCAGCGCCACGCCGATCAGCACCAGGAACGCCAATGCCAGCATCTTGGTGGTCGGATGATCGGCGACGAACTTTGCCACCGGCCCAGACGAAATATACATGACGGCGCAGGCGATGATGACCGCAGCGACCATGATTTCGATATCCTGCGCCATGCCGATCGCAGTGATGATCGAGTCCAGCGAGAATACGATGTCGATGACGATGATCTGCATGATCACCCAGAAGAATGCGCTGGCCCTTCGGCTGGGCGTCCGGCTCCCCGTGGACGGCCTCGACCTCGGCATGAATTTCATGCGTCGCCTTGGCAATGAGGAACGCGCCGCCGCCAATCAGGATGATGTCGCGCCAGGAAAGCTGGATGTCTTTCACGGTGACGACGGGCTCGGTCAGACCGATCAGCCAGACCAGCACGCTGAGCAGCATGATGCGGAATACCAGCGCCAGCAGCAGGCCGATCTGGCGGGCGCGCTTCGCCTGCGCCGCCGGAATCCGCGAGACGATCACCGAAATGAAGATCACGTTGTCGATGCCGAGGACGATCTCCAGCGCCGTCAAGGTCAACAGCGCGATCCAGGCTTCGGGGCTTGCCAGTAATTCCATCATGCCCTGAACGACTTCATTTGCCGGATCACCGCGTCACTTCCTATGACGTAAGCCGCAATGGCGCAAAGCCCGGCGACGATAGGGGCACCCACGTTGAAATCGCAGGCGATCGTATAGATCGCAAGCACGGATCCGATGGCCATCAGCCACAGGGTCAGCCAGCGCAAGCGAACCACCCGAAGGGGATGCAGCACATGAAACGGCGCGAATGTCAGCGCGATCAGGACGGCTATTCCGAGAGTCGACAGGGCCGGCGGCAGGTGCAGCAAGAACAGATAAAACGCCGCCGCGTTCCACAGCGCCGGGAAGCCGCGGAAGTGATTGTCCGACGCCTTCATGCGCCGGTCCGCAAAATAAAGCGCACCCGACACCATGATGCCGATGCCGAGAATCGGCGCCGCGACCGGCAGCAGCATCCCGCTCGCGGTGATGGCATAGGCCGGAACGAACACATAGGTCACGAAATCGACGACGAGATCGAGCACCTCGCCCGACCAGTTCGGCTGCAGCCGCACGACGTCCAGCCGGCGCGCTATCGGGCCGTCGATCGCATCGATGACCAGGGCGACGCCGAGCCAGCCGAACATGTTGGCCCAATGCTCGCGCACGGCCTCCAGCATCGCCAGCAGCGCGATGCCGGCGCCCATCGCCGTGAAGATATGCACGGCGAACGCTGCGGTCCGCATTCGGCTGGTCGCGGGTGCGGAATCTGGCTCGGTGATCTGGTCCATTGCTTCGGCAGTGCTATCAGGAATCGCTGTGATTTGCATACCGGCGCTTGCGGCGTTCCGCCGCGCGATCCGGTGGAAACATTTCGGCCGGTTGATGGCTTGAAAATGTCGCTCCGACCGTCAATTGTCCGGTATGGACAATGCATCGCAAATTTATGACGCCGCCGTGATCGGTGGCGGGCCGGCAGGGTTGACCGCGGCCATCGCGCTGGCCGCAACCGGCGCGAAAACCGCCCTGCTCGCCCGCCGCGTCCCCTATGCCGACAACCGCACCACGGCGCTGCTCGGGGCTTCCACCGATCTGCTCGAACGTCTGGAGGTCTGGTCCCGCTGCCGCGACAAGGCCGCCGCGTTGCGGACCATGCGCCTGGTCGACGACACCGGCCGGCTGATCCGCGCGCCCGAGGTGCGCTTCACCTCGGACGAGATCGGTCTCGAACAGTTCGGCTACAACATCGACAACCGCTCGCTGATGGTCGCCCTCGAAGCAGCGCGCCGCCGAGCTTTCAAACCTCGTCCGGTTCGACGATGAGGCGGCAACGATCGACCCGCAGGATGCCACCGTCATCATCCATACCGGCAAGGGCGAGCAGCTTGCCGCGCGGCTGGTGATCGGCGCCGACGGGCGGCAATCGCCGTCCCGCACGGCGGCCGGAATCGGGATCAGCCGCCGCGACCTGCATCAGTCGGCGCTGACGTTCAACATCACCCATTCGCGGCCCCACAACGGCATCTCCACCGAGTTTCACACCCCGCAAGGTCCATGCGTGTTCGTGCCCCTGCCCGGCAATCGCTGCAGCGTGGTGTGGGTTTCGCAGACCCGGGAAGCCGAGCGGCTGATGTCGCTCGGCGACGACGAATTGTCGGAAGCCGCGGAAAGGCAGTCGCACTCGATTCTCGGCCGCGTTCAGGTTGAAGCCGGGCGCAACGTGTTTCCGCTGACCATCGAGCGTCCCGACCAGTTCGCCAGCCATCGTGTCGCGCTGGTCGGCGAATCCGCCCATGTCGTGCCGCCGATCGGCGCGCAGGGTCTCAACATGGGCTTGCGCGATGCGGCCGATATCGCCGACATCGCAGGCAATGCGATCTCGCTCGGGGAAGATCCGGGATCGCCGGCGGTGCTGGCGCGCTATCAGTCCGCCCGCCGCGCCGACGTCGCGAGCCGGCTGATTGCCATCGATGTCGCCAACCGTTCCCTGCTCAGCGATTTCCTAGGCATGCAATCGCTGCGCGCGGCGGGCATGCACCTGCTCGGTTCGTTCGGCCCGCTGCGGCGGCTCGCGATGCGCGAGGGGCTGGCGCCGACCTGGAAACGCGTGAGCTGACCATGCTGCCGTAGCCCGGGCGAGCGAAGCGACCCCGGGACCGGCCCCGCATATCGCTTCGCTCATGCGGGCTACGCTCATCGCGCCGCGACCTGATTTTCTACTTTGCATGGGGTTGTTTTCGATATTTTGTGTTTCGAGCCCGTTACGGAAACACCAGCCGCCCGCTCTGGATGAACCACATCACGCTGGTCAGCGTGACCACCGAGGCAAAGGTCCCGATCAGCACGGCAACCGACGCCGGCTCGATCCAGGTGTTGTTCTGCCGGGCGATCACGAACACGTTCAGCGCCGGCGGCAGCGCTGCCATCAGGACGGCGGTCGCCGCCCAGGGCTGCGCGAACGGCCCGAACAGCAGCATCAGGCCGAACACGATCAGGGGATGGATCAGCAGCTTGATCGCGATCACGCCCGGCACCTCCCAGGGCACGCGATCGAACGGGCGCAGCGCCACGGTGACGCCGAGCACGAACAGCGCGGTCGGCGCCGCGGCGTTCTGCAGAAACAGCAGCGTCCGGTCGAGCGCCGTCGGCAACGGAATATGGAAGGCTGCAACGAGCGCTCCCAGCAACCGCCGACATGATCAGCGGGTTCAGCACGATCTGCCGCGCGGCGACGGCCGATCGCATGCAGGAACGACGGATGCTCGCGATCGGTCAGCGCCATCAACAGCGGCACGATCGAGAACAGGAAAATGCTGTCGCAGCAGAAGATCAGCGCGGTCGGCGCCGCCGCCTTGGCTGCCAAGCACCGCCAGCGCCAGCCCGGGGCCCATATAGCCGATATTGCCGTAGGCGCCGGCAAGGCCCGCCATGGTCGCCTTGCGCAGCGACAGATCGCCGATGATCCGGCCCGCCACCATCGCCAGAACGAAGGCGCTGATGGTCGCCAGCGTGGTTGCGATCAGGAATGGCGGGTTGTTCAGTTCGGAAAATGGTGTCTCCGACATGATGCGGAACAGCAACGCCGGCAGCGAAACGTAGAGCAGGAAGAAGTTCATCCAGGCGAGGCCGGATTCCGGCAGGCCCCTGGTCTTGCCGCAGGCAAAGCCGATGAAGATCAGTCCAAAATAGGGAAGCGCGAGGTTGAGGATATCGACCATCTCGAAAGCGTCTTTTCGTCAGTGATTTCGGGGGCATGGCGCCGGACGTGGCCACCACGCGTAAAGGTTAATTCGTCCTATTGCCCCTAGCATCGGCCACAATCATGGTCTATTCGACGGGATATGATCAAAGCGCGCACCGCCAAATTTCAGATCGGGCAGATTGTCCGCCACCGGGTGTTTTCATTCCGGGGCGTGATTTTCGACATCGATCCGGAATTCAACAATACCGAGGAGTGGTGGTTGTCGATCCCCGAGGAGGTTCGGCCGCACAAGGATCAGCCGTTCTATCACCTGCTCGCGGAAAATTCGGAGTCCGAATACGTCGCCTATGTCTCCGAGCAAAACCTGCTGCCGGACGATTCCGGCGAGCCGATCCGGCATTCGCAGGTGGCCGAGATCTTCGTGAAGGACAAGTCGGGCGGCTATCGCCCGCGCAATCCGTCGCTGAACTAGCCAGCCTCACCCGCAACAAACGATCTGCACCAGCAACAAAAAAGGCGCCCCGCTCGGGCGCCTTTTGCGTTTGTCGAGCGATGCGGCGGCTACTTCGCCGCCGGATTGGCGCCGCGCCCCGCTCCCTCGAGCTTCTTGCGCTGCTCTTCAGCCCGCTTCTGCAGCTCTTCCTGCAGCTTCTTCTGGTTTTCCTCGAACTACCTTCGGATCGGTCGGCGGACCGTCATAGGCCTTGGCGAATTCACCCGCGAGCGGCAGCGGCAGCGTCAGCGGCGCGCCGTTGGAATTGATCGCCTGAACAACGAGATTCTGGCCCTTCTTCAGGCTGGCGATCAGCTCGGGCGTGGCTTCGTAGTCGGACATGCAACCGTTCTGGAAGCAGATGACGTAGGGGCCCTGCAGCGGCGCATTGCTGTCGACGATGATCCGGGTGCCGTGCACGAGCTGCATGCCGAGCGGCAGGGTCACGCGCAGCAGCTTCTTCGGCTCGCCTTCCGGCTCGATGATGACGGCGGCGATGACGGGCTGGCCGGACTCGATGCGGCCGTCCTTGCCGGTGAAGCAGACCTGCTTGGCGCCGGCTTCCTGACCCTTGAGACAGAACTTGGTCCAGGGCGCGTAGATCAGCTGGACCTGCTGTTCCGGCGGCTGGGCAGCGGCGGCGGGAGCGCCAGCCGGAGGGGCTTGCGCGGCCGGGGGAGCGGCGGGAGCCTTTCGGGGCAGCCTTCGGGAGCCGCTTTCGGAGCGGCTGGGGCGCCGGCGCCGGCGCGGGCTCTGGGCCTGCGCGCCAGAAGCGATCAAAGTTGCCGACAGTGCCGAGGCCGCCAACAGGGCCAAGAGCTGCCCACGCGGCCGGATCGACCCGGCCAAGATACGGAAATTCATTGCGGAAAACCCTTTCTGAACCGCAGCGCCCGAAACCGCTACAGGCACCGACACCTAGCCGTGCTGAGGCGGCTGTCTCGTTGGCAATTGAGGCGGATACGTGACAGGTGTTCCCGCCGTCATCAATTGCCCGCCTTCAATACAGCGGCAGGCGAAAAGATCAATGCCGACAGGCATCTTTGGCATTCCCCGAAGGTCCATGCCGAAGCCTATGGTAAAGCTTTCGGGTGCGCATTTTCGAATCAAATCGCAGCCCGCCTATGACCGTCTGCGGGCGTATCCGTCTGCGTGTATTGGCGTGTGTCGCCCTCGCGCTGGGTGTAGCGCCGCTTGTGCCAGTCGGCGAAGCAAAGGCGGCCGAAAGCCACGCGCTGGCGATGCACGGCGCACCGGCCCTTCCCCCCGACTTCACGCATATGCCCTACGCCAATCCCGATGCGCCGAAGGGCGGCCGGCTGGTCTGGGGCCTCCTCGGAACCTTCGACAGCCTCAATCCCCTGATCGTCCGCGGCATCGCCGTTCAGCAGATCCGGGGCTTCGTGGTCGAGAGCCTGATGGCGCGCGGCAATGACGAGGCTTTCACGCTTTATGGCTTGCTGGCCAAAAGCGTCGAGACCGACGACGCCCGCAGCTACGTCACCTTCCATCTCGACCCCAGGGCGCGCTTCGCCGACGGCAAGCCGGTCACGGCGGACGACGTGCTGTTTTCGTGGGAGCTGCTGCGCGACAGGGGCCGCCCCAATCACCGCCAGTATTATTCCAAGGTCGCAAAGGCCGAGGCGCCCGACCCGCTCACCGTGCGGTTCGATTTCGGCGGCGCCACTGACCGCGAGTTGCCGCTGATCCTCGGCCTGATGCCGGTCCTGCCGCGGCACGCCGTCGATCCCGCGACGTTCGAGGAAACCACGATGACCGGACCGATCGGTTCCGGCCCCTATCGCGTCACCGCCGTCAGGCCGGGCGCCAGCGTCACGCTGACCCGCAACCCCGATTACTGGGGCCGCGACCTGCCGGCCAATCGCGGCTTGTGGAATTTCGACGAGATCAGGCTCGACTTCTATCGCGAGTCCAACGGCCAGTTCGAAGCGTTCAAGCGCGGCCTCTATGACTTTCGCGTCGAGACCGAACCGCTGCGCTGGCACGACGGCTACGATTTTCCGGCGGCCCGCAGCGGCGAGGTGATCCGCGATACCATCAAGACCGGAATGCCGCAGCCGTCGGAATTCCTGGTGTTCAACACCCGGCGTCCGGTGTTTTCCGACATCCGCGTCCGGCAGGCGCTGACGCTGCTGTTCGATTTCGAGTGGATCAACCGCAACTACTTTTTCGGACTCTATGCGCGCTCCGCAGGCTTCTTCGCGGGCTCCGAACTGTCCGCCTATGGCCGCCCGGCCGACGCGCGCGAGCGCGAGCTTTTGAAGCCGTTCGCTGAGCGCATCCGGCCGGATATTCTCGACGGCAGCTACCGCCTGCCCGTCACCGACGGATCGGGGCGCGATCGCACGACGCTGCGCAGCGCGCTCCAATTGCTGTCGGAAGCCGGTTACGAGCTCGATGGAACCGTGTTGCGGCAGCGCGCGACCAAAACCCCCTTCACCTTCGAAATCCTGGTGACGACGCGCGACCAGGAGCGGATCGCGCTGGCCTATCAGCGCGACCTCAAGCGCGCCGGCATCGAGGCCAGCGTTCGCGCGGTCGATCCCGTGCAGTTCGACCAGCGCCGGCTCGGCTACGAGTTCGACATGCTGCAGAACCGCTGGGATCAGTCGCTGTCCCCCGGCAACGAGCAGTCCTTCTACTTGGGCAGCCAGGCCGCCGACATTCCCGGCACGCGGAACTACATGGGGGCGAAGGAGCCCGCCATCGACGCCCTGATTGCGGCGCTGCTCGAGGCGCGCGAGCGACCGGCCTTCGTCTCGGCGGTGCGGGCGCTCGACCGTGCCCTGATGTCGGGCTTCTACGCTATCCCCGTGTTTAACGTGCAGGAGCAATGGATCGCGCGATGGAATTGGATAGAACAACCTGCAGCCACCGCGTTGACCGGCTATCTGCCGGAAACCTGGTGGCAGAAGCCCGAAACGAAGTGAACCCGCGAAGCGATCCAACCCCGTGACAGAGCCGAAGTAACGCCGTGACCCAGCCCACCGCTTCGCCAACGCTCGATACGTTGTTCAAACGCAATCCTGGCGCGACAGCCGGATGCGCTGGCGCTGGTCGATCCCCCCAACAAGCAGCGCATCACCGGCCAGCCGCCGAAGCGTCTTACCTTCGCGCAGGCCGACCGCATGATCTCGTCGCTGGCAGCGCATTTCATCGAATCCGGCTTGCCGGCCAATTCCGTGATCGCGGTTCAACTGCCGAACACCATCGAATTCGCGCTCACCGTGCTCGCCGCCTTCCGCGCCGGCCTCGTGGTCGCGGTGCTGCCGCTGCTCTGGCGGCAGTCGGAACTGACCATGGCGCTCAACCGCACCGCGGCGCGGGCGATCGTGACCTCGGGCAAGATCGACGGCGTCGTCTATTCGGATATCGCCATGAACGCCGCCGCCGAAGCGTTCTCGATCCGCCATGTCTGCGGCTTCGGCAGCGACCTGCCCGAAGGCATGGCCTCGCTCGACAACGCGATTTTCCGGGAATCCCCGACCACGCGCGCCGTGATCCAGGACGGCCGCAAGGCGGCGCTGATTTCCTTCGACGTCACCTCGGACGGCTTCCGGCCGGTGCCGCGCGCCCATCTCGGCCTGATCGCCGGCGGCCTTGCGATGTCGCTCGAAAGCGACGTGCCGCAGGGCGCAACCGTCCTGTCGGCGTTCTCGCCGATGTCGTTTGCCGGCCTCGCCTCGTCGCTGGCGGTCTGGCTGCTGTCGGGCGGAACGCTGGTGCTGCACCATCCGTTCGACGAGGAGGTGCTGGAGCAGCAGATCAACGAGCAGGCCTGCGATACGCTGATTGCACCGGCGCAACTGGCGCTGCGGCTGGACGAACTCGACCTCGCCGCGCGGCTGCCGAGCCTGCGCAATGTCATCGGCCTGTGGCGCACGCCGGAACAGGTTGGCTCCAGCGCGTGCTGGGCCGCGCAACAGGCGACGCTGACGGATGTCTATCTGTTCGGCGAGGCCGGACTGTTCGGCGCGCGCCGGATCGCGGAGGACGGTTCGCCGGCCCGGATCAAGCCCGGCCCCCACGGCGCGCCGCGCGAATTGCCGGGATCGTCGATCGCGGGCGAGATCCTGCTGACGCCGCGCGGCACGCTGGGACTGCGCGGACCGATGGTGCCGGTCGCCGCCTATGCGCCGCCTCCGCCGCCGAGCGACTCCCTGATCGCCTCGCCGCCGCGCGACTACGTCGATACGGATTACGCGGCACGGCTCGACCGCGCGACCGGCGCGATCAACATCACCGCGCCGCCGTCCGGCATCATGGCCGTCGGCGGCTACCGGTTCCTGGCGCAGGACCTGCAGGAATGGGCGCGGCGGCTCGGCCAGGGCGCGCTGTTGACCGCGTTGCCCGACCGCCTCAGCGGCCACCGGCTCGCCGGCCGCGCCCTGGACAATGCGCGCGCCCGCGACGCGCTGACAGAACTCGGCCTTAACCCGTTGATGGTGGAAGCATTTCGCGATCGGAGCAACACGGCCTGAGAGCCTCCGGCGGCGCGGCGTTGACGCCGCATTAAGTCCGCGCAAACTAGGACTCGCTGGTTCCAGATGCGCGCCAGATCCGAGTTCCTGAAGATGTCCCAGCAAGGTCCGATCCTCGTCGTGTCGACCGCGAGACGGCCGTCCTTTGCCGCCGCGCTCGACGTCGGCAGGCTGTTTCCGGTGGTCGAGACCGAGTGGGCGGACGCGGCGCGCGCCGTCGAGCAGGTGCAGCCGGCCGCCGTGCTGGCTGCGACCGCCGACATCGATGCAGCCGGACTGGCGCCGCTGGCAGCGCGGGTCGCGGCGCGCCAGCCCTATCTGCCGCTGATCGCGGTCGACCCGCAGATCGCGCTTCCCGACAACGCCATTCCGTTCTTCCAGAACCAAATCCCGCAACCTCAGAGCTCGCCAACTCAAGGCGGCTCCGACCGTCTGATGGCCCGCCTGCGTGCCGCGCTGCGCGTCCGGTCGTTGCATGCGACCGTCATGCGCCGGCTGGTGCCGGCAACGCCGATGGCGCTGTCGCATATCGATCCGGCGCGCGACGCCACCGTGCTGCTGATCGGCCGCGGCGGCGCCTATCCGACGCTGTCGGTCTCGCTCGGCGAGCGCACCGGCGTGGTCGGCGCACTCTCGATCGAGGCCGCCGCGAAGCATCTCAACGTCAGCGACATCGACGGCATCGTGCTCGGCGAAGGTTTTAGCCCGCGCGTGATCGACGCCTTCCTCACCGTGCTGACGGAGGACGCCCGTTTCCGCAACCTGCCCGTCGTCGTGACGGGAGCCGATCTGGCGCCGGCCTACGATCTGCCGAACCTCGAGATCGTCTCCGGCGATCGCCGCGCAGGTCGTTGCGACGGCGCTGCCGCTGATCCGCCAGCACGCCTTCGAGGCGCATCTGAGCCGCACGCTGAAGGCGATCGACGCCGATGGCCTGATCGACGCGCGGACCGGCCTGCTCACCCCGGAGGCCTTCGAGCGCGACTTCGCCAGCGCCGTCTATCAGACGCAGCAGCGCGGCGGCGGATTGTCGGTTGCACGCTTTGCGTTCGATCCCGAACATCCCCGCGCGCAATTCGACGGCGCGCGGATCATCAGCCGCCTGATGCGGCAAATGGATTTCGGCGCCGCCCAGGAAGACGGCTCGGTCGTCGTCGTCTTCGCCGAGACCGACCTGAAGACGGCGCACACCATCGCGCGGCGACTGTCGAGCGTGATGCGCCATACCAGCCACGGCACGCGCGACGCACGATCGGAACCGGCCGTGACGGTCGCAACGCTGATGCCGAACGATTCCGCGAAGTCGCTGCGGTCGCGGCTCCAGGACGACGCGCATCGCGCCGCGTCGTAAATGTTCCGTGCGATCTGACGGGAACAACCATTCTCATCCTGCATTGTAGATCATCAATTCTGCACTGGAGGACAATATGAAGAAAATTGCACTGATCACCGCTTCGCTGGCCCTGCTCGCAAGCCCGGCTTTCGCCGAGAGCAAGACCGTCGGCGCGGCGCCGGCGGAAGCCAAATTCTCGACGGTGTCGAAGGACGAAATGTTCTCTTCGAAACTGAAGGGCCTCAACGTCTATAACCAGAAGGACGAGTCGGTCGGCGAGATCACCGACCTCGCCATCAAGGGCAACCAGGTCGACGCGCTGATCCTGTCGGTCGGCGGCTTCCTCGGCATGGGCGAGCACTATGTCGCGGTGTCGCCGGCCTCCGTCAACGTCAAGCGCGACACCAAGAACGACAAATGGGTGGCGACGATGAACACCACCAAGGAAGCGCTGAAGGCTGCGCCGGAGTTCAAGTATCCGAAGTAAGTAGCGGCAATCGTTAATCTCGTAGGGTGGGCAAAGGCGCGCAAGCGCCGTGCCCACCTTTTTCTTTTTGCGAGAAGTGGTGGGCACGCTTCGCTCTGCCCACCCTACGAATTTGTATTGCTACGCCGCCTTCTTGCTCTCGGCGAGATTGGCGAGTTGCCGCAAGATCTCGGTCGTGCCCATCAAGCGCTCTTCCGGCGTCTTCCATGTCTGCAGGAACACCACCTTCATGTCCGGCCGCACCTTGGCGGCCTGGCCGTGCTGGCGGATGAAGAACACCAGCCGATCCGGCTGCGCGAACTTGTTGTCGCGGAAGGTGATGACCGCGCCCTTCGGCCCGGCATCGACCTTCTCGACATTGGCTCGGCGGCAATAGGCCTTGATCGCCGCGACCTTGAAGAGATAGCGGACCTCGTCCGGCAGCACGCCGAAGCGGTCGCGCATTTCGGCGGCGAAATTGTCGATCTCCTCGTCGGTCTCGAGATCGGCGAGCCGCCGGTACAGCGACAGCCGCACCGCGAGGTCGTTGACGTAGTCCTCAGGGATCAGCACCGGCATGCCGATGGTGATCTGCGGCGACCAGCGGTCGGCGGCCGGCTCCGACACGCCGGCCTTGAGGTTGAGGATCGCCTCCTCCAGCATCGATTGATAGAGCTCGAAGCCGACTTCCTTGATGTGACCGGACTGCTCCTCGCCGAGCAGATTGCCGGCGCCGCGGATATCGAGGTCGTGCGAGGCGAGCTGAAAGCCCGCGCCCAGCGTTTCCAGCGACTGCAGCACCTTCAGCCGCCGCTCGGCCTGGGCGGTGATCTTCTGCTGCGCCGGCAGCGTGAACAGCGCATAGGCGCGCAGCTTCGAGCGCCCGACCCGGCCGCGCAGCTGATAGAGCTGCGCCAGCCCGAACATGTCGGCGCGGTGCACGATCAGCGTGTTGGCGGTCGGGATATCGAGGCCGGACTCGATGATCGTGGTCGAGAGCAGGATGTCGTACTTGCCGTCGTAGAACGCCGACATGATGTCCTCGATCACGGTCGGCGGCATCTGGCCGTGGGCGACCGCGACCTTCATCTCCGGCACGTTCTTGTCGAGGAAATCCTTGACGCCGGCGAGGTCCTCGATCCGCGGCACCACGTAGAACGCCTGGCCGCCGCGATAACGTTCGCGCAGCAGCGCCTCGCGGATCATCAGCGGATCATGCGGCGCCACGAAGGTGCGCACCGCGAGGCGGTCGACCGGGGGCGACGCAATGATCGAGAGATCGCGCACGCCGGTCAGCGCCAGCTGCAGCGTGCGCGGGATCGGCGTGGCGCTCAGCGTCAGCACATGCACCTGGGCGCGCAATTGCTTCAGCCGCTCCTTGTGGCTGACGCCAAAGTGCTGTTCCTCGTCGACGATCAGCAGGCCCAGATCCCTGAACTTGATCGACTTGCCGAGCAGCGCATGGGTGCCGACCACGATATCGACATTGCCGTCGGTCAACCCCTTCTTGACCTGCGTCAGTTCCTTGGCCGGGATCAGACGGGAGGCCTGCGCGACATTGACGGGAAAGCCGCGGAAACGTTCGGCAAAGTTCTTGCTGTGCTGACGGGCCAAGAGCGTGGTCGGCACCACGACAGCGACCTGCTTGCCCTCGAGCGCCACCGCAAACGCCGCGCGCAGCGCCACCTCGGTCTTGCCGAAGCCGACGTCGCCGCAGATCAGCCGGTCCATCGGCCGGCCGCTTTCGAGGTCCTTCAGCGTGGACGTGATCGCGCCTAGCTGGTCCTCGGTTTCCTCATAGGGGAAGCGCGCGCAGAACTCGTCATAGACATGCGGCTGCACCGGCATTTTCGGCGCTTCATGCAGATGCCGCTCGGCCGCGATCTTGATCAGTTCGCCGGCGATCTCGCGGATGCGGTTCTTGAGCTTGGCCTTGCGCGCCTGCCAGCCGCCGCCGCCCAGCCGGTCCAGTTCGACATTGGCGTGGTCGGAGCCGTAGCGCGACAGCAGTTCGATGTTTTCGACCGGCAGGAACAGTTTTGTTTCGGCGGCGTAGTGCAGTTCGAGGCAGTCATGCGGCGCGCCGCCGACCTCGATCGTCTGCAATCCGACGAAGCGTCCGATGCCGTGCTCGACGTGAACCACGAGATCGCCGGTCGAAAGGCTCGTGACCTCCGAGATGAAGTTATCGAGCTTGCGGCTCGACTTGCGCGGCCGCACCAGGCGGTCGCCCAGAATGTCCTGCTCGGTGATGACGGCGAATTCGTCGGTCTCGAAACCGCTCTCCATGCCGACAACGGCCAGCATGGCCTCGTTGCGCGGCGTCGCCTGCACCGTGCGCCAGGCGTTGACGCTGGTGAGGTTGGCGAGCTTGTGGTCGCGCAGCATGCTGCCCATGCGGTCGCGCGAGCCTTCGCTCCACAGCGTGATCACCACCTTCTTGCGCTGCGCCTGCAACGCCAGCACGTGCGCTACCACGGCTTCGAACACGTTGACCGAGGCATCGGCGCGCTCGGGCGTGAAATTGCGGCCCTGCCGCGCGCCGGCGTCGAACACATCGGCGCTGCCCTCAGGCACCGCAAATGGCGTCAGCCGCGCCAGTGCGGCCTCATTCAGGCGCTCGGTCCACTCCGCTTCCGTCAGATAGAGCCGGTCCGGCGGCAACGGCTTGTAGATCGCGCCGCCGCCGGGATGGTCCAGCGCCTCGCGCCTCGCCTCGTAATAGTCGGCGATCTGCTTGAAGCGTTCGCGGGCGGCATCCTCGCCCTGCGGCTCGATCGCGACCGGCGCGCCGTCGAGATAGTCGAACAGCGTGTCCATCCGCTCCTGGAACAGCGGCAGCCAATGCTCCATGCCGGGATGGCGGCGGCCTTCGCTGACGGCTTCATAGAGCAGATCGTCGCGCTGCGGCGCGCCGAAGGTCGCGACATAGCCCATGCGAAAGCGGCGGATGGTTTCGGTGACGAGCTGGAATTCCGAGACCGGAACCAGGTCGAGCGCGCGCATGTCGAGCAGCGTGCGCTGGGTTTCCGCATCGAAGGTGCGGATCGATTCGAGGCTGTCGCCGAAGAAGTCGAACCGCACCGGCTGGTCGAGCCCGGCCGGAAACAGATCGAGGATGCCGCCGCGCACGGCGTATTCGCCGGGCTCGCGCACGGTCGAGGAGCGGTTGTAGCCATTGTGCTCCAGCCAGGCCACGATCGAGTCCATCGGCACGACATGGCCGGGCGCGACCGACAGCGCCTGCGCCGCCACCACCTCGCGCGCCGGCACGCGCTGCACGATGGCGTTGACGGTGGTCAGCACGATCAGCGGCTTGTCGCTGCCCGTCAGGCGCGACAGCCGCGCCAGCGTGGTCAGGCGCTGCGCCAGGATGCCGCCATGCGGCGACACCCGGTCATAGGGCTGGCAGTCCCAGGCCGGAAACTGCATCACGGGCAGATCGGGCGCGAAGAATTCCAGCGCCCGCGCCAGCTGCTGCATGCGCGGCCCGTCGCGGCAGACCACGGCAAGGCTGACCGCCGGCGGTTTTGGCCGGGCCGCCACCGCGCGCGCCAGATCGGAGACGACCAGCCCCTCGGCGCCTTCGGCAACATTGGCAAAGGTCAGCGCGCGGCCGGGAGCCAGCAGCGCGGCAGGCGATTTGACTGGTGCCTTCATGCGTCGTGGTCCACGGCGCGAAACGCCTTGATGCGGTCGAACAGCGCCGTCGCATATTCCGGATCGAGCGGCGTGTCGCCGATCAGCGCGGCATAGAGATCGGGATCGGGCAGCTCGATCAGGCGCTCGAGCTCGGCCAGTTCGTCATCGCGCATGGCCGACTATCTCGGCATCCGCAAAGCGGCCGAGGATGAGGTCCATCTCGCGGGTACCGCGATGCCAGCAGCGGAACAAGAGCCGCTTGCGGCGGTCGTCGAGGCCGCCGCTTGATCGTGTCGTACCCGTCATTGTCCCATTCCATTTCGAACGCCAAAAGCCCGGACGTGCCGGGCGGGGTTGATATAGCGACTGCGATCGCCAATGTCAGCCCTTGTCTCTCTGTTACTTGAGCAAATGCTCGTCATGGCCGGGCTTGTCCCGGCCATCCACGTCTTGATCTCAACACGAGGACAAAAAAAGACGTGGATGCCCGGGACAAGCCCGGGCATGACGACTGAAAACGGATTTAAGTCTCCTGATGCGCCCCACCCTGCTCAATCCGCTGTTTGCGCCGGTCACGACCCTTCCCGGCGTCGGGCCGAAGCAGGACAAGCTGCTGCGCTATCTGTTGTCGCGCGATGAGACACCGCGGCTGGTCGATCTGCTGCTGCATCTGCCGGCCAGCGTGATCGACCGCCGGGCGCGGCCGAAGATTCGCGAAGCGGTGCAGGGAACAATGGTGACGCTGGAAGTCACCGTCGATCGCCACCGCCCGCCGCCGCCGCGCAATTCCCGCGCGCCCTACCTGGTCTATGCCACCGACGATACCGGCGACGTGGTGCTGACGTTCTTCCGCGCCAAGCCCGGTTATGTCGAAAAGCTGCTGCCGGTCGGCGAGAAGCGCTACGTGTCCGGCACGCTGCAGATGTATGACGGCATTCCGCAGATCGTGCATCCCGACCGCGTCGTCGACGAGGCCGGATTTGCGAAACTCAGCGGCATCGATCCGGTCTATCCGCTCACGGAAGGTCTGGCGCTCGGTTCGCTGCGCCGCGCGATCGCGCAGGCGCTGCAAAAGCTGCCTGATCTGCCCGAGTGGATCAGCCCGGAAGTCATCCGCCGCTGCAGCTTTCCGCCGATCAGCGAGGCGCTGAACCGCGTGCATGTGCCGGTCGAACTCACCGACATTTTGCCCGATGGCCCGTTCTGGTCGCGGCTCGCCTTCGACGAACTGCTCGCCGGCCAACTGGCGCTGGCGCTGGTGCGCGCGCAACTCCGGCGGCCGGCCGGCGACCGCAACGCCGGCGACGGCCATCTGCGCCACAAGATCATCGACGCCCTGCCCTACGCGCTCACGTCCTCGCAGCGCGAGGCGGTCGCCGCCATCGCCGAGGATCTGCGCCAGCCGGTGCGGATGCTGCGGCTGCTGCAGGGCGACGTCGGGTCCGGCAAGACGGTGGTGGCGCTGCTCGCCGCCGCTGCGGTCACCGAGGTCGGCAAGCAGGCGGCGCTGATGGCGCCGACCGAAATTCTCGCGCGCCAGCACATCAAGACCATCGCGCCGCTGGCCGAACGCGCCGGCATGCGGGTGGCGATCCTGACCGGCCGCGAAAAGGGCAAGGAGCGCCGCGAAATTTTGGCGCGGCTGGAGGCCGGCGAGATCGATCTCCTGGTCGGCACCCATGCGCTGATCCAGGACGACGTGATCTTCAAGGCGCTGGCGCTGGCCGTGGTCGACGAACAGCATCGCTTCGGCGTGCGCGAGCGGCTGGCGCTGACCAACAAGGGCGAAGCGGTCGATGTGCTGGTGCTGAGCGCGACGCCGATCCCGCGCACGCTGGTGCTGACCTATTTCGGCGACATGGACGTCTCCGAATTGCGCGAAAAGCCGGCCGGCCGCCAGCCGATCGACACCCGCACCGTCTCGATGAGCCGCCTCGACGAGGTGATCGATGCCGTCGGCCGCGCGCTGCAGGCCGGCAAGCTGGTCTACTGGATCTGCCCGCTGGTGGAGGAATCCGAGGCCGAGGGTACCGAGCACCTCACCAACGCCACGGAGCGGTTCGAAAAACTGCGCGAGCGCTTCGGCGACAGGGTCGGTCTCGTCCACGGCCAGATGAAGGGGACGGAGAAAGACCGCGTGATGGCGCAATTCGCCGCCCACGAGATCGGGCTCCTGGTGGCGACCACGGTGGTCGAGGTCGGCGTCGACGTCCCCGCCGCGACCATCATGGTGATCGAGAACGCCGAGCGCTTCGGGCTCGCGCAACTGCACCAGCTGCGCGGCCGGATCGGACGCGGCTCGGAGGCGTCGACCTGCCTGCTGCTCTACAAGGAGCCGCTCGGCGAAATGTCGAAGGCGCGGCTGAAGGTGATCCGCGAGACCACCGACGGCTTTCGGATCGCCGAGGAGGACTTGAAGCTGCGCGGCGAAGGCGACGTGCTCGGCATCCGCCAGAGCGGCCTGCCCGGCTATCGCATCGCCCGCTCCGACGTGCACGCCCAATTGATCACGCAGGCGCGCGACGAGGCGCTGCGGATCATGAAGGACAATCCGAAGCTGAAGGGCGAGCGCGGCGAGGCGTTGCGCTGTTTGCTTTATCTGTATGAGCGCGATGAGGCCGTGCCGCTGATCGGGGCGGGATGAATTTACATACCGTCAATCCCCCTTCACCTTCACCGCCGCCGGCTGCAGCGTGGTTGCCGAATTCGCCACCCGCGCGGCGTTCGCCATGCCGGCCAGGGCGGCGGTGCGCTTTTGCGCGTCGGCGCCGGGCTGCACCACGCCGGCCGACATGATCAGGGTCGCGGCGTCCTCGGTGCTCATGTCGACTTCGATGATCTTGCTCTTCGGCACGTAGAAGAAGAAGCCGGTGGTCGGGTTCGGCGCGCAGGGCAGGAACACCGAGATGTGCTCCTCCTCGCCGGGCAGTTTGGCCGCGATGTTCACGCTCGGCGACTGCGAGATCAGGACGATCGACCACATGCCGGGCGAGGGAAATTCGACCAGGCCGACCTGGCGGAAGCTCGAGCCCTTGCCCGAGAACAGCGTCTCGAACACCTGCTTGAGGCCGCGATAGATCGCGCGCACCACCGGCATCCGGCCGAGCAGCCGCTCGCCGAGATCGACCAGCGTCCGCCCGATCAGATTGGCGGCGAGGAAACCGAGCAGCGTCAGCGCGATCACGGCGACGATCAGCCCCGAGCCGGGCAGCCCGAACGGCAGATAGGTTTCCGGCCGGTAGGCGGTCGGCACGAACGGGCGGACGATGCTGTCGACCCAGTTCACGAACCACCAGGTCAGATAAAGCGTGATCGCGACCGGCCCTGCGACAATCAGTCCGGTCAGAAAATAGTTCCGGAAACGGGCCATCAGCCCGCGGGGGTGATCCGGCGGGGCTTCATCCGGAGGCGCGGTCGGGGGCAGTTCTTCGCGGTTCATTATGGTTCCAGGTCGGATCAGCCGGCTTTATCCAGCTAAGCCATCCTAGCAGATTTTTGAAGGCCCCGCGTGACAGCCAATCCCCTTGACTATTCGACCGTGACCGATTTGGCGAGATTTCGCGGCTGATCGACGTCGGTGCCCATCACCACGGCGGTGTGATAGGCCAAAAGCTGCACCGGGACGGCGTAGACCAGCGGGGTGAACGCCGCCGCCATGTCGGGCAGCACGATGGTGACCAGGGACTCGATGGTGGCTTCCGCCGCGCCCTTGGCGTCGGTCATCAGGATGATCTTGCCGCCGCGCGCCGCGACTTCCTGCATGTTGGAGACGGTCTTTTCGAACACCCGGTCGAACGGCGCGATCACCACGACCGGCATGTTCTCGTCGATCAGCGCGATCGGCCCGTGCTTGAGTTCGCCGGCGGCGTAGCCTTCGGCGTGGATGTAGGAAATTTCCTTCAGCTTCAGCGCGCCTTCCAGCGCCAGCGGATAGCTGGTGCCGCGGCCGAGATAGAGCACGTCCTTTGATTTCGAGAGCTCGCGCGCCAGCTTTTCGATCTGCGGTTCCGACGTCAGCGCCGCCGCCATCAGCCGCGGCACCTCGACGAGGCCGTGGATGAGTTTCTGCTCGTCCTCGTCGGACAATTCGCCGCGCGCCTTGCCGGCGGCGACCGCGAGCGCGGCCAGCACCATCAGCTGGCAGGTGAACGCTTTGGTCGAGGCGACGCCGATTTCGGGGCCGGCAAGCGTCTGCAGCACGGTCTCGCTTTCGCGCGCGATCGTCGAGGTCGGCACGTTGACCACCGATAGCGTATGGACGCCCTCGCCCTTGGCGTAGCGCAAAGCGGCCAGCGTATCGGCAGTCTCGCCGGACTGCGAAATGAAGATCGCGAGATCGCCCTTGCGCAGCGGCGCTTCGCGGTAGCGGAATTCGGAGGCGACATCGACCTCGACCGGCACGCGCGCAAACCGCTCGAACCAGTACTTTGCGACATAGCCGGCATAGCTCGCGGTGCCGCAGGCCGTGATCGAAATGCGCTGGATGTCCTTGAAGTCGAACGGCAGTTTTACGGGCAGCACGACGCGGTCGCTCGCCATGTCGACGTAGCGCGCCAGGGTGTGGCCGACCACTTCCGGCTGCTCGTGGATTTCCTTGGCCATGAAGTGGCGGTAGTTCGCCTTGTCGACCAGCGAGGTCGAGGCCGTATGCTTGATCGCCTCGCGCTGCACGATGGCGTTGTTCTTGTCGTAGATGGTCGCACCCTTGTGGGTCAGCACCACCCAGTCGCCGTCTTCGAGATAGCTGATCGTATCGGTGAAGGGACCTAGCGCGATCGCATCCGAGCCGAGATACATTTCACCGTCGCCGTGACCGATCGCCAGCGGCGGGCCGTTGCGGGCGCCGATCATCAGATCGTCGTCGCCGGCGAAGATGAAGCCGAGCGCGAACGCGCCGCGCAGTTCCGACAGCGCCGCCCTCACCGCCTCGACCGGCTTGATGCCCTGCTGCAGCAGATTGTCGACCAGGTGCAGCACGATCTCGGTATCGGTTTGGGTCTTGAACACCGTCCCCTTCTTCTCGAGCGCCTCGCGCAGCTCGCGAAAATTCTCGATGATGCCGTTGTGAACCACGGCGACGCGATCGGTGGCGTGCGGATGGGCGTTGTTCTCGGTCGGCTTGCCGTGGGTGGCCCAGCGGGTGTGGCCGATTCCGGTGTGGCCCTGGAGCGGTTCGGCATCGAGCCGCTTTTCGAGGTTCTTCAGCTTGCCCTCGGCACGGCGGCGCGCGAGGCGCCCGCCTTCCAGCGTGGCGACACCTGCGGAATCATAGCCGCGATATTCAAGCCGCTTGAGTGAATCCACCAGCTGCTCCGCGACCGGAGCGCGTCCCAAAATGCCGACAATGCCGCACATGCGGTTCAATTCCCCAAAACGACGATAGCCGCGTCGCAACCCGCGACCCTCTTAACGAGAAATGCAGTCCCACAGATACTCAATAATTGTTGCGTATTGAGACAGTTTTAAATGGAAAGCTTAACGGACCGCCTAACCAGGCATTAACCGATCGCACCCGCTGAGGACACGGCGCCGCGATCTCGCGGCATGATCTGCCCGAGCTTTGACCTTGGTTCTCCCCGAAAAGAGGGAGCAGGGAATGCCGGATGCACGCTGCACCCGCGATCTCGCGTGCAATGGGTAGAAGGAGGCGCACACGAGCATACAGGTTCAGCGGAGGCACTCCGGCATTCCCTGCGCAAGGGAGTATTGGAGCGCAAGAATCCTCAATAAATCAATGCGATAAGCCTGATGTGTTCACGTTTGTGTCGCGATGTGCAAAGGGTGATCACGGTCGATATTATTTTTTTATGAACCCCATCACCAAGATCCTGCTCGCACTGCTGGCGCTGTCTGCCGGGACAATTGTCCCGTCAGCGCTGATGACCAGCGCAGCGTCGGCGCAGCAACGGACCTTCTACGATTCTCGCGGCAATGTCGTCGGCCGGTCGGCGACCGATAGCCAAGGCACCACGACGAGCTACGATAGCCGTGGGCTCGTTATCAACCGCGAGACCGTTCCCGGTGGTGCCACCGGAAACACGACGACGATCAGCCCTCAGCGGGAGAGCGCGACTTTCCTGAAGGCAGAGACCAGCGGCATTTCGAGCTTGCCGTTCATGGATCTCAGGATTTGGAACGCCTTGTCTCTCGACATTGTCGGCTTATAGCTTCGACGCTCGATAAGGGCCGCAAAGATATCGGAAATCGTGACAATGCGGGTGAGGTCCGGGATGCTTTCCCCGCAAAGCCCATCCGGGTAGCCACTGCCGTCGAGATATTCGTGGTGGTGACGAACGACATCGAGGATTTCATGGGAGATGCCGGGACTTTTATCAAGCGCGTCGAAACCGATCGCCGGATGGGTCTCGATCAGCTTGCGCTCGTCATCGTTCAGACGACCCGGCTTATCCAGAACGGCCAGGGGAATGTTGGCCTTTCCGATGTCGTGAAGCATCGCGGCAAGGCCGAGCCGCTCCATATCCTGCGCCCCAAACCTCAGGCCAAGTCCAAAATCCGCGGCGACGCCTGCAACAAGGAGACAGTGCTGATAGGTCCCCTCATGATGGTCGCGCACGGTATCAAGCCAGGCGGAGAGACCGTCTTCGGCGACGCGATCGACGATCGCGCACCCCACATCCGCTGCCCTCTGAACGTCGATAGGAAGGCCGCGCATCGTGGCGTCGAACATCGAGGCAATGAACTCGGCGGCAGCGGAAGCAATTCGTACCCCCTCTGCCGCATGTTCGGGAGGTTTGCTTTCCTGGGCTGACCGGCCCAGCACCTCGGCGAGCAGCCTTGCACGATTGACATGAGTTGCGAGGACGGATGTTGCCCCCAACGCATAGGATTGCACCACCGCCAGCCGCGACCGCTGATCGAGGAGAAAGATCCTCTTCGGCACGCAAGCCAGATCGTCCGATATTTCCTTGAGAGCGACAATACTGCCAGGCCGCCGGATGTCGATTGCGGCAATCACCGCATCGTATCGCAGACTCCGCATTTTGGGATTGTTCAGCAGCTCCGTCGTGACATCGCAGGCGTCTCCCAGTAGTGCCCGAACCTGGGAAAGTTTGACAATGCTGTCGCTCAGAACATGCACGTGCATGGCAGGGCTCCTTCGTGAGGGGCGCATTGATGCGCCGGAGGTCGTCGCAGGCGTGGAGCAGGCCAAAAACCCTGCCGTCAGCCGACGCTATGCAGCGCGGACCGTCGCGAGGAACTTCTCAACTTCGAGCTTGAGCCGGTTGCTTTCAGACGAGAGCGATTGGGCCGATGACAGCACCTGCGAGCAGGCCGAGCCGGTTTCGGCAGCCCCTTTGTTGACTTCGACTATGCTTGCTGAAGTCTGGCTTGTACCTTGAGCCGCCTGCTGGACATTGCGCGAGATTTCATTGGTTGCCGCACCCTGTTCTTCGATCGCGGCTGCAATAGCCGACGTGACCTGCGATATGTTGCCGATCGTCGTACCGATGCCCTTGATCGCAGCAACGGAGTTGGCCGTGGCGGACTGAATCTCGGCAATCTGGCTGCCTATTTCGCTCGTGGCCTGTGCGGTCTGAGCCGCAAGCGCCTTCACCTCCGAGGCCACCACCGCGAACCCGCGCCCCGCGTCGCCGGCACGCGCGGCTTCGATGGTCGCGTTGAGCGCCAGCAGATTGGTTTGCGAGGCGATGCTGTTGATGAGTTCGATCACATCGCCAATCTTGGTAGCCGCCGTCGTCAGTTCGGTAATACGCGCATCGGTTTGCTGGGCCTGCTTCACGGCCTCCTGGGAAATCTTGGTCGAGCTTTCGATCTGGCGGCCGATCTCGCCGATTGAAGATGCCATTTCTTCGGTGGCTGCCGCCACGGACTGCACGTTGGCTGACGCTTCCTCGGACGAGGAAGCTACGGCAATGGACAGCTGCTGGGTGGCTTCGGCCGTGTGGGTGAGCGTACCTGCAGTCGCCTCGAGTTCGGTGGATGCGGCGGCGACGATTTCTATGATTTCCCCGACCGCGGCCTCGAAGTCGTTGGCGAGCCGGTGCATATCCGTCCTGCGCTGCAGTGCCGCGCGAGCCTCGGTATCCTTCTTTTCTTCCCGGTCGAAGCCAAGCTTGGCCTGCAACGCCTGAAGATTCCGCAACGCAACGCCAATCTCGTCGTCGCGCTCGACGGTGACAGGGCTGTTGAATTGTCCCTGTGCGATTTTCCCCATCACGTCGTTGACGTGCCCGAGCGGGCCACCGATCGCCCGCATGGACACCAGTGCCTGCCAAGCACCAGCCAGAAGGCCAAGGCAGAGCGCCACGAGCGCGATGATTTTGGAGACGAAATAGGCGCGCTCGGCCGCGTCATACTCGGCTTTGGCTTCCTTGACCTGGATCGCAACGAGCTTGTCGAGGTCGCGCTTGGCATCGGCGAACAGCTCGGCCGCCCGTCCCGCCATGTGCGCACCCAGGTCGTCATACTTGCCGTCGGCCAGCAGGTTCAGGCCGACCTTCAAACCCTTCTGCACATACTCGCCGCGCTTCGGAGCGAATGCGTCAGCCACGCCCTTCTCCTCAGGTGTGAGGTAGGTCGCCATGTAGTCGGCCCAGTTCTTGCTGATCGCTTCGATGTTTGCGGCGATCCTGCCAGAGACGTCGCCAACCGATTGGCCGGAACGTCCGTTGGCGATGGCGCCGTACAACGCCAGCGAGTTGTCCTTCATCCGGTCGTTGATCTCGAACAGCTGCGCCAGCGGGACGGCGCGATCCTCGTAGATCGACTTTGCATGTTGGTTGATCTGGCTCATGGCAAGGAAGCCGACAGCGCTGACGACCAGCGTTGCAGCAGCCAATGTGCCGACCATCGTTGCGAGACGAGCTTTGAGGCTGCGCGTAAAGAACACGAATAGATCGGATGCCGATCGCTTGCGGATGATGCCGGCATCGATCCGATATGCACTCGCCTTTTGAGCGCGGAGTAACGCGTAGACTTGCTCCGCCTCCTTGCGCTGATCCGCCGGCAATCTGCTCCGGATCGACATGTAGCCGCTGACGTGGCCGCCTTCATAGACCGGTGTAGCGCTCGCGAGAACCCAGTAGAAGTCGCCGTTCTTGCGACGGTTCTTCACGGCGCCTGCCCAGGGCTTGCCTGCCTTGAGCGTATCCCAGAGATTCCGAAAGGCTTCCGGCGGCATGTCGGGATGGCGGATGATATTGTGCGGCTGACCGATCAGTTCCTGTTCGGTAAATCCGGATGCCTGAACGAACTGGTCGTTAAAATAGGTCAGCTTTCCCTTGAGGTCTGTCTTGGAGACGATGAGAGTTTCGTCTGTAATCGGGTATTCGATATTGGAAATCGGCAGGTTACTGCGCATGGATCGTTCCTATGCTGAAATTTTTTCGGGGCGAACGTTTGCGGGCTCGGCGCAGATCAAAGTCCGCGAGCCATGTCGCGGGCGAGCTGAAGCTGACGCTCGATGGTTTCGATTTGGCGGATCAGATTCTGCCGCGCCTGCTGATCGAAGATTCGCTCTGTCATCAGCCGCGCGTGTTGTGCGGCCAGGTCGAGCAGCAGCACCGAGTTACGAACTTCTTCAACGACGATCGCACGCCAGGCTACGATCGGAGACGCCACGTCGAGGTCGAGATCTCGCGCCATCGCTTCGCTCGGCGGCGATGCGCATCGCAGACGCGGCACCCTTTGGAGATCCACCACGTTTGACATTGTGCCCCTGCTGGATTCGCGCGATTGCGCATATGCTGGCGCGACGCTATCGGAGCCGGCTCAAGAGGAGGCTAAATGGACTAACGGATTCGTGCAGGCACCGCCTTTGCCGGAATCCGATACCGTTTTATGGCGGCTAGGAATGAACGCCCGTCTCGTAGTATTATAGCTATCATTTCAGCGAATCAGCGCCCTGCGTTTCACACATGCTTTTTCGACACCTTTGCCCCTCGCCCGCGCTAAACTTGCTGCACTACACGGATATCGATCAATTTCGCGAGAGTGAGCAATACGCGCGAGCCGAAAGCATCCCGCTGGTGGCGCGGGATTTCTCCGTCATGCGCGCCACGCTGTCATTGCCATCGTGCCGGTTATCGCTGGTTCGCACGTTTCCCCGTATTATTACGGGCTACGAACTATCCGGGCGATTGATGGTCGTCATTCCGATGAACGAGACGTCCTCGACCCGGGTGAATGGTCGCGCGATTGGACATTCTCTGATTCTGATGAGAGGGAATGCGAACTGCACGGTGCTGGAGCCCGAGGCGCGGCTTGTCTCGATCCTGTCGATTGACGCGGCGATGCTTCACCAAAGCTGGCGGGACTTCGACAATGGATACCTATTGTTTCGGCTGCCCGCACCGGAGCTGGAGCGACTCCAGGCCTTGATCCGCAGCATGTTGCAATTTGCCGCCCGCGAGCCCGCTGCGATCGCGGCGGCAGATGTTGCCGAGAGGGCTCGGGACACATTGCTTGCCGGCCTCGAAGAGGCAGTATCCTCGGCGCAGAAATGCGAATCCAGCGGCAGCGAGTTGCTCGATCGCTACAAAATCATCGTCGATCGTGTCGATGAACTGGTCGGGCTTGCTCCGATAGACCTCAGCAACGAGAAGCTGGCCGATGCGATTGGCGTATCGGTGCGTACGCTGCAGAAGGCCGCGTTCTCGGTTTGCGGTTCCGACGTCTACCACTACAGCCGCCTCAGGCGACTATGGTCGGTGCGCCGCCAGCTCCGCACCGGCGCGCCGGGCCTGACGGTAAAGGCAAGCGCGCTCGCGCACGGCTTCTGGCACCAGAGTGAATTTTCGAACGCTTATCGCGCTGCATTTGGCGAACTTCCATCAATAACGCTCGAACAGGCTCGCTTGGTGAAGATATAGAAACGCCTTTGTGCAAAGACCCGCCAATAGGCTCCGAAATTCGCAAACAAAGTAAAAATTGAAATTAAGGAATTGACGGGGCACCACGGTCGATGAAAGCGACACAATTACGCCGGGTCCGCGGCGAGTTCGGCCTGGAGTTCGAAAAAGTTGGTGCGGCCGTCATGGACGACCACCCCTCGCCATCGATGATGGCTTCGCCTGGTATGGCGAGCGCGCCAGAAATCTCGGTAAAGCGCTTGGTCCAATCCAGCCCGTTGCGGGTGAACACCTTCTTTCGTCCGCGGTTGAGATGGAGCTGAACGCGATAGCCGTCGTACTTGATTTCATGAAGCCACTGCTCGCCCTTGGGCGCCCTGGACTTCAACGTCGCGAGCTGAGGCTTAATGAACCCCGGCATGGATGAAATACGCTTTGGCAATAACGCAACTCACAAAAAGCCCGCCGCACCGTGGGGGCAACAGCGGGCATTCTACTTACTTCCCGAAGATTCCGAACAATCAGGGGACGTGATCGCTGCTGCTACCACCAACGCTATATGGCTCATTCAAGAGCCGCGGTTCGAGGTCCGCTTCGCTCCCATCAACGGACGTGGTCGGCGCGGTGGGGCACGTCCGAAAAGTGCCAAATGCAAACTCATGCACTGCGGAAAATTGCGTCCTGTCCTATCAACTCTTGCCGCGAGCAAACGCGGGCCTCATCGGGCACCCGCTTTCAGAAGGCCTTCAATTAGCAGCTTCGAGTTTGATAGCCCGCCCTGGGCGATCCACGTGGACATTGTAAAGGTCGGGTCGACCTCAAGCAGACGAGCCAACGCCTCGCGCGCCTCGGCATCCCGTCCAAGATGCGCCAAAGCGGACGCCAAACCACGGAAAGCTATCCCATCGGACGAGTTCTGACGAAGAGCCTTCTTAACAAACGCGGCCGCCTCGTCGAAGCGGCGAAGCTCGATCAAGGCAAAACCGATGCCAGCAAGATAATTGTGAATGACGGGGTCCAACGGGCTCACGCGAATGCCGCGTTCAAAGCTCCGGATTGCTTCTTCGTACTGGCCTGCAACTTGGTAGACCCATCCTCTATAGTTCCACACGATGGAAGAATTTGGATTGGTCGCGACCGCACGATCAGAATAATCGATGGCAGTCTCGAGATCGCCGATGAAGAAGGCGGTAACCAACCCGGCGGTGCTCAGCGCTCTCTCGTCATTCTCGTCGAGGCCGAATGCCAGGCGAGCCAGCCGAACTGCTTCGCTGCGATCGAATTGAGGATCGGTAGAAAAGCGTAACACAACGTTGTTTAAGTGGCCGTTAGCGGCGACTACGGCGGCCGAAATAGAGCGAGGATCAAGGTCCAAGGCGCGATGAGCCAGTCGTATCGTTTCGGCAAAACCTTCTTGGGTCCTTAGAAACATTTTCTGCCTGGCCCTTAAGCACAAATCATAGGCCGTTAGGTTTTCCAGCGGGCGGCGGGTCGCCATTTCAATTTCTGTTTGAATAATCTTTGGCTGAATGGCCGAGACAACGGCGACGGTTAATTCGTCCTGAAGGGCGAAAACATCTGTCAAGTCACGCTCGAACCTGTCCGCCCAGATGTGAGCGCCCGTCGCTGCATCAATCAACTGGCCTGCGATGCGAACCTTCTCTGCCGACTTGCGCACAGACCCCTCAAGGACATAGCGCACGCCGAGCCTGCGTCCGACCTCCTTGACATCGGCGGCCTTGCCTTTGAACGTAAAGCACGAATTGCGAGCGATCACGAACAACCATTTGAAACGCGAGAGCGCGGTGATGATTTCTTCAACCATCCCGTCCGCGAAGTATTCCTGCCCAGGGTCGCCGCTCATGTTCTCGAACGGCAACACAGCGATGGAGGGCTTGTCAGGAACCACAAGAGCGCTCTCGGGCGCATCGCCGGGATTTGGGCGGGCAGTTTCTCGCGCCTCCCGCACCTGCCCGACGAAACGGAAACCCTTGCGCGGGAGTGTCTTGATCAGGTGCTGCTTCTCGCCCGTGTCTCCGATCGCACTCCGAGCCTTATTGATGCGCGTCGTCATCGCGGCATCCGAGACGATGCGACCATTCCAGACGGCACCGATAAGGTCGTCCTTGCTGATGACACGTTCCCTGTTGCGGATCAGGTGTTCGAGCAGGTCGAATACCTGTGGCGTGACGGAAATTATGTCCGAGCCGCGACGCAGCTCGCGCAGCTCCGTGTCGAATGCGAACTCGTCGAAGAGATAACGCAAGCTACCAATCCCTCAGGCGGGCCTCTAAACATCGGAACTCTTGCGACCTAAAGAATAGGCCGTCGGTGAGCAAAATGTCCAGGCTCGACCTTTCCATGCGCCCGGAGCTGGACTTCCGATATGGGTCAATCGCGTCGGCTCGCCCCACCGCTGACCACTTCCGGTCTTCCCCCAACTGCGGACATCACGCATCGGGACCACCACTTCCGAAAAGTGCCCGATGCGGACATGCCTGCATACCAAACCGGACCGATAACAACGATTTGGTAACGCAATGGCCACCTTACGGTTGTATTGTTCAAAACGGACGGTAGCGATTGATAGTACATCTGACAGCAAGGTAGAGCTAACTGTATGAGTGTACTTATCATGTGCGCGATCATCGCATCTATCGTCGGATGGGGTTCATACCTCTTTGCAAGACGAGACCCGCGCTTAACTGCATGGACAAAGATAGCTATTGCGGCCGTTCCGTTAGCTATCTTTGTTTTCGACGCACTCTGCTTGTACCTCATACCCAATGAGGTTTTGGTGCCTGAGGGTTCTCTACCGTCGGGATTTCTCGTACCCGGAATGCTCGTTTACTTTATCGCGATGGCCGTTATCGGTGCGCCTTTGTGCATCGGCTGCATTGTGGGCATTTTGTTTGGTATGAACCGAGGGCAGCATTGATCGTCACCGCTAGCCGGACAATTGAAATGTCTGATTGGCATTTACGACGGGAAGTTCGGAAGACGCATGTCCGCTTCGCCAAATATGGACGTTGACCGGGACTGGGGAATCCGCGTTGCTTTGCGCGGCAGCCGAGCCGGTCAGACAAATCAGGATGAGCGGCATTTTCACTGCAATTCTCATTTTGTTGCTCCCTTGGCTACGCCCAATTCTTCATCCACCTCATCCTCGAAGGCGCGTTTTTTCTCGGCTACCCAGCGCCGGTACCCCTCCGGATCCATCCATGCCTTCACGCCTTCGGTTTGCGCTCGTTGGCGCTTGCCTTCGAGGTCGTAATACTCGTTGTGTTGCGCCAGCCAGATGTCTGGCTTCAGCATTTCGAGCGCGTGGTGAGTGCGGCGGTAATCTCCAGTGATGCCGGGATACGCTGGATTGTTCGCGACGCGATAACCTGGATTGAAGCCTGCACCATCCGGAAAAGCCACGACGTAGGCCTTGCCCTCGACGACGATGTTGGCGACCCAGGTCGTTGCTCCCCGCGTATGGCCGGGCGTGTGGTAGGCGGTCAGCAACACGTCGCCCATCTTGATGGTGTCGCCATCGCGCAGAACGCGATCCACCTTGACCCCAGGATAGACAAAATCGTTAGCGTATTTGAAGTCGTCTTTGTCACCGCTCTCCATTGCCGCGACGTCATCCTTCATGATCGCGAGCTGCGCACCGAACTGTTGCTTCAGATAAGCGAACGCGCCCGCGTGATCGATATGCGCGTGGCCGTTGATCATGAGCTTGATGTCGTCCGGCTTGAAGCCGAGCTTGCGAATGGCATCCACAATCATAGTCCCTGACGACGGCATGCCCGTATTCATGAGGATGTGACCTTCGGAGGTCGTGAAAAGGAAGACACCGAGCCCTTTCGTGCCGACGAAATAAATCGGGCCAATTATCCTGACGGGGTCGGCAGGCTCCTCCCATTTCAGCGCTTTCCGCGCCAACGAAAGGAAGAGGTTATTGTCGTTAGCGAGTTGGTCCTTGGTCGGCAGCGTTTGCGAGTGAGCCTGCATGGCGACGCCGAGCAGCAATGCGCCGGAGAGCAGCCAGCCAGTAATGCCGGTCATGTTACGCATTAGTGTCCCCTTCTTGACGAGGATGATCTTATGCGGGCAAATTATGCCTTAGGTGGCAAACCCCAAACAAGGGCGCCGGCCCTTCGTCTGGGGCGGCATGTCCGATTTGGATCAATCGCGTCGTTTTGGCGATGGCCTAGCCACTTCCGCTCTACCCCTACAATCAGACATCATTACCCTGCATCGGCATATCTCAATTGTGCCAACACGGAAGTCGTAACCTGCCTTCGCAGTTGCCCACTGCCTTCTGACCATGCCGTGCTGTGGAACTTTATTGTGTGGGTCTATGGCCCCACCCCCAAATGCTGAACGGAAATTCCACGGTGAGTTGGGCGCGGGCACAAAGACACCGTGAGTTCAAACCCGGAAGTCGAGTTCTTTCGCGCCGACTTACCGGATGATCGCCGGTGAGGTCCTTCTAGTCGCGGCGGCATCTTTGATCTGCATCAATGTAGGATCGAAGAATGAGCCCTTTTGCTCAATTGCAGTTACGAAGTAGGTGTCGGTTTTGCGTGGCCCTGTTTTGCCTATGTGCTTCTGCGAAAGGTTCAGAGCATGCACGAGAACTTTGGAGAGGCTCGCACCGTTGTTCTAGCAGGCCCCGGTAAACGTGACCTGCGGCTTGATCTATTGCGAGGCATCGGCCAGTGGATGGTCTTCCTGGACCATATTCCGTACGACTTCCTGAACTGGTTCACCCTTCGCAACTACGGCTTCAGTGACGCAGCCGAAATATTTGTGTTCATTTCCGGCTATTCGATCGGATTTGCCTACGGACCAGCGGTCAAAGCCGGCCAGTTTGTAGCTGGGGCCAAGCGCCTTTGGACGCGCGCATCGCAACTCTACGTCGCCCATATTTTCTTATTTTGTTCTTCACAGCTCAGATTGCTCGCACCGCAGCTCGGTTTGACAACCCGATGTACAAGGACGAGTTCAATGTCGCGCAGTTTCTCGACCGTACCGATATAATGATCGGGCAGGCCCTTTTGCTGAAGTATAAGCCAGTCAACCTCGATGTCCTGCCCCTCTACATCGTGCTGGTGCTTGCGGCGCCAGCGGTACTGTGGGGCCTGCTGCGTCGGCCGAACTGGACGCTGCTCTGCTCTGCGGTTCTCTACTTCGCAGCTCGACATTTCGATTGGAACTTGCCTTCGTTTCCAGGCGGCAAATGGTATTTCAATCCCTTCGCCTGGCAGTTCTTGTTCGTCTTCGGCATTTGGTGTGGCTTTGGTGGCGGTCCCACAGTAAGGACAGCAGCATTGTCCCGCCCGGTCACGATAGTCGCAGCGGCATGGCTCGTCTTTGCGTTCCTGATCGTGATGACATGGCACGTGCCAACCTTGGAGCGATTTGTGCCGCAGGCGCTAATTCACGCGATGTATCCAATCGACAAAACCAATCTCGATCCCCTGCGTCTCACGCATTTCCTCGCACTGATGGTCGTACTGCTGCGTGTTCTCCCGCCGGATTTGCCGGGGCTCACCTCAAAATGGCTGCGCCCGCTGATCCTGTGTGGTCAACGCTCGCTCCCCGTGTTCTGCTTCGGCGTTTTGCTGTCATTCGCTGCTCACTGGATCCTGGTGCAGGTTGCAGGTGGCATCGTCGCCCAGATGCTCGTCAGCGTCTTGGGCATCGTTCTCCTGGTGGGCATTGCCTGGATCGCTACATTGTACCGCAGCCTTCCGACCTTGTTTGGGACCGAAACGCGTGTGATCCGGATAGGAAAAGACGGTCCGACGATCGAGGGAGAGTAGACTCAGGTGCCCTTGGCCGCTTGGGATCAAGTCCGAAGGACTCACTATGAGCACTGTCTTCCGCTTCGTCGCCGATCTCGGACATTGCCCGATGCAGTCGGCACTTCGCATGTGTGCCGGCAAGTAGCATCCCGCCTCTCGACCACCGTTCGGGCTGCCCAAGTTGAGGTAGCCGTTCGAACCTCGCTTTTGCATTGCAGGAAGACTAAAGAAGCCGAATACTTATGCTGGTGCGGGAGCCATGTTGGTATCCCGGATTCAGTGGGCGTCCCCTTGTTTTTGTGAGCGAATACGCATGAGCGAGGTCGACGAGAGCCAATACCGCCTTCAGGCAGTCCTCGACACGGCGGTTGACGGCATCATCACGATCGACGAGCGCGGGATCATACAGAGCGCCAACCCGGCCGTGGGCAAGCTTTTCGGATTCGCATCTGCAACCGAACTGGTTGGCCGCAATGTCTCAATTCTCATGCCATCCAGCCATGGCCAACAACACGACGAATATATCGCACGCTACATCCGGACGGGCGAGGCACGGGTTGTCGGGATCGGGCGCGAGCTCGAGGCTGTGCGGCGTGACGGCTCCATCTTCCCGATCGAGCTGGCCGTCAGCGAGGTGCCCGGAGACGGCGCGCGGTATTTCACCGGTATCATCCGGGACATCAGTGCACGCAAACAGGCCGAGGAGGCCTTGCGCGAGAGCCAGGCGCGGATCCAGGCCGTTCTGAACACCGCCGTGGACGGCATCCTGACGATCGATCAGCGTGGCATCATCGAGAGCGCCAACCCGTCCGCAGGCCGCCTGTTCGGCTACGACCCGGCGGAACTCGTTGGCCGAAACATATCGATGCTGATGCCGGCGGACCATGCCAAGGCCCATGACGGCTATATCGAACGCTATCTCAGAACCGGCGAAGCACGCGTTGTGGGCCTCGGCCGGGAGGTGGAGGCACTGCGACGCGACGGGTCGACCTTTCCGGCAGAGCTCGCGGTGAGCGAGGTGCGTTTCGGTGACCAGCTTCGTTTCACCGGCATCATCCGGGACATCACCGTTCGAAAAAATGCAGAACAGGCCCTGCTCAGGGCCGACGCCATGAAGGACGAATTTCTCGCCAATACGTCGCACGAGCTGCGCACGCCCCTCAACGGCATCATCGGGATTGGCCAATCGATGCTGGACGGGGCAACCGGCCCGCTGAGCGAAGAGCAGCAACGCAATCTCGGTATGGTCGTTGCCAGCGGCCGGCGGCTCGCCAGCCTCGTCAATGACATCCTGGATTTCTCGAAGCTGCGTCACGAGACGGTCGAGCTGCACCGTCGACCTACCGATCTTCATGCTCTCACGGAGCTTGTTCTGGCGATCTCCCGCACCCTCGTGGGCAAACGCGCGCTGCGTCTGTTCAACCGGATCGATGCTCAGGTTCCCCTGGTCGAAGTCGACGAAGACCGCGTACAGCAGATCCTGTTCAATCTGGTCGGCAACGCGGTCAAGTTCACGCAGGCCGGCGCCGTCGAGGTCTCGGCAAAGGTGCGGGACGAATGGCTGGATTTGACGGTGAGCGACACCGGAGCCGGTATCAGCGCCGAACGGCTCGAGACGATATTCGAATCGTTTTCGCAGGGCGATGGATCCGCCGCGCGCGAACAGGGCGGCACCGGTCTTGGGCTGGCCATCAGCAGGCAGCTGGCCGAACTTCATGGCGGAAGCATAAGCGTGACATCGGACGTCGGTGTCGGATCGCACTTTACACTTTCGCTTCCGCTAAGCCCGACCACGCGAGAGATGCTCACGCTCGAAAGCCGGCCGGACGAAGCTGTCAGCCGAATCCTTCCGGACGTTGAACTGAACCGGAGGACGGCGGGAGCAGGCGCGCAATCATCCGCCGGTGCCGGTCTGCGGGTTCTGGTGGTGGACGACGAGCCGGTAAATGTTCAGGCTCTGGTGAATTTCCTGACCCTGGCAAAGTACGACGTCGTCACGGCCGCGGACGGGCAAGAGGCGCTTGATCTTCTGGCCGGGGAAAGACCGTGCGACATCGTCCTGCTCGATGTGATGATGCCGAAGCTGTCGGGCTTCGACGTCTGCCAACGCATTCGTGAACACTACTCGCCCGCGGAACTGCCGGTGATCCTGCTGACGGCCAAGAACCGCGTCTCGGACCTCGTCATGGGGTTCGGCGTGGGAGCGAATGATTATCTGACCAAGCCCTTTGCCAGCGACGAACTGCTGGCGCGCGTCAGTGTCCATCTCGAACTCGCCAAGATCAGCGACAGCTATTCGAGGTTCGTACCCCGGCAGTTTCTGGAGCAACTGGGCAAGGAGCGCATCGTCGATGTTGCGCTCGGCGACCAGGTGCAGCGCGAAATGACCGTGCTTTTCTCGGACATCCGTAACTTCACCCGAATGTCGGAAGGCATGACCCCCGCGGAGACGTTCAGCTTCGTGAACCAGTATCTCGGCGCGATGGAGCCTGCCATCTCGGGCCATAGCGGGGTCATCGACAAATTTGTCGGTGACGCCGTCATGGCGCTGTTTCCTCGCCGGGCGGATGATGCCGTGCAGGGAGCGCTGGACATGATCCGGCGGCTGGAGGCCTGGAATGCACAGCGGGGCGACAGAAGCGAGCCGCCGGTAAAGATCGGCATCGGTCTGCATACCGGGAGCCTGATGCTCGGAACGGTGGGTGCGCGTGACCGGATGGATACCACCGTCATCTCGGACGCGGTAAACCTCGCCTCTCGCGTCGAGAGCCTGACGAAGACCTATCGCGTTCCGCTGATCATCACCGAAGCAACCTTCCTCGCTCTGCACGATCCCGCGGGGGTTTCGGTTCGCCGAATCGACCAGGTTCTCGTTCAGGGAAAATCGCAGCCTGTCGTGCTCTACGAGGTGCTGGACGCCCACGACCTGCCGGCCCGCGAGGCGAAACAGCGGGCACTGGCGGACTTCGAAAAGGGCGAGTCGCTTTACGAGGCCCGGGACTTCTCAGGCGCCATCGGCTATCTGGAGCGAGCCTTGGCTCGTAATCCATCGGACACAGTTGTCGACGTTCTGCTTGAACGCGCTCGCCGCTTCTCTGGGACGGCAGAAGCATGATCATGAATTGGAAAAGTGCGGGGATCGCCGCCATCATCGCGTATTCCACGAGCCTGATGTCGGCGCCAGCCAAGGCACAGGCTAACGATGCCGCGAAGTATGTCGGAGTCGAAATCTGCGCCGGCTGTCATCAAACGCAGGCTGAACGCTGGAAGAAATCACACCACGCGTTGGCAATGGAGAAAGCCACGTCAGCGACGGTGCTCGGTGATTTCTCCGGCGTTTCGATCGAGAACTTCGGGGTAGTCAGCACGTTCTCGCGCGTCGGCGATAAATTCATGGTGCGGACCGACGGTCCCGACGGAGCGCTGCACGACTACGAAATCACCCATACTTTCGGCGTCGATCCACTGCAGCAATATCTGATCGGATTTCCCGACGGGCGCTACCAGGTGCTTGGGCTGGCTTGGGACACGCGTCCGAAGGATAAAGGTGGTCAACGATGGTTCCACCTCTACCCCGATGAAAAGCTCCAGCCGGGATCGCCGCTGCACTGGACCGGCCGCGACCAGAACTGGAATTACCAGTGCGCCGACTGCCATACGACCGATCTGAAAAAGAACTTCGATCTCGCCGCCAACACCTTCGCCACCACCTGGGCCAGCCTCGGCGTGACCTGCGAGGCCTGCCATGGTCCAGGATCCCGCCACGTGGCATGGGCAAAGACTGTTCCGAGCCCGCCTTCCGCCGACAAGCCGGGGCTCTCCGACAAGGCCCAGATGGGCATGGAGGCCTGGGTGAAGGCCACCGACCGAGGCTGGTGGGAAATGAACCCCGCGACCGGGACCGCACGCCGCACCGAGCCGCTGGCTTCGACCCAGCTCGATACCTGTGCCTCCTGTCATTCAAGACGGCATCTTCTCGCCAAAGGGTTGGCGCCCGACGCGCCGTTCCTGGATGCGGCTCTGCCGAGTCTCCTGGTGCCAGGGCAATACCACGCGGACGGGCAGATCGACGGAGAGGTGTTCGAGTACGACTCGTTCCTTCAGAGCGCGATGCACAAGGCCGGCGTCGTCTGCTCGAACTGTCATGAGCCGCACGCAGCAAAGCTGCGCGCCGAGGGCAACGCCCTGTGTTCGCAGTGCCATCTGCCGGAGAAATTCGACGTCACCGCGCATCACAAGCATTCATCTGGACGCACTGGCGCTCAGTGCGCTAACTGCCATATGCCAATCAAGACCTATATGGTGGTCCACGACCGACGCGATCACAGCCTGCGCGTTCCGCGGCCCGATCTTTCAGTCACGATCGGCACCCCCAATGCCTGCACCCAGTGTCACTCCGACCGGTCGGCAGAATGGGCGGCGAAGGCGGTCGCAGAATGGTATCCGAACGGTCGCCATACGACGCCGCATTACGGCACCGCGCTTCATGCCGGCAGAACTGGTGCTGTGGATGCAGAACGCCAACTGGATCGATTGATCCTCGACAAGACCAAGCCGGCGATTGTGCGGGCAAGCGCCTTGCAGCTTCTGACTCGTTACGCCTCGGCGGCCTCCGAACCTGCCATCAGGGCGGGGATCACTGACCCGGATCCGCTGGTCCGCATGGCCGCCCCGCAAGCACTACCGCCTTCCGCGCCGCGTAGCTTGATTGAGGCAATCCTGCCGCTTCTCAGCGACCCGGTGCGTGCGGTCCGAGTCGAAGCCGCACGCGTGATCGCCGGAACCGACCCGCAAACGATGACGCCGGAGCACCGAAGCGCATTTGCGAGCGCCTACCAGGAACTGATCAATGCGGAAATGATCGACGCCGATCGACCGGAGTCGCATCTTAACCTTGGCCTTCTGAAGACCCGGCGCCAGCAAACCAGCGAAGCCGAAGCCGAATACCGCACCGCCCTTCGTCTCGACCCCAAGTTCGTCCCAGCCCTGGTAAACCTCGCTGACCTCAATCGACAGCGTGGCATGGACAAGGAAGGAGCAGAGCTGCTGCGTACGGCCATCGCGATCGAGCCAAACAATGCGGCTATCAAGCATTCGCTCGGATTGCTGCTCGTGCGCCAGCGTAACTATGCAGAAGCCCTGCCGATGCTGCGCGATGCCGCCGCGCTTGACCCCGACAACGCACGCTATGCGTATGTTTACGCCGTCGCACTTAATTCTACCGGTTCAGCAGCCGAGGCGAAGGCGCTCCTTGCACGCACGTACAAGCAGCATCCGACCGACAGGAACGTCCTGGCGGGATTGATCGCGTTCGAACGCGACAGTGGCGACATCGCGGCGGCCTTGACGCATGCACAGGAACTGGCCGTACTCGAACCACAGAATCCTCAGATCCGCGCACTGCTTAACGATCTGCAAAAACGCCTGGGGCGATGAACGCTGAAATGAAAGCAGCAGCATGCAACGCTCCGGCAAGCGCACAATGAGGCATCTCGACGGTCGTCAGAACTTGTAGCCTATTCGCGCCGAAACCTGATTGTTGCTCAGTTCCTGCTTGAACCCGACGAGACCGAGATTCAGGATCGGGATGGGATAGATGAAGCTCTTGGCCTCGAACTGCGAGTAGCGGTATTCAATGCCGGTGAACCAGTTGTTCGTGATGGCATAATCAAGGCCTGCGCCGACGGTCCAACCCAACCGCGCACCGTCACCGCCGATCGAGATACCGGTGGTGGGGATCGAGGTCTCATTGGAGACGAACGCGGCGCCGCCCGCCAGATAGAACAGCGCGCGATCGGCGGCGTAGCCGAGCCGCCCGCGAATCGAGCCGCCCCATTTGCTGTGCGCCGTCAGGAAGTCACCGGTTACCGCCGTGTAGCGTATCTTGCCGACGGTCCAGCCCTGGAAATCGCCTTCAACGCCGAGCACCAAATTGCCGGTCTGGTAGTTGTAGCCGGCCAGCGCCCCATAGCTCAGGCCATTCTTGTCAGACCCGGTCGGCGAGACGACGAAAGGCGTACCCAGCAAAAGTACTCCGGTAGTGTATTCTGGGTTCGTCCGTATCCACCCGAGTTCGCCTCCGAGATAAAAGCCGGTCCACGAAAACACCGGCACGACCGGCGCGGGCGGCTGCACTCTAGCAGGCAAGTCAGCCGCGAAGGCACTGACAGAACCGATGGCAACACATGCCGTAGCGATGATAAGGCGTTTCAAAATTTTCTCTCCTACCGCTGGAGATTCTTGCTCTCCACAGTACCCGGAATTTAAGTGCGACTTTTCATATTGATGACTCGCAATTTGTATCTCAACGGTCGCAGCGACAGAACTTCTCCGCCGCGTTTTGCTTGAAAAGAAGGCCGCAGTGACAAATCGGATACAAGACGAGCTTCATAGTCTTCCAGATTCTCCGAAATATCGGAGGTGATCTCCGATATTTCGGATATCTCGGAAAATTCTAGATCACCTCTCGGTAACCCACCGCACCTATTGAGCCGCCATGGCTTCGACCTTCTGAATGGCGTCGGCGCAATCCTTCGAAGCCGTCGATTTGTTCGCGATCAGGCATGCCGCGATGCGACCCTGGCCCGGCTGTATCTTACCGCACACGCCTGATATCTCCGCCTTGCAGGCAATGACGCCGTCCTTCAAAAGATCCGACGTCGCCTGTACGCTTCCCGCGGTCTCCCCGAGTTCGTACGCACATTTCGGGCTGATCTTGTCCTCGTGGGCCTGCATGCAATAGATCATGCGCCCCTCGCCCGGTGTGACGGTGCGGCAGTATTTCTTGATGTCCCCAGCGCAGGCATTCTCGAGCTTAGTAATCTTCGCGGCCAGCTTGTCGACAATCGTCTTCCCGAGATTGGTTTGCGCCGACGCGGAGCCGACCGACAGGATGACCAGCGAGGACAACACCCCGAACCTGGCCAGCAATTGCATTGTGAATTTCATGATCGTCCTCTGATGATTGGCTCTGAACCCTTGGCCCCGGTGACTTCGCCTGGATCGCCACGGGATCGCGAAGAAGGTTGAGCGGCTACTGTGCCAATGTGAGCGTAAGTCCCGAGACACCAAGTGACAGGTTGATCCCGACCGTCCCCTCGACTGAAAGCGGCTGCAGGGAGATCGAACGGTTGGATCCGCCAACCAGGACGTTGGCGCCGACGCCGACACCGAGGCCGACAGAGCCGCTCGCGCCCACATACTTGCCGGCGAGCTTTCCGCGCATCGGGCCTGCATTGGGCGTGACGACGCCCCATGCCATGGCTCCGCCCGCAGTGATACCGATGTCGAGACCAATTGAGTTCATAACACCGAGATAGACCTCGGGCGGGTAAGGGCCGTTGGGTGCAAAACGACAGGTCATCCGCTGCTGCGATCCAAAGATCAGGCCAATCGATGGCGCCAACTTGCAGCTCAAAACGCCGGCCGCGGTCCCCTGCGGCGCCTGGGCTGCCGCCGGCGAAATCCACGCGATGGCAAGCGCCCCCAAGACAAGAGCGATACGATGTCTAGACATGATTGGCTGTCCCATCCTCTGAAGCTGTTGGTTGGCCTGTGCTGCACGAGCAACCGCCTGTGGTCCACGTGACAACGAGAGAATTGAGTTCATGAAAACTCCCTTTGATTGGACGTCCGAGGTCGATTGCCTCGTGTCGCGCCTTTGAAATTTGAGACAGTTCGATCGTCACTTGCCCGGCGTCCCCATCTTTCGCGCCTCGGCGCGTTCGGCCACCTGCTGCGTCGCCATGCTGTAGGCGATGTAGTACTTGTAGATATTGCTGACGTACTGAACGGTTTCCCGCCCGATGATCGCTGCGGCGGCATTCTCGACATTTCCGAACCAGCGGGTTGGATCGAGCCCCATATCCTGGGCTTTCGCGCGGAATTTCTTTAAATTTCCGGGACCGGCGTTGTAGGCCGCGAAGGCGAACAGCGTCTGGTTTCGGGCGTCGATGCCGGGGTCGTTGATGTAGGTCGTGATCAGGTAGCGCAGATACTTGTTGCCGGCCTCGATATTCCGCTCCGCGCTCTTCTCCACGCCACTGATCGCGACCGCCTTGTCGCGCGCAGTCGCGGGCAGAAGCTGCATCACGCCCACCGCACCGGCACGGCTGCGGTCGGCCTGATTGAGGTGGGATTCCTGGTAGCCCTGCGCCGCTATCATCAGATAGTCGAAGTCGTATTGGGTTCCGTAGCGGCGGAAGAACTCGACCAGTTCGTTGAAGCGCTTCGTGTCCTGGGGCGCGTGCGCGCGACGCAGCATCTTGTCGTCAGAAAAGTACCGCCTGCGCAGGTCATTGCCAAAAGCAGTGCCCACCCGGTTCTTTTCGAAGAAGGCGTTGAGCTCGCCGGCGAGCAGCGGGCTGTTCTTGCGGATCGCCCACGCGATCTCGCCGCCCTCGTTGATGGCGATGTCGTTGCGCGGCTTCAGGCTGGCAAATACCTTGACCCAGATATTCGCGAGGTGATTGTCGACGATTACGTATGGCAACAGCCCGGCATTGGCCATCTCCATCAGGTCCTCGTCCTCGAAGTTTTCGTCGGCCGGTATAATCTGGACCGCGGCCAGGCCACGCGCGACAAACTTCTCGTTCAAGGCTACGAGGTGCTCGTAATAGCTGCTAGTCTTGCGGACATAGATACCCTTGCCGGCGAGATCCTCAATTCTTGAGATTTCAGGCGCTGCCGGGCCAGTAACAAGTATCTCGCGGACATCACGAATACCCGCCTTGGAAAAATCTACGATCTTGAGGCGGTCCGGAGTGATGGTCAGATTGCCGGCGGCGATGTCCCCAAGACCGTCGTCGAGAGCCGCCAGCAGCTTCTCGCGCGGGGTCGGAACGAATGCGAACCTGATCCGATCGATCTCCTTGGTCTTTCCCTTGTTGAACCATTCGCTGAGCGCTTCGCCCAGTTCGACAGCGGTGCCGAGCTCCTCACCCTTGTCGATGAAGTAGATCGTCTTGCTGTAGGGGACGAGAATACGGACCGCACGCCGGCTTTTCATGCCATCGAGATCACCGGTCCATGCCTTGAGCATCGGCAAGGCGGTTTTTGCGACGGGCGCGCTCTCGGCGGTCGCGACGCCCGCAGCAAATGTCGGCACGAGTACCGCAAGGGTCAACCGGTAAATACATGCGCACGCGGCCGTTCGAATCGTCATGCCGGGTCTCTCACCTTGTCCGCGGCAAGTACATTCTCGCCAGCGCGATATCAGCTTTCAACTTCTCAAGAAGCAGGCCAGCACCTGAGACGGCCGCGGTCGAGAAGAAGTCTTTGCAAGATCAATGGGGTATTGGACGGGTGCGTCGCGACGGCGGCGAGGTCCTGAACTATGACCTCCGACATATCAGAGATTCTCCGACATATCGGAGATCAGAACGTCTCCGTGATCCCGAGCTTTTTCATTCGCAATTCAAGCGTCGTGGGCTTGATATCAAGCTGCTCTGCCGCGCCGTGGGAGCCGCGAATACGCCAGTTGCATCGCTCGAGTGCCCGAACAATATGGGCACGTTCGGCTTCCTCAAGGGTGCCGTCCTTTGGTTTGGCGACCTGCGCTTGAAGAGGTTTATGGCCCAGCTTGACCTGCAATATTGGACCGTGCGCCAGAATCATCGCGCGCTCGATCACGTTGCGAAGTTCACGAATATTGCCCGGCCAAGGATAGGCCCGCATCCGTGCCATCGAGTCGCCGGCAATCTTCTCGATCGGCTTGCCCATCGAGTTGCTGAATTCCTTGACGAAGGCCCACGACAAAAGCGGTATGTCCTCGGGGCGTTCACGCAGAGCCGGCAGTTCGATCGGGAATACGTCAAGCCGATAGAATAGATCCTCCCGAAATTTTCCCTCACTGACCGCTAGCGCGAGGTTTCGGTTCGTCGCAGCAATGACACGGACATCGACCTTGATCGTCCGCGAACCACCCAAACGTTCGAATTCGCCCTCTTGCAACACGCGCAGCAGTTTCGGCTGCAGTTCGACCGGCAGTTCACCGATTTCATCAAGGAAGATGGTCGAGCTGTCGGCAATCTCAAAGCGGCCCGCCTGCCGGGCAATTGCGCCGGTAAAGGCTCCCTTTTCGCGGCCGAACAATTCTGATTCGATCAAGGTCGCAGGAAGTGCCGCGCAATTGACCTTGACCATCGGGCGGTCCTTCCGGGCGCTCGCATCGTGGATGGCTTGGGCCAAAACCTCCTTGCCGCTGCCGGTTTCACCGAGCAAGAGAACTGTCGTGTTGGTTTGCGCAACCTGTCCGATCTCCTCGATCACGCTCTTGAACCGCGGCGAATGACTCGTAAGCCCTTGCGGCAGCCTTACCTGAGCAACCTGCCGCAGATAGGCATTCTCCTGCTCAAGTCGTTCCTTGAGCTCGCTGACCTCAGTTAGCGCGGCTGCGAGCTTCTCATCTGAGCGTTTGCGTGCAAGTGCATCCGCAAATATCTTGCCGATCAGCCTGATCCGGGCGATCAGATCGACCGGCCACATTCGGGTTTCGCGGAAAGCTCCAAAGGCAATCATTCCGACAATGCAACCGCTGATGCGAAACGGAATGCTTACTTGCGAACGAATGTTGACGCTCCGAACATAGGCGGCTTCGGCGACGGCCTCTGGCGGAAGATCATCTGGCAATGATTGAAGTATGACCATTTCGCCGGCAAGAAGCTTGCCGTGATACCACTTGAGTTGCGGCAGAAGTGTTCCAGGCGGCACCGGATCGACACCCTCAACCGCGTTCGAACACAGAACGTTGAGCGAGCCATCTGCCGTGAATTCGGCGAAGGTGCTTCGGTCGAACCCGAGAAACTCCCGAATTCGTGACAGCGCAATCTGAGTTTCGATCTCGAACTGATCCCTAGCAAGATTTGCGAATTTCGAAGAAAGCTCGACAAGCAAGCGCTCGAACGCCAGGAGCTCGTCGGCCGACACGTCGAGTCCAGCCCTCGACTTCGCCGCCTTGTTAAAAGGTATGGGGTCCGCCATGGGCAAACTCAGTCTGGGCGCATCGATATGGGGCGCCGCGGCGCGACGCCCCTTTGGAGCTGTTAGACAGTGTTCCTAGCTTCGTCCCACGTCAAATGCTCACGCGCCATAATAGCGGTGCGTAATGCGGCAAATTGATCCAGATCAAGTTTCGCCCGCCGTTATTTCTTCTCTTCCTTCAGGATGACATCGATCGCCTGGATTACTGTCCTGGCGGGATTGGCCTTGCAATAGACGATCACGTTGTGAATTCCATCCTTGGTGCGGCGCACATTGAGCGCGTGCTTTTTCGCAAGGCCGTTGTACCAGCCGCTGTACCAGACCCCCAGAAAGTCGGCGTCTTCCTGGAACGTGCCCGCAAGCTGCGCACACGTCAGCTTCTGGACGTCGATGTAGCCGTTGGCATCGGCATAGTTTTTCAGCTCGACCTGAGCCTGCGCGGCCGACCCGGCGCCCAGGAGAGCCGCGGCAACGATGAGAGAACGACGCATGGAAAACTTCCTTCCTTGTTTTGCAGTTATCTGCCTGAGCGACGACGACACCGCCCCGCTCAGCCAGCTTTGATGGCCCGGACTTCCGCGGCGCGCTCATCGACCGGGATTATCGGAAGCTCGCCGGCAGTCTTCACCGGAAGTGCGCGGAGGTAATCCATAATCGCCTGCCATTCCTTGATCTCGCGGACAGCGCCCTTCTCCGACGCAGTGGCGACACTGGCCCGATCCATGGTGCCCGTCGGAGCCAGCAGGTCGGGCGTGCCGCTGCGGGGATCGTTAAGCGCCTCGACCTTCGAGGTCAGCGGCTCCCCGTCCTTGTTCTTGGCGACAAGCGGAAGTTTGCCCTTGGTGTATTTCGGAATGGCGATGAGAATCATGGCGAGCATCAAGGGGCACGTGAGGCTGTACAAGCGCGCGTCCTTGCTGCTGAAGTCGATGGCGCGGTAGCCGCGGTCGATGTCTCCCATCTCGATGGCGGTCACGACGTCGAACTGTGGACGCGACGGGTCGTAGCGAAACCTCATGCCGGACGCGCGCGGAAAATATTCGCCGGGATGGGCCGGGCTATCCACGAGGAAGAACTCCAGGATGTTCTTAAGTTCCTGGCCGGTGAAGTAGCCCGTCACCAGCGTACTTCCGGCCGTAGTGTCCACCACACCGGCGCCCAGCGGCGCCACGGCGAACACATCGTAGACGGTCTGGACGCCAGAATTGCCGCGGATAAAGCCGGAGCGCATCATTCCGTTGGCTGTGAAGCTGAGGTCCGCTTTCGTGGCACTTCTGAAGGCGTCGGTGCAGAGATTGGCGAGGATGGTGCCGGCGGCGATGTCGGTGAACGTATTGGGAATGTCCCTCGGCACTACCGCCAGCGGCTGGTCGATGCTGTAACCGCGCGATGCGAACGCGACTTCGGTGACGGTCTTTTTGAATTTGACGATCTCATCGGCGATGACCTGGTCGCCGGCAATGGTGTCGTCCACGGGCAGGAGCTGGTAGGAATCGACCGTCAGCTTCCCGCCGTCCAGCGTGATCACCAGTTCGCCGAGATTTTCGCCATACTTTCCGGTCTGCACCACGGGTGTGCGACCGTTGACCATGACTGCTTCGCGCAGTTCGGTGTGGCTGTGCGAGCCGATGACCACGTCGATGCCCGGCACCGCCAAGGGCAGGCGCACGTCTTCACCGTCCGTGAAGCGTCCGTCCTTGCCCTTCTCCATGCCTCCATGGCTGAGCGCGATGACGAGGTCCACCTTCTCTGTCTCGCGGAGGGTTTTCACCATCTCGCGGGCGGTCTCGACCGGATCGGCGAACTTAACGGCGCCGGCACCGCCAGTGTAGAACTGCGCTTCCTTGCCGAGCAGCCCGAAGATGCCAAAGCGCATGCCGCCGCGCTCGATCACGAAAGTGCGGCGGACCACCCCATCCCTTGCCAGTTGCTGCAGGCCGGTCAGCGTTGGGTCGCTACCCGTGAAATCGGTATTCGATGCCACCACCGCTGGGACGTGCCCAGCCTTGGCGGCCACAGCGATGGCCAGAGCCGTTCCATCCGGTCCGAGATCGAAATCGTGGTTGCCGAACGTGGTGGCGTCGCACCCCATCCGGGACAGCAGCTGCAGCTCGCCGCCGGTCTCACGGATGGCGGCCGCAAACGCGGTCCCCATGCTGTAGTCGCCCGCATCGAGCACCAGTACAGGACCCTGCCCGGCGCGCGCAGCTTTCCGCTTCGCGATCAAGGTGGCCAGGCGCGCGAACCCGCCACGCGTCTTGTCGTCGTTGAGCGTGACTGGAGTGTAGTCCGTGGCCGGCGCCATCCCGATCAGATTGGAGTGCAGGTCGTTGGTGTGCAGTATGGTGAAGGTCTTCTTCCCGTCCGCTGCCCAGGCTGGCTCTCCGCCCAGGACGACTGACGCACCGATCGCCACCGAGCCAGCCAAGACCCCGCGACGCGAAAGTGCATTACGCGACAAGCCAGTCTTCGTTCCGATCGAGGCGTTGGCTTGCTTTATGATTGCAGGATGTTTCATGGCTATAGCCTTTGAGATCGGGCGCGTGCGGCTGGAGCCAACCGTTAGACACATCTCCAACTGCATCGCTCGGTAGTTGCTAGCGGCCGACCAGGGATGGCCGGCCGCAGATCGTTGTTGTCGGACAGCGCTTCTACTTCGCCGGGGAGTCCTTCAGCTTCTCCATCACTTCGTTCAGGTTGAAGCTGGCCGCTTTCTGCCGCTGCGGATATTCCCTGAACGACGTCAGGAACGCGCCGACGTAGTCCTGCGCGGGAACCAGCAGGAAGACGTGATCAATCAGCCAGTCGTAATAGGTGTTCGAGGTGACATCCGCCCGCTCGTACGGATCGAGGCGAAGATTGAAGATCTTCGGGACCCGCAGATTGGTGAACGGCTCCGCCCAGATGCGCAACGTTCCAGTGGCGCGTTGCTCCATGAAGGCCATCTTCCAGTTGTCGTAACGCAAGCCGGTCAGCTGCTGGTCATCATTGATGTAGAGAAACGACTCGCGCGGGCTCTTCTTGGCCTGTCCTGTGAGATACGGCACGAGGTTGTCGCCATCGAGATGGACCTTGTAGGTCATGTCCCCAACCTTGTAGCCCTTGGCCAACTTGTCCTTGACCTCGGTGTCGCCAGCCACCCCCAGAATGGTCGGCAGGAGATCGAGGTGGGCGACAATGTCATTCGACACCGTCCCTGGCTTGATCTTGCCCGGCCAGCGGAACATCGCCGGTACCCGGTAGGCGCCTTCCCAGTTCGAGTTCTTCTCGTTGCGGAACGGCGTCATCGCGCCATCCGGCCACGAGTTCATATGCGGGCCGTTGTCGGTCGAGTACATCACCAAGGTGTTGTCCGCGATGCCGAGGTCATCCAGCGCCTTGAGGACCGTGCCTACATTCTTGTCATGATCGATCATGGCGTCGTGGTAGGGGCTTTGCCAGCGCCCGGACTGGCCGATGCTTTCCGGCTTGGTGTGGGTGCGGAAATGCATGTGAGTGAAGTTCACCCAGACGAACATCGGCTTGTTGGCGGCCTTCTGCCGCTTCATGAAGTCGACTGCACGGTTGGCGATGTCGTCGTCGGTGGTCTCCATCCGCTTCCTGGTCAGGGGGCCGGTGTCGATGCAAACCTGCTTGCCGACCTTGCCGAAACGCGGATCGATTGTCGGATCGTCCGTGGCCGATGCTTTGCAGTCCATCACACCGCGCGGTCCGTACTTGGCGCGGAACGCCGGGTCTTTCGGGTAGTCCGGCAATTCCGGCTCTTCCTCGGCGTTCAGGTGGTAGAGGTTGCCGTAGAATTCGTCGAAGCCATGCACGGTAGGCAGGAATTCGTTGCGGTCGCCAAGATGGTTCTTGCCGAACTGTCCGGTCGCATAACCGAGCGGCTTGAGCATCTCCGCGGTCGTCGGATCTTCCTTCTGCAATCCGAGTGTGGCGCCGGGCAGGCCGACCTTGGTCAGGCCGGTGCGCAGGCCCGACTGACCGGTGATGAACGAAGCGCGACCAGCGGTGCAACTCTGCTCCGCATAATAGTCGGTGAACATCACTCCTTCATTTGCGACGCGGTCGATGTTTGGCGTCTGGTAGCCCATCATGCCGCGCGAGTAGGCGCTGACATTGGATTGACCGACGTCGTCACCCCAGATGATAACGATGTTAGGCCTTTGCGGCTGCTGGGCGGCTGCCGGCGCGCATAGCGTCGTCGCTGCAGCGAGCGCCACCAGCGAGCCGAGCAAACTGTTTCTTGTCTTCCTCATGGGCTGTATTCCCTTTCTCCCGGTTAAGTCGTTCGTTTGGAATGAACCATCGCCGCGCGCTCATCGGACATCGCCCGGCCGCCGGAGCGATGCAGCGCCAACGTGTCTACGCCCTCCTCTCGCTCAACCGTGTCAACGCGAACCACGGGTGCCTCGCTGGAAAGTTCGATCGCTCCAACAATCGCATTGAGCTTTGCGGTATCGAGATTTAGCTCGAACTGATCGCGCGTTTCCCATTCTTCAACCAGTAGCAACCCTTTACGTTTATCGAGATCTGAGAACAGACGGGCCGAAAGACAGCCAGGCGCCACCCGCGTCGGCTCCAGGACCGATCCGAGCGTCCGCAGCAATGCTGTTCGCATCTGGTCTGCCACTACGATCTCCATTGAGAACACAATCAATGTCGACTTCTTTCTGTCGTCGTGTGCACCGCGAACGACAATTTCATGCATCACATCGCAAAAAGCGGGCCAAGCGTCAGGGCACGCGCTTTAGATCGGAAATGGGTGCAAGAACATCGCTGTAGCGAAATGGTCCAGCGGCCGTGACGGTCGGCGGCCGCAAATGCGCTCCGACATGTCGTAGATTCTCCGAAATGTCGGAGATAGATGGGATTGCACTCTTCCCATTTTCGCTCCGATTTTGAATCGCGCTGTCGAAAATATGATTTACATGATCGCCGGCGCGCCTTCCGCCGGTATCGATTGATGTCACGCGTCGGTTGGAGTCCTGATAAGTGGATTCGAGCCGACTTCGCCGACAGAATAGACCGGCTACCGTTGGCCTTTAGGTCAATTGACGAAAGCCGAACTGCAGTGAATGTCGAACCTCGTTTGTTACATCAACGGCGATAGGCTTTGTTGGCATGGTCGAGGGTTGGACTGGTATTGTCGATGTCACCGTGGGCGAAGGCTATGTCAGTTACGTTGCCACGGGTGACGATACCGACGCGCACGGCGTAGCAGAAATTTCGGGTAGCGCGTCCTTGTTGCGCTTTTCCGACCCAGAGCCATCAAAATTTCGGATATCGCTGTCAATCCTCGGCAAGTCGGCATCGCAAGCAAAGCGCGAGGCGGATCAGGAGAAAAGGCCACGGCCGGATGTGATGAAGCAACTAACAGACAATGACGACGCCATCGGCACTCTATTCAAGACCGGGGTCAAGGAATTTGAGTTGCGCCGGGGGTACCTGTATCTACACCCCGCTCAATTTGACAAACTCATGGGCAACCTGACGACTGATATGGAAATGAGGTTTTATACTCGACAGGGCATCCAGCCCGAGTGCGAGCTGATATTTAAGGTCGAGGTTTACACACATAGAATTGAAAGCCCTAACCTCACTGCCCGATGAGGCAGCCGCCAATGTTTTTCGGCTTACTCGGTGATCGAAACCGTGCTCCCCGGGCCACCCATCACTCTGCCGGTCATTGTGAACAATGCTTTTCCAACTATGGATTTCGGAGGATGTCTATAAAGTCGCCTCTCGACAAAAATGGGTTCGGCGATCTTGCATGAGCGAAACGTCTTGGACATTTCGCCGGGACAGGCTTGATCGCTGCGGGACGAGCCGTTGATCAGCAAAATGCGCTTGTGCTCGCTGGCATCGTCATGGCGCCGCTGCGCGTCATCGATCGCATCCCGGCCCCGTATCCAATCGATGGCGAGATCGTAATCGGGATCGGCGTAACCCTCCCCGGCTTTTTGCGTGCGTGGTGATTTTCGTGAATGATCGTAACCGTCCCAGGCCGCATCAATCAGCGCACCAATTTCCTTATCGAGCAAGCCCGATTTGATCCACATCAACGGTCCCGTCTGAATTTTAACTATGGGTTGTCGGAGCCAGCCAAAACTTTGCTTTTCGTCGTTCGTGAGGTGGTTTCGTCTACCGCCGGCCGCGGAACACATTAGCGGTGTTCATCCTGTCTTCTTGCGCGAACGTGTTGTCGGAGTTTTTGTCTGCTAATTCTGGGAGAACCAAGATGGAAGCAAGAAGCCACGAAACGATCCAGCGAGACCCCAACTATCAAGAGCTGGTGCGGCGACGCTCCTCCCTCGGGTGGACGCTGTCGCTGATCATGCTGGTCATTTACTTCGGCTTCATCCTGCTGGTCGCCTACGCACCCAAATTCCTCGGCATGCGGTTCGGAGAGGGCGTGACGACCATCGGCATTCCGATCGGCCTGTTCGTGATCGCGTCGGCGTTTGTGCTCACCGGCATCTATGTCAGCAAGGCCAATTCCAAATATGACGCTCTGATCCGTAAAATCGTCGAAAGGTAGCCGTTATGAAAAAGCTCTCCTACGTGCTGCTGGCGGCTTTTTTGGCTGGCCTGCCTACTCTCGCGCTTGCGGCTGGGGCCATCGACGGCGGCGCGAAGCAGGCCATCAATTGGACTGCCATCGCCATGTTCGTCGCCTTTGTAGGCCTTACCCTCGGCATCACCTATTGGGCAGCGAAACAAACGGCATCGGCCGCAGACTTCTATTCCGCAGGTGGCGGCATCACCGGCTTCCAGAACGGCCTTGCAATCGCCGGAGACTATATGTCGGCGGCTTCTTTCCTCGGCATCTCGGGGCTGGTTTACACTTCCGGTTACGATGGCCTGATCTATTCGGTCGGCTGGCTCGTCGGATGGCCGATCGTCACGTTCCTGATCGCCGAGCAGTTGCGCAATCTCGGTAAGTTTACCTTCGCTGACGTCACCTCGTTCCGGCTCGGGCAGACCGAGATCCGCATTCTGGCGGCTTGCGGCTCGCTGGTCACAGTCGCCTTCTACCTGATCGCGCAGATGGTCGGCGCCGGCAAGCTGATCCAGCTGCTGTTCGGTCTCGAATACTGGATGGCAGTCGTCCTGGTCGGCGGCCTTATGATGATTTACGTGACATTTGGCGGCATGAAAGCGACAACCTGGGTGCAGATTATCAAGGCCGTGCTGTTGTTGATGGGTGCGACATTCATGGCCGGTGCGGTGCTGTACAAATACGGCTTCAGCCCCGAAGCGCTGTTCGCCAAGGCCACCGAAGTGCACCCGAAGCACACCGCGATCATGGAGCCCGGCAGCCTGATCTCCAATCCGCTTTCGGCGATTTCGCTCGGCCTCGCTTTGATGTTCGGTACGGCAGGGTTGCCGCATATCCTGATGCGCTTCTTCACGGTGAAGGACGCGCAAGCCGCACGCAAGTCGGTCTTCTATGCGACCGGTTTCATCGGTTACTTCTACATCCTCACCTTCATTATCGGTTTCGGCGCGATCGTACTTGTTTCGACTGATGCGGCGTTCCTCGATGCCGGCATTTTCGAGAAGACCAAGAGTGGTATCGCTGCGATCAAGGGCGGCTCGAACATGGCGGCTATTCATCTAGCCAACGCAGTTGGCGGCAACATATTCCTCGGCTTCATCTCGGCGGTGGCGTTCGCAACCATCCTCGCCGTGGTGTCGGGTCTAGCACTGGCCGGCGCATCGTCTATCAGCCATGACATCTACGCCATGGTGATCAAGGACGGAAAGGCCAACGAGCAGGACGAAATCCGCGTCTCGAAGATCGCGACGCTATTCCTGGGCGTACTGGCGATCGTTTTGGGCATCATATTCGAGAACCAGAACGTGGCCTTCATGGTCGGACTTGCCTTTGCCATTGCGGCCTCATGCAATTTCCCGGTGCTGGCCATGTCGATCTTTTGGAAGGGCCTGACCACACGCGGAGCCATGATCGGCGGTTTCCTTGGCCTGATCAGCGCCGTCGTTGGCGTGATCCTGTCACCGGCGGTCTGGGAAGCGACGCTCGGCAATCCCAAAGGGTCGGCGCCGATCCCGCTCGACAATCCGGCAGTGTTCTCTATCACCCTTGCATTCGCTGGTATTTGGCTGTTCTCGGTTTTGGACCGCAGTGCGCGGGGCAAGACCGACCGTAGCGGGTTCGACGCACAATATGTGCGGAGCCAGACCGGCATCGGCGCGGCCGGCGCCGTCACGCACTGAAGCCCGCTCCTGGCGGACCGGCCGCGCTTG
>CAWFMW010000018.1:0-170297 GCA_963816815.1 uncultured Alphaproteobacteria bacterium
GCATCCGCCAGTTCCGGGTCGGTCATGATGGTGGCTGGATTGGAATTGACGAGGACGATGCGGTAGCCCTCTTCCTTCAGCGTCTTCACCGCCTGGGTGCCTGAATAGTCGAATTCGCAGGCCTGGCCGATCACGATGGGACCGGCGCCAATGATCAGGATGGTGGAGATATCTGTTCTTTTGGGCATCAGCTCTCAGACTGGAAATTGGGCACAAAAAAAGGGCGCGCATGCCGCGCGTCCCCTAAGCCAAGGCGCGGGTCACCCTCGCGCGCGGGGTGGTATTTGAGCCGAATTCCGCACCCGTGTAACCCCCAAAAACGGGCCATCAACGGGGATTTCCCGCCTTCGCTCTTCGAGCTGCGGCGCGGCAAGCCCGCCATTGGGCCGAGACGGGGAGTTTGGGCAAACCCATCACAGGTGGCTTGCCATGGAGGGCTGGCTTGCCTAGCCGAAGCTGGCGTAGCCAGCGAAGGCTGGAGGCCCGGCCTGGATTTGAACCAGGATAAAGAGCATTGCACTGCTCCCCGCGTCGAGCTTCCGCCACCGGGCCGCGGCAATCATCGCCGATCACGGCGCGGTGAACCACACCTAACGCGCCTTAGGGTTAACAACTTGGGCAGGGATCAACTGAGCTGGAGGGCGTGCCGGGCCACGAAGGTCATCCGCCAGGGATTGTGCCCGATATTCTGCTGTGCGCGCGCAGCGGAGAAGCCGGCCCGGGCGAGCTTCTCGATCATTTCATTTTCGCCATAGCGCTGCAGCCCGACGCCGGGTGCGCAGCTGCCGGTAGTCCGACAGTGCCGTGCTCGCCAGCCCATACAGCGCGTCTTTCAGGAAGCCGTGGGTGCGGGCAAATTTCAACAGCGCCAGCACGTCTCTGGGCATGCCGACGTCGGGCTGCAGGATGTCGCCCAGCACCATGCGGCCGCTGGGCTTCAATAGCCGGCGAACGACGGCGAACGCCGAAATCCAGTTCCTCAGGCGTCATGTATTGCGCGACTGAATTCATGAAGACGAGGTCGACCGCCTCATCCATCTTTCTGAGATCGTCCAGTGAGCGGACGCGGATCTTGGTATTCGGCGCAAAGCGCGCGATCAGCCGGCCGCGGACCGGGCGCCGGCTCGGCCAGATAGAGCTTGGCACAGGCGTCGGCGACCCGGGCGGCGGACAGCGCCTCGCCGCAGGCAAAGTCCAGCACGACTGCGGCGGGCGAGGAGATGTAGCTGATGATGTCGCGCGCGATGATCTCGAAATGCAGGTCGCGATGCAGCTTGCTCGCATAAATCGTGTGCGTGGAATCGTAATAGTCGATCCATTCATCCATCGCGGGCGCCCGGTAAATCAGCGGGTTCCGGTGTCGGAACCAGCCTGAAAGTGATGCGTTAGGTTGTCCGACGGCCAATGTCCACCGCCGCCAAAGTCCGTCTCCTAACAGGAAGGTGCAACGTGAGCAAAACCAGCAACAAATCCGACAAGACAGCCCCCGAGCTTGATACCCCGACCGACTTGCCGCAGGCCGCGGTGGACAAGATATCCAAGTCGCTCAATACGTTGCTGGCGGATGCTTTTGCCCTCTACCTGAAGACGAAGAATTTCCACTGGCATGTCAGCGGCCGGCATTTCAACGACTATCACCTGATGCTGGACCAGCAGTCGGAGGCGATTTTCGCCACCACCGATCAGCTTGCCGAACGGGTGCGCAAGCTCGGCGGCACCACGATCCGCTCGATCGGGCAGATCGCCAAGTTGCAGACCATCCAGGACAACGACGACGACTATGTGCCGCCGCGCGAAATGCTGCGTGAACTGATGGAAGACAACAAGAAGATGGCGGCGGCGATGCGCAAGGCCCACAAGCTTTGCGACGACAACGAGGATTCCGGCAGCGCAAGCCTGCTCGAAGTCTTCATCGACGAGACCGAGCGCCGCACCTGGTTCCTGTTCGAGGCCAGCCGTCAGGAAGGCGCCAACGCAGCCTGATCACGGGTGCGGCTTGAGCAGGAGCGGCAGGGTCGGCCTTGCCGTCCCTGCGGCCTGCGGCGGCTGCTTGCAGGATATTCCCGTCGCTTCCAGTCCGGTTTTGCGGTAGGCTGCCCTTCGGCTTCGAAAAGCGGTGGCGCAAAGCTGTTGCTGCGATCCGAAGGGGGCGGGAGATGCCTATCTCTTTTTCGATGATCGTTTTGAGCTCGCAGATGGTCGTTGCGGTGGCAGACGGCGTGCCGAACTTCGACATTTCGCGGAATTGCAAGCTCGACGTCGCCGCCACCACCGGCCTCTCCGTTGACCAGTCGATCAAGAGCTGCGTGAACGATGAACAGAAAGCGAAGCGGCAGCTCGCAGGCCAATGGTCGAAATTCCCCGCGCCAAGCCGGGTAAGCTGCACCTCGCAGGAGAGCATCGGCGGCACGCCGAGCTACGTCAGTTTGCTGACATGCCTGCAGATGGGTCAGTGGAACCGTTAGCTGGGTTGGTCAGGCGTAATGATCGAACTCGCTCAGCGCGATGCGCACCTCGCGGGCAAAATCGACCAGCGAGACTGTGAAAGCGCTCAGCGAGATCATGAAGAAGATGGCCACCCCCAGCTCGTGCTGGAGCTGAAAAAACGCGGTTACGAACGCCACGATAACAAGAAGCGTCACCGAAATGCTGGCGACCACCGCCCAGAAGATTGCCCGGTTCAGCATCGCCGCCCGCCGCATCAGGCGTGGTAGATCGACCTTGAGCCGGGATCGGACGGTGTCGTGATCCGGTATCCCGTTCAGGACCACAGTGCGGTCGATGACTCGGTTCGAGGCGGGAAATCAGCACGGCGATGAAGGCTGCCAGCGCACCCAGCAGGAACGCGGGCGCTGCCGCCTGCGAAATCACCTGCGATAGCTGGCTTACGGACGGCGTATCTGGATACATTGGATCTGTGCCCTCGATGCTCGAAAATAGGGCCGGCCAATAGCCCACAGGGCCAACCATGACCTGCTTCGACAGGAATTGCGATGCGTCCCGGTCGAAGTGCATGTCGACGTCGTTCTGATACTGCGGTCGCAGTAACAGGAAAGGGAATGCACGCTATGGGGCAAACGCGACGTTTTTGACCTCGGGCCAGCCCCGGCCTGCCACCAGGAGCGGACATCGTCAGGTCGCCTCGACATGTCTCAAAGGTGCCAAACAGGCGACATCGCACGTTCGGTTTGAGGCGGTCGCAAACTGAGACAGCAATGGTGACGGAGCTAAAAGCTCATGCGGCGCGACCAAAGAGATGAAGCGAACTCGTTGTTGCTGAATTGTCACCGCATCGAAAATAGCACGCATGGTTTGACCCGCATCGATCAAGTCGGTTGGGCAGAAGGAGCTATTCGCAATATATTTCGGAGCTGTGGCCGACCTTTCAGGAGGCGACAGTGCAGAAAATTTTCCTTGTGGGAATTGCTGCTGCGGGATTGTTGAGCGGGTCTGCTCTTGCATCGGACTTGCCTATCAAAGCCCCCGCCTACACGGCTCCGATCGCGCCGCCGCCCTACAATTGGTCAGGGCTTTATGTGGGTGCCAACTTCGGTGGGGGATGGTCCAACGGCAGCCTGAACATTCCTGGCAACGATCTGTATGGTGGCCTAAGCGAATTCATTGGCGGCGTGCAGGCGGGCTATAACTTCCAGGCTGGTCACTTTCTATTTGGTGTCGAAGGTGAGTTTGATGGAGCCGGCTTTGCTCATCCGGTTCTTCCAGCTCCGACGGTAGGCCTTGTAGACCAGCGCTGGATCGGCACCGCGGCGGGCCGCATCGGCCTCGTGAACGATCGATGGCTCCTGTTCGCCAAGCTTGGCGGCGGCTGGGTGCACAGCAACGCTACTTTGAATCTTCCCGGCACAATTTGGAACGGATCCAGCACCAGCAGCGGCTGGTTGGCTGGCGCCGGCATCGAATACGGCTTCAAGTCGCATTGGACGGTCAAACTCGAATACGATTATCTCGCGCTATCAAACTGGAATTCTCCCACCCTCCCTGCGGTGGCTTTGAACCGCGACCTTCAAATGGTCAAAGCCGGGATCAACTACAAATTCCAGAGCGGCCTTCCCGATACAGTTGAGGCTCCGAAGCCTTCGCATGAACCTTCAAAAGATGAAGACCTACAGAAGCAATCACAAAACCCGATCGCGGATCTGGTCAGCGTGCCGTTCCAGAGCAACACCAATTTCAACGCGGGACCCTTCAGTCGCACCCAGGAAGTATTCAACATTCAGCCTGTCGTGCCGATGCACCTAAGCGATGACTGGAACCTGATTTCACGTACCATCATCCCATTGCTGAGCCAGCCAAGTCCGTTCTTCGACAGCAACACCAACGGCGTTGGCGACATTACGCAGTCGTTGTTTCTTTCCCCCACGCACCCGGGCAAGCTCATCTGGGGCGTTGGCCCCGTCTTTACCATTCCCTCCGCCAACGATCCCATCCTCGGGACCGGCAAATTCCTGCTGGGCCCAACGGCCGTCTTCCTGGTCACACCGGGGCATTGGGTGCTCGGCGTATTGCTCAATAACCAGTGGTCGGTCGGCGGCAATCCACTGCGACCGCCCGTCAACGCCTTTCTCGCCCAGCCCTTCGCCAACTACAACTTGGCGCACGGCTGGTACCTGAACACATCACCCATCATCACCGCGGATTGGCTCGCGGCATCGGGCGAGCGGTGGACTGTGCCGGTCGGCGGCGGCTTCGGTCGGGTTTTCAGAGTGGGCGATCAACCGGTCAACGCATCGATCCAAGTCTATTACAACGCGATACGTCCGACTGGCGCTCCGCCCTGGTCACTGCGGGCTAGTCTCGCGCTGCTGTTTCCGGTCAAATGACGTGGCGGCCGGCGCGTAATGATACTTGTGCCTCGGCGTAGTCCGATATTCCTGCGTAATATGGCCCACATCGAACTCGGTATGGTTTAAGAACGAATCTCCAATTGGCAGAACATCAGCGATCAAGATCGCCCCCGATTTGCTCGGCGCCATCAACAGCTAATTCAATGCAGAACCGTCACACCATGCGTCTGCAATGCCTCGATGACGCCGTCGAAGATCAGCGCAACGCCCATCGCCGAGACGAAGAAGCCAACTATTCGCGTGATCGCATCGATGCCCATAGCGCCGAGTCTGTCGAAAAGTTTACCGGCATATGCCAGACACAGGTAGGTGACGACCATCGTCGCGAAAATAGCCGCGACGATCGCCATGAAAGAGGCCAGTTCCGCTGATGATTGCTTGATCGTCGCAGTCATGCCGAGGATGGTGGCGATAGCGCCTGGTCCGCACATGAGCGGCATCGCAAGCGGCACGAAAGCTATGTTGCCGCTCTGATCCGCGCCGCCGGCCGGAATCACGCCACCGGAAGCGGATGGTGAAAATAGCTCAAAGCCGATCTTCATCAGGATGATGCCGCCGACGATGCGGACCATGCTCAGCGGCACGCCGAACAGGCGTAGGATCAGCGTTCCGAAGATCAGAAAAAAGAGAGATAGGAGCAGCGCATAGAAGCAGGCTTTACGTGCCACCTGGCGATGTGTGGCGGCGTCCCTACCTTCCAGCATCTTGAGATAGACCGGCAGGACCTCGAACGGATTTATTATCGCGAGCAATGTCGCGAACGTGCCTACGAACAACGAGAGTTCGTGACCCATCAACTCTTGTCCCCCCTCGAATTCTAAGTTTTTCTCACTTCTGATCGGTTAACCGACTAGCTCTGAGCCTGCGCCTCACTCCTTCTCAGGGTGCTCGACTTCTGTGAAAAGGCTTCCCTGTGCCGCACCTGAGCCTGCGCGGCCGCCGCCCGCACCGCGGAGCACCCATGCTGCACCCACCGCGAGAACTGCACCCACGAGTGGGCCTGCGACATACACCCAGTAGCTCGTGAAGTCGGTTGCGACTAAGTTCGGGCCGAAAGTGCGCGCGGGATTCATCGACGCTCCCGAGATAGGGCTCCCCCACAGCCCGGCGAGCGCAATGTACGCGCCGACGCCGATCGCGCCGAAGATCCCGATGTTCTGGGCGCCGGACGCCGTGCCGAGAATGACACTGACGAGACCGAGGGTCAGCACGGCCTCCATCAGAAACGCATCAGACGCGGAGTATCCCGACGCGGGATAGTTCGACCCGTAGCTGGCTGACACGTTGATCACTGCGTGCAGGAACAGTGCCGCGAGCGTCGCGCCGATCAACTGCACGAAGATGTATCCCGGCACGCGACGCCATGGGAAGTCGCCGCGCAGCGAGAACGCGATACTGACCGCGGGATTGAGGTGAGCGCCGGACACCTTGCCCATGAAGAGGATGATCGCCATCACCATCAGGCCGGGTGCGACGACTGCAGCGGCACGGCTGATCGTGTCGGGAAAGGCCTGCCCCATCATGCCGCCGCCGGCGGCCACCAGGACGAGAAAGAACGTGCCGAGCAGCTCCGAGAAGAGGCGGCGCCACTCTTGGCTCGGATCGTGGAAGTCGTTCAGCGACGCGACAAGCTCCTGATCCAGATGGCTGAATGTTCCGTCGGCCTCTGCATGCGCCATGAGCTGCTCTTTCCTCTAGCCGATGCCGCTGTCCGTTGGCCTCTCGCACCGGGCCAGCACGGCTCGTTGGGTCTTCGACGCGCTTGCGGATTTTTCGCGCTGGATGGGCATGCCTTCAATCCTCCAAGACGGGACCACACCAGCCGGGCAGGTAGCTCGCCTCCTCGTTTTTGGCCAGTTCCAGGGCTTGCTCGAGGGCGGCCTCGAAGTGGGTCTCAACGGTTTTGCGCTTGACCCGTCGGCGCAAAAAATCTGCCCACAAGAACTCGCTGAACGGCGTCGTGTCCTTGGCGTAACCGCCGGCGCGCCGTAATTCGCCCGCCAACGAGCGGAACGGATCGTCAATAAGCCCGGCCACGGTCTTCGGCAAATCCTTGTAAGGGCGCAGGCGGCCCTCGTCGTCGTACGAATGCATCCAGCTGTGATTGTCCAGGACGAACCAGAACGAATCCGGCTCCAGCGTCCTGAGGTTTTTCACCACGGTAACCAATATCTCTTCGACCCCTTCTTCATGGAGCGCACGCGCCAGGTGGTGATGATCGATCACGTAGTGGCGGTCCTTCGGGCCAAGCACGACCGGGATCATATGCTTGCCTAGAAACTCGGCTCCTTTGCTTTTGCTCTCGTCACGCCAGCGCTTGCGCTTCTCCTTGACCTCGCGAATGCCGACCGTCATCTGAGTCGGGCGCAGGTCTGTGATCGCAACGGTCTTGAGAGTGGGTTCGCGAATCGACATCATTCGGGCTCCTAGATCATTAGTCCCGAAATGTTCGCTTTCAGTAGAAGTGGCCTTCGTCTCGTCGGCGAACGAATAACCCTCACCTCATGGGTAGATTCCCTTGATCTAGATCAAGGGTTGGCCAGCGCTCGGGGGCGTAAAGCACCGCGTTGGATGCGCCTGTTCTGGCTTTGAGCTGGAAATTGCTCGCCATGTCCGGGTTGGGGTTAAAAGGCGAAATTGCGGGATAACCAGCGCATGTCTGCTTTAGCCGTCCAATTGCGACATTGGACCGCGGCGCAGGATCGTTTTGCTAAACAACTGACAAGTCGCGGCTTGCTTGATCCTAATATTTTCTGACGACGGGTTTTGTTGTCGGAGGTGCGCCGGGCGCCGGCGGCGAGATGGCGAAGGTGACCCAGGCATTCCAGCCGCTGGGGCGATTTTCCGCGGCAAACTCTCCGTAAGCCTTGAAGTTGAGATAGCCCTGCATGTCGCCGACCGGAAAAAGGAATCCGATCTGGGGACCGATGCCAACCACCTGGGATTGGAAGCAGCCGACACGGTCGCCTGATCCGCTGTCGCAGCCGAGCTCCTTGTAGACATAGCCCACGAGGCCAACCATGACCTGCTTCGACAGGAACTGCGATGCACCCCAGTCGAAGTGCATGTCGACGCCGCTCTTATAGTCCGTCGAGTTATTGATGTAGTTGTAGGTGAAGCCCAGCACGCCAGAAAACTCATGGCCGGTCTGCGGGTTGAAATAGGTGTAGCCGCCGCCGGCATCGATCGCGCCGTGTCCGAGGCCAATATTCGATAGGCGGCTGGATTGATAAGCGCCAACCGGAATGTCGCCCGTGATATAGGTCATGTAGTTGTGGACGCCGGCGTTCCAGCGCAATGAGAATTGCGGTATCAGATCCCCAAAGCCCCATGTGGTGTCGCTGATGCTGTCGGACCGCGCGAAGGGGACGCTGTTGCCGAGCGGGCCCGTGACCACGCCTGACAAGGTCCCCGCCAGGCTGGTGCCGACGACGCCATAGGATGTGATGAGGGACACCGACGCCTGGCCGCCGAGAACCGGCGTCGCGAATACATAGGTCGGGATCACAAGGCCAAGATCGCCGGTGGCTTTGACGTTCAAATTCAGATTTGCGTTGACGGTAAGGTTGCCGGGAACCCTGCCGAGCGTGAATTCACGTGCGCGCGCGACGTCAGCGCCGGCAGATACGGAGGTATGGTAGTAGATATTTGCCAGCGACCAACCCGGCTGCTGCGGCGTGGCCGCGAGGCTTCCAAAGAAGCCGGGGACCCAGAAGCTGACGCCGCCTTCGTCGGCGTGTGCCACGCCGGGAAGGGCGGCCAGCATCGCAATCGACAGGCCGGCACCTGCATATTTGAGAAGGGCGTTGAGTCCCTGATTGAATGGTTCGTGCGCCATCTGCTGTTCCCAATGCCCTGAGATCACAGTGATCGACCCAAGATTGGCATGGATTGAATGTCTCGTTGCAAGCTATTGGCGTGCGGAAACGGTCCAGATCGAAATTCCATCGCGACTGTTGCGCTAAAGTCGCGCGGAATCGCCTGCTATTCACTGTAGCGGGCATTGCGAGAGCACGACGGCAGCGGATCGGTCATCGGGGACGATGACGCCCGGCGTGCATGGGGTCGTACAGGCTGCGCCGGCGCCGAAGCGCCGGCGTGTCTTCAACTTTTACTGGGCCGAAATGCCCACCGTTGCTTGCGACCTCACAACCGGCGGCGGATTCCATTTGCCGGTCAGCGCTTCCGACTTCGGCGCGTAGAGGCGCATCGTCAGATTGAACGGCGCCTTCGGTGCGGGAAGCCAGTTGGCTTCGAGCTCCTTGCCGGGGCTGGCGTTCTGGAAATAGAGGTCGAGCGAACCATCCGCATTGTACTTGAACGGCATCCAGCTAGAGACCGCAAAACGGTTCAGCGTGTTACCGACCTGGAAACCGTCCTGATCGTAGAGCGTGATCGACCAGAACGCATTGGCCGGAGGCGTGGCGCCCTTCTCGAAGGTGATGGTGTATTTGTTCGCGCCATCGAGCGGCTTGCCGGTGTCGTCGGCGAGATTGAGCGGATAGATGGCATCCTCGACCACGTTGGCGCCAAGCCCCTGCTGCGCGACAATGGCCCGCTTCAGGTAGTAGTTGCCGTAAACACCCATCGTGTCGGTGTTCATCCCCCAGCCGTTGGCAACCCGCGCCAGCGTCGGCACCTTCCAGGCCATCAGCTTCTGCGCGTCCTGCGGTGCGGTCTCGAGCGCCCTTTGCAAGACTGGATCGAGCTTGCCGATGTCAAAGCTCCTGCCGGACTCGATGCCGATTTTCTTCATCTGCGCGAGGATCGGCTGGTCGGTGATATGCGGCGGATGAAGCTTGATCAACTCGGCGGCATTGGCGAAATACACCCCAGCCGTCATCGTATCGACCTGAGTCTTCGGCGGCGTCTTCATGTCGACGCTTGGGTCGGGCTTGAATTCGACCGGCCTGGGCGTTTTGCCATACTCGGAAAGCGGGGTGACCTTGTAGCCGGCCTGGATCTTGCGGACCGCAGGGTAGTCCGCCGGGCCGTCCGTCTTGGTCCGGCCGATCAGCCAGACGTAAGGCGTTGGCGCGTCGATCCGTTGGGTGTCCTTTGGAAGTCTGAACTCCTCGGCGAACCTGTCGCGCAGATCCGGCCGCCAGTTCGCCGGCGCCACCAGGAACGTCCCGGCCTTGGTGCCCGTGGTGCGCCAGCCCGGCGATACGAAGACGTCCGTCCACATATCGAGCATCGGCAGCAGGTAATACCTTCCATCGGTATCCGGTGCCGAGATCACGACCGGCTCCTTGGTCATGTCGAGCCAGGAGACGGAATACAGCGTATCGAAGTTGGAGCGCACGACGCCTTTGAAATCTGCCGGCGGGTATTCGGGCACGTTGACGAACGTGTTCATCGGCCCCCTGAAATCGGTGGTGCCGTTGGTAAATTGCTTGCGGGATATATCCATCGACATGATGGAGTAGAAGTACACATAGGCGTCGACCGCGATGGCGTGCGCCTCCTGTTCGGTGATCGGCGCCGTCGATTGGGCCAGTGCGGCGGGCGCTGCCGCCGCACCAAGGCAAAGAGACAATGTTAGTGGCAGGATTCCTCGAAACATGTCGAACCTCCTCGTCTGATTTGTTGATTTTGAAATTGCGGCTTTCGTTCAATTCTCCTTGTCCGCCTTCGGAATCTTCGCGCCATCTCCTGATGGCCGGCGCGACGTTCCTGTCGGTTAGCTGATCGGCATCATATCGCCGCGGCCTTGGCCGACCGGCGTCGCGCGTATCTTCTCGTTCAGTAGCAGGGCGGATAGGGGGAGTTGTCGCAAGCCGGCCGGGCGCATGGCGGATTTTTCAGTACGACGACGGCGTCCTTCGCCGAACCGTCCTTGCCGAACCCGGTCAAGGTCGGGTTCGGCGACACGGCGAGCATTCCGAAAATCTGATTCAATGCCGTGATACGCATGACATCATTCCTTGTACAAAAAACGACGGAACGACTTGAAGCACTCGCGTCTGGGCGCGCGAGGCAGGCCTGGGCACGCGAGGGCGCGCATCTGCAAGAGCACGTGCAACGGGGCTGCATCAAACGCCTGACGGCGTATGCGTAATCGAAATTTTAGGCGTGGTAAAAAAAGCTTCTACGAGGCGGTATTAGATATTTCTTAAACCTCCTCGCAAATGGAACTCTAGCACAACCGAATAATGAGGGCCACATCATCATTATTCTGTTCTGTGCCACTATCTCGTCGCGCTCTGGGCCGTGTTCTCGAAATTCAGACTGGTGCGGTGGGGCTGGTCGTCCGGGACTATCTTCCTGTTTGTAGGCGGGTTTATCCTCGCGAAATTTCTCGCGCTTTTTAATTATCTCACGCCGTCGCGTTTGCCGGCAACGCGGGCGTGATCGGCCTTCTGGCGTCGATTCTGGTGGGGGTGGGTCCCTATACGGTCTATCTCTAGCCGGCCAGACGCAAAATGATCAGAATGCGTACAAAAAGCGCACGTCTTTAGATTGTGCTGCAAGATTCCGATAATCAATTTAAGCGAGCTTGTGAGAGGCTTCGCTATCATGAAAGCCGGTGCGGCCGTGCAGGTGCTACCGGTGCAACCGACCCGTGCGTTAATGGCTGTTCTGATTTGGAAACGAGCGAATGCATAAAGTAATTGAATTTCGCGGCCCGCAGTCCGAACCCGTATCGGAGCCGCTGGCGGCCCCCCCGGCCATGGAGCCGATTTTAGCGGTGGTCGATTCATTGGCCCGCACCCTCAATTGCATCAAGACCATGTGTGCGACCGAGCCGATGGGGCCGATCCGCGACAAGCTGGAGACCGAACGGGCAAATCTCGTCATCGGGCTCTTTGTCGCCCGGGTCGCCGCGATGCGGCTGTCTACCGCCGAGCAAGCAGCGGAGGTTGCAGCCAATTCGGCCGTGCCGATCGCCCGCCGCGGCTGACCCGGTTCACAAGGTCGCAACGCTATTTGCCGGGATGGCGCTGCAGCCAGGCCAGCAATTTGCCGAAATCGGCCGACATCGCGGTGTCGGATTGCGACAGCACGGTTTGGCTTCCGTCATCCTCGATGGTGATGGTGTAGCTCATTTCATCCCGCGCTCGCCCCGAGCGCACGGGCGCGGCCGCTGAAACGGCGGATGCCGCGAGCTTCTTGAGCTCGGAAGCCCCGGAATCGTCCAACGCCGCTGAATCCACGACCAGGGGCGGGCGCTGCAGATTGATGCCCGCCGCCTGACCGCCGTGTTTGGAAAGCGTAACTTTCATGTCCCCCCATCCAGGCGGCGGTCAGGATTGAGGCGATGCCCGTGTCCCAGCTCGACTAATGCGGCTTGGATTTCAGGCCGGCGACCTCCTTTGACAGCTTCGACAGCTGGCTCGACATCTGCTCGATCTTGCGTATCACCTCCGCATCATCGTGGTGTCCATTGGCGGCTGCCGCGGCCGGTTGGTAGCGCATCCGGCTGGTCGCCGCGGCCAATGCCTGGACGCCACTGATGCGGATGCCGACCTCCTTCCAGGCAGACACCACGGCCTGTTGCTCCGCGCTCTGCGCCCCGTAGAGCTGGCCGGCCGTGACGTGAGTCAGATCGGCGAATTCCTGGAAATTGGTCTGTTCCGAAGATGCCTTCAGTGCGGTGTACCAGATGTGTCCCGGCGCTTCCCAGGCGTATCCGCCGATGCCGATCGCGGTGAGATAGAACGCCTTGTTCGGGTATCCCGGAATTGATGTGCACGCCGCCGTTGTCGCCTTCATCGGTGTCGGGCAGCATCACAAACTTGCTCATGTTATCGGGCTGCGGATCGCGTCCGAGCAGCGGATTGTTGTAGGCCGTGCCCGGCGCCTTCATCGATCGCAAAGCATCCGCATCGATTTCAGGCGTGAAAATCTCCGCGCCGATCAGCCAGTCGGCCTGGTCGGCGGTCTGCTTGCGGGCCCATTGCTTGACCAGCGAGCCGAAGACGTCGGACATCGACTCGTTCAGCGCGCCGGGCTGCTTATGATACACAAGTCCGGCGGTGAGCTCGGTGACGCCGTGTGTCAACTCGTGGGCGATGACATCGAGTGATCTGGTAAAGTCGGTGAACAGCACGCCGTCGCCGTCGCCGAATATCATGTGGCTGCCGTCCCAGAACGCATTGTTGAAGCCCGAACCGAAGTGGACGTAGCCGTTCAGGCGCATGCCGCGTCCGTCGATCGAGTCCCGATCGAGCACGTCCTTGTAGAAATCGCGGGTGCTTCCGAGACCATCGAATGCGTCATTTACCGAGTTGTCCGCCGAGGCAGGACCATTCTCGGTCCGTGCAACCGTTGCCGACGAAACAGAGGTGCTGTTGGCGCAGTCGAAGACCGTGCGCCGGCCATGCGTTGAGGTCGCCATGGCGGGCGCAAGGAGCCCCCTCACAGCTCGCTCACCGCGCAAGCGTGAGGTCGACAGCAGCGTTCGTAACGCGGCGTCGCGAATCCTGCTGTCCGGATTTTCGAGCAGCTTCTTCAGGATGTGGGGCGGTGTAATGCAGTTGATGCAGCGACATTGGTTCGTGAACATGAGAACCCTCCATCAAAATTACCTAATGTCGAAAGGAATAAGATACGAATGCAATCAAAAAACGATCGCGCGACTATCTACCCGAGGTAGAGAGCGTCAAGCCCGGTAGCGTGCATGAATTCAAAAAAATAATTGAACAAGAATAATTGAACGAAGGGTCAGTCTTGTTTCCACAACCGCGTCAACGGACCTTGCGCTCCCCGCACCGGATCGGTGTTCGGCAGCTTTACTTCCGGGATCGTCTTCAGCGCCTTCGCGTGGTTCTCCGGTGTCGGGCGCGTGATCTGCATCGCCGGTCCCGGCGGATAGGCGCCGACCACGCAGAAATCTTCGCTGGCCGATATCAACTGATGGCCAGTCCCCGCGGGCAGGATCGCAACGTCGCCGGCCGAGATATCGAGTGCCTTGCCGTGGTCGCCGCCGAACTGCACCCGCGCATGTCCACGGGCGACGCCGAGCACCTCATGCACGGTGGCATGATAGTGCGCATAGTCGTACACGCCATTGCGCCACATCGCGCCCCAGCCATTGACGCCGAACAATCCTTCGATGGTCTTTTCCGGGTGGTCGTTGGCGACATCCACCGCGCCCTTGTAGACCAGGAGCGGCAGCGGATTGTTGGGTACGAGGCCGTCGTCTTCGAAGATGAAGGTGAGCGGTTCGACATCGAGCGCTGACGACCGACATAGCTGTGCTCCGGTTTCGTAGGGTGGGCAGAGGAGCGTTAGCGACGTGCCCACCAGACTTTCACCGCGCGGAAGATGGTGGGCTCGCTTCGCTCAGCCCACCCTACAACACTATCATTTCAAACTGTCTTTTGTGCCTCACGTTCCCTTCTGAATTTCAAAAACCAGACACGTCGTCGTCGCATGCGCGAGCAGCCGGCCTTTGGCGTCGGTGATGCGCGCCTCGGCGGTCGCGGCGCGGCGGCCGACGCTGAGCGTCTTGCCCTCGCTGCGCACCGGGCCGGTATCCTCCGTCATGCCCTTGATGAAGGAGATCTTGAATTCGAGCGTGGTGTAGCCGGTGCCGGCGGGCAGCGCGGTGTGAACCGCAAGCCCCATCGCGGAATCCAGCAGGATCGCGGCATAGCCGCCATGCACCGAGCCGATCGGGTTGTAGTGCCGGAAGCCCGGCACGCTGTGAAACACCACATGGCCGGTCTCGGCGGTGGAATCGAACGGCTCCACGTTCTGCATGATCGGCGGCGCCGGCAGTTTGTTCTCGAAGATGGCGCGGACAAAATCGAGGCCGGACATCGACGCCATCACATGTGTCGGCGTCACGCCGTATTCGACCTTGGGGGTGGCGGGTCTGTCAGACATGGTGCGGGTTCCGTTTTGTAATGATGATGATCATACAAAGCGTTCGCGGAGCCTGCAACAGCCGTGTCCCGGACGCGCCGCGGCACGTAGTGACGCGGCGCAGAGCCGGGACCCAGACGACGAATACAGTCACTTATGACAAGACATGTGTAATAAGACATGGGCCCCGGACCAGCAGCGCATCGCATCGCGCTGCGCAGCATCCGGGGCACGAGAGAGCGAGCTAGGCCCGTTTGTTTGCCCGCATCAGGTCGGCGAACCGCTTGAACAGATAATGCGAGTCCCGCGGGCCAGGGGAAGCTTCCGGGTGATACTGCACCGAGAACACCGGCTTGCCCTTGAGCTCGATGCCGCAATTGGAGCCGTCGAACAGCGAGATGTGGGTCTGCGTCGCGCCCTCCGGCAGCGTCGCCTGATCCACGGCAAAGCCGTGGTTCATGGAGGTGATCTCTACCTTGCCGGTGGTCTCGTCCTTGACCGGATGGTTGGCGCCGTGATGGCCCTGGTGCATCTTCATGGTCCTGGCGCCGACGGCCAGGCCCAGCATCTGGTGGCCGAGGCAGATGCCGAAGGTCGGTGTGCCCGACGCAATCACCTGCTGGATGACCGGCACTGCATACTTGCCTGTGGCGGCCGGGTCGCCCGGGCCGTTGGAGAGGAACACGCCGTCCGGCTTCATCGCCAGAATGTCTTCGGCCGAGGTCGTCGCCGGCACCACCGTGACCTTGCAGCCTTCACCGGCAAGCAGCCGCAGAATGTTGCGCTTGATGCCGTAGTCGATCGCGACCACGTTGAACTCCGGCTCGCTCTGCCTGCCAAAACCCTTTTCCCAGACCCATGGCGTCTCGTCCCAGGTGAAGCGCTGGGCCGACGTCACCATCGGCACCAGGTCCATGCCTTCGAGGCCGGGCCATTCGCGCGCCTCTTCCTTCATGCCGTGCAGATCGAACTCGCCGGTCTTGGAATGCGCGATCACCGCGTTCGGCATGCCCTTGCTGCGGATCAGCGCGGTCAGCGCGCGGGTGTCGATCCCGGAGAGGCCGATGATGCCGCGCGCCTTCAGCCACTGGTCAAGATGCTTGGTGGCGCGGTAGTTCGAGGGATCAGTGATCGCCGAGCGCAGGATCACCCCGCGCGCGCCGGGCGTCGCCGCCATGTTCACCGTCTCGATGTCTTCGTCGTTGGTGCCGACATTGCCGATGTGCGGGAAGGTGAAGGTGATGAGCTGCCCGGCATAGGATGGATCGGTGAGGATCTCCTCATAGCCGGTCATCGCGGTGTTGAAGCATACCTCGCCGACGGCGTGGCCTTCCGCGCCGAGGCCAAAACCCTCCAGCACGGTACCGTCGGCAAGCACGAGGAGCGCGGTCGGTTTATGGTCCGGCCAAGCTGAGGAATTATCTGTTGTGGTCATGAGCGCACTTCATAGTCGCAACCGCCCCCGCGCGTCAAAGCCGGATGACCGAAAAACGACGAGATTCACATGTGTTTACCGCATATTTGACCGCCGGTTCCGGCAAATCCGCTGGAAACAGGTGGCGCTCGACCAATTCGGGCGGGTGGCGCCCGTTCCTGCCGCGCCAGCCGCCGGCCGATACCTCCGCAAGCCGGTGGCGTGGTTTGCCCGGCCCCTGTATAGACGCGCGATACCCGGGGGCTCTTTCAGCGACACGATTCCAGTGAGGCGACCATGCTGCGCGACGACATCAACAACGCCGTCAAGGAGGCCATGAAGGCCAAGAACGAGCGAAAACTCTCCACGCTGCGCATGGTCAATTCGACCATCAAGAACGCCGACATCGACGCGCGCGGGCAGGGCAAGCCGCCGCTGTCGGACGCCGATCTGCTCGGCGTGTTTCAGAAAATGATCAAGCAGCGCCAGGAATCGGTCGAGCTCTACGACAAGGGCGGCCGCGCCGAGCTCGCCGCGCAGGAGCGCGAGGAGATCGCGATCATCTCGGCTTACCTGCCGCAGCAGATGTCGGACGACGACGTGAAGGCCGCAATATCGGCTGCGATCGCCGAAACCGGCGCGGCCGGCATGAAGGACATGGGCAAGGTGATCGGCGTGCTGCGCGCAAAATTCGCCGGCCAGGTGGATTTCGGCAAGGCCAGCGGTCTGGTGAAGGCGGCGCTGTCGGGCTGAGTTTCGCCGCGCTATACGCCGGCGTCGCAGGCATGCGTTCGCCGGCTATCGCTCGCCACGCGGGCCACTGGACCTGTTAGCTGAAATGGGGAATCGTTTGCGAAAGCCCCACCCCCATTCGACAGGCAAAATTCATGTCCGCTTCGGCCGCCGAAAATAGCGATGCTTCACGACCTCTCTTGTTCCAGCCGTTTAGGATCCGCGACCTGACGCTGAAGAACCGCCTGGTCGTTCCGCCGATGGTGCATTATCGCGCCGGGCCCGGCAGCACCTGCGGCATCTTTCACAACGTGCATCTCGGCCGCTACGCGCTCGGCGGATTCGGGATGGTGTTTGTCGAAGCCACCGGGGTCGAGGAAATCGGCCTGATCAATGAGCATGACCTCGGCATCTGGAACGATGCGCAAGTAGAGAGCTTCAAGCCCCTGATCGCTTTCATGAAGGGCGAGAACACCGCGATCGGCATTCAGCTCGCGCATGGCGGTCGCAAATCGTCCTCGCAGCGTGCGATGGACGGCATGGGGCCGCTGACGCCGGAGCAGATCAAGGCCGGCGCCAAGGTGTGGCAGCCGGTGGGGCCGACCAGCGAGCCGGTTGCGGATGGATGGCTGACCCCGCGCCAGCTCACCACCGAGGAGTGCCGGGCGATGGTCGGCACCTGGGCCAGGGCTGCCCGCAACGCGGTCGCTGCGGGCTTCGATGCGATCGAGGTCCACACCGCCCATGGCTATCTGCTCGCCTCGTTCCTCTCGCCCATTTCCAACACGCGCAACGACGAATATGGCGGCGATCTTCGTGGGCGCATGCGCCTGCCGCTCGATATCGTCGAAGCGGTGCGGCGCGAGATGCCCGATGGCATGCCGCTGTTCGTGCGCGTCTCCTCGGTCGATGGAGCGAAGGACGGTTGGAACATGGATGACACGGTGGTGTTTGCCCGGGAGCTGAAGGCCCGCGGCGTCGACGTGATCGACTGTTCCTCCGGCGGCATTTCCGGCTCGGCGACGGCGGCGCAGGTGCCGCGCGGCCTCGGCTTCCAGGTGCCGTACGCCGAACGTGTCCGCAAGGAGGTGGGCATCGCGTCGATGGCGGTCGGCATCATCCTCGAAGCGGAGCAGGCCGAAGCGATCCTGCAGAACAAGCAGGCCGATTTGATCGCGATAGGGCGGCAATCCCAGTTCAACCCCAACATCGCCCATCACTGGGCCCATGATCTCGGGATCAATCGAAAATTCGAGGACTGGGCGGGGGAATATGGCTGGTGGCTCGAAAAACGCATTCGAACTATGGAAGGCTTTGCCACGCCGGTAGGCACCGTCACGCGAAGATAGGTTTTTCGCCGTCGTGCCCGGGCTTGTCCCGGTCATCCACGTCTCTAAGATCAAGCAAAAGCAAAAACGTGGATGGCCGGGACAAGCCCGGCCATGACGAACGCCGGGGACGGCCGCCATGCTCACCGAAGCCGCCACTTATGACGAGCTGTATCGCGACTTTCGCTGGGACGTACCCGCGCGTTTCAACATGGCGACCGCGTGCTGCGATCGTCATGCCGACGGCACCGGTCGGCTCGCGCTCATCTACGCCGATGAGGACGGCGCCACCATGCGCACCTCGTTCGACGAGGTTGCCGAGCATTCGCGCCGTTTTGCCAACGTGCTGAAGGCCGACGGCCTGGTGCGCGGCGACCGCGTCGCGGTGTTCCTGTCGCAATCCCTTGAATTGCCGATCGCGCATATCGCGGCATTTCGTTCCGGCGTGATCTCGATCCCGCTGTTTGCACTGTTCGGCGAAGATGCGCTGGAATTCCGCCTGTCGAATTCGGAAGCCAAGGCGATCGTCACCGACGAGAGCGGCTGGGAGAAGCTGGCAAAAATCCGCGATCGTCTTCCCGCGCTGAAGAACGTCTATGTCGTCGGCGGGAAGGCGCCGGCCGGAACAAAATCGTTCTGGTCTTCCCTGCAGGCGGCATCGCCGGATTTTACGACCGTCGACACCTCCTGCGATGATCCCGCCTTGATCATCTACACCTCGGGCACCACCGGAAATCCAAAGGGCGCGCTGCACGCCCACCGCGTCGTGCTCGGCCATTTGCCGAATGTCGAGATGTGCCACAACTTCCTGCCACGGCCCGGCGACCTGATGTGGACGCCGGCCGACTGGGCCTGGATCGGCGGACTGATCAATTGTCTGTTCGCGTTCTGGTACCACGGCATTCCAATGGTCGGCCATCGCGCGCGCAAGTTCGAGCCGCAGGCGGCGATGACGATGATGGCGGAGCTCGGTATCCGCAACACGTTCCTGCCGCCGACCGCGCTAAAACTGATGCGGCAGGCCGGCGTGAAGAACCCCGGCCTGAAGCTGCGCAGCATTTTCACGGGCGGTGAATCGCTCGGTGGCGAACTGCACGGCTGGGTCCGCGAAACCTTCGGCATCGATGCGCATGAAGTGTTCGGCCAGACCGAATGCAATCTCGTGATCGGCAGCAATTCGAACCTGTTTCCGATCAGACCCGGCTCGATGGGCAAGGCGACGCCGGGTTTTGACGTGCGCATCGTCAACGACAAGGGCGAGGAATTGCCGCGCGGCCAGCGCGGCATCATCGGCGTGCGCCAGCCGTGCCCGTGCACGATGATCGAATACTGGAAGAATCCGGAAGCGACCGCGAAGAAATATGCCGGCGAGTTTCTCCTGACCGGCGATCTCGGCGTGCAGGATGACGACGGCTATTTCTGGTACGTCAGCCGCGAGGACGACGTCATCACCACCGCAGGCTACCGCGTCGGCCCCTCGGAGATCGAGCACACGCTGATGAAGCATCCGGCGGTGGCGATGTCGGCGGTGGTCGGCATTCCCGATCCGATCCGGACCGAGTCGATCAAGGCCTGGATCGTGCTGCGCCCGGGCTTTACGGCGAGCGACGCGCTCGCGCGCGAGATCCAGGAGTTCGTGAAAGTGCAACTCGCCGCCCACGAATACCCGCGCGTCGTGCAGTTCGCCGAAACCCTGCCGATGACGGCGACGGGCAAGGTGCTGCGCCGCGAATTGCGGGCGCTGGGGTAGGGCGCATGGCGCCGTCATTCCGGGGCGGCGCGAAGCGTCGAACCCGGAATCTCGAGATTCCGGGTCTGGAGCTAACGCACCATCCCGGAATGACGAAATGATGAAGGACACTCGTCCCGCCCGACCTTGACCGAGATCAACACGCTCGCCGCGCCGCGCTGCCTCAATGCGTCGCAGACAATCGGAGGAACTCGATGACCACGGTTTCCGGCAAGGCCGATCCGGTGGTGCGGCGCATTGCGGCGGCCGATATCGCGGAGGCGCTGAGCCAGGGGTTGCGGGATTTTCAGGCGGTGCCGCTCTATGGGCTCGCCTTTGGCGCGTTCTATGCCGCCGGCGGGATTGCGATCCTGCTGTGTCTGACCGCGTTCGGCATGGTCTATCTGGCCTATCCGCTCGCCGCCGGCTTTGCGATGATCGGCCCGTTCGTCGCCACGGGCCTCTACGAGATCAGCCGGCGGCGCGAAGCGGGGCAGCCGGTTTCGGTCGGCGCGATCTGGGCGACGTTGCGGACGCGCGGCGAGATCGGCTGGATGGCGTTCGTCACGCTGTTTGTGTTCGTGATATGGATGTACCAGGTGCGGCTGTTGATCGCGCTGCTGCTCGGACTCCACGCCTCGTTCTCCAGCCTGCACGAGTTCATCACGGTAGTGCTCACCACCAATGAAGGGTTGCTGTTTCTCGCCATCGGCAACGCCGTCGGTGCGGCGCTGTCGCTGGTCCTGTTTTCGCTCACCGTGGTATCGTTTCCGCTGCTGCTCGACCGCGAGGTCGATTTCGTCACCGCGATGATCACCAGCGTCCGCGCGGTGGTGACGAGCCCGCTGCCGATGATCGGTTGGGCGGCGCTCATCGTGATCCTGCTCGCGGTTTCGGCGATGCCGTATTTCCTCGGCCTCGTGGTGACGCTGCCGGTGCTCGGACACACCACCTGGCACCTCTACCGCCGGATCATCGCGCCGGTGCCGGTGTAGTTTGCGATCAGCCACCGTTCAGGACCGAACGCAGGATCGCCGCCAGATCGTGCTGGCGGTAAGGCTTGTTCAGGATCCGGACCTCGCAGCCGTCCCCGTCGATCGCGTCGACGGGATGCTCGCTATAGCCTGACGTTAAGACGATCTTTAAGTTTGGCCGCAGGCGAGCGGCCTCCTTCGCAAGCTCGGTGCCGAACATGCCGCCGGGCATCACGACATCGGTGAACAGAAGGTCGATCTTCTCGGGCCCGCGCAAGATGGCGAGCGCCGCGGGCCCATTGCGCGTCACGACGACGCTATAGCCGAGCGCCTTCAATTCGCTTTCGACATAGCTGCGCACCATGTCGTCGTCCTCGACCACGAGAATGGTTTCGCTGCCGGTGGGCTTGGCGTGCTGACCGGCCGGTGGCGCGGCGCTCGCATGGCGCGTTGCGAGGCGAGGGAAGAACAGCCTGACGGCGGTGCCAAATCCCGGTTCGGAGCGGATCTGCATCGCCCCACCGGATTGCTGCGCGAATCCGTAGACCATGCTGAGGCCGAGGCCGGTGCCCTTGCCCACATCCTTGGTGGTGAAGAACGGCTCGAAGGCGCGGCCGGCGACGTCAGCCGTCATGCCGGTGCCGGTATCGGTCACGGCGACCATGACGTAGTCGCCGGGCCGCGTCTGGCCGTTGACGTCGACATCGGATTCACTGAGCGAGATATTTTGCACCGTGACCGTCAGCTTGCCGCCTGACGGCATGGCGTCGCGCGCGTTGAGCACGAGATTGAGCAAAGCAGAGGCCAGTTGGCCGGGATCGACACTGGCCTGCCACAGGTTTGCATCAAGCCCGAATTCGCACTCGATATGTTCGGCGAGCGTCCGGCGCAGCAATGGCTCCATGCTGACGATTTTCTGGCCGATGTCGATGTCTCGCGGCATCAAGGGCTGCTTGCGCGCGAACGCGAGCAGGCTCCGCGTCAGGTCCGATCCGCGTTCGGCAGCGGTCGCGATGTTTTCGGCGATGTCGTGCAGTTCCTTGTGTGCCGCCAGCTTCTCCGCGAGGTGCTCCGCATTGCCGAGAATGACGGTCAGCAGATTGTTGAAGTCATGCGCGACGCCACCGGTGAGTTGACCCATCGCCTCCATTTTCTGCGATTGGGTGAGCTTCTGGTTGAGCTCGTCGATCGCGGTGCGCTGGCGCTCGAGCGACTTGGCGGTGCCGTTGAGCAGCGTCATCAGCCCGCCGAGTTCGCCCCGCGGATGCGGCGGCGCGATCCGCGCGCTCAGGTCGCCGAGGCCCAGTTTCGTCGCCATCGCAGCCAGACGCCCGACCTGGCGGCCGACGCTCATGGTGGCCAGCAGCCAGACGCCCGCCAGCAGCAGCAGCGAGGCCACCGCGAGTATCGCCAGGTCCTCGTACAGGCGGGTGTTGGCGGCGGCGAGCAGACTGCCCTTGGATCGTCCGACCAGGATATAGAGGCCCGCATCGCGGCCCAAAGGCGAGCGGGCCACGGCCCAGACATGGGTTCGGCCATTCCGGTCCGTCACCTCGCGAAGAGGCCGGCCGTCCAGTTCGGCTGCAAAGCGGAATAGCTCCGAGTTCGCGATCGTTGCGCCGGCCCGTTCGGTCCAGTCCTTTTCGTCGGGCGCAACCATGATGGTGCCCTTCTTGTCGACCAGCAGGATCTTGGTTTCGCCCGACAGGCGCTTGTCGTGATACTCGGCGAACTTCTGCAGATTGAACGAGGCGAGCAGGATGAACTTCAGCTCCCCGGATTCCTGGCGCACGGGGTAGGCGATCTGCAGTACCGAAATCCCCGTCAGCCGGCCGAATACCGGTTCGAGCGTGACGACGTCCTTCGCAACCAGGGCCTGCTTGAAGTAGGTGCGATCCCTGAGATCGAGGGTCCGGTCGGTTCGCAGCGAGTTGCAGAACAGGCTGCCGTCCGGATTGATGGTCAAGATGCCGGTGAACTGCCGATATTCTTCGCGCACGGCGGACAGGAAAGCCGAACAGGCTGCCTTGTCGCGTGTATCGAGATCGCGGGCGCGGGCGAGGCCATAATGAAGCTGGGCCGTGCCCTGGATCTTTTCATCGAGATCGCCCGAAATATCTTTGGCGGAGGCCGACAGATTGGCCAGCGCGGCGTTGATATCGCTGGTGCGATTCTGCACGAACCGCAATCCCACCAGGATCGCCGGCACCAGCATCGCGGCGATAACCAGTATCAATAGCCGGGTGCGCAGGCTCATCGGTGCGTCGTTCCGCGCTCAAATCAGCGATTTCGTTGCGAGTGACGTTCGGAATTTACCGGCGAGGCAGCCGTATTCGAATTTTGATGCTGGAATATCCCTTGGGCAGGCCTGAGTTCACTCGCGAACAGCGGCAGGGGAGCAGCGGCTTCCACTGCCGTCGTTCCCGCGAACGCAGGGAAGGACCTGCCCGTTGTACAATCATTCAATCAGGTCATGAATTACACCGGCCAGCCGGCGTTCGTTGCCATCGAAACTGGCGATCATCGCCGCCAGCATTTCGTCAGGATTCAATTTCTCGATTTTGAGCGGGTGGCCCGCATGGTCGGCCAGCAGGGCGAAGAAGGTGAGCTGCGACCGGCCGTTTCCTTCGCGGAACGCATGGATCGCATTTAGTTCTGCCAGGAAATGCGCGGCCTTGTCTGCGAACGTTTGCGTATCGAGATTCCGAAGGTAATCAGTTAATCGCAAATTATCGAACAGCCTGGTGGCTTGGCCTTCGATGTTTTCGGGAAAGCAGAATGGATTGCCGCCTTTCGCTATCCTGACGGTACGAACCTGTCCTGCCCAGTAATAGACGTCTTGAAACAGATGGTGATGGATAGCCTTGTAGTGTTCAAAGTCCAAAGATCCGCCAGGTAGCGGTTCCTCTGCTCGCGCGCTGGAAATTTCTGCCTCAAATGCATTGAGATCGGCCTGATTCTGCAGGTCGAGCTTGTTCACCAGGACGGTGGAGTTCTTGTAGGTATAGGGATCTTCGATCGCATCATACATGCGGTCGGTCAGCCCTTGCTGTGGCTGCGAATAATCGCGCGACGGTATTCTTCCGCCGTCAGGCCCTTGCTCCGCGCATCGCTGGCGCGTTTTTTCATTGCCGGCGTCAGCTTGATACCCTCGACTTCGCTGATTTTGGAAAAGCGATCGCTTCCAAGCACGAACCGACCTGACTTCGCACCTTTTGCAACGTTCTTCTGTTTCGCCATAGCTGCAAGGTTACCATGAATCGTCGTCAATAGCACCTACGCCGTGCATTGGAATCAGCACGCTTTTGATGATTAGGTGAGGCGCCTAGCCGCCTACGGCGTCCCGATGCCCCTTTCCTTTAGCGCGGCCAGCATCCGTTCCGGCGGCGCCATCTTGATCGTAAGCGCCTGGCCGGTCTCCAGCAGGCTCTTCAGGCTGGACAGGATCGCGGGCCAGCCGGCGCGGCCGCCGGACAGGATGTCGTCGCTGATGTCGCGGTCGTGCGATTGCAGCATCGTCAGCCTGACCACGTCGCCCGCGGGCTCGATCTCGTAGGTGACGAGCGTCGGGCCGAGCTTTTCCACCAGCGCCGGCCAGTTCACGTTCCAGGTGACGGTGAGCCGCTTTGGCGGATCGCATTCGATCACCTCGCCGCCGATATGCACCGAGCCGTCGGGCGCGCGGGCGATGAAGGCGCCGCCGATCTTGAGGTCGGCCTCGATGGCGAAGCCGGAAAAATATTGCCGGCTGAACTCGGCCGTCGTCAGCGCCTGCCACACCCTCTCGGGCGGGGCGGCGATGTAGATCGTGTAGACGATCGCCGGCTTGAAATTTTTCGGGTCGATCTTCTCACTCATCACGCCTCTCCAACTGTCGTTTCAACTCGCTGAGCGCGGCAAGTTTCCCGCGCTCGAATTTCCTGATCCAGCGTTCGCCGATCTGATGGATCGGAACCGGATTGATGTAGTGCAGCTTCTCGCGGCCGTGCCGGAGCGTGGTGACGAGGTTGGCCGCTTCGAGAATCCCAAGGTGTTTTGTCACCGCCTGCCGCGTCATGGCGAGGCCGTCGCAGAGTTCGTTCAGCGTCTGGCCGCCTCTCACGTGAAGCCTGTCCAGCAGCGAGCGCCGCGACACATCGGCAAGCGCTTTGAAGACCTCATCCATGGCGAGGATAATAGGCAACCGAAAGGTTGCATGTCAAGCGCGTGTGTTGGGCGCTGCCCTACGCTGTGTTATCGTACGCTTAGCCAACGCAGATTGGCCTTGAACAGTCGGGGTGGAAACATGAGCGGTCGCCTTAAACTCGCAACCTCTTTCTCGATTCTTTTTCTCGCATATCCAGGCATCGCTTCCGCGCAGCAGCAGGTGATCGGCGCCCCGCCCGAAGCGCGCAACATGAAGCTGGTTGGAACCAGCGACCTTCAGGCGCGCAGTGGCTACCAGCCGACCATCCATCACCAGGGCGACCGCTGGATCGCCTATATCGGCCATCACGGCGGCAGCGACAAAATTCCCCTGCCGGTCAATCCGCAGACCGGCAAGGCAGAGCCGAACGGCACCTCGATCGTCGACGTCACCGATCCCGCGCAGCCGAAATATCTGCGCCACCTTCCGGGCCAGGAAGGCAAGTATGAATCCGGCGGCGCGCAGATGGTGCGGATCTGCGACGGCAAGGCGCTGCCGAAGGGTGATCGCAACGCGGTCTACATGCTGCGGACTTTTGGCGGCGAGGCGCACGAGATATGGAACGTCGCCGATCCCGCCAATCCCGCGCTGATCACGCGGATCGCCGGGTTGAAGGACACGCACAAGAACTGGTGGGAATGCGACACCGGCATTGCCTTTCTGGTGTCCGGCGCGCCGGACTGGCGCACGCGCCGCATGACGCAGGTCTATGATCTCAGCGATCCGGCACACCCGCAGAAGATCCGCGATTTCGGCCTTCCCGGCCAGGAGCCCGGTTCGACCGGTGCGGTGCCGACCGAACTGCACGGGCCGATCTCGACGGGGACTTCCGGCAACCGGGTGTATTTCGGCTACGGCACCAACAAGGGCGGCTTTCTGCAGATCGTCGATCGCGAGAAACTGCTCAACGGTCCGAAGGAGCCGACGGCGGAGAACCTGCGCTTGCCGGAAATCTCGCGGATGGCCATGTCGGCGTTCAACGGCGCCCACACCACGTTTCCGATGTTGCACATGCCGATCGCGGAATTCGCCAAGGACAAGGACGGCAAGACCCGCGACATCGTGATGATCGTCGATGAGGCGATCCTGAACGAGTGCAACGAGCCGCGGCAGATGGTGTGGTTCGCCGATATCACGGTCGAGAACCGGCCGATGATGATCTCGAGCTATACGGTGCCGGAGGCGAGCGGGTCGTTCTGCGAGCGAGGCGGGCGGTTCGGCTCGCATTCCTCCAACGAGAGCATGGCGCCGGTTTTCTACAAGAAGATGGCGTTCATATCCTTTTTCAATGCTGGCGTGCGCGCGCTCGACATTCGCGATCCCTATCATCCCACCGAGGTCGGCTACTTCATCCCCGCGATCACGGCGGCGACCGACAAGCGCTGCGTCAAGATCGGCGAGCAGGACCGTTGCAAGGTCGCGATCCAGACCAACAATGTCGAAACCGACGAGCGCGGCTACATCTACATCGTCGACCGCGCCAATACCGGCCTGCACATTCTGGAACTGACCGGCCCGGCGCGCGCCGTCGCCGGCATCCCGTGAGGGCGCGAGCGATGCGCCGCTGGCCGGTCATTGCGGCAGCCATGGTGATGCTCGGTGCGTTGTCGGGTGCTGCAGCCTATCAGCATGTCGCGCCGCGCCACCACGACCGGAATGGCGCGTGGCAGGAGATCGCATGGCCGTTTCCCCGCGACGGTTGGCCGGCAGGCAAGGCCTTTCGCTGCGGTGTGGCTGCGTGCGGCGGCGAGGTCGAGGTCTACGTGCGGCCAAAGATCGGTTTCTGCAATTGCGACCGTGGCGTGGCCGACGACGATGAGGTCGATCGCGTCGCCGATCTCGACCTGATGAGCGAGCATTTCGCGCCGCGCGCGCCGGGCGATGTCGTCCGCCTCTCCGAGATGCCTGGACGGGTCAGGGCCTATGACCTCAAAATGTCCGATGGCTCGCAGCACACTGCGATCGGCGTCGCGGTCTCGCGCCGCTGCGACCTCCTCGTCGCGGTCGCGCACGGCAGGGTTGACGCGCCCGAGCTGCGGCGCGCGGCGCTGGACTTTCTGGCGACCCGCGAAATGACGCGCTGGGCGATGGCTGCGATGGAAGGGCGTTGAAACATTTTCGTCATGCCCGGGCTTGTCCCGGGCATCCACGTCTTTTTATCGGGCACGATCTGCGATAAGACGTGGATGGCCGGGACGAGCCCGGCCATGACGTCCCTCCCACCGGATTCCCCATGTCACTTCAAGCCTATCTCGCTTTCGTCGCCGCCTGCATCGCGCTGGCGCTGATACCGGGTCCGGTGGTGACGCTGGTCATCGCCAACGGCTTGCGGCATGGCACCCGCGCCGCGCTGACCAACATCGCAGGCGTCCAGGCCGGGTTGACGATCGTGATCGGCATCGTCGCGATCGGATTGACCACGCTGATGGCGACCATGGGGTACTGGTTCGACTGGGTGCGGTTTGCCGGTGCGGCCTATCTGGTCTGGCTCGGGATCAAGCTGATTCGTTCGCCGGTCGAAGGCGTCAATACCGACGAGCCGCCACCGCCGCCGCGCGGCGGGTTTTTCCTGCAAGGTTTTTTGGTGCTGCTGTCGAACCCCAAGGTGCTGGTGTTCTTCGGCGCGTTCATTCCGCAGTTCATGGACATGAGCAAGGATCATTTCTCGCAGGTGGCCCTGCTCGGCTTCACCTTCATGGTCACGGGCGCGGTCACCGATTCGATCTATGCGGTGCTGGCGGGCCGGGCGCGATTGTTCTTCTCCAAGCAGCGCACGCGGCTGCTGTCGCGCGTCTCCGGCGGCTTCATGATCGGCGGCGGCATCTGGCTGGCGCTGACGCGGGCAAGATAAATCGGTCGGCACCGTTGAACCCCCGGCATTGGCATCGCGTCTAATCGCAAGCCGTCTCTGGGGGAAAAAGCCGTGCTGCCTGACCTGCCGTGGTTCGTCTACGCGATGCTGCTCGCCCCGCTCGGGCTGCTGCTCGGCGTCGCCGTCTACAAGTCGCTGCAGGTGCGCGCCGCGCGCGAGTGGCCTTCGGCCGCGGGCAAGGTGGTGGTGTCGAAGACCGAGGTCCGCAAGGTCAAGGTGATCGACAGCGACCGGGCAGAGGGGCATCGCTTCGAGGAGCGCAACTTCGCCGACATCGTCTACGAATATTCGGTCGCGGGCCGCAAGCTGCGCAACAACCGCGTCAGCATCGGCGAGGACCGTGGGAATTTCGAGGTCGCCGAGACCATCGCGAAATATCCGGTCGGCGCCGCCGTCACCGTCTATTACAATCCGCTGCATCCCGACCAGGCGGTGCTGGAGCGCGACCTGCCGAAGGGCATGTGGGGATGCCTCGGCATCGGCACGGCGATCGTGCTGGCGATCGTGTTTGGCTCTGCGATCGGCCTGCATCAGCTAACGGAGTTCGCATCGAAGCATCTCGCGTACCCAACAGTGTCGCCGTTTGTCGTCGCCATCAGCGCGTTCGGACTTCTGATTGCACTGTTCGGGCTGGCGCTGCAGCGCCAGGCTTCGCTGGCGAGGAAATGGCCGGTGGTGCCCGGCACCATCAAGTCATCGGGCCTCGAACAATTCATGTCCGCGCCGTCGGAATCTTCCGAACGCAGCCAGCTCACGTTCCAGTCCAAGGTTTCCTTTGCGTATCGCTTCAATGGCATCGATTATGTCAGCGAGCACGCCAGCCTTGGCGGCAAGGTCTCGTCGACGTCGAGGGGCCTCATGGAGCGCTACGCCCGAAAATATCCCAACGGCGCCAAAGTCAAGGTTTACGTCAATCCGCTTGATCCGTCGGATGCCGTGCTGGAGCCGCGCGTCAGCCACATCTGGATCATCTGGGCGTCCGTCACGTTTCTCTGGGGTGTCGCGTATTATGCCGCGGTGCACGGCTAGTACCGGCTATGGGAGATATGTGGGTCGCTTGCTGCCCATGCTTCGAGACGCTCGCGTCGCTCGCTCCTCAGCATGAGGTTGTTGTGTTTCAACAAGTTTGACCTCATCCTGAGGAGGCCGCGAAGCGGCCGTCTCGAAGGATGGCCGCAATACCGATTTGTGATTCTGGGTACTAGGCGGTCAGCAATTGCTGTGCGCGAAGCATGGTTTCGATCTCGCCAAAAATCCGCGCCAGCCGGTCGGCCCAGGCCTTCTCACCGGCCACATCGCCGATCAAATCCTGGCGGATTTCGATTCCCGTATTCATTAGCCCGCGCGCCTCGCCGTGCACGGGAATCGTGTAGTCGGTCTCGTCGCTGACCGCATAGGGCTCGTTGTCGCCGACCACGAGATCGCCCTCGGCGCGCAGCAGCTTCAACAGCAGCGGCGGCAGGTGGGTGTCGCGGTGATAGAGCGTGCCGATGTGCCAGGGCCGCGCGATCCCGGCATAGACGGGCGTAAAACTATGCAGCGACACCAGCACCGTCGGCAGGCCGGCGCTGCCGCGCTGGTCGATGATCTCGTCGATGCGCCGGTGGTAGGGATCGAAGATCTGCGTGCGCCGCGTCGCGGCCGCCTCGCGCGAAATGCCCTCATTGCCTGATATCGTCGTGGCCTCGCTGATGCGCGGGATCGAGCTTGCGGCATCGGGCGGGCGGTTGCAGTCGATCACGAGCCGCGAGTAGCGCTGCACGATCAAATGGGCGTCGAGATGCTTCGAAAGCGCCTCTGCGACGCCGGCAATGCCGATGTCCCAGGCGATGTGCCGCGCCAGTTCGCTCTCGGGCAGGCCGAGATCGCCGAGAACGCGACGGGATCAGCCGGCCATAGTGGTCGCAGGTCAGCAGGAACGGCGAGCGTCCGCCGGCATTGAATTCGCGGACCGGAGGAACATCTTCGGGCTTAAGGAGTAGGGTTGTGTCGGCGGCGGCGTCCAAAGCGTTTTCCTTGAAGTGTGCCTATCGAAGCGGCATTCCGATCTACAATTGAGCAGGGTTCGATCTAGATTAAATGTACCAGAATCGATGATTGTTTGACGATGCCGCTCCTGACCATCAACCACAAGACCGTTTATCGCTACGACCGCCCGGTCGCGTTCGGCGAGCACCGTATCATGCTGCGTCCGCGCGACGGCCATGATCTGCGGGTGCTGTCCAGCAGCCTCGATATTTCGCCGCAGCCGATGCGGCTGCGCTGGATTCACGACGTGTTCGGCAACAGCGTCGCGATCGCAACCTTCGACGAGCGCGCCAACGCCCTGTCGTTCACTTCGACCGTGACGGTGCGAGCACAATCCGGAGGAGGAGTTCGCGCTCACGCCGGATGATCCCGCCTATTTCTATCCGTTCATCTACGACACCGAAGAATTTCTCGACCTGCAGCAGTTCGTGACGCCGCAATATGGCGATCCCAATGGCGAGCTGTCGGCCTGGGCGCGAAAATTCCTCGACGCCGAGGGGCCGACGCCGACCTTCAACATTCTGAGCGGCATGACGCATGGCATCCGCGAAGCCTTTACCTATCGCAAGCGCCACGAGCAGGGCACCCAGCATCCGCTCGATACGCTGCAGACCGGCTCCGGCACCTGCCGCGACTATGCGCTGTTCATGATCGAGGCGCTGCGCCGGCTCGGCATCGCCGCACGTTTCGTCTCGGGCTACGTCTTCATTCCCGGCGATCGCGCCCATGGCTATGTCGGCGGCGGCTCGACCCATGCCTGGGTGCAGGTCTATCTGCCGAGCGCGGGATGGATCGAGTTCGATCCGACCAACGGCATCGTCGGCAGCCGCGACCTGATCCGGGTGGCGGTGGCGCGCGATCCGCGCCAGGCGATCCCGCTGCACGGCACCTATCTGGGTTCGCCCGACGCTTTCGCCGGCATGGAGGTTCACATCAACGTCGTCTCGGTCGGCGAACAGCAGCAACCCGAAGCGCCACAGGCGGAGAGAGTCTGATCATGGAGATCAAGGTCGGCTTCGAAATTTCATATGCGGCGGTGCAGCCGACGCCGATGGTGATCATGCTCTCGATCCATCCGTCGCGCTTTTCCGACATCGTCGGTACCGAGCAGATCACCGCCGGGCCTGACGTGCCGATCGGCTTCTATCGCGACAGCTTTGGCAATGTCTGCGGCCGCCTCGTCGCGCCCGCCGGCGGCGTGACGCTGCGCGGCGACGCGCTGGTGCGCGATTCCGGCCTGCCGGACGTGGTGATGCCGACCGCGCAGCAATTGCCGATCGATCAATTGCCCGACGACGTCCTGCAATATTTGATGCCGAGCCGTTATTGCGAGACCGACAAGCTCACCGATGTCGCCTGGTCGCTGTTCGGCAACACGCCGCAGGGGTGGGCGCGGGTGCAGGCGATCGTCGATTTCGTGCATAACCACGTCACCTTCGGCTACCAGCACGCCCATCACATGAAGTCGGCGCATGATGTCTACGAACAGCGCGCCGGCGTCTGCCGCGACTTTGCGCATCTGGCGCTGACCTTCTGCCGCTGCATGAACATCCCGGCGCGCTACTGCACCGGCTATCTCGGCGACATCGCCGTGCCCCGCGATCCCGCGCCGATGGATTTTTCCGGCTGGTTTCAGGTCTATCTTTCCGGTCAGTGGTACACGTTCGACGCGCGCCACAACGTCCCCAGGGCCGGCCGCATCCTGATGGGCACGGGTCGCGACGCCGCCGACGTCGCACTGACCACGAGTTTCGGCCGGATGGATCTGGTGAAGTTTTTCGTGATCAGCGACGAAGTCGTGCCGGCGTGATTGCTCGCTCGCCCTACTCCCTCTCCCCGTTCTTCACGGGGAGAGGGTTGGGGTGAGGGGCTGCCTCCGCGAGTTGTGAACGTTGTGAGGCCTGTACCCCCTCACCCGGATTGCTTCGCAATCCGACCTCTCCCCGCAAGCGGGGCGAGGTTGGGAACGGGCACGCGCCGCGCCATGGATTGCTTCGCTGCGCTCGCAATGACATAGAAAGCCCATGATCTCAGATCGTCTCTTCGTCTACGGCACTCTGATGCGCGGCTTCGACCATCCGATGGCGCAGCTGTTGTCGCGCAGCGCGGATTTTTTGGGGATCGCCACCTGCCGCGGCCGGCTCTACCTCATCAAGCATTATCCCGGGCTCGTGCTTTCGGACGATCCCGCCGACATCGTGTTCGGCGAATTGTACCGCCTGCGCGACCGCGACGCACTGCTCGGCGAGTTCGACATGTATGAAGCCTGCGGCGAAGGTTTTCCGGAGCCGACCGAATATATCCGCCGCATGCTGTCCGTCACACTTGCGGACGGCGCGCCCGGCGAGGCGTGGACCTATGTCTACAACTGGCCGGTCACCGGCCTGCCGCAGATCGCCACGGGAAGGTTTCTGGAGCAGTAGCACTCGTGTCCCGGACGCGGTGCGGCGTTCTTCACGCTGCTCCGCAGAGCCGGGACCCATTGAGCCGCAAGAATGGGCCCCGGCTTTGCAGCGCATCGCTTTCGCGCTGCGCAGCATCCGGGGCACGGGAATCAATCAACCCGCATCCAGCCTCTCACGCTCGACGCGGATATCCACCTCGCGCTCGACGTAATTCCATTCCTCCGTCGCGCGCAGCATGCCGACGAGCTCCTCGAACGCCTCCGCATGCGCAGGCTCGTATTCGAACCAGGTCAGGAAATCGAACGGCTCGCCGATATCGCGGCTGTGATAGAGCTGGCGCGCGATCGCGGGCAAATATTTCAGGCTTGCGGCGATGTGGTGCGATTTGTCCTCGAAGATCTGCCGCCGCTCTTCCTGCGTCAGCTCCCACCAGGCCGCCGATTTCTTGATCGGGATCAGCGCCGCGCAGGTCGCCTCGGGGCGGCCGAGCTTGGCCTGCACGGCCGCGAGCTGCTCTTTTTCGGCGCGCTCGGTGTAGCGGGCGTGGCTGGCGACACCGGCCAGCCGCCACGTGGTGAGCGCGGGCAGGATCGGCAGTGCGATCGAGGAAGAATGGACCGACGACAGCGCCGGCGTCCGCGCCAGCCCCGTGCCCTTCACCGGCGTAAGCCGCGTCACCCGCCATGCCCCGCTCTGTCCGCCTCTGAAAATCGTAAACATGAGAAGATGGAAGCGCGGAACCGGAAGAGATTCAAGCTCTCTCAGTCATTCCCCGGTGCGCAGCTGCGCACCTGAGGGACGTGCGAAGCACGAGCCCGGAATCCATTGGGCCGCGTAAGTCGATGGATAGATGGATTCCGGGCTCATGCTTCGGAGGCCCTCAGGCGAGCAATTGCGCGCCGGGGAATGACGAGGGGCTGTGAATAGCGGCGAGAAGCCGAATAACCTTCGTATTTTGCTGGGCTGTCCCTATATCCATGATCGGTTGGCACGGCCCCATGATTCGGCAAAAACCTAACCCATGCGCTTCACGCCCCAATTCCTCGAAGAGCTGCGCGAGCGGCTTCCGGCTTCGGAAGTCGTGGGACGGCGCGTCAAGCTGAAGAAGGCGGGGCGCGAGTACAAGGGGCTGTCGCCGTTCCAGCAGGAGAAGACGCCGTCCTTCTTCGTCAACGATGAGAAGCAGGCCTGGTTCGACTTCTCGTCTGGCTTGAACGGAAACATCTTCGATTTCGTCATGAAAACGGAGGGCGTGTCGTTTCCGGAGGCCGTCGAGCGGCTGGCTTCCATGGCCGGCATGGCGCTGCCGGCGGCTACTCCCGACGCCGCGCGGCACGAGCAGCGCCGCAAGACGCTCCACGATGTAATGGAACTCGCCGCGAAATTTTTTGCCGACACGCTGGCGTCGCGCAACGGCGCCAAGGCGCGCGGCTATCTCGGCGACCGCGCCATTACGCCGGCGACGCAGCTGCAGTTTCGCCTCGGCTATGCGCTACCGGATCGTTTTGCGCTGAAGGAGCATCTCGGCGCGCAGGGTATTTCCACCGAGGACATGGTGGAAGCGGGGCTGCTGGTCGGAGGCGACGATATTCCGGTGCCCTACGATCGCTTCCGCGACCGCGTGATGTTTCCAATCACCGATGCAAGGGGCCGCGTCATCGCCTTCGGCGGCCGCGCGCTGGAAAAGGACGTTCCGGCAAAATATCTGAACTCGCCGGAAACGCCGCTGTTTCACAAGGGCGACAATCTCTACAACCTCGCGACCGCGCGGCAGGCGACGCATAATGGCTCGCCGCTGATCGTGGTCGAAGGCTATGTCGACGTCATCGCCATGGTCACCGCGGGCTTTGCTGGCGCGGTGGCGCCGCTTGGCACGGCTTTAACGGAAAACCAGCTCGCGCTGCTGTGGAAGATGGCGGACGAGCCGATCCTGTGTTTCGATGGCGACCGCGCCGGGCAGAAGGCGGCGTACCGCGCCGCCGACCTCGCGCTGCCTGCGCTGCTGCCGGGAAAAAGCCTGCGCTTTGCGCTGCTGCCCGAAGGGCAGGATCCCGACGACCTCGCGCGCTCCGGTGGTCGCGTTGCGATCGAGGAAGTGATTTCGGCCGCGCGTTCGCTCTCTGACATGCTCTGGTCACGCGAGATCGAGGGCGGCAGTTTTGCCACGCCGGAACGGCGCGCGGCGCTGGAAGCGCGGATCGGCGAACTCGCCAACGGCATTCGCGACGAGGTGGTGCGGCGGTACTATCGCCAGGATCTCGCCGAGCGCCTGCAGCGCACCTTTGCGCCGGAGGGCGGCCGCGGCGGCTACGGCCGGGGCAATTTCCGGAACGGGCGGACCGAATCACCCCGCGCGTTCGCTCCGCGCGGACAGGGACCGGCCGGCCAATTCGCTCCCCGGGGCGGCCGCGGGCCGGGAGCGGGCGCGGCCCCGGCGATCGCGTCCGGCCCCTACCAGGCCGCCAGCCCCCAACTCGCGACCAGCCCGATCATGCGCGGCCAGCGCAGCGCGATGTCCCGCCGCGAGGCGCTGATCCTGCAATCCCTGATTAACCATCCCTGGCTTCTGCACGACCATCTGGAGGAGGTGGCGATGCTGGAACTGGCCCATCCGGAGGCCACCAAGCTCCGCGCCGGCATTATTACGGCCTTCGCCAACGACCATCACCATTCCCCCGATGTCGAGGAGCAGGCCGAGAAAATGCGCGCCGATCTCGCAGCGCGCGGATTAACCGAGGTTCTTCAAAGGGTTGAGCGGGCGATCACGACCTCAGCGGTGTGGGGCACCAAGCCCGGCGCGGCGCGCGAGGATGTTTTGGCCACCTGGCAGCAACTCGTTGTCTTGCATCAGAAAACGCACGCCCTACTTAGGGAGAAGAAGGATGCCGAGCTGGCGCTGGGTGATGAACCCACGGACGCCAACATGGCGTGGCTGAAGGACGTCAGCGCCCGGCTTGAGTCGCTCGACGGCACGGAGGCCCTGATCGAGGGTTTTGGCGAGCTTTCGGGCCGGTTCCGGAAGAGCGTGTAGGATTAAAAAATGATGCGGACGGCGGCGGCCGTGCCCGGAAAAAAACTCGCCAAATCCATGGTTTGGCGGCAAAAACAGGGTTAAGCGAAGCTTAATAGTCCAAAGGTTACTCTAACGACGCCGAAGGGCTATTGGCATAACACCGGCGATGGCGGGTTTAAGGGGTGGCGACAATCTGCGCCGCCCTTTGCGCGTCATGCGCATGCGAATATTCAAGGGGCACGAGCGTGATCCGGAAAAGTGGATATTAAGTTTTCCGAATCGATCACATAGGCAAGGATCTGGCGGGTTGGCTTTTCAACGAAAGACATCCGGCTGACGACTTCAGTAATTCAGGGGCGGGTGGCGTTGCGCGCCATCCCGCACGAGCGCGTTTCGGGAGCTTGATGAATGGCCACCAAGGCAAAGACGCTGCAGGTTAAAGACAAGGAAAAAGACGACAAGGCAGCGGACACCCCTGAGAAGGATTCTGCCGACGCGCCGTCGCCGTTGCTCGACCTCTCCGATGCCGCGGTCAAGAAGATGATCAAGCAGGCCAAGAAGCGCGGCTTCGTGACCTTCGATCAGCTCAACGAAGTGCTGCCCTCCGACACCACCTCGCCCGAACAGATCGAGGACATCATGTCGATGCTCTCGGACATGGGTATCAACGTGTCTGAGGCCGAAGAGGCCGACAGCGACGAGGAAAAGGAAGACGACGCCGACGACACCGACAACGAGCTTGTCGAGGTCACGCAGAAGGCCGTCACCGAAGTCAAGAAGTCCGAGCCCGGCGAACGCACCGACGATCCCGTCCGGATGTATCTGCGCGAAATGGGCACGGTGGAATTGCTGTCGCGCGAGGGCGAAATCGCGATCGCGAAGCGCATCGAGGCCGGCCGCGAGGCGATGATCGCAGGTCTGTGCGAAAGCCCGCTGACCTTCCAGGCCATCATCATCTGGCGCGATGAATTGAACGAAGGAAAGATCTTCCTTCGCGACATCATCGATCTCGAAGCCACCTATGCCGGCCCCGACGCCAAGAACAACATGAACCCGGCGATGCTGGCCGCGCCCGTCGGCGCCGACGGTCAGCCCGCCGCCAATGGCGAGGCTGCGCCCGCGCATGTAGCACCTCCCGCCGCACCGCCGTCGCCGACCCCGTTCCGCGCCGCGGCCGCGGCTGCGCCCGGTGGCGACACCGTGGAAAAAGACCCGGCCGAGTCCGCCGCCGACGGCGACATGGACGACGACGAGTTCGAAAACCAGATGTCGCTCGCCGCCATCGAGGCCGAGCTGAAGCCGAAGGTGGTCGAAACTTTCGACAAGATCGCCTCCGAATACAAGAAGCTGCGCCGCCTGCAGGAGCAGGACATCGCCAACCAGCTGCAGAGCGAGTCGCTGTCGCCCTCGCAGGAGCGCAAGTACAAGAAGCTGAAGGACGAAATCATCGTCGAGGTGAAGTCGCTGCGGCTCAACCAGGCCCGCATCGATTCGCTGGTCGAGCAGCTCTACGACATCAACAAGAAGCTGGTCTCGTTTGAAGGCCGCCTGCTGCGCCTCGGCGACAGCCACGGCGTCGCGCGCGAAGATTTCCTGCGCAACTATCAAGGCTCGGAGCTCGATCCGCGCTGGCTCAACCGTGTCTCGAAACTCTCCGCCAAGGGCTGGAAGAATTTCGTCCATCACGAAAAGGACCGCATCAAGGAGCTGCGCCACGAGATCCAGTCGCTCGCCGCGCTGACCGGGCTTGAGATCGGTGAATTCCGCAAGATCGTGCACGGCGTGCAGAAGGGCGAGCGCGAGGCGCGCCAGGCCAAGAAGGAAATGGTCGAGGCCAATCTGCGTCTCGTGATCTCGATCGCCAAGAAATACACCAACCGCGGCCTGCAGTTCCTCGACCTGATCCAGGAAGGCAACATCGGGTTGATGAAGGCGGTCGACAAGTTCGAGTACCGCCGCGGCTACAAGTTCTCGACCTACGCCACGTGGTGGATTCGGCAGGCGATCACGCGCTCGATTGCCGACCAGGCGCGCACCATCCGCATCCCCGTGCACATGATCGAGACCATCAACAAGATCGTGCGCACCTCGCGCCAGATGCTCAACGAGATCGGCCGCGAGCCGACCCCGGAAGAGCTCGCCGAAAAGCTCGGCATGCCGCTGGAGAAGGTCCGCAAGGTCCTCAAGATCGCGAAAGAGCCGCTCTCGCTTGAAACTCCGGTGGGCGACGAGGAAGATTCGCACCTCGGCGATTTCATCGAGGACAAGAACGCGATCCTGCCGATCGATGCGGCGATCCAGTCCAACCTGCGCGAAACCACCACGCGCGTGCTGGCCTCGCTGACGCCTCGCGAAGAGCGCGTGCTCCGCATGCGCTTCGGCATCGGCATGAACACCGATCACACGCTGGAAGAAGTCGGCCAGCAGTTCTCGGTGACCCGCGAACGTATTCGTCAGATCGAGGCAAAGGCGCTGCGCAAGCTCAAGCATCCGTCGCGGTCGCGGAAGCTGCGGTCGTTCCTCGATAACTAATCGATCATGACGGGGCATCGCCTTGTTGTCTGGTACAACACGCGCTGCCCCGTCTGCGATGCCGGCATCGACTGGCAGCGCAACAAGCTGCTGGCCGCCGTTCGCTCAGGCTACATCTCCTTCAAGGACATCAACGAAGAACCGGACGCGCTCGCGTCATACGGCGCGTCGGTCGACGACGTGCGCCGCCGCCTGCACGCGACGGATGAGACCGGCCGCCTGATCGTCGGCGCCGATGTCGCGGTTGCGACATGGCGGATGACGCCGGGGGAGGGATGGCTGGCCGCGCTGTTCGGCAATCGTATGATGTTGCCGGTGACCCGGTTTGCGTATGACCAGTTCGCGGACCTGCTGTTCGCGTGGAACAAGTGGAAGGGGCACTGGTGAGGGCGATCGCGTCCGACTGCGCCCGAAGCCCTACTTCTTCTTCGCCCCGACCCGGCTGATGCTCTTGATCGCCAGCGGCGTGCGGCCGGATTTTTCGGCGATTTCGCGGTCCTGCTCCATGATGTAGCCGCGCGCCGGCTCGTCGCCGTCGAGCCCGCCGAGCAGCTCGGACGGCACGCGCCGGTTGGAGCGCTGCGAGTCGTCTTCATAGACGACGTTGAAAAAGGCGAATTCGCCTTTGGGGTTGGTCCCGGGTTTCTTGGCCATGCGGGCCTTTTCTTCGATCAGGGCGCCGCTGTCAAAGCAAAATAGCTGATACTCTGCAACGACCTGCCGAGCATGGTCCGCATGCTTGCTTCAATCGGAACCGATAACGCCCTAGGTAGCCTCGCCATACCGCATGGGCGCGACGGTAGCGGCGCCGGCTGCGGGAATGGACAAGACGAACAGCCTGTCGAACTGCGCCTCGCCGATGGGGGTGACCGTACGGCCGGTCAGGCCCTTGATAATCGGCCCGACCGTGTTGGTGTGTCCGACGATCGCTGCGACGGCGTCATCCGGCAATTTTTTCACCTTGTGCACGATTTCTTTCACATGACCCGCGATGCCGCCGACGCCGCCGGTCCCGACCACCACGACCTCCAGGTCGGACCCCAGCTTTCGCTGCAGGGGATCGGTCGTTCGTTGTGTTCGGATCGCGTCGCTGCAGTAGGCGGTCCGTATGCCGCTTTCGGCAAGCATGCGTGCCAGCAGCTCAGCTCGCGCAACTCCCGCAGGCGACAGATCATCCGCATCGGGTTTGCGGTCGGCATGACGAAGGGCGAAGACAATCATCGGGCTCTCCATGTTGAACAGCGCAACTCATCTCTTGTCGACGCCGCACATTCTATCGAAGGTTGCGGTGGCCTGAAAGCCCGTTGTCGCCGTCCACCGCGAACGCAAACGCACGTCGATGGTACCGAGATGGGGCAATCGCGATGGGTTCGCAGAAATCATCGGTGCCTGGGCGGCGTCATGAGTTCCCGTTAGCGCGGCGTTCGCAATTCCCATTTCAACTTTGAAACTACTGGGCCTGACGAGCCGAAGCGCCACACTCCGGCATCGTTCACAAACAAAGTGCACGGCGATTTAGCAATCCTGTCCAGCTTCTCTCCGCAAGTGCAATGCGCTGCAGGCGTGTTAGCGTTTCCTCGCCCAATCCAAACGAGGCATCAAAAAACAAAGGAAACGCATATGAGATGGCACGCAATTGCGATCGCGTCGGTCCTGGTGGTCGCAACTCAGGCTTCCGCCGCCGAGAAGAAATACGGCGCCGGCGCCAGCGACACCGAGATCAAGCTTGGCCAGACTTCCCCGTTCTCCGGCCCCGCGTCGGCCTACAGCGTCATCGCCAAGACCCAGGCCGCCTATTTCAAGATGATCAATGAGCAGGGCGGCGTGAACGGTCGCAAGATCAATTTGATCACGCTCGACGATGCCTATAGCCCGCCGAAGACCGTGGAACAGACCCGCAAGCTCGTCGAGCAGGAGGAAGTTGCTGTCATCCTCAATCCGCTCGGCACGCCGACGGGTCTCGCGGTGCGAAAATATCTCAACGACAAGAAAGTGCCGCAGCTCTTCGTCGGCGCCGGTGCCACGCTGTGGGGCGACCATGAGCGCTTCCCGTGGTCGATCGGCTTCCAGCCCTCATACCAGGCCGAGACGGCGGTCTATGCGAAATACGTGCTGAAGAACAAGCCGGACGCCAGGATCGCGCTGTTCTACCAGAACGACGACGCCGGCAAGGATTACGGCAACGGCTTCAAGAAGGGGTTGGGACCGGAGAACACCGCAAAAATGGTGGTCGCGGAATCGACCTATGAATCGACCGATCCGACCATCGACAGCCAGATCGTGAAACTGAAAGCGTCCGGCGCCAACGTGCTGTTCATGCACGCGATCCCGAAGCAGGCCGCACAGGCGATCCGCAAGATCGGCGAGATCGGCTGGAAGCCGGACATGTTCTTCCTCGCGGCGACCTCGACCTCGGTGTCCTCGGTGCTGCGGCCCGCCGGCTTCGATCATTCCAAGGGCATCATCTCGTCCTACTCGTTCAAGGATCCCAACGATCCGCAGTGGAAGGACGACAAGGATGTGCAGGCCTGGCACGACTTCATGAAGAAGTATTTTCCTGATGGTAACCGTCAGGACCAGCTCATCGTCTACGGCTATGTCGTGGCCGAGGCCACCGTGCAGGTGTTCATGCAGTGCGGCGACGATCTCACCCACGAGAACATCATGAAGCAGGCGGCCAACCTCGACGTCACGCTGCCTTTGATGCTGCCCGGCATCAAGCTGAAGACGTCGCCGACCGATTACTTCCCGATCGAAGCCATGCGGCTGCAGAAGTTCAATGGCGAGATCTGGGAGCTGTTCGGCGATACGATCGGCAATGACTGAGCGGCGACCGCGAAGAAGGTGCGCTTCCTCTCCCGCAAGCGGGAGAGGTGAAGTGCGCCTGTGGCTAGGCTGATCTAACCAAAAGTCATCATGCTCTATGCGTCTACGCCGCTGACGCCGTACCCGAACCGGCCTCGCCACGCCCCTTCGGCTGACTGTCCAGAATGCTCTGCCACAGCGCGGCAACGCTGCGCTGCGTCTCCGGCGCGATCAGGCAGTGGCCCTGATTGTCAAAGCCACAGAACTTGGCTAACGCGTCCTGGCGCACGCGCGCGAAGGCCTCGTTGATCGCTTCGAGGCATTCCATGACCTGCCCGATGTCCTGCAGCCGCGTGTGATAGAGGATGTCGATCAGGCGGAACGCCATCACGGGCGGCTGTCCGAACGAAACGCCCGGCCGCGCGAATTCAAAGAATACATTGAACGCCGGCATCATGCCCTTGATCTGCGCCAGCACCGCGGCGGCGTCCTCGGTCGTGCAGCCGACCAGGTGCGCCGCTTGCGGATGTTCTGCAGCCGCCGGCGCATCGGCTGCCAGCCCGAGCGAAGCAATGACTTCATGTTCGATCCACTGCCGGACCTGGGCAGGGGCATTGCGGATCTGGTCCGTAGTCAGGGTAATTCCGATCATCGAGGCTCTCCTTTGGCCTCGATCCTAGGAAAATCGGCGCGCGGCAATATTGACGCGGATCAAGCGTATCCGAGGAAGGCGGCGGTGAGCCCCTCAGCGGACGCGCCTGGCCCGGGCCATCGCGTGTGCCGGCTGCGCCACCGGTGCCGGCGGGCCGCGCCGTTTCTCATCGTCGGCGGCACGGCCCATCGCCATGATGGCGGTGCCCATTGCGGCCGAGCCGAAGGTGACGACGAAGCCGAACAGCAGCAGCCCGAGCGCGGTGCCGGGCGAGGCGTCGGCGAAAATCAGATGCCGCAAGCCGCCGGGATTGAGCGCCAGCAGCCCGCCGACCGCCAGCGCCGCCAATGTCACGCCGACGGCGAGGTTGATGGCGAGCAGCCGGAACAGCGGCACGCGGAACAAGCGGACCCTGCCGGGCCGCTGCGCTCGATCGGGCGCTTGGTTCATCGTCATCGGTTGGCCTGCATCTCGCTTCTGGATCTTTTACCAGAATCCGGCGGAGGTCTGAAGGCCGGCATTGCATAGCCGCGCTGCCGGCGCGGACGCCTCGCGTCGCCACCAGTTCCACCCGCCGTTCAGCGCGCGGCCCGCAGTGTGGCCAAACGGCCCGAACGGCATTCGGAAAAATTCATTTGCATGCCGGATTTTTGGCATCCGCGACCGTGAGGAAGGTAATCGTGGCCGGCGCGATCTCGACCGAGCCCGGTGGCGATATCACTGCGGCAAACTGCGGAAGCTCGTCATTGCGACCAAGCTCCAGAACCGTTCCATTCAGCTTCACCTCGGTGCCTTGCAGGTTATCCGCCGACAGCGTGTAGCGCTCGCTGGAGACGGGCAATCGCAAGGTTGCGGCAGCCGTTCTGTCCGTATTGATGGCCAGCAACGTGACGGTCCCTCGCACTCCTGGCCGGCAATGCGCGTACAAGTGCATCCCATGGTGCACGCCGGCGTCGAGAACAATTGTGCCGATCAGCTTGCGCCAGAGCACCGCCGCCCAATAGTTTGGCCGCGGCCGCAACGTCGTCTCGTCAAGCAGGCCGTAATCGCTTGCGGCCAGCGTGTTGTGCGCAACCATTTGGACGCCGGCTTTGGCGAGCCGGCCAAGTTGATCGAGATATCGGAACGTATCGAGGAAAGTCGAAGCCCAGGGATTGCCGCCGCAAGCCGTCTCGGCGGTTTCGGTCAGCCACATCGGCTTGTCAGGCGCAAACTCGTCCCTGAGCGATTGATAGAACGCAAGCGTCCGGCCCGTGCTCGCCAGCCACGCTTCCGAAAGCGCGGCCTCGGGCGTAGCTTGACCCGGAGCGCATCGTTGCGAGACCGCGCCGTAGTGATGATAGGAAAAAGCGTCGATGCCGGGGCCGGATGCTGCAAGCAAGTCCCGCGTTGAGATGAATCCGGAGCCGGACGGCCCGGATGATTGCGTCGCTGCCGTCTCGCCGACCGAACCGGGGCCGAGAACCATCACATCCGGTTCACTCTCCCTCATGAACGCAACAAAGGCTTTGAAATCCCGCCCGTAAGCTGCCGCGTCGTAGCCATCGGGCGCACCGCCCATCGCGGCCAGCGTCGGCTCATTCATGAACTCGGCGGCGGCAATTCTGCCACCGACGGATCTGGTGTAGGCGAACAAGCGACGTGCCTGATCGCTCTGCCATCGGCCTGCGGCGTCCCGGGCGCCGGCGCTCGTGGCCATCGAGGTCACGATCTCGGCGCCGGCGGCGTGGGCAAAGTCGATGACAGCTTTCCAGCGTTCGCGGCTGAGCACCGCGCGGAAGCCGTTGGGCGGCGTGGCGGGCGTCTCGTCGCTTTCAGCAAAATAGGTGCTATTGGCCCAGGTGCCGCTGACGCGCATATAGGCCGGGGCCAGCGCGGCAGCCAATTTGCGCAGCCGGGCGTTCGAAAGGTCGATAGGCTCCCGATACGCGTAGAGGTCTGGATTTGCGCCCGCCGGGACGTTCCCGGAATTATCCGCGCCGCGAACTGACGGCGCTGCGACAGTGGCGTGATAGGGCTTCCAGAACCGTCCGCCGGTGACCTCGACCATTTCCAGATTGTAAGATTGAAAACGCGCGTCGATGGTGCCGACGCGGGGCAGTCGCGAAGGGTCGACGGAAAGCGTGGGCGCCTGCGCTGCCGCCTGCTGGCTTCCCGCCAGCGCGGCAACCGCAATTCCCATTCCGACTTTGAAACCACTGGACCTGGTCATAGCCATTGTCCTTGGCAGCCTAAGCGGGCGGTGGCCTACGCGTTGATGCTAGGGCGCCACCAACTCCACCCGCCGGTTCAGCGCGCGACCGGCATCATTGCCGTTGGAGCCCACGGGAGCAAGAAATCCCACGCCTGCGGTTTTGAGCCGGGCCTGCGCAATGCGAAAATTCTTCACCAGCTCCGCCGCCACCGCCTCCGCCCGCCGCCGCGACAGATCGATATTGTAGTCGTAGGCGCCCTGGTTGTCGGTGTGGCCGACGATGAAGACGTTGAGCTGCGGCTGGCCGGCTAGCAGCTTTGCGATCTGTTCGAGCGTCGGGCGGCTTTCGGGTTTCACTACCGCCTTGTCGGTGTCGAAATAGATGCCATAGAGCGCGATGTGGCCGGTCTCGCCGAGGCCTTTTGCCATCGCCGCTGCATCCACCATCTTGTTCTCGATCGCGCCGAGTTCGGCGACGACGAGCTGCGCATAGATATCGCGGTTGTTCTCGCTGACGATGAGGCTGGCATAGGTCTCGCGGCCGCCGTCCACCTTGCGTCCGGCAAAATAGCGGTAGTTGAAACCGTCCACCCACATCTGCGGGATCGGCAGCGCGTCGATGGCTTCCGAAAACGGAATGCCGCCGCAGGCGTCGGTGTCGCAGGCCAGCAGCGCTTCGAAGCCGGCCTTCGCCAGTTGGGTTTCGAAATTGCGCGACACTTCCAGGATCGAGGGGCCGGGATTGGTGCGATAGGCGATGCGGGTGATGCGGCCTTCCAGCCGCCGCGCGTTCGTGGGCTGGCCGTCCTTGAAGGCCGCGCCTTGCATCCGCGCTGCGTCAAAATCCTTCACCTGATATCCCGTGATGACGCTGCCGCCGAAGCGGCCGATGCCGGGATAATCTCTTGCGCCGGCCACGTCGCGCGTCTGCGCGGCGGCGCTCGTCATCGCGCCAAGCGACATCGCGAGCAGCAGGAGGACCGGCCGGACGAAGGTATGCGGCAAGCTCATGGGAAATCCATTCGTTCGAGAAGCGATCGGGGGAGGGGCGGGACGAGGCATGACCCGTAAAGGTCGCGGCGGCAGATCAACCGGTTCAAATTAGTCGCAATCATGGCCGTTTTGGCCCGTTCATCTGGCCGCAACCCTCGAAGCGCGGCCGAGGACGTGCTAGAAGCCGGGGCTTATTTGCAGCGCTCTCCGAGGGACGGCTTTTTCATGCTCCGCATCGCATTTGCTTTCTGCGCCGCTCTGGCCGTGTTCGCAGGCTTGAACTCTCACGCTCACGCCGCGCAATGCGGCAGCTCGTCCGGCGGCTTTGCCACCTGGAAGCAGGAATTTTCCGGCGAGGCGCGGGCCAAGGGCGTCAGCGCCGGCACCATCCAGGCGCTGATGGCGACGAACTACGCGCAGGCGACCATCAATGCCGACCGCGGCCAGCGCAGTTTCAATCTCTCGCTCGACCAGTTTCTCGCCAAGCGAGGTGCGACAACGATCGTCGCCAAGGGAAAGCAGCTGAAGGCGTCGCAGGGCGCGCTGTTCGCTTCCATTCGCGAACGTTACGGCGTGCCGCCGGGGCCGCTGCTCGCCATCTGGGGAATGGAGACGGGGTTCGGCAGCCAACGCGGCAACCAGAACATGCTCGCCTCGATCGCGACGCTCGCTTACGACTGCCGGCGTTCGGCCTATTTCACCGAGCATCTTTACGCGGCGCTTCAACTGATCGATCGCGGCGCGCTCTCGCCGAGCCAGCGCGGCTCAATGCACGGCGAGGTCGGTCAGACCCAGTTCATGCCAAAGGCCATTTTGGCTTACGGTACCGGCAATCTGGAAAATTCGGCGAACGCGCTAATGTCGACCGCAAACTTTCTGAAAGCCCATGGCTGGCGCGCCGGCGCGAGCTACCAGCCCGGCGAGCCGAACTTCGCCGCCATCCAGGCCTGGAATGCCGCAGGCGTGTATCAGAAAGCGATCGCGCTGATGGGCAAGCAGATCGACGGCGGCGGCGAGTAGGGGGCAACTCACCACCGCGATTTGCGTCCGACAGTTGTCATCAAGCCAATAGGTCGTCGTCCCTGCGAACGCAGGGAACCCATACGCCGCGGCCGATGTTGTCGAAGCGGGCTGGTTGACGACCTCGCTTTTACAATTGCCGCCGGTGGCTATGGGTCCCTGCGTTCGCAGGGACGACGAGGTTTCGTGCGTCGATTTCCCATGGCATGATGGAAGCAGAATGAACAAGGGATTCGCATGCGCATAGTTCGTTGGGCCATTTTCCTCGGCGCCGTCATCTGCTCCACCCCCACTTTAGCCGCGCGCTGCGGCGGCGATTTCAACACCTTCGTGGCGGCGATGTCGCAGGAGGCGGCCGCTGCCGGCATTTCGCAGGCAGTGATCAGCCAGGCGCTTTCGGGCGTGACGCAGGATCCGGCGGTGCTCTCTTTCGACCGCCGCCAGCGCGGCACCTTCAATAAAACGTTCGAGCAATACGTCTCCACCCGCGTCGGCCCCGGGCGCATCAACATGGGCCGGCAGATGCTGCAGCGGCACGGCTCGCTGCTGTCGCGCATCGAGAAGCAATTTGGCGTGCCGCCGGAAATCGTGGTCGCGATCTGGGGGTTGGAGTCGGATTTCGGCAAGGGCGATATCGGCAAGATGCCGGTCATCCGCACACTCGCCACCATGGCGCATGATTGCCGCCGCACCGAACTGTTCCAGGGCGAGTTGCTGGCGGCGCTGAAGATCGTGCAGCGCGGCGATCTCCCGTTGCGCGACCTGATCGGCGCCTTCGCCGGCGAAATCGGCCAGACGCAATTCCTGCCGTCGTCCTACATCAAATACGGCGTCGATTTCGACGGCAACGGCCATGTCGACCTGCGCCACAGCGTCCCCGACGTGCTCGCCTCCACCGCGAACCTGCTGCACACCAGCGGCTTCAAGGGCGGCGCTCCTTACGGCGAGGGCACCGCGAATTTCGAAGCCATGCGCGAGTGGAACAGGGCGACGATCTACCGCAAGACGATCGGCTATTTTGCGGACAGGCTGGTGGGGCGGTAGTAAGGATTCGCAGTCTCGTAGGGTGGGCAAAGGCGCGAAGCGACGTGCCCGCCACCTATCGCCGAGCACGCATCTTGATGGTGGGCACGCTTCGCTTTGCCCACCCTACAGACCGCTACCTGTCGGAGACCTCAGGCGAAGCGTGTAGCGCAAGATCGCGTCGTCATATTCAGTCGTCATCACCCGCGAAGGCGGGTGATCCAGTATTCCAGAGACAGTCGCGATTGAACCGAAAAGCCGCGGCGTACTGGATCCCCGCCTGCGCGGGGATGACGGTGGTGTGGGCAACGCCGCAGTGCGTCCTATTTCGTCTGCCGGTTCATCTTCTCAATCCGCTTCGCCAGCACCGCCCAATATGTCGCCGGGCGAAACCGCTGCAGCAGGTCCATCATCCGCGCGTCGTTGCCGATCAGAATCCGCGGCTGGTTTTTCTCGATGCCGGTGATGATGCGCTGGGCCGCGGCCGGCGGCGTGGTCTTGGCCACCGCATCAAAGCGGTCGATCGATTCCGCGCGGCGCGCATTGTCGGTGATGCCGCTTCCGCTGCGGGAGTTGCGCACGATGTTGGTCAGCACGCCGCCGGGATGCACCACCGAGAGTTTTACCGGGCTGTTCGCCATCGCCAGTTCATGGCGCAGGCTTTCCGAAAAGCCGCGCACCGCGAACTTCGCCGCGCAATAGGCGGTCTGGCCGGGCGGGGCGATGAGGCCGAACAGCGAGGACAGGTTGACGATATGCGCCTCGCGCTGCTTTGCCAGATGCGGCAGGAACGCGCGGGTGCCGTGTACGACACCCCAGAAATTGATGTTGATCAGCCACTCCATCTGCGCGTGGTCGACCTCGTTGAACGCGCCAAGGAGTGCGACGCCCGCATTGTTGATGAGGATGTTCAGCGACGGGTGGGCGGCGACGGCCGCGCTCGAAAATTCCTGGATCTGCGCGGGCTCGCCGACATCGACGCGATGGGTCGTAACCTTGCGCGAGCCCGCTTTGCCGATCTCGGCGGCGAGTTGCTGCAGCCCGGCCTCGTCGCGGTCGGCGAGCGCGAGATCGCAGCCGCGTGCGGCCAGCTCCAGCGCGAGCGCGCGGCCGATGCCGCTGGCGGCGCCGGTCACGGCGGCCGCGCTTCCGGATATCGCAGTCATTTCGGGGAGCTCCTTGCAGGTCGAGAACGGGCAGGTTCCCGCAAAGTTTCGCAAATTGGAACCGAACCATAAAGCAGTTTCGGCGCTTAACCCCGACTACCGGACAGAACAGAAGGCGCAAAACCAGCGCAAATGCTGTGGAGGCTCATTTATGGGACAATCAAAACCGTTTCGCGCGACCGCCCTCATTGTCGAAGACGACCCGATGCAACGGGACATGATTTGTCTGTTGCTGGAGGAGAGCGAGGTCGATGTCATCGAATGCGAAAGTGCGGAAGCTGCGGAGCTGGTGCTGGAGCGCGCCTCGGCCAGCCTGGTCTTGATGATGACCGACGTGCATCTCTCCGGCAACATGGACGGCGTCGAGCTCGCGCACATCGCCAGGAAATTCAATCCCGAGATGGGGGTGATCGTCACCTCGGGCCGGCCGCTGCATCAGGAATTGCCCGAGGGCTGCCATTTCTGGGCCAAACCCTGGGCGCCGCTCGACGTGATCCGCGAGGCCGAGCGGAGGGTGCATGAAAAGCGCCGCGAGGAGGTGCGGCCGGATTCCTGAGCGCAGGCACCGGCTGCTTTTCCGCCTGACGCCGCCGTGCTAATGGCGGGGCATGACACTGTCATTTCTTTTGACTTCACTGATCGTGGTCGCGTCTCCCGGCACCGGCGTGCTCTATACGCTGGCGGTGGCGCTGACATCAGGCGCGCGGCCGAGCGTTGCGGCGGCGTTTGGCTGCACGCTCGGCATCGTGCCGCACATGCTGGCCGCCATGCTGGGACTGGCCGCGGTGCTGCATACCAGCGCCATGGCGTTCGCCGCGCTGAAATGGTGCGGCGTGGGGTATCTGCTCTATATGGCCTGGCAGGCGCTGCGCGAGACCGGCGCGCTGTCGATCGATACGCGCCCCGCGGCCTCGGCGCGCTCCAGCCGGCGCGTCATCATGACCGCCATCCTGATCAACATCCTCAATCCAAAGCTGTCGATCTTCTTCCTCGCCTTCCTGCCGCAGTTCGTCGCCGTCGATGAGCCGCATCCTCTGGCGCGCATGCTGGAATTGAGCGCGGCCTTCATGGCGATGACGTTTGCGGTGTTCGCGCTCTATGGCCTGTTCGCCGCCTCGCTGCGCGACCGCGTCATCACCCGGCCGAAGGCGATGGCCTGGCTGCGCCGCAGCTTTGCCGCCGGCTTCGCCGCGCTCGGCGCCAAGCTTGCGTTTGCGGAGCGCTGACCGCTTCGCAGTGTGTGGTGCGGGGAACGTTGAGCGCTGTCCTCTCCGCACGTCGTCCCTGCGAACGCAGGGACCCATAATCCCGGTCATCTATTGATTGAAGAAGGTCTATACTCCGTCACTTTAACGATAGGCCGCGGCGTATGGGTCCCTGCGTTCGCAGGGACGACGCGAGGTTTGGTCCAAAAATGAAAAAGGCGGACCGAAGGCCCGCCGTTCTCCAAAATCGCACCCGGAGTTGGGAGCCCGGGCGGAGCTGAGCACTCCACCCGGGCCAAAATTCACTTCTTCTTCGACTTCTTGGCCTTCTTCGCCTTGGCCTTTTTCGCCTTCTTCGCTTTCTTAGCCATAGTATCCTCTCAAGGTTTTCATGGATTGAAACGCGACACCGAGGCATGCTTGGCGGAGGGCCAGCCTCGCAACATCCTCAATGATGATCCCACCAGATTCGGAGGCCGCTGCCGCGTGCCGTCATGGCGTTGTCATCACGTTATCCACAGTTGTTATGCATTTTGATGCGATTTCGTGTCGAAACGCGCCTCGTCATCGCCGTTCGCATCGCGCGCGTCATGCTTAACGATGTCCGAACGCTGACGATCTTCATCAATTCAAAACCACGGTTTGGATTGGCCGGCGACAGTCAGGGTCCGTTAAGCGGCGCGGATACACCTTGTTCCGCAAGACGACGGGGCAAGACAACAAGAATCGTCGTGGGAGGAGGCGCGAGGCGAAAGCCTTGAGCGGTCGTTAGACAACAGGGGAGACGGGACGCGCGCGCGTCCCGGGTTCGCGATGCTGAGCGTTCCGACGCTTTGGACGGTATTCATCATCAATTTTCTCGCGCTGGGCCTGATCTGGGCCTACGTCATGCGCTGCTATCCGTCGTTCGAAGCGTCGCGGTTCTGGACCGGTTCGGCGTTCGCTGCGGCGGCTGGTGCTGCGATGGCGATGCTGCGCGTGGTGTTCCCGGATTCGCTCGTGCCCCTGCTGTTTGGCGGCACCGCGCTGCTATTGGCGATCTGCCTCGCCGCGATGGGCGTGCGGAACTTCTTCGACCGGCCGGTGTCGTGGCGCGACACCGTGCTGACGACCGGCCTCGGTTTTGCCGGCCTGTCGTTCTTCATCTTCTACTATGACAGCGTGCCCGGACGGATGACCGTCTTCACGATCGCTCAGGTACTGCCGATGGCGCTGAGCCTGAAATTGCTGCTGAGCCCGCATCAGGGCCGCGTCAATCCGGGCGCACGGCTCGCTGGCGTCGTCATCATCATGATCATGACGATTTTCGCGGCCCGGCTGGTCGGCGCGCTGACCGATTTCGGCGGCGGGTTCTCCTACCTTCATTTCAGCCCGGTGCAATCGGTCGTCATCCTGGTCCTGGTGTTCCTGTCGATGGCGCTGAATTTCGGCTTCCTGCTGATGGCGATGGACCGCCTGCGCAACGAGGTCGCGGATCTGGCGCTGCTCGACGATCTCACCGGCGTCGGCAACCGCCGCTATCTGCTGCAGCGCCTGACGGAAGAATGCGCGCGCTCGGTACGCAGCAATCAGCCCTTCGCGCTGCTGGTGATCGATCTCGACGGCTTCAAAGGCATCAACGATACCCACGGCCACGCCGCCGGCGACGCCTGCCTGCAGCACTTCACGCTGATGGCGCAGACCCGGCTGCGGCCCAGCGACATGCTGGCGCGGACCGGCGGCGACGAGTTCTGCATCGTGCTGCCGTCCTCGACGCTGCGCGAAGGCGCCATGATCGCGCGCCGTGTGCTCGAGGTCTGCCGTGCGGATGCCGAACAATGCGTCGGCAACGATATTCCGGTCGCGGTCTCGATCGGCGTCGCGCAATGGACCTCCGAGATCGGCGCCTATCCCGACCGGCTGATGGCGGCCGCCGACCATGCGCTCTACGACGCCAAGAAAGCCGGCCGCAACGGCTTTGCCGTCTACGACCAGGCGCCGCCGCTGGCGCCCGAACCCGCCAGCCCGCCAATGTCCGACATGGCCTTGCGCCAGCGCGCCTGAGGCGTGCTACCCTGGTCCGTCACTGGACTTCGCGCATGAATTTTCGCTCCCTCGCGGCCGCACTGTTCGTCCTGATCTTTCCCCCGTGCGCCTTCGCGCAAACGCCCGACCTCGCGACAATCGCGCGCACGTCGGGCACACCTGAAATTCCCGGGTTGAAGATGGTGTGGCTGGCGCCATGGGGCGAGCTTTCAAAAGCCCATCCCTGGCGCAACATCATCGTACACCAGACCGAAGGGCCGGCAGGCTCGGCGCGCGGCGGCGCGAAGGCGCAATCGAACAACCCGACCCGGCGCGGCGTCATGGTCTGGGTGGAGACCGACGGCACGGTGTACTGGGCCGTCGCCGAACATCTGGTTCCCACCCACGGCGACGGCGCCAACCGTAACGACAACAAGTATATCGATAACGCCCCGACCTATCGGCAGGTGGTCGGCAACAATTCGGTTGGCGTCGAATTCGCCGGCAATTTTCCCGACGTGACGCGCGGGCCCACCGAGGCGCAAATCGCAGCGTGGCGGATACTCGCGAAAGTGCTGCGCGCGCGTTACGGCATCCCGCTGGAGCGCGTCTACGCGCATAACTGGATCGACTACAAGGACGCGCGCTATTGCGAGGGCTGTCAGCTTGCGACGATGGCGCGGGAGTGGGGCGAGTAATCCCTCTCGTCGTCCCGGCCTTGAGCCGGGACCCATACGCTGCGGCCCATCGATTTTGACCGGTCGGAGCTGATACCTTCAAACACAATCACCGCCGGTGGCTATGGGTCCCGGCTCAAGGCCGGGACGACACCGATGGCGTTGAAGGAGCGGGGTCAGCGAGCAGGCCGAGGCGGGATCGATTGACCGCCGGCAATGGTTCAAGCACTGTCGGCAGTATTGGTCGACAGAAAGACATTCAAGGGATTTGAATTGATGACATCTCTTTCGGCGACATTATCGCCGGTCCATGGCCGGCCCGGCGGCAGGCTGTTCAGCTTGATCCCCGCGATCGCGCTATTGCTATGCGCCTCGCTGCTGATGGCGTTGGAAGCGCCGAGCAAGCCGTTCCTCGACAAGAACAGTTTTTATCTCTCGTCGGCCGGCTTCCGCGTCCAGGTCGCCAATGACGAAGCGGGCAAAAAGGCGCTGCACGCGCTGCCGCCGCATCGCTTCGTGGTTCATCGCACCGGCAACGACGTGCGCTATCTCTATGCCGAGCCGAACCACTGCGTCTGCATCTTCATCGGGACGCAGGCGAACTACCAGGACTATCGCGACATCCTCGCCCGGCCGGTCGATCAGCCCGACAACGTCGCGCCGGATTACAAGACGCAGGCCAGCGCGCTGCTGTACGGCGATCCCTATGACTGGAACAACCTCAACCAGCCCGACAGCATCGCGGATTATCTGCGGACGTATTATTGAGGGGGAAGGTTAGGTTGTCGTCGCCCGGCTTGACCGGGCGATCCAGTATTCCAGAGGCCGTTGTTGTTGAGCATCGGCTCTCACGGCCGCCGCGGCGTACTGGGTCCCCCGCTTTCGCGGAGGACGACACCGGGGATGTTGAAGCACCATCCCCGAAAAACAAAAAGCCGGCGTTGCCGCCGGCTTTCGTCAACCGTTACCTCGACCCGCGCGATCAGTGCGCGGCTTCGAGTGCTGCCGCTTCCTGCCGGGCAATCGTGCCCTTGACGGCCGACTGCACCTTTTCGAAAGCGCGGACCTCGATCTGCCGCACGCGTTCGCGCGACACGCCGAACTCGGCGGCGAGGTCTTCCAGCGTCATCGGGTCTTCCGCCAGGCGCCGCGCCTCGAAGATGCGGCGTTCGCGCGGGTTGAGCACACCGATGGCGCCGGTCAGCGCCTGACGGCGATGATCGAACTCCTCGTGCTCGGCCATCACGGCTTCCTGGTTGGGCGAATTGTCGACCAGCCAGTCCTGCCATTCGCCGGCTTCACCGTCGTCGCGGATCGGTGCGTTGAGCGACGCGTCGCCACCGAGGCGGCGGTTCATGTCGACAACGTCCTGATTCGTCACGCCGAGGCGCTTGGCAATGATCGCTACCTGGTCGGGGCGGAGATCGCCCTCATCCAGCGCGGAGATCTTGCTCTTCGCCTTGCGCAGGTTGAAGAACAGCTTCTTCTGGTTCGCGGTGGTGCCCATTTTCACGAGCGACCACGAACGCAAAATGTACTCTTGAATCGAGGCCTTGATCCACCACATGGCGTAGGTAGCGAGTCGGAAACCCTTCTCGGGCTCGAACCGCTTCACCGCCTGCATCAGGCCGACATTGCCTTCCGAGACGACCTCGGAGATCGGCAAGCCGTAGCCGCGATAGCCCATGGCTATCTTGGCCACGAGCCGGAGATGGCTGGTGACAAGGTGATGTGCCGCGTCGCGATCGTCATGTTCGCGCCAGCGTTTGGCGAACATGTATTCCTGCTGGGGTTCCAGCATCGGAAATTTGCGGATCTCGGCGAGGTATCTAGAAAGGCCGGATTCTCCATTGAGAACCGGCAGCGTAGCTGTACGGGCCATCGAGCGCCCTCCAGTGGTTCAGGCCCCCGATAGCGGCGGGCCCGGCAGATGGTCGCTGTGTTAAAGCCGACCAGGCTGCGATGTTCCGCGCTGGATATTCAGCGCAGGTGCAACATAGCCGAAAACGAACAAATAGGGAAGGAATACTGACGTCACGTCCCCGTGTGGCAGGCATAACCTGTTGGCATAACAAGGGTTTTCCTAGAGGCCTGCGTCATACGGCCGCTTCCAGCGCCCTTTGCAGGAGAAGTAGATCCTCCGGCAGGGCCGCCTCCCAATGCAAAAGTTCTCCGGTTCGGGGGTGTTCCAGGGCCAGCAGCCAGGCGTGCAGGGCCTGCCGGCCGAGGGCGGTGAGCGCCTCCTTACCTTGGCCGCCGAGGTGGCCGGCCTTGGTCTTGAAGTGCGGGCCATAGACCGCATCGCCCAGAAGTGGATGTCCGATATGGGCGAGGTGGACCCGGATCTGATGGGTCCGCCCGGTCTCGAGCTGGCAGGCGAGAAACGAGGCGACCGGCTTGCCGTCGCGCCCCTGATAGGTCGCCTGCAATTCCCAATGCGTGACCGCCTCGCGTCCGCCCGGGCGCACCGCCATTTTTTCGCGGGCGTAAGGATGCCGGTCGATCGGCGCGTCGACCGTGCCGCGCTGGCGGCCAGGCACGCCCCAGACGAAGGCCTTGTAGCCGCGCTGCATCGGGCCGGTGCGGCCGTGATCGGCGAATTGCGCGGTCAGCGATTGATGCGCCTGGTCGTTCTTGGCGACCACCATCAGTCCTGTCGTGTCCTTGTCGAGCCGGTGCACGATGCCCGGCCGGCGGACGCCGCCGATGCCGGAAAGGCTGGCGCCGCAATGGGCGATCAGCGCGTTGACCAGCGTGCCGCTCTCATGGCCCGCGGCCGGATGGACGACCAGCCCTTTCGGCTTGTCGATGACGATGATGTCGTCGTCTTCGTAGACGATATCGAGCGCGATATCCTCGCCCTTCGGCTCCGGCGCCACCGCTTCGGGGACGTCGATTGTGATCGAATCTCCTCGGCGACATGATAAGCGGGGTCGCGGATGGGGGAGCCTTTGGCGGTGACGGAACCGGCCAGAATCAGCGCCTTCAGCCGCGAGCGCGACAGTTCGGGGCGGAGCACCGCGAGCACGCGGTCGAGACGCGGCGATCCCTCGTCGCCGCTAACCGTGACCTCCAGCCTTTGTCCGCTGTTCGAAGAAGAGCCTTGTTCCAATGACGCGCCTTGTTGAAAGCCTTGCATGACCGATACCGTCGCCCCCGAACCGACCCCCGAGCAGGCCGCGCTGATGGCGCGGGTGCGGCGGATGATGCTGATCGCGGGCCTGACCTCGGCGCTGGCGGTGGCCGTGGTCCTGATCGCCGTCGGGTACCGTCTTTACCGTGGCGAGGGAAGCCCCGCGGCAGCCCCGATGGACATTATCGCGACACTGCCCAAGGGCGCCCGCATCGTCTCGACGGCGGTGGCCGGCGAGCGGCTGGTGCTGACGCTGGATATAGGTGGGGTGACCGAAATCCGTACGTTTGACGCCAAGACGTTGAAACCGGCCGGAAAGCTGAAATTCGTCAGCGAACCCTGAGGCCTGCGCGCCCGGCTTAAAGTGCCCCGGGCCGGGGGCGAGGAGGGCTGGCAACAGCTTTACCCAACCGTGCGAGGGCCCCCAGACTTGCCTTGCCCGCCGCACATTTCGCGGCTATTCCCTCAAGCCAACGCTCCCTTCGTCTAGCGGTTAGGACGCGGCCCTCTCAAGGCTGAAACAGGGGTTCGATTCCCCTAGGGAGCGCCAGCGGGCTTCCGGACGCCGTCGCACGGGTGTTGAAGTCGCCCCGGTCCAAATTGGTCTTCCTGATAAAGTCGCTGGGAGAACGATTGATTTGCGAAGGGGCAGGCCCGTGAGCATTGGTCCAAAGCGTGTTGAGGTCACGTTAAGCTCTGAGCTGGCGGTCAACCTCGCGGCCGTTACATGGCAATCCTGATTCCCAGCCTGGGCTTCGCGCGCTTCGACACCCGCGGCGAGCTGAGACTCGCGGAGCGCCTCAAGGAATTCCTCGAAGAGAACGCTGTCGTCTGGCACAACCTTCCGGTGGGTCCTCGCAACCGGCATCCGGACTTTATCATCGTTCACCCAACGAACGGCCTGCTCGTGCTTGAAGTGAACGACTGGCGCCTCGAGTTCGATCGCGTCAGCCGACAAGGGCAACGTCGAACTGCTGACGGCTCGCGGCATCGTGCGGGAGAGCAATCCCCTGGAGCAGGCGCGCAAGTATACGTTCGATGTCGTGCGCACGCTGGAACGGGACGGGCAATTGCTGTTTCCACCCGGTCACCGCTTCATGGGCAAATCCATCGTTCCGTTCGGCTTCGGGGCCGTATTCACGAATATCACGCGCAGGCAGTTCGACCAGACCGATCTCAAGGAGGTGTTTGCCAAGCATCTATGTGTGTTCAAGGATGAAATGACGGAGGGCGCAGACCCGGAAGAATTCCGCTCCAGATTATGGCGCATGGTTTCTCCGCGCTTCGGAGAGCCGCTGTCCATGCCGCAGTTCGATCGACTACGTGCGCTACTCTTTCCCGAGATCCGCATACGACAGATTGCCTTGCCGCTGGACGAAGCGCCCGCGCCCGATCCATCCGACCGGACGCTTGCAGTCATGGATATGCATCAGGAGCAAATCGCGCGCAGCCTGGGCGAGGGACATCGAATTATTCGCGGCGTTGCTGGATCGGGCAAGACGCTGATCCTTGCCTTTCGCGCCGAGTATCTGGCGCGCGGGGCGACAAGGCCGGTGCTCATCCTGTGTTACGCCAATGGCATCGCGGGCCGACTTGAGGATGCCATGCAGAATCGGGGCGTGGAGCACCGTGTCCAGGTTCTTACCTTTCATGGTTGGTGTTACCGGATGCTGCGGACTTATGGGATTCCTGCTCCATCCGAGCGAGACTATTCCGACTACGCAAAGCGACTGGCTGCGAGCGTTTCGGAGGTCGTGAAGGCCGTCGATCAGGGGCATATCCCTATGGGGCAATACGACGCAGTCCTGATCGACGAGGCACACGACTTCGAGCCGCAATGGCTCGCGCTTGCTGCCAAGATGGTGAACCCGCGTACGAAGGCGCTGATGGTCGTCTATGACGATATTCAAGCCATCTACCAGGGACGTGAGCGCCCGGTGTGGAAACAGCTTGGAATCGAAGCGACGGGCAGGACCACCGTCCTGAAGGTCAACTACCGCAACACGGCCCAGATCGTCGCCTTTGCGCGACGCTTTGCTTCAGACGTGATCGGCGCTCCGGGCACGACGGCCGATGATGAGCACCCCGTCCTGTTGCCGGAAGATGCGGGTCGGCAGGGGCTGGCGCCAGACGTGCGGCAGTGTGTGAGCATCGAGGCAGAAACGCATTGTGTCGCCGAGTGGTTTCTCGGTCGGAAAAAGGCGGGATACGAGTGGCCGCAAATGGCTTGCCTCTATCCAGAACACTGGATCGGGGAGAAGGTCGCTCAGCTACTCACCAAGCACGGCGTGCCGACCGATATGGCCAAGAACAACAGGAACAGAATTTCGACGAAGAAGGTGGCGGTGCGATTGTTGAGCATGCACACCGCGAAAGGGCTCGAGTTTCCGTGCGTCGCCATTGCAGGGTTAGGCTTCCTCGGCCGCCACGGAGAGCCGGTCGAGGAATGTGTTCGGCTGACGTATGTTGGGGTTACCCGGGCGACTCACGAGGCGCTTTTGACCTACTCGAGTGAGTCGGCGCTGGTGCAGCGGTTGATCGCGTAGACTGAGCCGCTAACGCTGCCGTCGGAGCATCGCCGAGGGACGGCTCCCACGGCCGATTGATTGGCGGCAGCAGGCGTAGGGATTACGGGGATTACGGTGACAGTGCTGGACTGGACCGTAATCCGGCATTCGCGCCAAGCTGCTCAGCGACGGCGGCACGACCATGTGGGCCGAGCTGATGGACAAGCTGCGCGAGATCCATCTCGGAAATTACAGTGCACCAAACTATCTGAAGTTGAGTACACTTCGGCCGCAGTCTCAGATTAGACGATATTCCGCCCATGGAATAATTGTTGACTCTATTCCCTCTATGGAATACACGAGCTATGGCATGGAACGTCGAATACACGGATGAATTCGAGCACGAGTTCTGGAACGCTCTCAGCGAAGCCGAACAGGAAGATATCGCCGCGACTGTATCTCTTCTCGAAGATCGCGGCCCGAACCTGCCGTTTCCCTATTCGTCCGGCATCGAAGGCTCAAAGCATGGTCACATGCGCGAACTGCGGGTGCAGAGCGGAGGAAGGCCCGTCCGGATTTTCTATGCCTTCGACCCACGCCGTTCCGCGATCTTGCTGATCGGCGGAGACAAGACGGGCAGGGACAGGTTTTACGAAGAGATGGTGCCCGTTGCTGACAGACTTTATGACGTGCACCTCGAAGAGCTCAAGAAGGAAGGGTTGATCTGATGGCTGGACATCGTTCATTCAAGGGACTGACCGCGAGCTTTTCGCCGGAGCGCAAAGCACGCGTTGCTGCTCGCGTGGACGTCCTCAAGAAGGAAATGGCGCTGCACGAGCTACGGCAGGCGCGCGAGCGATCGCAGGAAGAGTTGGCGCGCGAACTAAAGGTAGGCCAGCCTGCCGTCGCAAAGCTGGAACGTCGCGCGGATATGTATGTCAGCAATCTACGACGCTACATCGAAGCTTTAGGCGGCTCGCTGGAAATCACCGCGCGTTTTCCGGAGGGAAGCGTGAACATCGTCAATTTCGGTGAACTGGGTAAAAAGCGCGCGCAAGAGTCGTAGTGGACAATGCGCCTGCGATGGCCGGGCGTTCATGCGAGATCAGCAGGCGCTCCGATACTTCGGAGTTAATCGCCCGAATGCATCAGGTCCGCAATCCCATTTCCCAGGGCAAGTCCAGCCAGTGCCGACATATCGGCGGGGCAAGCGCTTGGCACGCATACGCAAAAACGGCAACTGTCCCCTTCACAGGAAAGCTATTGAGCCGCCGTCACTCGCAACGATTTCCTCGGAGCCCGTTTGGGGCTCGATTCCGGATCCGCGATCGGGCGGTGGTAAGTCGCGATGCGGCGCAGCCAGCCGACCTCGAAGACACGGTTGGATGGAAGGTTGCGAACCCTCTGCTGCAGGACGAACTGCGCCGCATCGGCGAATTCGGCGCGCACGGCCTTCGGATCGCCGGTCACACCGTTCATCTTGAGCAGCACCTGCTTGAGACCCCAACCCTGCCGCCGCCCGGTCTCGCTGTTCATGGCGGCTTCGTTCGGGTTGGTGCCCTCGCCCTTGAAGTTGATGTAGTCGATCAGCGGATAAAAATTCTCGGAGGCGCGAACGACGCGCGTGAACTGGATGACGATATGTTCGCGCTCCGTGCCGTCGGGCGTCGTCTTGAGGATCTTCTCCATCGCACCTTGCGCCCGCGCCACCATGAATTGCGTCTGCTCCGCCACGGTGTCGAGCATAAACTGCCTCAACTCTTTTATCTGCGGTGAGTTGGAGTTCCTCCTGAATTCGGCCCGGCTTGTCCACGGGTTGGCCGGAATTTGCGTCTGGTCCAGCCAGGCGGGCAAATGCACGTTCTTCTTGCGCATGAATTCGAGCAGGGCCGGAAAGCTCTCCTCGAAAGGCAACCATTTTCCGACAGGAAACCAGATGAAATGACCGATCCCTAAGGAAGCGAATTCCTCGTTCGCATTCCATGACGTGATCGCATCAATTTTTCCGCCAGTTTCATTCAGCCAGATCTTCTGGCCGATCTTCTTCGCCAGATCGCCCGACAAGACGAGCTGTGGTACAGGTAAATCCTTGGCTAAATCCTTGGCCTCGGGGCTCGATTTCCGTGCTTCCGGCATTTGAACGGCAGCTTCCGGCGCTGGCTTCTGCACCTCAGGCTGTTGCAGGACTGTTTCGGGTTCTGGCTTCTGCGTGCGGGATGCCTGCGCGACGCCAGGCCCACCCTGGTCTTTTTCGTTATCAGCGACGCGTGTCGCGGCCGGCGCGGCTGTTTCCGCCAATGCCGTTTGCGTCGCCATGCCACCGACGATGACACACGAGAGCAGCAATGAGCCGCAAGCAAGCACCTTCGCGCTGTACTGTCCGGGTTTCGCCTGCCGTGCCGTTCTCCTGCCGCTACCTGCACGCCGGCGGCCCATGAAATCACCGCCCATGTCCATGTTTCCGAAGGCTAGCCTGACGGGAAGGGTCGTACGGGCGAACAACACGATGCGTATGGCGAAATCGTGGGGTCATAGTGGCGGCCCGGTGCCGGCGCCTAAGTGTTGCTTTGCGGTGGCGAGCGCGAGGCTGCGAAGCCCGATCGCTTCATCTCTTAGAGCCGATGAGCTTCATCCAAGAGCAAGCGTAGCCCGGATGAGCGAAGCGACATCCGGGGCATGGTCCATCCCCGCATATCGCTGCGCTCATGCGGGCTACTCGCTGCATCTGCTTTCGCTCGGGTTGAGCACCATCCGCCTCAGCGACGCCGAGCTACAGCCACACCCAGCAAGAACGCAACCAGCAGCGAGCCCAGCGGGGCTTCCCGCGCGATGTTGCTCAGGATGCTGAGCGGCATGCCGGGCTTCTTGCCTTTCGCGATCGCGTCGCCGACGCGGCTGGCGGCGCTCCTGACAGCATCGGAAACCTCTTCAATCGTAGACTTGGATTCTGGACTGGGATCCAGGCCTTCATACACAAGCGAAGGGGAGGGCATATCGTCGGCCATGGGCGAATTTCCTGATCAACAAGGGATAATCGAATAGGTCGAAATTCGTTCCTGTTTGCGAATTCAATCGCGGCGCTATCTCACAGTACGCGAAATCGTACTCAGCTTGTCAGGCGGGCGCGTTTTCTTGGGCGCTCGCCCCGCGGCGGGGGTGCGCGGCAAATCTGCGAACTCGGAAGAGTGGTAATCCCGCCCTTCGGGCGTCGTGATGTAGATGTCATAGCAGCCGGCGCGCGACATTTCCCGGGCCTTCTTGAGCGCGGCTTCGGCCGTCTTCCTGCGGTGGACGAGATCGCCGTGTTGGCACATCGCTTTGATCGAAAAACTCATTTTTTCTTCTTTTTCTTGTTCTTCTTGATGATCTCGGCCTGAAGTCTGAAGGCCTGCGCCAGTGCTCTCATCTGGTCGGCAACGTACGTGTCAGCCGTATTCACCGCCACCCGCTCTGCGGTGGCTGCCTGTTGCCGGATCGCCTTGGCCATCTTCATGACGGTCAACTTCCCTGGCTTTCCGGAGTTCCCGGTGCAGCCCGATCACTTCATCTCTTCCAGCAGCCTCCGCGCGTCACCCAACAATGCCTGAATCTGCCTTCGCTCGGCGATCGCGTCCCTGGTGAACCGACCGTGCTTGCGTGCGTTCCGGTTTGCCTTTGGCGCGCCGGATCCCGGTGCGTCGCCATGCATGCGGCAGCGCCTTTTGCCGCTCACCGCCGGCGAGCGGCACGCGCCGCCGGAACGGGTTTTGGCGCCACAACGTCGGCTCGCCAGCATCGGGCCGGAATTGCGGGCGTGATCGCTCATGCCTGTGCTGCCCGCCTGGCATCAGCGGAATCGCGCCGTCGCCTGGAGCCCGAGCCCTTCGGCGCCTTCCGCGCCGCGGATGCCGGGTTCTTGTCCGAAACGATCACGCTCGCATGCTGCGTGACGTTGCCGACAATGGCCTTGCCGCCGTCCCCCACCGACACGTTCTGCACGGTGATGGCGGGCTCGCCATGGCTCCGGTAGCGGTTGAGCGCCTCGATCTGGGCGGGAAACGTGCGGGCGAGCCGGCCCAATGCGCGGGCGGCGCTGTCGTGCTGGGCGAGATCGTCCGCATTCGCAAGGTGATGGGCACATCGCATCGCCATCACATGAACCGAAACCATCTGCGCCACCAGCATGGCTTCGATGGAATCCCGGGGCTTGATGCTCTTCACCATCGAAATCATGAAGGAGAGGTTGACCTCGTCGGGACTCTCGCCGCTCACGCTGGCCTTCACCAATTGTCTGAGGATGCCATGCATCGCTTCGCGATCGGCGACCCCCATGGCGTTCACCATGAGCTGTTCGCCGATTTCAGGGTCTGGATGGTCGATGGAGAATCCGTGCGACAGCAGCTTTATTCGCGGGGCTGCGGCAGCTTTGGTCTGGTCAGTTGCAGCTGTTGTCGTTGACGTCGTGATATCAGGAGCGGTGTTCATGTCGAGATTCCCTCAGGCACGCGCGCGGGCCGAGCGCGCGGTTCGGCCACGCACAGGCGATCGTTCGCCGCGGCGATGCGGTGCAGTTTCAATGGTGGGTGAGGATTTGAGCCGCAATCGAACCGACGCGCCCGCTATTGCGGGGCGACGGGCGTTTACAGGATTGCGGAATGATGAAGGAATGCCGCTGATTTGCCCGACGAGTCAAATTGTTTTTCGCATGCATTCATGCCGGCCTGCTACTTTGCATGGGGTTGTTTTGATGAATCAGCATTTTCGGAGGTGGTCGCCGGTCTGAAAATCTGTCTCTATTGGATCCGGGATGGCTTTACGTGGCCCGCGGCTTGCTTTGCCGGAGCTGAAGTTTTTGCGTGGGAATGACGATATGAGTGGCTTGATAATCAGTGGCGGCCGGGTGGTGGATCCGGCGAGCGGGATGGACGCGATTGGCGATGTGGCGGTGTGGATGGCCGGATCTCCGCTGTCGGCACCGGGCTCGGCAGCGCCGAGCGGGTGATCGACGCGACCGGCCTCGTGGTGGCTCCCGGCTTCATCGATCTGCACGCGCACGGCCAGTCGATCCCGGCCGACCGCATGCAGGCGTTCGACGGGGTGACGACGACGCTCGACCTCGAGGCGGGCGTGTTGCCGGTCGCGTCCTGGTATCAGCGCCAGGCCGCCAAGGGACGCGTGCTGAACTACGGCGCCGCCGCCAACTGGGCGTTTGCGCGCATCGGCGCGATGACCGGCTCCAACGCGGAAAGCTCGCTGGAGGCGTTCGGCAATGCCATGCGCGATCGCCGCTGGATCGAGAACGTGGCCAGCGACACCGAGGTGGCCGGCATCCTCGACCGCCTTGCCAACGGACTGAACGAGGGCGGCATCGGCATCGGCATTCTCAACGCCTATGCCCCGGGCGCCGGCGTGCAGGAGCTGACCGCGGTGTGCCAGCTGGCGGCGGCGCATGATGTGCGCGACCTTCACCCACGTCGCCTACATGTCCCGCATCGATCCGGAAAGCGCTGCGGAAGCCTATATCCGCCTGATCGGCTATGCCGGCGCCACCGGCGCGCATATGCACATCTGCCACTTCAACTCTTCCAGCAAGACGGACGTGGAGCGTTGCGCGGTGCTGATCGCCAAGGCGCAGGCGCAGGGCCTGCCGATCACGGTGGAGGCCTATCCCTACGGCACCGGCTCGACGGTGCTGGCGGCGGCCTTCTTCAGCGATCCGGAGTTCGAGGCGCGCAATGGACTGGGCTACGATTCGGTGCAGCGGGTGACCGACGGGCGGCGCTTCCGCGACCGCAAGGAATTGCTGGCGGCACAGGCGGAGGAGCCCTCCACGCTGGTGCTGTGGCATGTCCTGGATATCGAGAACAATCCGCACCATCGCGACCTCCTGGACATGTCGGTGCTGTATCCCGGCGGCGCGATCGCCTCCGACGCGATGCCGTGGACGCTGTCGGACGGCAGCGCCTACACCGGCGACGCCTGGCCGCTGCCGGACGACGCCACCTCGCATCCGCGCTCGGCGGGCTGCTTCACCCGCTTCATCCGCGAGTGGGTGCGTGAGCGGCGAAAGCTGTCGCTGCTGGAAGGCGTCCGCAAATGCGCGCTGATCCCGGCGGAGATCCTGTCCCACAGCACGCCGGCGATGCGCGCCAAGGGAAGGCTGCAGCCGGGCGCGGATGCCGACATTGTCGTGTTCGATTTCGAGACGCTGACCGACCGGGCGACGTTCTCGGCGATGAACCGCCCGTCAGAGGGCGTGCGGCATCTGGTGGTCAGCGGCCAGCCGCTGATATCGGATGGCGTGCTGGATGTGGCGGCGCGGCCCGGCCGGCCGGTGCGCCGGCCCGTTGTCGAGAGCTGATGGTGCCGGTCCCGATCCTGCTGGTGACCGGCTTCCTCGGGGCGGGCAAGACCACGGTCGTGAACCATCTGCTGGCGCATGCCGAGGGGCGGCGGATCGCCGCCGTGGTCAACGATTTCGGCGCGATCAATATCGATGCGGAGCTGATCGCGGGCGCCAGCGACGGCGTGGTCAGCCTGAGCAATGGCTGCATCTGCTGCTCGCTGGAAGGCGATCTCCTGCGCACGCTCGCCACCCTGCTGCGGCGCGATCCGCGGCCGGAGTTCATCGTGATCGAAACCAGCGGGATCGCCGATCCCTCGGATATCGTGCGCAACCTGATGGATCCCGTGATCTGGCGGGAGGCGCCGCTGGAAACGGTGCTGTGCGTGGTGGACGCGACGACAAGTGCGGAGACATTGAACGACGCGTTGCTGCGGTCGCAGTTGCGGGCGGCCGACGTGGTGGCGCTGAGCAAGGTGGACCTGGCGGACGCGGCCGGTCGCGCGCAGCTGCGCGATGTCATCCGGGCGCTGCGTCCGGCGGCGGTGGTGGTCGATGCCCTGCATGGCGAAGTCCCGGCGGCGCTGCTGTTCCCCGCGGACGTGGACCGCGTGCCGGCGCCGCGCGAGGTCAGGGCCGCGACGGCCGGCGGCTGACCGGTTCGAGACGCTGAGCTGGACATCGGAACGGCCGGTGTCGCTGCCCCGGTTGCAGCAGGCGATCGGCCGGCTGGCGCCGAAGCTCGCGCGGGCGAAGGGGTTGTTCGAGACGGTGGAGCAGCCCGGGCGGCTGACGGTGTTTCAGCTCGCCGGCGGACGCGCGACGCTGGCGCCGGGCGAGGCGCTCGCGGCGGGCGTGCCGCGGACACGGATCGTCTTCATTGCCGAGATCGGGGTTCTCTCGCGCGCCGAGATCGACGGGATCATGGAAGCGTGCGTCGAAGGCGGGTGATGAGCAGCGTCCGGCACTCAGTACCGGACGCCACTTGAATAACGATCGTCTTACTTCTTGTAGGCGGCGATCACGGCTTCACCGTCGGCGCCGGCCTTCTTGAGCCAATCGGCCGTCAACTGCTCGCCGACTTTCTCGAGGCCCGTCTTCAGCGCCGGAGGCGGCGGCAGCACCTGCATCTTGTTGGCCTGAAGCTGTTCGAGATACCACTTCGCCTTTTCTTCCGCGAGCTTCCAGCCGCGCTCTTCGGCGACCGCGGCCGCCTTGAGGATCGCTTCCTGGGTCGGCTTGTCGAGCGCGTCGAAGGCCGCCTTGTTGACGAAGGTGACGTTCTTCGGAATCCAGGCCTGCGTATCGTAGAAATGCGTCATGCTTTCCCAGGCCTTGCTGTCGTAGCCGGTCGAGCCCGAGGTCATGAACGCGTTGACGACGCCGGTCGCCAGCGCCTGCGGCAGTTCCGCCGCCTGGATGGTGACAGGCTGCGCGCCGACCAGTTCGGCGATGCGCGAGGTGCCGACATTATAGGCGCGCCACTTCAGGCCTTTCATGTCGTCAAGGCTGTTGATGTCCTTCTTGGCATAAATGCCCTGCGGACCCCACGGCACCGCGAACAGCAGCATCAGGCCTTGCGATGCGAGCTTCTTTTCGACCGCCGGCTTCGACGCGAGCCACAGCTTCTTGGATGCCGGATAGCTCGTCGCCAGGAACGGCACGACATCGATGCCGAACATCGGGTCTTCGTTCTCATGCAGCGAGATCAGGACCTCACCGACCTGCGCCTGTCCGGTGGCGACCGCGCGCTTGATTTCCGGCGCCTTGAACAGCGAGGCGGCGGCATGCACGGTGATCTGCAGCTTGCCGCCGGTGGCGTCGCCGACGTCCTTGGCGAACGCGATCAGGTTTACCGAATGCGGATTGTCCGCCGGATAGGCCGCCGGGAGATTCCATTTGGTCTGCGCCACTGCGGGCGAAGCGCAGCGCCGCGACGCAGGTGGCTATTGCAAACGTCTTTATTAGCCTGAACATCAAAATACCTTTCTCTAGCCGGGAAACGCCATCTGCGGCAGCACCATCACGATAGCAGGAAAGACCGTGATGATGGCAACCGCAAGAACGAGCAAAAAGAAGAACGGCAGGGCGGCCTTGGCGACCGTGTTGGAATCCTTGCCGCTCATGGTCTGCAGCACGAACAGATTGAAGCCGACCGGCGGCGAGACTTCCGCCATTTCCACCACCAGCACCAGGAAAATGCCGAACCAGACGAGATCGAAGCCGGCCTGCTTCACCATCGGAATGACGATGGCGGTGGTCAGCACGATCATGGAAATGCCGTCGAGCGCGGTGCCAAGCACGATGTACATCACGGTCAACGCCGCGATCAGCGCATAGGGACTGAGTTGCAGGCTGTTCACCCAGGTCGCGAGCGCTAGCGGGATGCCGGTATAGGCCATCGACGTGCCCATGTAGGAAGCGCCCGCCAGGATCAGCAGGATCATGCAATTGACTCGGGTGGCGCCCATCACGCTCGCCCAGAACGATTCCCAGCTCAGCGAGCCCTGCCACCATGCGATCGCGAGCGATCCCAGCACGCCCCAGGCCGCGCATTCCGTCGCGGTCGCCCAGCCCATCAGCAACGACAGAAACACGAACACGATCAGCAGCAGGCAGGGAATGAGATTGAGCGATTCTGAAATGCGCTTGCGAAGGCTCATCGGCGGTTCGGCCGGCGGCGTGCGTTCTGGATTGGCGAGCGACCAGATCGCGATGTAGCCGGAATAGAGCACCATCACCAGCAGGCCCGGCAGAAATCCGGCGAGGAATACCTGAATGATGGAGACGTTCGCCTGCACGGCGTAGACCACCATGGTGATCGACGGCGGGATGAGAATGCCGAGCGTGCCGGCACCGGCCAGCGAACCCAGACTCAAGTTTTCGTCATAGCCGCGCTTCTTCAATTCCGGCAGCGCGATCTTGGCAACCGTGGCGCAGGTCGCGGCTGACGATCCCGACACCGAACCGAATACGCCGCAGGCAAGCACATTGACGTGCATGAGCCGGCCCGGCAGCCAGTTCAGCCAGGGCGCAAATCCGCGAAACATTTCCTCCGATAGTCGCGTGCGGAACAGGATTTCGCCCATCCAGATGAAGAGCGGCAAGGCCGCCAGCGACCACGACGCGCTGTTGCCCCATACCGTTGTCGCCAGCACGCTGCCCGCCGGAATACCGCCGCCTGCGAATTGCATGCCGGCCCATCCCGTCGCCATCAATGCGACGGCGATCCAGACGCCGCCACCGAGCAGCAGCGCAAGGAATCCAAGCAGGATCGCCGCGATGGAGAGCAGCTCCATGTCAGACCCCGCTCTGCATGGCGCGTTCGACGACTTCCTCGGCGCTCTGCGGCTTCGGCAATTCGTAGCGCGGCGCGAAGCCGCGCAGGACATGGACCAGCTCATCGACAAAAGCGATGAACAGGATCACCAGCCCGCCGCTGTAGCCGAGCTGCGGAATCCACAGCGGCACCGCGATCACGCCCTGCGAAATGTCGGAAAATTTCCATGACTGCCAGGTCATGACCGAAGCGTGCCATGCAAAAAAGCCGATGAAGCCGACGCCGACGAGGAGGGCTGCGATCTCGACGTAATGGCGGACCTTGTCGTTGAGGCGGTCGATCAAGAGGCCGACCCGGATCATCTCGCCATGCTTGAACGTGTGCGCGAGCCCGAGAAAGGCCGTCGCCGCCATGCACCAGGAGATGAAATCATCGCCGGCCGGAATGTTGATGCCGAGCGGCCGGCCGCCGGACAACAGCATCATCAGCACGAAAATCGCAATCAGGAAAAGTCCGGCGAGATAGCCGGAGAACAGGTAAATTCGATCGAGAAACACGCGGATCATTCTGTGTCCATCCCGTCACAAGCCCATTGGCTGCAAGCAATAGCGATGCCAATTCCGGAGCGGAGTGCTGAAATCAGTCCCCTGAAGAAGGAAGCAGGGTTTCGGAAATGTCCCGGACCGTCAAGGCGGCATAAGGTCAGGCGTCGCCTCTATTGCTGCAATGACGAGACGCTTGCGGCAATATTGTCGGCCAGCGTGTTCACAAGGGGCACGTAGCGCTGGACGACGTCTGCTCGGTCGAGTGCCGAGGTGAAATAGGTCATGCCGACAGTGGCAAGCACGCGTTGGTTGACAATGATGGGAACTGCGATCGTGCTGGACGAGCGCGGCTCGACCATTGGGTCGCGTTCGGCAAAACCTTGCTTGCGGATCGTCGCCAGCAACGCCAGCGCCCGTTTTCGATCGACGGCGAGTTTGTCTTCGCTCTCCTGTGACCGCGCCAGCATGTCGAGCAGCATCGACCGCTCGCTCACAGGGCAGAAGGCCAGGTAGGCGCGCCCCAGCGCCCGCCCGAGCAGGCTGAGGTGCGTGTTGAGGGTGGCGTGAAATGGCGAGACCGGGCTGTCGGGAATGGTGCTGAAGCGGATGACGACAGAACTCCTGTCGAGAACGGCGATGGCGATCGGCCAGTGATATTGTCGCGTGAAGGCGAGCGCCCATGGGCGCGCGGCCTCCACCACCAGCGGATCGCCGTGAAAGCCGTTGCTCAGCGATTTGACCCGCGAGGCGACCGCGTAGCCGCCCTGCCGGCGGTCGTTGGCGGCATAGCCCATTGCGCATAGCGACTTCATCAGCCGGACCACCGTCGATTTCGGCAAGCCCGTGGCCTTGTGCAGGCGATCGATCGAGGTGACGCGGTGGCGATTGAGCTCCTCCAGTAGCAGGAGGGTGCGGGAGGCGGCTTCGACGGTGTCGGATTTGAGCGGCATATCCTCAATTCCACCTGGTGGAACATGCTGGAATAGCTATGGCCCACCGCCGCGCGGCCTGCAATGGTTTTCGCCAAGCCACGCCGGAGCCGGTCCTCTATGGACGGTCCCGGGCAGATGGCGGGAGGAACAGCCGTGTCCGGAGACGTCGTCAGGCCGCATTTTTCGTCATTCCGCCGTCGCTTCTCCGCGCGGCAGACTGTCGTCGGCTCGTTCATCAAAACACCCACCACGCACGCGACCGAGATATTCGGTGCGCTCGGCTATGATTTCGTTGTGATCGACGAGGAGCACGCGCCGATCGACCGCGCGATGACCGACGTTATGCTGCTGGCCGCGCGCGCCAGCAACCTCGCCGGCATCGTGCGGGTATCCTCGGACGATCCGGCCAAAATCCTTTCCTGCCTGGATTGCGGCGCAACCGGTGTGCTGGTGCCCCATGTCGCGACCGTCGAGAAGGCGCGCGCGGTTGCGGCTGCCGCGCGCTATCGCGGCGGACGGCGCGGCTATTCCGGCTCGGCTCGCGCCGGCGCCTATGGCGGCACGCCGGTATGGAGCCTCGTCGACGAACAGGATGCGTCGGTCTGCGCAATCGCGATGATCGAGGATCCCGAAGCGCTGGACCAGATCGACGCCATCGCCGCCGTCGACGGTATCCATGGGTTCTTCATTGGCCGTGGCGATCTCACCGTCGCCCTCGGCGCCAAATCCTCGGCGGATGCATCCGTGAAGGATGCGGTTATCAGGATCATTGCCGCGGCGAAGAAAGCGGCCAAGCCGGTCTGCGTGATGGTGGCGAGCGCGGCGGAAGCCAAGGATTTCGCCGGCCTCGGCGCCAGCGCCTTCATCATCTCGTCAGACCAGGGCCAGATGCGCCGGGCCGCCGCGCAAACCCTCACCGATTTCAAAACCCTCGTGCAGACCACGGATGGCTCCCATGTATCACAGCACTGATCCCCGCGCCGCTCTCGCCGCCACTCCGGTCGCCGCAAAACCCGCCGCCACCCATTTCGCAGGCGCGGAGTATGCAAAGTTCTACGAAACGCCGCCGGCCGAAAACCAGAACGGCGCGCGCACCTGGTACGCCCGCGGCCAGAACTTTATCATTGCCTATAGCGACGCCGACAAGGGCGCGGTGTTGAGCCGCACCAACCAGCCCGACGAGTATGTCGTGCTACTTCCCGATCCCGGGGCGGGCGCCGAGATCGTGTGGGGCAACGAGCGCAAGGTCGTCACCGGTCACTCCATCAGCTTCGTGCCGGCGGGCGCGAGCTCCGTCACGCTGCTCGGCGCCGCCAAGGTGGTGCGCATGGTGACGACGCGGTCGGAAGATCTCGCAAAGCTGTGTTCAAATGCTGCGTCCTACGCGACGCCGCACCCCAATCTGCCGCCGTTCGAGCCGTGGCCGGAGGCCGCCGGTGGCGCGAAGATCCGCACCTACAGTCTCGACGTTGCGGCGACGCCCGGACGGTTTGGGCGGATCTTCCGCTGCTCGACCTTCATGGTCAATTTCCTCGAGCCGAAAACCGGTCCGCGCGATCCGAGCAAGATGTCGCCGCACCACCATGACGATTTCGAGCAATGCTCGCTGGCGCTGGCCGGCACCTTCATTCACCACCTGCGCTGGCCGTGGACAACCGACATGGCCCAGTGGCGCAACGACGATCACGAGAGCTGCGGATCGCCTTCCATCGCCGTGATCCCGCCGCCCTCGATTCACACCTCGCAGGCCATGGATCCCAAGCTCAATGTTCTCGTCGACATCTTCTGCCCTCCGCGCATGGATTTTTCGGCCAAGCCGGGCTGGGTGCTGAACGAAGAGGATTATCCGATGCCCGCGCAAACCGCCGCGGATAGGTCCGCCGCCTGACACGCAATCGAAAGGGTTTTTGACCATGGCCGACAAACAAGTGTCATATCCGACCACCGTGCCGCTGCCGCCGCTGTCACGGGCGGCAGAAGTCGCCGAGCTGCTGGTTGGGGCGATCGATCTGCACTGCCATAGCGGCCCGGCGGCCATGCCGCGCATTCTCGATCATCACGAGGAGCTGCTCGACGCCGCGGCCGCGAAATTCCGCGCCGTGCTTTACAAGGACCACTTCTATGCCGGTATGCCGCACGCGATCCTGCTGGAGAAGCTGTTCCCCGAAACCAATGTAAAACTGTTCTCGGGCATCGTGCTGAACAATGCGTCGGGTGGTATCAACCCGCACGCCGTCGACCACGCCATCAAGCTCGGCGCCAAGATCGTCTGGATGCCGACGCTGTCAGCCGCAAACCATATCGCAGCAATGGCAAAGGGAAACTCGACGTTTCCAAAGACAGCGCAGAAAATGCTCGATCCGATTCCGCTTTCGGCGCTCGACGCCAACGGCAAGCTCACGGATGACACCAAGAAGGTCATCGACCTCATTGCCGAGGCGGACATCATCCTGGCCGGCGGTCACCTGCCGGCCAGCGAGCTGCATATCCTGTTCGACGAGGCGGCGCGGCGCGGCGTCAAGAAGATGATGGTCAACCATCCGACCTACATCGTCGGCTGTAACGACAACGATATTCGCCAGCTCGTCGCGGGGGGCGTGAAGATGGAGCATTCGATCTGCATGTTCATCGAGGGAAAATCCCTGAAGTACAGCCCGGATGATCTCGCCCACCTGATCGAGGTTGCCGGTGTCGACAATACGATCCTGTCGTCCGATCTCGGGTTACAGAACTCGCAGCGTCCGGTCGATGGTTTCCGCAGCATCACGCAGATCCTGCTAGACCTGCAGATGCCGCGCACTTCGATCAGGAAGCTGATAAGCGATAATGCTGCACGGTTCCTGAATCTTCCGGTCAGCCAGTCGGCGGCGCAGGACGCTGCGTAACAAGACAAGCGCAAAGACCGCGAGAAGCGGCGCGCGCTATTTGGGGAGGAGACCGATAATGAATCGCGGAAACAGCCATTTGAAGGGCCGGCAAAGTCTGTCGTTTGCCGCAGCATTGTTGCTTGCGGGACTGAGCCATGCGGCATTCGCTGAAGATGCTCGCAAAGCGCAGAAGCCGCCGATTATCCTGGAATCGACGGGCGCATATGAGGTGGGCGGCAAGATCGTCGCCAAGCCCGGCGATCCCAGCCAGACGCTGTCCTGCGACCATGGCTACGTCGAATACTTCATCCCGGCGAAAAAGCGCAGCGTCGGCCTGATCATGTGGCACAGTTCCAGCACGAAGGTGTGGGAAAACCGTTGGGACGGCGGCGAAGGCTACAAGAGCATTTTCCTGCGCAGGGGATATCCGGTTTACCTCTGGGACGGCCCGCGCATCGGTCGCGCCAACTGGAGCTGCGAACCGATCACCTACACGCCTGATTATTTCGATCAGCGTAATTTTGCCGCCTGGCGCTTCGGCATCACTTACCCGAACTGGCATCCGGGGCTGCAATTCCCGGCGGCCGACAAGGAAGCCTGGAACCAGGCGACCCGCGCCCGTTACGACGAGTTCGATACGCTCGATAATGCATTGCTGCAGGCCGAGGCCGGCGGGCAGGCGATCGACAAGATCGGCCCCGTCATTGCCGTCACCAATTCCGCGGGCGGCTGGCGCGCGCTGTTGTCGGCGCTGAAGGCCAAGAGCGACAACATGAAGGGCATCGTTGCTTATGAAACCCCGGGCTTCGTTTTCCCTGTTGGTGAGGGGCCCGAGCCCAAGCCGGATGCGCCGTACGGTCCGAATTCTGTGCCGCTGGCCGAGTTCATGAAGCTGACGAAATTTCCGATCCAGATGGTGTTCGGCGACTACACCGACACGCGTCCGATCTGGAAAACCTCCGTCGAAGTGGCGAAGACCTTCTGCGGTATCGTCAACCGTCATGGCGGCGATTGCGAGGTGTTGTTGCTTCCCGATGCGGGTTTACGCGGCAACACGCACATCGCCTTTGCCGATCTCAACAACGAGGCCGTTGCCGACGAATTAGCCAAGTGGCTGGGCCGCAAGGGCCTGGACAAGTTTGCTGCAGAATAAGCGCTGGTGCCAACGCAAGCGTCCCGCAAACAACTCGGAGGAAACATGCGCGTGCTGTCTTTCGGCCTTCTGGGCCTCGCACTTGCCATTGCGCCATGTGACCGCGCGGTCGCGCAGGACTGGCCAAACCGCCCGGTCACCTTCGTCGTGCCGTTCCCGGCTGGCGCGGCCGTCGATACGCTTGCGCGCGCTGTCGCGCACGCGCTGAGTGAAGATTTTGGCAAGCAATTCATCGTCGAAAACCGTGCGGGAGCGGGCGGCAATCTCGGCGGGACGGCGGTCGCCAAGGCGGCCGCCGACGGCCATACGTGGCTGTTCGGAACGCCGGCACCGATCGCGCTCAACAAGTTCATGTACAAGGGCCTGGCTTACGACTCCGAGCGGGATTTCACGCCGGTCATACTCGTCGCCAAGTCGCCAATGATCATTGCGGCGACACCGGACTTTCCGGCTAAGACGCTTCCTGAACTGATCGCCTATGCCAAACAGAACCCGGGCAAGGTCAATGTCGGCCATCCCGGCAACGGAACGCTCGGACACATTACCTCGGCGCTGATCCAGCAGTTCGCCGGCGTGGAGATGACAAATGTGCCTTATCGCGGCTCGGCGCCACTAATCACGGATCTGCTGGGGGGACAAGTCAACGTCGCCATGGATTTCATGCCGACCTATCTGCAACTGGTGTCCGACCGCAAGATTCGTGCGCTCGCTGTGACGACAAGCCAGCGCGTCGCGCAACTGCCCGATGTGCCGACGGTGCAGGAAGCGGGTTTCAAGGGATTCGAGGCGACCGCGTGGTACGCGCTGGTAGCGCCTACCGGCACGCCGCCCGACATCGTGAGCAAGGTGAACAATGCCGTGAACGCCTTTCTGAAAAGCGACAAGGGCAAGACCATGCTCGAACAAAACTCGCTGCAAGGGGTAGGGGGCTCCCCGGAAGACCTCAAGGCGTTTATCGACAGCGAGCGAGCCAAATGGCGTCCCGTGATCGAGGCGGCAAAGATCACGATGTGAGGCCGTCATAGATGACTGGTATTGAAATTCCCATGCTCTCGATCCCAAAGGTTGCACTCGTCACCGGCGGCAACAGCGGTATCGGCAAGGCCACGGCGGCGCGCCTTGCCGCCATGGGTTCTGCCGTCGTGGTCGGCTACAATAGCCGCCGCGCGCAGGCCGAAGAGGTGATCGGATGCCTGGAGGGCCGCGGGCATCTCGCCATCCGGATCGCGATCGACGATCCGGCTTCGGTCTCCGAGGCTGCGGCGTCAGTGGAGCAGCAGTACGGACGTCTCGATGCGTTGGTCAATTGCGGGGGCGCCACGACTCCCGTGCCCGCCAATGACCTCCAGGGGTTGACGGACGATATCTTCGACCGGACCGTTTCGCTCAATCTGCGCGGACCATTCGCCATGGTTCGCGCCTTCCGTCCCTTGCTGGAGCGCGGCAGCGGGGCGTCCATCGTGAATATTTCATCCATTGCGGCGCGGACGGGTCTGGGCAGCAGCCTGGCCTATCTGGCGGCAAAGGCGGGCGTCGACGCGCTGACGATCGCGCTCGCAAAAGTGCTTGCGCCGAAAATCCGTGTGTTCTCGGTTTCGCCCGCCGGCGTGGATACGGATTTTGTCGCCGGCCGGACCCGTGAACAGCTGCAGAAAATCGCGGAAAAATTGCCGCTGGCCCACGTGACCACGCCCGACGATGTCGCGCGGGCGGCGGTCGCCTGCATCGTCAGCCTGACCAGTTCGACGGGAATTGTGGTGCCGGTGGATGAGGGCAGGCACCTCTAGGAGCACAGCCACAATGGTGGCACGACGTCAGGTCGTGCACGGGAAACTATGGAAGAACTGAAGTTCTACATCGACGGGGCCTGGGTGGGCCCGGCCACGCCATCAACGCTCGGCATCGTCAATCCGGCAACGGAGGAAACATTCGCGCAGATCAGCCTGGGCTCGCGGTCCGATGTCGATCGGGCTGCCAATGCTGCGCGCCGCGCCTTTGCGACCTATTCCGTAACCAGCGTGGAGCAGCGGCTGTCCTGGCTTCAGAAGATCATCGAAGGTTTTCGGGCGCGCTTGCCGGAACTGGCGCGGATGATGACCCTGGAGATGGGCGCGCCGATCACGTTTGCGACCCAGCGTCAGGCAACCGTTGCGCTGTTTCATTTCGAGGAAGCCGCGCGCGTGCTGACGAACTACAAATTTGAGGAGCGGATGGGCAACGGGATCATCCGCCGCGAGCCGATCGGCGTCTGCGGACTGATCACGCCGTGGAACTGGCCGCTGAATCAGGTTGCCTCCAAGACAGCGCCAGCGCTCGCTACTGGCTGCACTGTGGTTCTCAAGCCAAGCGAGATCGCTCCGCTCAGCGCGATGTTGCTGGCGGAGATCATCGACGAGGCCGGCCTGCCGGCGGGCGTCTTCAATCTTGTCAATGGCGATGGGCACACGGTGGGCGAGGCGATCGCCGCACACCCAGAAATCGACATGGTGTCGTTCACCGGATCGACCACGGCCGGCATCAGGGTGGCCAAGCTTGCGGCGGACACGGTCAAGCGCGTCGCGCAGGAACTGGGCGGCAAATCCGCCAACATCATCCTTGCCGATGCTGATCTGAAAACCGCGGTGATGCAGGGCGTTCACGCCTGTTACACCAACGGCGGCCAAAACTGCCAGTCTCCCACGCGCATGCTGATCCCGCGCGCGCAACGGGACGCGGCATTCGCGGCGGCGCGTGAGGCGGTCGGCAGCATCCGCCTCGGCGATCCGCTCGACCCGGCATCCACCATGGGGCCGCTGGTGAGCCAGGTGCAGTTTGAAAAAGTGCAGGATCTCATCCAGTCCGGCATGGACGAAGGTGCGACGCTGGTGGCGGGCGGAACGGGGCGGCCGTCCGAACTCAACCGTGGATACTATGTTCGCCCGACCGTCTTCGGCGATGTGACACGGCAAATGAAGATTGCGCGTGAGGAAATCTTCGGCCCCGTGCTGTCGATCATGAGCTACGACACCGAGGACGAGGCGATCGAGATCGCGAACGACACGCCGTTCGGATTGGCGGGTTTTGTGCAGTCTGGGAATCCCGCCCGTGCCCGCGCCGTCGCCAACCGTATTCGCGCCGGGCGCGTCTATCTCAACGGCGCGCCTTTCGACCGCAGCCTGCCCTTTGGCGGCTACAAGCAGTCTGGCAATGGGCGTGAGTTCGGGGTTTTTGGATTTGAAGAATATCTCGAGGTGAAGGCCATACTGGGCTATTGAGGCCTGCGACGTCGCGGCTTGAGCGCGCCGCTCGGCATCCGCATCAGGCGTGCTTGTCAAGGCGGCGCTTGAGCAGGGTCAGATGTTGCAGCAGATCCGACTGCGCGACCGGTGACAATTCGCCGATCAGGGCTATCACCCATTCCTCATGCCGGCGCGCCATCCGGCCGAATTCCTTGGCGCCTTCCTGCGACAGGCTCAAACGGAAGGTGCGGCGGTCTTCGGAATCGACTTCGCGATGGATGAAGCCGTCGGCTTCCAGCTTCTGCACGAGCGCGGTGATCGCGCCGTTCGAGACCATCAGGAGTTCGGATACCTCAGACATCGTCGCGCCCGCCGGCTTGCGCGCGAGCTGCGCCAGCAGGTCGAAGCGGGCCAGCGTGGTGTTGAACTCCTTGCGCAGTCGCGCGTTCAGCGCCTTCTCGATCCGGGTGGCGCAGGAGAGCAGCCGCAGCCAGATGCGCAGTTCCAGATGCGCGCCGTCGGACTCGTGCGCCGGCTCGACCGGATGCAACGCTGGGCCGCGCGCACCCTTAGGGGATCGGGCCTTTCGCTTGACTGTGGCGTCCATGGCTGTGATCTCACCGGCTAGATGGAAATTGATCCGATGCTGGCTCCGCCGCAGACATAAAGTGTCTGTCCGGTGATGAAGTCGGCATCCGGTGAACTGAAGAAACTGACCGCGCGCGCGACGTCGGCCGATTTGCCGAGGCGGCCGAGCGGAATCGACTGCGCCAGCTTCTTTGCGCGTTCGGATTCCGGTGACATCACGCTCTCGAACATCTCGGTATCTCCGATCGGGCCGGGGGCGACGACATTGACGGTGATACCGAAGGGCGCAAGCTCCAGCGCCCAGGTTCGCGCCATGCCGATGATGCCGGCCTTGGTGGCCGAGTAGACCGTGCGTGTGGTGGCGCCAAGGGCGGCGCGGGAGGACAGCAGCACGATGCGACCGAAGCGGGCCTGCTTCATGCCCGGCAGCGCCGCCTGCGCCAGCGCAATCGCCGCGCCGAAATGCAGCTGGGCCAACGCGCCGACGTCTTCGTCAACAACCTCTTCCAGTGGCTTGGCGCGGATCGCGCCGGCATTGTGCACGACGTGGGTGATCGCAACCTTCGCTGCGATTTCCGTCGCTACCTGCCGCGTCGCCGTTGCATCGAGTAGGTCGACTTCGCGTGAGATGAGCTTTGGGTGGCTCCAGTCGGGCTTGCGCCGCGACAGCGAGATCACGTCATAGCCCTCGGCGAGCAGGCCGCGGGCGATCGCCGCGCCAATGCCGGTATTGCCGCCGCTTACGATCGCCGTGTGGTGGGCTACGCTCATCTTCCCTCACATGAAGAGCTGGATGTTGCCGAAGGCAGCATCGCAATTGATCAGGTCGACGCGCTTGAGCTTGATCCTGAGCTTGCCGCTCTCGACGCTCAGATGATGCGTGACCCAGGCTGCATAGAGCGCCTGTTCGTCCAGGCGCGTCTCGACATAATGTATCGGCGTCCAAGTGACGTAGCTGTTGGCGGCGGCATCACGCGAATCCACTTGTGGCGTCTGCAGCACGTGATGACAGCGGCTTTTCGGCTTTTGGCTGAAAGTCCGCGCGCCCTTGAGCCGTTCGACCCGGATCGAGAGCAACAGCTTGTCCTCGTACATCAGCGAACAGGTCAGCCGCGGATCGGTTTGATTCCATTCCAGCGGCATCCAGTAGAAGGCGTCGTCGGCGTACATATCGAGCCATTCGTCGAAACGCTGCTGGTCGATCAGCCGCGCCTCGCGGACGACGAAGTCGATCAACTCCTGATCGGTGGGGACTGCATTCTTCAGGGGAGCTTCAGTGACCATGCTCATGTCACATCCCCATCGTCATGAATTTGGTCCAGGCCCGGAACTGGTGGCGCATCGGCCACTCGCTGGTCCCGTTGATCGCCACATTGGTTTGCTCGGCCTCGCCGGGGCTGTAGAGGCGCTGCAGGTTCACCCACTCATTGCCGTTCGAATGCAGGCCTTCTTGCGCGCGTTCATACATTTCGAGGTCGTCATGGCCGACGATGGAGGTCGGCGCGTTGATCAGCCGATTGTACATCAGCGTGCGTTCGAGCAGCATGTCGGGCGCATCGACGAGCTGGAACGTCCAGGATTCGACCAGCGTCTTGTTGGCCGCGATCGGCTTGAAATGCCGCAACAGCTGGATCGGCCCCTTGATCATGATGTTGGGGAAATAGACGGTGTTGTGTCTGTTTTCGTCCAGGATCGCCTTGGCGCGTTCCTCGCCATAGGCGGCTTTCATCTTGTCGAAATAGCCTGATACCGCCGAATAATCCGAATGGATCGAGTGGTGCACGCCGGTGTGGCCGTGGCCGTTGTCCCAGATCCGGATGCCCATGTTCTCGAAGAACTCGTATGGGCTCATGAAGGGCGCGATGATCTCGACCGCCATCGGCTTCTTGGTGCCGGGTGGCGCCTTCTTCCAGACCTCGACCGCAGTCCCGGCCGAGGATTCGTGCGCGACCATCGGGTGACAGGTGTCGGTCTGGTTCTCGACCAGCATCTTCCAATTGCAGTTGTGCATGTAGCGCAGCACGCCGCCGGCGACCTTGAGCTGGCCGACCGGCGAACGGTCGACCATGTTGTCGAGGCTCGACAGGCTTTCGCCAAAAAACTCCTCGAAATCGAGGCCGCTATCGTTGATCTTGGCGAACACGAAGCCGCGATAGTTGCGAACGTGCCGCACCGGCGCCATTCCGGGCGCGGCATGGCTCTGCTCGAAGCCGGTGTTCTCGTAGCCTTTCTTCAAGGGGATCGCGAGCAGCGAGCCGTCGGTCTTGAAGCTCCAGGCGTGATAGGGGCAGCGGAAGAACTTTCCGGTGTTGCCGCAGGTCTCGGAGGTGATGCGCGTGCCCTTGTGCGGGCAGCGGTTGTGCAACACGTGCACCTTGCCGTCGGTATGGCGGACCAGCAGGACCGGCTGCGTGCCGATCGTGGTGCCGAAATAATCGCCGGGATTGGGGACCTGGCTGTCATGGCCGACATAGACCCAGCTGTTCGGGAACATATGCTCCATCTCGAGCTGAAACACTTCTTCGCTGACATAGACGTCGCGGTGAACCTCCTGGTCGCGGACCAGCGCGCGAAGCGCCGCGGCGTTGCCGGCATATCGGGTCATGCGTTCCTCCTTCACAGGTCGAGCACAAGTCTTTTGGTTTTCGCGCGCGAAATGCAGATCTGCATCACCTTGTTCGACGCCTTCTCGCTTTCGCTCAGGATATAGTCGCGATGATCGGGGATGCCGTCGATGACAGTGGTCTGGCAGATCCCGCAATCGCCGCGCTTGCAGTCATGCATCGGGTCTTCGCCGGCTTCGATCAACACGTCGAGGATGGTCTTGCCGGCAGGGATCTCATAGACGCGCCCGCTGCTCTTGAGTTCGACCTCGAAGCCGGAATCGCCGGATTTCTCTTCGGGCGCGGTGAAGATTTCGAAATGGAGCCGCCCTTGCGCCCAGTTCATCTGCCTGGTCAGCGCGATGGCGGCTTCGATCATCGGCAGCGGTCCGCAGAGGTAAAGCGGCACGTCGGGCGCGAGCCGCGTCATCAGGCCCTCGAGATCGAAGAAGCGGCCGGCCTCGTCGTCGGCATGGATGGTCGCGCTGGCGCTGGCCAGCCGCTCGATGTCACCGAGAAAGGCGAGTTCGCTGCGGCTGCGTCCGGCGTAATGGAACGAGAACGGCCGCTTCGCCGCGCTCAACTCGCAGGCCATTGCGAGCAGCGGCGTGACGCCGATGCCGCCCGCGACGAGCGCCACTTCGCTGGTGCCTGCACCAAGGGGAAAATTGTTTGCAGGCGGCGAGATCGTCAGGCGATCGCCGGTCTTGAGACCGTGCATGAAACTGGAGCCGCCGCGGCCCTTGGTTTCCTGCAGCACGGCGATGCGGTAGGCGGTCGGATGTTCGGCGGCCGCGCGAGGTGACGCCGTCTCGATCAGCGAATAGGAACGCCGGCCGACATCGGGCAGATGGACGTCGATATGTGCGCCCGGCGGACCAGCCCGGCATCGGCGCGCCGTTGGGGCGCGCCAGCACGAGTTCGCGAATGCGCGGCGTGAGCGCCTCGGCCTTCGACACCACGACCTCGAATTGATCCATCCTCAGGCGCCCTCGAACAGTGTCTCGACGGTACGCAACGCGCCGTCGAGCTCGGCGCCGTCGGCGTCCTTCAGCGCGACCTTGGTCAGACGCTGCACCCATTCGGCCGCATCGGGCCGACCGGCCAGGCGCTCGGCCGCCTGCATGACCTTGTCGAATTTCGATTCGCCGCGGGAATGCGTGTCCGAATAGCCGCCGACGAGACGGCGAGCCTCGCACACGGCGGTTGCGAGTGCGACATCGCTTGCAGCGAATTTTCGGACGCGCTGCTCCCACTGGTCGAGATGGCGCATCTCGCGGGCATGCCGCAGCGTGCGGCGGCGGAATCGCCGCAGGCCCGCCACGCAGTACAGCATCAGGAACGCCGAGGGTGAGGTCGTGCGCAACTTGCGCCCACGATCGATCAGCCGGGCGATCCGCTCGCTGCGTTCGACCTTTTCACCGAGAAACGGCGGCAACAGCCCTGCCATTTCCTCGATCCGCGGATGGAAGAATTCGGTGATCCCGAGAATCTGGTCATCGCCGGCCCGCGCCTCGCGGCGCACCCGGTCGAATCGTCCCGCACGGGTCTTGAGATCCGCCACGCGGATCACGTCGTCATAGGCCATGGCGATGGCGAGATATTTGGCAAAAGCCTGCATCAGGCCGGTCGCGTCGCGTGGTATCGATTCCAGCCGGTCGAGATACTCGCGGCCATAGGCCACGTCCTGATAATCGACCACGCGCTGCAGGCCGGCTGCGACGATTCCGTGTACTGTTTCCGGCAATCGTTGCGCCCGCGCGACCAGTGCGTCGTAATCGGCATGGCCAATCGGTTCGAGGCGCGGAAAGCGCTTTGCAAGCGGCGGCTTTGCCGCCGGCTTGATTTTGGGATCCTGATTGAGCGTGGCGACGGCCTGCTCGCGGCCGGCGGTGAAGGCGCGCAGGCTGGCATCGACGCCGACACCCGCGGCCCGAATCGTCGCTTCAAAATCCTCCGTCGTGAAGGGCAGGGCGCCGGAGCCCGCGAGCGCGCCGAACAGCACCGAGGACACCACGCTGCCGGTGGCATCCGCGATCTCGGCCATGTCGAACGCGATGAAGCGGTTGGCAGCAACATTCGCTGCCTCATAGACCTGCGACGCATCGGCGGTGCCGTCGCCGGGCGCAGTCTTCTCGATCACGGCCAGGGAGCGATGCGAGGAGCCGATCAACAACGTACGGTCGGGCGAGACCAGCCCGCGCAGGATAGCGCGACCGGCTTCCATCAATTCGGCGCCGATCACGATGTCGACCTTGCCGGGCGCCGGCATCAGCGACAGCACGGGGTGACGCTCCGGCTTGCCGGCGTCGGGCGCGATCATCTCGATGTAGTAGATCGTGGCGCCGGTGCGCTGGGCGACGCCGGGCACCGAGGTCGATTGCGCGAACCAGCCGCGCCGTTCAGCCAGCGCGACGATCCAGTCGACCAGCACGCCGCCACCCTGGCCGCCCATCGCGAGCACCGCGACGGTGATCGGGCGGGCCTGACTGAGCCCAACAGGTGAGGGGGCGACCGAGACGTTCATACCGTCTCCTGCTGGAACATGATCCGCCGTCCGGCCCGCCAGCGCTGCAGGGCGCCGATCATGCGCCGCCAGATGCGGTCGAGGCGCGCTTCGAACGCAGTGGGGTTGGACACGATGTCGGCGCGATAGAAGGAGGGGCACAGCACGGCCGCGTCTGCGACCTCGCCGCAATGGCCGCAGCCGACGCACGTGTTGTCGACGGCGGCGACCGGATTGTCCTTCAGGGGATCGCTGGTCGGCTTCACCGACAGCGACGGGCAGCCGGACAGGCGGATGCAGGCATGGTCGCCGGAACAGGTGTCTTCATCGACGCCAAAACGCTCGCGCACGATGCGTTCGCCGCGCTTGGCGGCCGCAGCCACCAGCGGCTTCACGCGGCGCTGCTTGTTCAGCATGCATTCCGACGAGGCGACGATGATCTTTGGGCCCTTCTCCTCCGTGGTCAGCGCCTCGCGCAGGGTGTCGCGCATGTGCGAGACGTCGTAGGTGCGGTCGATCTGGCGCACCCATTTGGCGCCGACGCCTTTCACCGCCTCGACGATCGGATGCTTGGTCGAGCGCGAACGGTTGTCGGCGCGCGAGGAGGGGATGTCCTGACCGCCGGTCGCGGCGGAATAATAATTGTCGACCACGACGATCACGCCGTCGTGCTGGTTGAAGACGGCGTTGCCGACGCCGCTGGTCAGCCCGTTATGCCAGAAGCCGCCGTCGCCCATGATCGAGATCGAGCGCTTGCTCGCCGGAACGTTGAAAGCGGAGGCCGAAGCCGGGCCGAGCCCGTAACCCATGGTGGTGGCGCCGATATTGAACGGCGGCAGGATCGAGAACAGATGGCAGCCGATATCGGCGGCGATGTGATGCGGGCCGAGTTCCTTCTCCACCAGCTTCATCGCGGAAAAGATCGGCCGCTCCGGGCAGCCGGTGCAAAAACCCGGCGGCCGCGGCGGCACCACGTCGGCCAGCGCACGGATCTTGTCGTCGACCTCGACCCGGTCGATGTTCGGTGCACGTGCGGAGGCCGGCAGTACATCCGATCGCCAGCGGCGGATGAAGGCGCCGATCGCAGCAGTCATGACCTGAGAGGTGTACTCGCCGGCCATCGGGAACAGGTCCTTGCCGTGCAGCTTGGCGGGAATGTCCGCGTTGCGGAGGATCTTGTGCAGTGACTGCTCGATGAATTCGGGCTGGCCTTCTTCGACCATCAGCACCGCCTTCTTAGTCCGACAGAACTCGATCACCTCGCGGTCGACGATCGGATAGGTCACGTTCATCACGTAGAGCGGCACGCGTGTTTCGCCCCAGATATCGGCAAGGCCGGCCTCGCGCAACGCGGTGATGACGCCGTTATACATGCCGCCCTGCATGATGATGCCGATATCGTCGATGTCGCCGTCGAAGGTCTCGTTCATGCCGCGGGCGTGGATGAATTCGACTGCGGCCGGCCAGCGCTGCTCGATCTTCTCTTTCTCGTGCAGGAATGAGGCCGGCGGCAGCACGATGCGGTTGGTGTCGCGCGACGGCGCATCGAGCGCGCGGGCAAGTGGAAAGCTAGGGCGGACATTGTCACGGGTGGCGAAGCGGCCGTGGACATGGCAGGCGCGTATCCGCACCTCGAGCATCACAGGCGTATTCGACGCCTCGGACAACTCGAAGGAATCATGCACGGCCTTTACGATCGACGCCACGTTGGGCCGCGGGTCGACCAGCCAGAGCTGCGACTTCATTGCAAACGCATGCGAACGCTCCTGCATGATGGAGGAGCCTTCGCCGTAATCCTCGCCGATGATGATGAGCGCGCCGCCGGTGACGCCGCCCGAGGACAGGTTGGCGAGCGCGTCGGAAGCAACGTTGATGCCGACCGGGGCCTTGAAGGTGACCGCGCCGCGGATCGGGTACATCACGGAGGCGGCCAACGTCGCCGCCGCCGTCGCCTCGCTGGCGCTGGATTCGAAATGCACACCGAGATCGGAAAGGATATCCTGCGCGTCGGACAGCACGTCCATCAGATGCGAGATCGGCGCGCCCTGGTAGCCGGCGACATAGCTGACGCCGCATTCGAGCAGCGCCTTTGTGATAGCGAGAATACCTTCGCCGCGAAATTCCTGGCCGGCGCCGAGCTTCAGGTCCTCCACCTCGCGCGCGAAAGAGCGTTCTGCCATGCTCGCCTCCTGAGGCCTCGCCCGGAATTCCGGATGACCGAATATAATTTTAGACATCAAACAAAAATGATGTCAATCGGACTTGCAAAGCTGCGCGCAGCAAAACCACTTCGGGCGCATCCGCGTGCAATTTTGCAGCCTATTTCGTGGGCTTCATGCACAGCCGGCCAGCGCTCGCACCAGATCGGCTCGCTTGACAGTATATTTTAGCCATGAAACATTATTGGGACGCGCCGTGTCTGGCGGCGCACGATGAAAGCGGCCTTTGCGGGAGACTGACATGACCCCGGTTTCGCAGTTGCGCGGGCCGTCTTGCGAACGTCTCGCGTGGCCGTTGTTCGATTCCCGCCATAGCGAATACGCGCGTTGCGCATTGCTGAAGGCGCGACCGAAGTTCAGAAAACTCATTATCGGGCGCGACGTCCTGAAGGTGGCCTAGCCGCGCGGGCGTTCGAGTCGCGTCCTGCTACGGGAGTATGGAATGTTTGAGTTCTTGCAGCCGCCCGGTTGGGCCAAGCCGAGCGGTTACGCGAACGGTATCGCGGCCCGCGGCAAGATGGTCTTCGTCGCAGGCCAGATCGGCTGGAGCGAACAATGCAAGTTCGAGTCCGACGATCTGGTGGAGCAGACCGGCCAGACCCTGAAAAACGTCGCAGCCGTCTTGCGCGCCGGCGGTGCCGGGCCTGAGCATATCGTGTCGATGACCTGGTTCCTGCTCGATCGAAAGGAATATTCGGCGCGCCTGAAGGAAATCGGCCTGGCCTATCGCGACGTCATGGGCCGGAACTTTCCGGCCATGACGGCGCTGCAGGTATCGGGGCTGATCGAGGATCGCGCCAAGGTCGAAATCCAGGCGATCGCGATGATTCCCGACTAGATGGACTGACAGTGCGACGCCGGACACGGCGCCAGTACAGGAGGGCGGCATGGCAACGAAAGCTCGTGAAAACCACCGGGAAGACGTGGCCGGACGGGCCAATGTCGAGGATACGCCTGAACTGCTCGCCTATTACGACGAACTCGAAAGGCTGGAGGCCGGCGCGCTCTGGACGGTGGCGAACAAGATCGAGCCCTGGGCGCCCAAATCATCCTCGGTTCCGGTGCTTTGGCGCTACGAGGACCTTCGCGCGCATGTGTTGCGCTCGGTCGAACTGGTGTCGCCCGAGAAGGCGGGACGGCGCGTCATCTATCTGAACAATCCCGGCCGGCGCGATCACGCCGCCGCGGTCGGCTGGCTCTATTCCGGCCTGCAGGTCATGCATCCGGGCGAGGTCGCGTCCGCCCATGCCCACTCGGCTTCCGCGCTTCGCTTCATCATGGAAGGCGAGGGCGCCTATACCATCGTCGACGGCCACAAGATGACGCTCGGCGCCAACGACTTTGTGCTGACGCCGAACGGCACCTGGCACGAACACGGTGTCTCCAGCGACGGCACGCCGTGCATCTGGCAGGACGGCCTCGACATTCCCCTGGTCAACACGCTCGAAGCCAATTTCTACGTAGTCCACCCCGACCTGCAGCAGAACGTCGGCTATCCCGTCGACGACATGACCCACACCTGGGGCAATCCCGGCCTGCGTCCGGCGGGCGCCGAATGGTCCAAGGGATATTCGCCGCTGTTGAAATACGAGTGGGGGCCGACCTACGAGGCGCTGCAGCGCTACGGCAAGGCCACGGATGGATCGCTGTATGACGGCGTTCTCATGAACTATGTGAATCCCGTGACCGGTGGGCCAGTGATGCAGACTATCGGCGCGTCGATGCAGATGCTGCGCCCGGGTGAGAGCACGCGCGCGCATCGTCACACCGGCAGCTTCATCTATCAGGTCGCCAAGGGAAGCGGTCACTCGATCATCGACGGCAAGCGCTTCGACTGGAAGGAGCGCGACATCTTTTGCGTTCCGTCCTGGGCCTGGCATGAGCATGTGAATGCGTCGGTCAGCGAGGACGCCTGCCTGTTCACGTTCAACGACCTGCCGGTCATGCACGCGCTGGGTCTCTATCGCGAGGAAGCTTTTGGCGACAATGGCGGCCGGCAGCCGCTCGTAGCCTAGAGGCCGGCATGATCTTCGACATGGAGACGTTGGAAGCGCAGAACCGCTACAAGATCCTGACGGCCACGGTGACGCCGCGGCCGATCGCCTGGGTCACCACGATCTCCGCGAGCGGCGTGATCAATGCCGCGCCGTTCAGCTTCTTCAACGTGATGGGGCATGAGCCGCCCACGGTTGCGATCGGACTTCTGGCGGGCTCGGAGCGCTTCAAGGACACAGCCGCCAATATTCTCGACACCGGCGAGTTCGTCGTGAATCTGGTTGCCGAGAGCAACGCCGAGGCGATGAACATCACCTGTATCGATGCGCCGCCGGAGGTCGACGAATTGACGCTGGCCGGGCTGACGCCGGCGGCCTCGCAGGCGGTGCGCCCGCCACGCATCGCGGAATCGCCGGTGTCGTTCGAGTGTCGGGTCCTGACGTCGCTGATGACGGGGCCGCGACAGACCGCCGTCATCGGCCGTATCGTTCGCGCCCATGTCGACGATGCGGTGATCCTCGACAAGGAGCGCTGTCACATCGATACGCAGGCGCTGCGCCTGATCGCCCGCATGCACGGCAGCGGCTGGTATGCGCGCTCCACTGACCTGTTCCAGATCGACCGCCCGAGCTGGGCGGCGTGGCAGGAAAACAACGTCAAGGCAAAACCTGCGTAGCGGGATCTGAAGCGGAGGGCATCTTGAAGATTGCAGTGTTGGGTGGGGGCAACGGTTCGTTCGCGGCAGCCGGCGATTTTGCCTTGGCCGGTCACGAAGTCCGGCTGTGGCGTCGAAACCCTGATGATGTCGAGGCGCATCGCGCACAAGGCGGCACCATAACGGTGATCGATCGATCGGGCCGCCGAGATACCCGGCTGGCAATGATCACGTCGTCGATCGCGGAGGCCATCGACGCCGCCGAGCTTATCTTGTGCCCGGCGCCCGCCTTCGCGCAGCCCGCGATCGCCGAACTGGCTGCGCCGCATTTGCGCGACGGCCAGGTCGTGTTCCTCCCGCCCGGCACGTTCGGCTCCTACATCTTCGCGCGCGCCGCGCGCGATGCGGGCAACCGCGCAGAAATTGCGACTGCGGAGACCGGGACCTTGCCGTGGCTGGCGCGCAAGCAGGGGCCCTATGCCGTTCGTATCTCGGGCAGGGGCGCGCGGCTGCCGACCGGCGTGTTTCCATTACGCCTCGCCCCGCATGCGCTTGATGTGATCGAGCGCGCGTTTCCCAATGCCATCGAGCCCTGCGGCGATGCGCTGTCGGGTGCGCTGATGAACGCCGGTCCGATCATCCATCCGCCGCTGATCACCATGAACGCGGGTCCCATCGAACATTTCGAGAAGTGGGACATCCACAAGGAAGGAACGCAGCCGGCGATACGCCGCGTGACGGACGCGCTCGACGCCGAACGTATCGCCATCCGCGAGGCGCTTGGCTACCGAGGGCCGCATTTCCCGCTGGCCAACCATTATTCGAAGGACGGCGAGCCCTGGATGTATGCGCGCGACGCGCATGATCAGCTCACCGATTCCGGCGATTGGTCCGAACGCCTCGTTCTCGTCGAGCACCGCTACATGCTGGAGGATCTGCGGCTCGGCCTGTCGTTCCTTGCTTCGGTGGCAGGCCTCGCGGGCGTGCAAACGCCGCTCGTCAAGGCGTTCCTGGCGATCGGCTCGGCCATCACGGGACAGGATTTCGCGGTGACGGGCAGGACACTGTCTTCGCTCGGCCTCGGCGATCTCGACCGGACTGCATTGCAAACCCTTCTGGTCGAGGGCTTCCGATGAAACCGGTGATCGGATGCCTCGGCGCCGGACGAATGGGCCGCGGGATCGCTGTCGTGTTCGCCTTCGCCGGTCACCAGGTTGTCGTCGTCGACTTCAAGGAGCGGGAAGCTTCCGCATTTGAGGCGCTGGCGGCCGAGGCCAAAGCTGAAATTCGCTCCACACTCGAGATTCTCTCGCGCATCGATCTGCTCCCGGCAGAACTTGTGCCGACGATCGCCGAGCGCATCACCATCGTGTCGCGGCAGGGAGCGGCGACGGCGCTGCCACGCTGCGATGTCATCTTCGAAGGCATGCCGGAAATCCTCAGCCTGAAGCAGGCCGCGCTGGCCGAGGCTTCGCAGCTGGCTGGCGAAGGTCCGATCATCGCTTCGACCACGTCGACGATCCTGGTCGACGATCTCGCGGGATCGATCGACCACCCGGGCCGATTCCTCAACGCGCACTGGCTCAATCCGGCCTATCTCGTGCCGCTGATCGAATTGTCGCCGGGGCGGCTCACCGCGCCGGAAGTTACCGAGCGCATGAAGGCGCTGCTCGAAGGCATCGGCAAGGTGCCGGTTGTCTGCGCCGCGCGGCCGGGCTTCATCGTTCCCAGAATTCAGTCGCTGGCGATGAACGAAGCCGCCCGCATGGTGGAAGAGGGCGTTGCTTCGGCCGAAGATATCGACAAGGCCGTCATTTATGGTTTCGGATTCCGCTTTGCGGTGCTCGGCCTGCTCGAGTTCATCGACTGGGGCGGCGGCGATATCCTGCATCACGCCAGCCGCTATCTGGTCGAGGCGCTCGGCGATAGCCGTTACGCCGCACCCGAGATCATAGCGACGAATATGCGCGAGGGGCGCATCGGCATGAAGACGGGGCAGGGGTTCATGAACTATGAAGGCGTCGACCAGGCCGCCTATCGCGAGAAACGCCTTGCGGCCTTTGCGGCGGCGCTCCGGGCCATGGGTCTTGCGCGCGACCCCGTCGCTTGATGCGCAGCCGCTTCAGTGGCCGCCGAGATAGGCCGCGATCAGTTTCGGGTCGTGGATCAGGCTGTCCGCCGGACCGGACTGGATAATCTCGCCGGTTTCCAGCACATAGCCGTAATCCGCGGTCTCCAGCGCGGCGCGGGCGTTCTGCTCGACGAGCAGCACCGAAACGCCGAGGCTGCGCAGCGAGGCGATGGTGCGGAAGATTTCGCGGACGATGAGCGGGGCGAGGCCGAGACTGGGTTCATCGAGCACGAGGAGCTTTGGCTTCGCCATCAGCGCGCGGCCGAGCGCCAGCATCTGCCGCTCGCCGCCCGACAATGTCCCGGCGGCCTGCTTGCTGCGTTCCTTCAGCCGCGGAAAACGGTCGAACACGTCGTCGAGGCTTTTGCGCGTCGTCGAGCGGTCGCGCAGGCTATAGGTGCCGAGCAGCAGATTGTCGGCGACCGACATGTCGGCGAAAAGTTCGCGCTTCTCAGGGACTAAGCAGAGGCCGCGTTCGACGCGTCCCTCGACATCGATCCGCGCCAGATCGGCGCCTTGAAACATCATCCGCCCGGTAGATTTCAGCAGACCAATGGCGGCCATCAGAAGCGTCGTCTTGCCGGCGCCGTTCGGACCGATCACGGTCACGATCTGCCCCTGCTCGACGGACAGCGAGACGTTTCGCACCGCCTCCACCTTGCCGTAGGCGACCGACACATTCTCGATTCTGAACATCTCGGTCACGCGACGCCTCCAAGATAGGCTTCCTGGACGCGGGCGTCGCTGCGGATCGCCGCCGGTTCGCCCTCGCAGAGCTTTGAGCCGAAATCGAGCACGACGATGCGGTCGACCAGCGACATGACGAACTCCATGTCGTGTTCGACCAGCAGGATCGTCAGATGATCGGCGCGCAGCGACCGCAGCAGTTCGGCAAGCTTGAGCTTCTCCTGGCGTCGCAGACCGGCCGCCGGCTCGTCGAGGACGAGCAGCGTCGGATCGGCGGCGAGCGCGCGGGCGATCTCGAGGACGCGCTGATTGCCGAGCGGCAAATTGCCAGCGAGCTCGAACGGCTTGTCGCCGAGCCCGACCCGTTCGAGCTGCCGCAGCGCCTCATAGCGGGCGCTGGCTTCTTCCGCCTGGTTCAGGCGCAGGGCGCCGGCCAGCAGGCCGGTTTTGGTGCGCGAATAGGTGCCGAGCAGCACGTTGTCGAGCAGCGTCATGCGCGGCCGGAGCTTGACGTGCTGGAAGGTGCGGGAGATTCCGGCGCGGGCGATGTGGAATTGTTGGTCGCGGGTGATCGGGTGGCCCGCGAACGCGATCTCGCCGCTGTTGGCACGCAGCGCCCCCGTGAGCAGATTGAACATCGTGGTCTTGCCGGCGCCGTTCGGCCCGATCAGCCCGAGAATTTCGCCGGACCTGACCTCGAAGCTGACATTGTTGACGGCGACGAGACCGCCAAATCGCCGCTGTGCATCGCTCACCTTGAGAAGCAGCGTGCCGGGCGCCGGCTGCTCGCGGCGCGGCAGCGCGGACGCTGCTTGCGGACGGGACTGCTTGAGTTCCGGCAGAAAACCGGAGAGAAACGGGACGATGCCCTGCCGGGCGCGTTGCAGAAACAGGATGAACAGCGCCGAGAACGCCACGATCTCGAGCTGGCCGGAAGCGCCCTTTGCGATCAGCGGCAGATAGTCCTGCACGGAATTCTTCAGAAGCGTGACGATGGCTGCACCCACCACGCCGCCCAAAATACTGCCGGAGCCGCCGACCATCGCCATCATCAGATATTCGATGCCCATGCTGGCGTCGAACGGCCCGGGGCTGACGAAACGGCCGAGATGGGCATAGAGCCATCCGGACAGCGCGCCGAGGAACGCGGCGATCACGAACGTCACCAGCTTGATCTGGAATGCGCTGATGCCGAGGCTTTCGACCAGCGTGTTGCCGCCGCGGAGCGCGCGCATGGCGCGGCCGATGCGGGAGTCGAGCAAATTGTAGCAGACGAAAAGAACCGCCACGACGATGGCCCAGATCAGGAAATAGATCTGCCGACTCTCGACCAGGGCGAACGGGCCGATCGAGATCGGCGGAATGCCCGAGATACCGTTATGTTGTCCGAGGCCATCGATGTTGCCGAACAGGAACGCGATCGCCAGTCCCCAGGCGACCGTGCTCAGCGACAGAAAGTGGCCGCCCAGGCGCAGCGTCACAAAGCCCAGGATCGCGGCGACGCTGCAGGTAAGAACCACGGCCAGTACCAGGCCGAGCCAAGGCGAGTAGCCGTTCACCGCCGTGACCCAGGCGGTTGAGTAAGCTGCAACGCCGACGAAAGCCGCCTGACCGAACGACACGATGCCGCCGACGCCGGTCAGCAGCGCGAGCCCGATGGCCGCCAGCGAGTAGATGCCGATGTAGTTCAGCAACGTGATGCTGAACGGATTGAGCACGAAGGGCGCCGCGATCAGGCAGGCGATCGCGGCGGCAATGATGAGACGGATCTGCTGCAGCGTCATTCCTCGACTTCCTCTTCGGAATGCTGCGAGGCGAGCGAGCGCCAGAGCAGGACGGGGATCAGCAGCGAGAACACGATGACGTCCTTCAAGGTGCTGCTCTGGAATGAAGCAAAACTCTCGATGATGCCGACGCCGAACGCGCCGAGCGCGGCGCCCGGATAGCTGGCCAGCCCGCCGATGATGGCGCCGACAAAGGCTTTCAGGCCGAGCAGGAATCCGAAGTCGTAGAAGATGGTGTTGACAGGCGCGATCAGGATGCCGGATACGCCGGCCATCAGCGACCCCAACAGGTAGGCGATGGTCCCGGCGCGCGCGGGCCTGATTCCCATCAGGCGGGCGCCGGTGCGGTTGAGCGCGGTCGCGCGCAGCGCCTTGCCGACCAGCGTGAAGTCGAAGAACAGAAACAGCAGGCCGCTGAACACCAGCGCCGCCGCCAGGATCAGCACCGTCTGGCCGGAAACGTGAACGCCCGCGATCTCGATCGCCATCGACGTCAGCGGTTCGGTCCGCACGCCTTCGGGACCGAAGAACAGCAAGCCAAGTCCGACCAGCGCGAAGTGCAGCGCGACCGAGACCGTCAGCAACAACAGAACCGAGGCGTCCGCGATCGGGCGGAATACGATCCGGTCCAGCAGCGGCGCGACCGGCATGATCAAGAGCAGCGCCAGCACGATCCGGACCGGCATCGGCGGATTGAAGCGCATCGTCAGCCAGACGATCCCGACGACGATCAAGGGCAGCACGAGATAGCCGAGGACGGCCTTTGGCACCGCACGAAACTCACCGGCGCGTGCCAGCGAGGTCGACCTCCATCGCACTGGCCATGCACGCCAGCACGACGACCAGCCCGACCGTCCCGGGAAGCTGCTTGGCATCGATCGCCGCCAGCGTCAGCGCGGTGAACGCCGCGATGTCGCCGAACGGAATGAAGATCACCCGCGTCACGGTGAAGATCAGCACGGTGCCGATCGCCACCAGGGCGTAGACCGCCCCGGTGGCTATGCCGTCGATCGCAAGGATCGCTGCGATGTCTGCCGTCATGCGGTCAGCCGTCCTTCCGTGTTACGCCTCGGCCCCGCTCAGGGCTCGTAGGTCCAGGCGCCGTTGTTCAGGCGGACGATCACCAGCGCGCGCTCGTCCACGCCGTAGTAGGCGCCGGCCTTGAAGTTGTAGACCGCGTGCACGCCCGAGAGCTCCTTGGTGTTGAGGATCTCGTCGCGCAGGGCCTTGCGGAATTCGACGGTGCCGGGCTTTGCGGTCTTCAGCGCACGCTCGGCGGCAGCGGTGAAGATCCTCCAGCCATCGAAAGAATAGGCCGAGAACCCGTCGGTGGTCGGGACATTGTTGGCCTTCAGGAAGGCGGCGCGGAAGTCGAGCGCGAGCTTCTTGGCGAAATGATTGTCGGGAAGCTGCTCGGCCACGATGACCGGACCGGCGGAGACCTGAATGCCTTCCGCAGCCTTGCCGCCGACGCGCACGAAATCGGGATTGACCAGCGCGACCGTGCCGTAGGTCTTGCCCTTGAAGCCACGTTCGCCAAGCGCAAGCAGCGGCAGCGCACCCTGCGTGCCCGATCCGCCAATCAGCACGGCATCCGGGCGCACCGCGAGAACTTTAAGGATTTGGCCGGTGACCGACGTGTCGACGCGCGCATAGCGCTCGTTGGTCAGCACCTTGATGCCGTCGTCGGCTTCGGCTGCCTTGGCGCCATTATAGACGAGATCGCCCCAAGCGTCGGAGAAGCCGATATAGCCAATGTTCTTCATGGCGTCGCGCTTCATGCGATCGGCGACGATCTTGACCAGCAGCGAGGCGGGTTGCGGAACGGAGATCGCCCATTGATCGGCCGGATTCGGCTGTCCCGATAGAGGGGAGACGGCGATCATCGGCACCTTCAGCTCGGTCGCGACCCCCATCATCGCGATGGTCGATGGGGTGGTTGCGGTGCCGATCAGGAGATCGACCTTTTCTTCCTCGATGAGCTTGCGCGCGTTGCGGGTCGCGGCGGAAGGATCGGAGCCGTCGTCGAGCTGGATCAGCTTGATCTTCTCGCCGTTGACCTCGTTTTTGTATTCCATGGCGGCCTGAATGCCGCGGCCGTACGGGATGCCGATCGAGGAGCCGGGTCCACTGAGCGACGTCACGAATCCGATCGTGATGTCGGCCTGTGCGGTCGAGGCCGCGACGAGGCCGCCGATGAGGGCAGTCAAACTCAACATCTTGCGCATTGCATTCCCCTTGGTTGAAAACAGCCGCGACCTGAGCGAAATGTCAGCATGGATCGAGGTCGGACCAGCACGATCGATGCCGCAGTTGTCGCCGAAAGCCGGCGCGGGCATGATCGCCGCGTCGGCATGGGAGTTACGATATGAGCGCCAGCAGAACCGGTTCGAGCATCGAGCGTCGTTTCGTCACGACGCCTCTCGGCCGCATCCACGTCGCGATGACAGGAACCGGCTTTCCCGTTCTCCTGCTGCACCAGACGCCGCGCTCGTGGGACGAGTACCGCGATGTGCTGCCGCTGCTCGGCCGCGATTTCCGTGCAATCGCGATGGACACGCTCGGCTTCGGGGATTCCGATTCCGCTGCCGGCGAGCCTTCGATCGAACTGTGGGCGGAGGGCGCGTTCGCGCTGCTCGACGCGCTGGAACAACCGCGCGCCGCGATCGTCGGCCATCACACCGGGGCGGCGATTGCGGTCGAAATGGCGGCCTCGATGCCGGCGCGCGTCAGCGCGCTGGTGCTCTCGGCCTGTCCTTTCGTCGATGCGGCGCGCCGCGCCAAACACCACGGCACGCGCGTCATCGACGATGTGGAAGCACGGACCGACGGCGCCCATCTCACGGAGCTCTGGGCGCGCCGGCAGCCATTCTACCCCGCCGAAGATATCGATCTGCTGCAGCGCTTCATGATCGACGCCCTGCGGGCCGGCGAGATGGCAGCGGAAGGCCACCGGGTGGTGAATCGCTATCGGATGGAGGACCGTTTGGGGCACATTCATTGTCCCACGCTGGTCATTGCTCCGACGGGCGATCCGCACGTTCATCCCGTGGCTCCGAAGGTCGCCGGCGCTATCGAGGGCAGCATCTTGCGCGAGCTCTCAGGAGGCATGGTGCCGCTTCCCGATCAGATGCCGGAGGCTTTCGCAGGGCTCGTCGGCGACTTCATTGCCGCTCAGATGGCCAGGACCGGAAGCGGGTCCTGAAACGGCGGGGCCAGCCGCGGCGAATGCGAACCCGCCCGAAGCACTCGCTGTCCCGAGGTCGATGGTCTCAGCCACGATTGAAGAGCCTTTATCAACGCAACTATCAAGGCAACGTGCATCTGCACGGCGCCCACTCCCCGTCAATTGTTTAAAGCCTAAAGTATTTCTCGGCCGCAGGTCAATACGCCAGATTCGCGCGTCGCGGAAAAAGTCTGCGGCAGCGCGTTGCGACCGCAAAAGCTGAATTCGCTTGTGCAAAAGGGTGAGGCGCTCTCTGCCTGTCCTTTCGGCAAACCGGTCCCGTCGCGCGCAGCGTGCGCCGGCGTGCGGTTCAATTGACGCGAAAATTATTTTGTGGTTGAAATATTTCAGTCGATGGGACGGCGTTGCGCTACAACGCGCCTTCGCAATGACAGGCTTGTGCGTGTCGTCGCCCTCCGTGATCGCGGGGATTTGAGGCTCGGCACGGCTCGCCTGTGAAACAGGATACCCGCTGTGCGCATCTTCTGGCAGAGCTTCGTCGACCAGGCCACGAGCGCGCCTTACATGGCGAAGCTGGCAGCCTATCTGAACGAGATCGCGGCGCCCGGCACCAGCGTTCATGTCGAAGGCATCACGCCCGCCGACCGCGACTTCGGCCGCCTCAGCGAATTTCGTTGCGCGATCCAGGCGGTCGACAACGGGCTCGCGGCGCAAGAGAACGGCTTCGACGCTTATGTCATGGGCCACTTCCAGGATCCGGGACTGTACGAACTGCGTTCGGCGTTGACGATTCCGGTGGTCGGGACGGGCGAGGCGACGCTGCTCGCGGCTTCGCAACTGGGGCGGCGGCTCGGCCTCGTCACGCTCGATGCCGCCTTCGAGGTTTGGCATTACGAACAGGCCGATCGCTACGGGCTTTCCGGCCGTGTGGCGCATGTCACCGGAATGGGCTGCCGTCCGGAGGATTTCAGCGCGGCGTTTGCAGGCGATGCGGCGGCGAAGGCGCGCATGCTGACCGACTTCGCGGCCTGCGCGCAGCCGCTGGTCGATCGCGGCGCTGACGTCATCATCCCGGCCGGCGTGTTGCCTTGTCTCCTCATTGCAAGCGAGCACGGCTTCAAGGTCGGGCACGCGCCGGTGGTGAACTGCGCGGCAGTGGCGTTGAAGAGCGCGGAGATGTGGGTGCAGTTGCAGCGCCTCAACGGTACCGAGCCGAGCCGGGGGCCGAGCTTCGCGCTGGCCAACGACCGCGCCCGCCAGGATTTCCGCGCTGCCGTGGCGCGCACGCGACCCGACAAGCCCAAAGCCCCTTGAGGACAAGACATGCAGCCGGACAAGATTCTGTATGAAGCCGAAGTGACGGCGACCGGCGCCCGCGAACGCTGCCCTTATTCCAACGCAACGCGCGGCAATATCGACGTCAAGTTGACCGTGCTCTGAACGGCCCACAGGAACTCTGCAGTCCGATGCAAAACTCCATCCGAACACCTTACGATCGGGTCGTGATGGCGGTTCCAGTGACGATTCCCTATGTGCGCTATTCGATCGAGAGCGCGCAGTGGTGGATCGGCCGCGCGCTGAAGGCGCTGGTCGATGGCGCCGGGATCACGCCGCGCGATATCGACGGGTTCTGTGTTTCGAGCTTTACCGCGGGGCTCGATAGCGGGATCAGCCTCACCCAGCATTTCGGCCTGTGCGTGCGATGGATCGACACCATTCCGCTCGGCGGCGCGAGCGCGATTGCAGCGCTCCGCCGCGCCGCGCGGGCGGTGCAGGCAGGCGACGCCCGCATCGTGGCCTGCGTCGCCGGCGACACCAACCATGTCGACTCCTTTCGCTACACGCTCGAAAATTTCTCGCGCTTCAACCAGGATGCCGTGTATCCCTACGGCGCCGGTGGCGCCAATGCCAGCTTTGCGCTGATCGCGCGCAATTACATGCGAACGTTCGGCGCGCGGCGCGAGGATTTTGGCAGGATCGCGGTTGCCCAGCGCAGCAACGCGCTGCGCAATCCGCATGCCCTGATGAAATCGCCGCTGACGATTGAGCAATACATGTCGGCGCGGCCGATCGCCGACCCTATCCATTTGTTCGATTGCGTGATGCCGTGCGCGGGCGCGGAGGGCTTCCTGGTGATGAGCGAGGACGTCGCCGCTTCGCTGAAGCTGCCTGCCGCCAAAATTCTTTCGACGATCGAGCGCCACAATGCGTTCGGCGACGATCCCGTTCAGGTGCGGGGCGGATGGGCCATGGACGTCGACGAGCTCTACGCGATGGCCGGCGTCAAGCCTGACGATATCGACTTCGTCCAGACCTATGATGATTATCCCGTCATCTCGATGATGCAGTTCGAGGATCTCGGCTTTTGCCGCAAGGGCGAAGGGCCGGACTTCGTGCGGCAGCACGACCTCACGATCGACGGCAGCTTCCCGCACAACACCTCCGGCGGACAACTCTCGGTCGGGCAGGCCGGCGCGGGCGGCGCCTATCTCGGGGTGGTCGAGGCGATGCGGCAGGTGCTCGGGCAGGCCGGTCCGACCCAGGTTGGGAATGCGCAGATCGGGTTGGCGTCGGGCTTCGGAATGATCAACTATGATCGCGGCCTCGCCTCCGGCGCGGCGATCCTCGCGGGACCAGGCTCATGATCGAACCGATCGCAAAACCGCGCCGGAAGAATCCGCTGCAGCGGACGCGGCTACCGACGTCGCCGCCGCGCGCGCGCAGCCGCGCCTCGCACGGTTTCACGCGGGCCGCCGCCGAGGGCCGCTTCATGCTGCAGCGTTGCGGCGCGTGCGGCACGTTCTGCTATCCGGCGCGCGACGCGTGCCCGGCGTGCCTGTCCGCCGATCTCGTCTTCGCCGACGCGCCGCGGCGCGGCACGCTGTTGTCTGAAACCACGCTGCACGTCCCGGCCGACGTGCATTTCCGCGAGCGCGCGCCATGGCGCGTCGGACTGGTTGCGATGGAATGCGGACCGACTCTCGTGACGCACCTGCATGCCGATTGCGAAGAGGGGCGGCCGGTCGTGATGTCGTTTCAACTGGACAAGAGCGGGCAGGCCGTGGCCTTCGCGCATCCCGAATGGGAGACCCCCAACATGGCGGACGACAGGCAGTGGCGTGAGATGACCGCCGATCCGAAATTCCGGCGCGTTCTGGTGACGAACGGGCGGAGCGTCGTCGGTCAGGAAGTGGTGGCCGCGCTGAAGGCGGCCGGCGCGTCGATCGTGTTCGTCGGCGTCGCCGAACCATGGAAGCCGTTCCGCGGCGAGGAAGCGCTGCGTGCGCTGGAGGGCGTCGAGATCGTGCCGCTCGATATCGGCGACGAGAAGTCCGTCGCCGATCTGGCGGCCGATATCGGCGGCAAGGTCGATATTCTCGTCAACACCACGGAACATGTGCGTGCGGGCGGATTGCTCGATCGGCAAGGCACCAGCGTGGTGCGCGACGAGATCGACCAGAGCTATCTCGGCTTCGTGCATCTGGCGCAGGCGTTCGGGCCGGCGATGCGGATGCGGGGCGCCGATGGCGTCAACAGCGCGGCTGCCTGGGTCAATATCCTGTCGGTCTATGCGCTCGCAAACTGGCCAGTGTTCGGCGCGTATTCGGCGTCGCAGGCCGCCTGTCTGTCGCTGTCGCATTCGCTGCGGGCGGAGCTCCGCCCTGGCGGCGTCAAGGTGGTGAACGTGCTCACGGGCCCGCTCGATATCGAATGGTTCCAGACGGTGCCGCCGCCGAAGGTCGCGCCCCGTGCGGTCGCGAGCGCGATCGTGTCGGCGCTCAAGCGCGGACTGGAAGATGTGTTTGTGGGCGATGTCGCCGAGGATATTCGCCAGCGCCTTGCGGCCAATCCCAAGGCGGTCGAACGTGAACTTGGGGCGTAAGCGGGCTTGTTGAAAGCGGGAGAAGCGCAATGGACAGCAATGGTCTCATGCAATTTGCCGGCGCGGTCGCGTCCGGCGCGGTGCGCGTCGTCGATCTGACGTTTACGCTCAGCCCGGACTTCCCCGTCATCGTGCTGCCGCCGGAATTCGGCCAGGCCGCGCCGGTGCGCATCCAGCAGATTTCGCGCTACGACGCGAGTGGTCCTGCCTGGTACTGGAACAACCTGACCTTCGGCGAGCATACCGGCACGCATTTCGACGCGCCGATCCACTGGTTCACCGGCAAGGACCTGCCGAACAATTCGGTCGACACGCTGCCGGTGCGCGACATGATCGCGCCGGCCTGCGTGATCGATTGTTCGGCGCAGGCCGCAAAGGACGCGGACTTCCTTTTGACGATACCGGTCATCGAGGCCTGGGAAAAAAGCCACGGGCGGATTCCGGAACGCCACTGGGTGCTGCTGCGCACCGACTGGTCGAAGAAGGGCTGGCGCGACTATGCCAATCTGAAGGACGACGGCGCGCATACGCCGGGGCCGGATGCTGCGGTGATGCGCTGGCTCGTCGAGGAGCGCGGCGTCATCGGCTTCGGCACCGAGACGATCGGGACGGATGCCGGCCAGGCCGGTCATCTCGATCCGCCGTATCCGGCGCACCATTTCCTGCACGGCGGCGGGCGCTACGGCCTGCAATGTCTGTGCAATCTCGATCAGCTTCCGCCGACCGGCGCGGTGATCGTGGCTGCGCCGCTCAAGATCCAGAACGGCTCAGGCAGTCCGCTGCGCGTGCTTGCGCTGGTACCCGGGCAGGGTTGAGCCCAATCGTCCACATCGAGTGAGATCATGAAAAAGAAAAAAGCCTTGTTGATCGGCGCGGCACTCCTGCTCGGCGCCATCGTGCCGGCGCGTGCTGAAATTCTCGTCGGTTTCGTCACCGGTCTGAGCGGACCGGTATCCTCGATCGGCGTGCCGAACGCCAAGGGGTTGGCTGCGGGCCAGGCCTATGTCGGCGAGATCGACGGTGAAAAGGTCCGCGTCATCCAGCTCGACGACGGCTCGGACCCGGCCGCGTCGACGCGCAACGCCCGCAAGCTGGTCGAGCAGGAAAAGGTCGACTTCCTGATCGGCACATCTGGCGCGCCGCAGACGCTGGCGATGGCCACCGCGGCGATCGAGATGAAGGTGCCGATGGTGGCGGTCTCGCCGATTGCACCGGTGCCGGCCGGCGAGGGCGGGCCATGGGTGGTGCAGACACCGCAGCCGACGCCTCTTCTCGTCCAGGGCATCGTCGATCACATGAAGGGGCGGAACGTGAAGACGGTGGCATTCATCGGCTTCTCAGATGCGTTCGGCGATCTGATGTACAACTCGCTGCTGCAAGCCGCCGAGAAGGCCGACATCAAGGTGATTGCGAACGAACGCTATGCGCGTTCGGACAACTCGGTCACCGCGCAGGTGCTGCGCGCAATTTCCACGCGGCCCGACGCGATCATGCTGGGCGGCACCGGAACGCCGGGCGCGCTGCCGGTGATCGCGCTGGCCGAGCGCGGCTACAAGGGCCCGCTCTACGGCAATCACGGCATGATCAGCGCCGACTTCCTGCGGCTTGCCGGCAAATCGGCCGAGGGCATCATCTGCCCGACCGGCCCGGTGACGGCAGCCGAGCAGCTTCCCGAAAGCAATCCGATCCGTAAGGTGGCGCTCGCGTTCCGCGCGGCCTATGAGAAGGCCAATGGCGAGGCGCCGGCGGATGCGTTTTCGCCCTATGCCTTCGATGGCTGGCTGGTGTTCATGGATGCCGCCAAGCGCGCCAAGGCGACGGGCGCTGCGCCCGGCACGCCTGCCTTCCGCAACGCGCTGCGCGAGGCGCTGTTCACGACCAAGGAGGTGGTGGGCACGCACGGCATCTACACCTACACGCCGGCCGACCGCCACGGCGTCGACGGCCGCGCGCGGATCATGGTGCAGATCGAAAACGGGAAATACAAGCTGCTGCCGTAGCGGCAGTCGCCCGCAGCTCAGGCGTGGCGCAGCTTCGCCTTCAGCGCGCGCATGTCGATCGCACGATTGGCGCTGACGGCTTCAGCCGCGAGCGTCTTGATCTCGCCGCGGGCAAGCTTGCGCGTTGACGACAATGGCAGTTCGTCGACGATCGCGATATAGCCGGGCACCTTGTGATAGGCGAGGCGCTCGGCGCAGGTTTTGACGATCGAGGCCGCGAGCGCGTCTGGGTCGTCGATCTCAGCGCTCGTCACGATGAAGGCGAAAACCTCCTCGCCGCGGATGTCGTCGGGAACCGGCGTTACCGCGCAGCCGCCGATGCGTGTGTCCGTGTACAGCGCGCTTTCGACCTCGAGCACGCCGATGTTCTCGCCGCTGCGCCGCACGATGGTCTTCTTGCGATCGAAGAAATACATCAACCCGTCTTCATCGGCGAAGACCAGGTCTCCGGTGTGGAACCAGCCACCTTGCCAGGCAGCCTCGGTGGCTTCTTCGTCCTTCAGGTAACCGCTGAAGAAGCCGGCGCGGGCATCATCGCCCTTGGCGCGGACCAGCAATTCGCCGGGCTTTCCAGGCGCGACATCGGCACCGTGATCGTCGACGAGGCGATACTCCATGCCTTCAGATGGACGGCCGACGCAACGCGCGCCAAAGCCGGCCGGTTCGCGCGACGTGGTGGTGGCCGCCGCGCCACCGGTCTCGGTCATCGCCCAGGCCTCGACGATCGGAATACGGTAACGCTCCTCGAAGGTGGCGCGGTGGCGGACGTCGACGCCCGGCGCAAAGGCGAAGCGCACGCGATGCTGCCGTTCCACCTCGGTCACCGGCAGTTGCAGCAGAATGGCCGGGATGACGCCGAGACAATGCACGACGGTTGCGCCGCTATCGGCCACGCACTGCCACCAGCGATTGGCGTGAAAGCGGTCGAGCGGCACCACGGCGCCGCCGAGCACCATCATGCCGACCGCGCTGCAGCCGAGCGCGTTCATGTGAAACATCGGCAGCGGCGTCAGGTTGATCTCGCGGTCCGGCTGCAGTTCGGCCACGCCGCCCTGTCCGAGATACCAGTCGGCCACCTGCAGGAAATAGCGGTTCGAGAGCATGCAGCCCTTGGGCTTGCCGGTACTGCCCGACGTGAACAGCAGCGCGCATTCAGCGTTGAAGTCGGCATGCTGCGCGATGGCGTCCGTCTGGCACGGCGGAATATGGCTGTCGGTATCGATCAAGCGGGCGCGTCCGAGCGCGGCCCCCCTGGTCACCTGCATGCGATCTGATGCCGCCACCAGCAGGTCGGCCTGCGACAGCTCAAGCTGGAAGGACAATTCGTCGGGGCGGACGTCGGGGTTGATCGGAACGATCGAAACCCCAAGCGCATTCAGCGCGAGCCAATGCAAAAAGAAGATAGGACGATTTTCGAGCAGCAAGGCAACCCGCGCCCCGCTTCCATAGCCGGCCGCCGCGTATTCGGCGCGCAACCGATCCACCTCGGTCTTGAAGGTGCCGTATTCGATTCTGAATCCTTGCGGCGCGTAGGACAGTTCTGCGCTTGCCGGCGCCAGCAGGAATGGCGCGTCCGGCCGCCTCGCGGCCGTGGCCGCGAAGGCATCGGATGGCGATCGATACGTGTCGAGGCTCATTGCGGACACAGCTCCTGTTGATGCCTCCGGCTGCCGCAAGCGATGGCAGCCGGAACCCGCACGCAGCCCTTGCTGAGGCGGCATCATTCGTGAATACTTTAAGTCTAAACTATCTCGTCGGCCAAGAGCGATCTATCGCAGATCTGCCCGGCGAAACCCCAGGAGGCGCGGGTGCAGTCAGGTAATAGCAGCGCGCCCGGACAGAGGCGAGGTGCGCCGATCTGGTCGCAAGCCGGAAAGACTCCCGACATCTGGGATCGCGATGCGGCCGGATACAAACTGCGCCGTTAGCCTTGCGGCTCATGTCAAGGCCATCGCGCGCTTCACGGCGTTCTTCAGGTTATCGAGTTCCCTGACCAATCCATCGAGCTGTCGTTTCGGAAATTCGGCACGCAGCGAACGTCAGGCGACCGCCTCATTTGAGGTGGCCGATTTGCGTATCACTCCCTATCTGTTCGTGGACAGCAAGTAGACAATCTCGATATCCTGTTCATCTGTCCCGAAGGAGCCCCCATGCGCGTATTGGCTTGCACGATTCTGACGATCGCAACGGCGTTGGTCGCCGCGCCCGTGCGCGCACAGACCTATGATCCAAGCTACCCGGTTTGCCTGCAAACCTACGGCATTGACGGCAACTATATCGAGTGCAGCTTTACTTCGCTGGCGCAGTGCGCCGCGACCGCATCGGGCCGCTCGGCGCAGTGCCTGAACAATCCGTATTTCGCGCAGGGCGGCAGGAAACTGCCTCGGCACCGCGGCTTTTACTAGAGGCGGCAGCTTCGGCATCATGCCGAACTTTGCCCATGCCATCGCTTCTACGTATAATGCGGCGAAACCACCCATTCCGTGAGGTCATGTGACTGCCCCCAATCCCGCTGCCGGCAAACCGGTCGACTCCGCCTCTCTTGTCAACGTGCCGCGGCTGGTAACGGCTTATTTCGCATCGAAACCGGATCCGTCCGATCCCACCCAGCGCGTTGCCTTCGGAACCTCGGGCCATCGCGGGACTTCGCTGAAAAACTCCTTTAACGAAAACCACATCCTGGCGACGACGCAGGCGATCTGCGATCACCGCCGCGAAACGGGACTGACAGGGCCGCTGTTCGTCGGCATCGATACCCATGCGCTCGCCGAGCCGGCGCTGGCGAGTGCAGTGGAAGTGTTTGCCGCCAACGGGATCGACATCATGATCGACGAGCGTGGCGGCTACACGCCGACGCCGGTGATCTCGCATGCGATCCTGAGCTACAACAAGGGGCGGACCAGCGGACTTGCCGATGGCGTCGTCATCACGCCGTCGCACAATCCGCCCGAGGATGGCGGCTACAAATACAACCCCCCGCATGGCGGCCCGGCCGATACCGACGTGACCGGCAAGGTCGAAAAGGCCGCCAACGCCTATATGGAAGCCGACATGAAGGGCGTTGCGCGGGTGCCGTATGAGCGCGCCCGCAAGGCCCCTACGACGCATCTGCACGATTATATCCGTCCCTATGTCGCCGATCTCGGCAATGCCGTCGACATGGCGCTGATCAAATCGTCGGGCGTGAAAATCGGAATCGATCCGCTCGGCGGTGCCGCCGTTCACTACTGGGCGCCGCTGATCGAGCATTACGGAATCAATGCGACTGTCGTGAACACCGCCGTCGATCCGACGTTCCGTTTCATGACGGCGGACTGGGATGGGAAAATCCGGATGGATTGTTCCTCGCCGTTCGCGATGGCGAGCCTGATTGCGATGCGCGACAGGTTCGACGTCGCCTTTGCCAACGACACCGACGCTGACCGGCACGGCATCGTGACGCGCACCGGCGGCCTGATGAACCCGAACCATTTTCTCGCCGCCGCGATCGCTTATCTGTTCGAGCATCGGCCGCAATGGGGCAGCGAGGCCGCGATCGGCAAGACCATCGTTTCCAGCTCGATCATCGACCGCGTCGCCAAAAAGCTGAACCGTAAGCTGGTCGAAACCCCGGTCGGCTTCAAATGGTTCGTCGAAGGCCTCGGCACCGGTGCGTTGGGCTTTGCCGGCGAGGAAAGCGCCGGCGCTTCGTTTCTCAAGCGCGACGGTTCGGTCTGGACGACCGACAAGGACGGCATGGTGATGGGGCTGCTCGCCGCCGAAATTCTCGGCCGCACCGGCCGCGACCCAAGCCAGTTGTTTGCAGGCCTCACGGACGAGCTCGGGGTGCCCTACTACGAGCGAATCGACGTGCCGGCAACGCCGAAGCAGAAGAGCGCGCTGAAGGCGCTTGGGCCGGACCAGCTCGATATGCGTCAGCTTGCCGGCGAACCCGTCAGCGCAATTCGCACCCGGGCGCCGGGCAACGATCAATCCTTCGGCGGCATCAAGGTCGAGTCAGAGGCGGGATGGTTTGCCGCGCGACCGTCGGGCACCGAAGACGTCTACAAGATCTACGCCGAAAGTTTCCGGGACCGGAATCATCTGAAGACGATTCAGCAGGATGCCCAGCGCGCCATCGCAAAGGCCTTCTGATTTCGCATTGGGACAGTTGCGGTGCCGCCGCGCAACGGAACAATATTGCGCCAGGCTGCGCCCAGTTGCACCGGTTCGGCACACTTCTGATCGGACGGGAACTGTGAAATCTGATTTCGGGCGCCTCCGGGTTTGCGATCACGCTGAGATCACGAAGCCCCACGCAGTGTTAGGCTCGGGAGCTAGCTGCCAGAATGCCGTCCGGGATCGGGGGGCCTGTAAGCTATCGCGAGGTTACCGGGGGATGAAATGAGTGCGGAATCGGTCGTCTACTATTTGAATCGCGTACCTGAGAACGATCCGAATGACCAAACCGAATGGCTTTTGACGGCATTGGGACACTATACCGGCGCGGAACTGCGCGAATTGCTTTATGTCGCGGAAGAGCCGGGATTCTTTGAATTGATTCGTGGGCTGTTTGCGCTTTCGGACGAGAACCGGGCTGTCCTGCTGCAATTTCTCGAATCCGGTCGCCCGGCGGCCATGAAGGCAGCGATCGACCCGAATGGCCGATTGACGATCGACAACGCCGATGTCGAGCAGCGCGTAAAAATGCTTCCTGTGATCGCAAATTAGTGCCCTAAGCTCCCTGAGGTTGTGATAAAGGTTCCCAACTTGAATAGTTGGGAGCCTGCCCATGGCGACGAGGAAGTCTGGCCCGCTCGATGCGATGGTGGGCGCCAGGGTTCGCATGTTGCGGGTCAACCGCTGCATGAGCCAATCCGTACTCGCAGAACGCATCGGCGTTACCTTTCAGCAGGTGCAGAAATACGAGCAAGGCGCCAACCGGGTTGGCGCCAGCCGGTTGGCGCAAATCGCTTCCGTGCTGGACGTTTCGGTTGGCGCGTTTTTCGAATCTTCGCGGGTTGGACCTGCCTGCTTGAATTCGCCGGGTCACTTGCTCGCCGAGCCGCGCGCTTGGCGCGTCCTCAAGTCCTATGCGCGAACGCCCGCTCCGCGCGTCCGTTCCTGCATCGCGAAGCTGGTTGAAAGCATCGCCGATCGAACTTCCGCGCCCAAGGCCACGGTTGCGCGGCTGAATATTGTCGATCTTCATACTGTCGATCTGGGCGAGCGGCGGAAGTTTCCCTCGCGAGGATAGTCTTCCGCAGCAAGACGAGCGGCAATCTCGTGCTTGCCGCAATCAGGTTGAAGGCGTCAGCCGGTCGCGCGAATTGCAAGCCGCTCCGGCGGCCTGCTGCCCGGAATGAACTCGCCGATCCAGTCACGGCGCGTCGCTTCGATATGCCAGGACATTGCCTCGGCCGAATAGGGCGCCGGATCGGGAATGTCCTTGCGGATCTCCTTGCCGTCGAGCCATCCGCAGCTGTGCGAGTAGCGCGCCTTGCAGACGAGATGGATGTCGCCGTGGTCCTGCAGCAGCACGTAGCCATCGGCGGGAAAAAATGTACCGGCGAGCTCGATCGCACCGGGCAACTGGCGCACCAACAGGAACGTGCTGGTGGATTGCGATTCCAACTCGGAAACCAGTACGCCGACCAGGCTGTGGATCGGCGCGATCACCTGCGGTGCAACCAGTGCGAGCGGCTCCGTGATCGCGCCAGCCGTCGCGATCGAGAGGTATTCGCCCTCCGGTCCCCAACGGCAGGCGATCAGCCACTCGCGGCTGCGGCTGCGAATCAAGGTTGGCTTGGCATAGTCAGAACGGGCAATATCTGCTGCCATGGCTATGACGAGGGCTTTCGCGAGCATAAATTTCCTCCAGGGCGAGGGCGGTCGGGCCTCTCGTTCGGAGTTTGCGCGTCGAGTCGTGAGGTCACCGTGAGCGGCACCGAAAATTCGATACAGGAATTGTTGGCACGCGCGGCATCGTTGCTTCTTGGCAACGAAATGGAAGTCGCCGGCGATCACGATGCCAGACAAATTTTGCAGGCGCTGGAATATGCTCCGGAATCCGGCGACCGGAATGATCCGGAGACCGCGAATCGTGCCCATTTGCTTACCGCAGCTTCCCGATTTACGCGGGTGTTCGAACTGACCTCGCCCGATGCGCCCGGCCTGTTCAGCTTTGGTGCGCAATTCGATCCAGCGCTCGCCGATCCCTTGCATGACGGGAGCCCGATGGTCGGCGTTTCCGGCGTCGGCCTGACGTTGCGGGATGCATTTCAGGGCTGCATCGGCGAGGGAATCGAATATTTGTCTCAGCTGCAGGCCGGGACCGATCTGTTGCTCCAACCCGGCGTCGACGAATGGACCGGAAAACTCGGTCCGAACGCGCTGAAATTGGTCGCTGCCCTGTCGGAACGTCGTTTGCAACCGGAGCGAGCGTTCTCGTGGTGTCGCGCAACGAGGCTGACCGATGGCGATGAAGTGTGGCTTCCGGCCGACATCTGCCTGCGGCGTCCGCCGGCGCAGCGCGACTTCGCGCCGCCGTTCCCGTTGAGCATCGGATCGGCCGCCGGTCCGTCACGGGATGCCGCGGCACTGCACGGCCTGCTGGAATTGATCGAGCGCGATGCCGCCAGCCTGTGGTGGCGGGGCGGTCAATTGCCCCGATCGATTCCGCCGCAGCACGAAGCCGGCATCGTGGCGGAAGATTTGTTGCGGCAGCTCCGGCATGGCGCAGCGGTGCAGCGCCGGACATGGCTGCTCGATATCACGACGGATATCGGCGTGCCCTGCGTCGTGGCCGTCTCGTGCCGGGCGGACGGTTCTGGTTTTGCCTTCGGCCTCGCCGCGCGGCCGGCGCTGGCGACCGCGGTCCGCTCCGCGATTGTGGAAATGTGCCAGCTCGAACTGGCCGATGCCGTCGTCGCAGCCAAACGCAGCGAGCGCGGCGATGACGCGCTCAACGCCCAGGATCGCATCCATCTGCAGCGCGCGGCGATCGACGCCGATCGGTGCAGATTGTTGCAGCCGGTCGCGGAGTACGCAGCCCATCTTCCCCTTCACGCAACTGAAGCGCGCGTCATATTTGAACTGATCGTACAGCGTTTGGAGAAACTGGGAATCGAGACATTTTGCCTGGATCTGACGCGCCAGTGCTTCGCCGTTCCGGTGGTCCGCGTGATTGCCCCAGGACTGCAACTCGAGCCATCCGAAATCGTAACGGCAAGACTGCAGGACATGATTGCGGGGACTGGAGGCGGTGCAACCTATACCGGGGGTGTCGCTTTGATATAGACTGGGCGGTATTAACCAACCGGTTCCGGAAACCGTTGCATGCCGGCCAGCGTGAACGCCATCACAGCAGACAACGCCACGGCGGCGCCCGAAAGCGCTCCGCGTCTGTCGGTGTCGCTGGTCGGGCGGCTCGGCGTGCGGTTCAACGGCCGGCCGATCGAACTGCGAACCCGCAAGGCCGGCGCGGTCCTGAGCTACCTTGCGTTGTCGGAGGCGAAGCAGGAGAGCCGCGAGCGGCTGGTCGGCCTGCTTTGGAGTCGTTCGGACGAGGAAAAGGCGCGCGCCTCGCTGCGGCAGGTGGTTCGCGAACTGCGGTCGATGCTCGAGGAGGCCGGTTATGACGGCTTCGTCGCGGAGCGGCTGATGATCGGCCTCGACGTCGGGCGAATCGAAGTCGACATCGAAAGCGTGATCCAGCTCGCCGAAGGCGGACGCGTTCACCCGCTGCTGCTCGATACGCCGCAGCTCGACGGGCGGCTGCTCGAAGGGATGGACGATCTCGATCCGTCGTTCCGGGTCTGGGTGCTGGCCAAGCGGCAGACCATCCATGAACGGCTGATGCGAAATCTCGACGAAGGCTTGAGCTCCGCGCACGTTCCCGCGCGACACCAAAAAAAGGATCGCGGCCGCGATCGTCAATCTCGATCCGACCCATGAATATGCCTGCCGCTATCTGATGCGGGCGCATGCGGAAGAGGGCGACGTTGCCGGCGCGCTGCGCATCTACAAGGCGCTGTGGGATCTGCTGGATCGTGACTACGCCATGGAGCCGTCGGCGGCCACCGAAGAGCTCGTCGCCAACATCAAGCTCGGCATTCTGGAGCGCGCGCCGGCCGATCGCGCCGCCTCCGCAGCGAATGACGAATTCGCCGTCCGGATGGTCAGGGGGACCGCCCTCCAGCCGGTGGCGATGTCGCCATCGGTCAATGTATCGGCCAGGACGCGGCTGGTGCTGCGGCCCTTTGCGATGCATGGCGTCGACGAGGATCACAGCCATCTGGTGCAGGGGTTCTCGCAGCATCTCGCGGCCTGTCTCGTACGTTTCCGCGAATGGAGCGTGGTCGATCGTCCTCCTGCTGCCGTCGTGCTTCCCGCCTCGAGCACGGCGCCGCAATACTGCATCGAGACCACCGCCTACCAGGCTGGCGCCGAAATCAATATCGTGATGGTGCTGCGGGACGATACCACGGGGATCTACGTCTGGAGCGAAAGCTTCCGGCTCGGCCTCGGCAACTGGTTCGAAACGCAGCAGCGTATCATCCGCCGCATCGCGACTTCGTTGAACGTGCAGTTGTCGACCGAGCGGCTGATGCGGCTGGCGGGCGAGCCCGACGTATCGCTCGATCTGCACGACCGCTGGCTGCGCGGGCAGAATCTCATGTCGAAATTCGATCCGGAAAGCTGGCAGCGGGCGGTCGCCATCTTCCGCGACTGCGATCCGCGACAATCCGGGTTTCTCGCCCTGCTACAGCAGCCTGGTGCAGATGAACAACATCGAGCATTTCGTGCATCCCGGGGTCTTTCGCGATCTCGACAAGGCCAAGGCGACCCTCGAACTGGCGAAGACCGCCGTTCAGCTGGATCCGGTCGATTCCAGGGCGCATCTGTGCTGCGGCTGGTCCTACATGATGGCGCTTGCGCGAGGCCGAAGCGGCGCCGCACATGGAACTCGCATGCGAGCTCAACGACAACGATCCGTGGACGCTGCTGTCCAGCGCTCACTATTCAGCGCTTTCTGCGGATCGATCGAGGATGCCCGCGTTCGCGCCGAGCAGTCGCTCGCGCTGTCGCCTGGCGCCCTCCTATCTCGAATGGGCGCTATCACTGCACTCATTCGCTTCCTGTGCGGCGACTATGCAGGCACCATCGAGGCCTGCGACCGCGCCCAGGGCATCATACAAGATCCTGCCGGCGTGGCGCGCGGCTGCGCTGTTCCAGCTCGGGAAGCCCGAGCTGGCGCAGCGAGGAAATCCAGCGGTTTGTGAACGGCCTGCGTTCATTCTGGGTCGGATCAGTCGCCGCCGACGGACGAGGCCAGCGGCGCGCTGGGTCATGCAAGCACATCCCATCAGCGTGAAAGAGCGATGGGAAGCCCTGCGCCAGAGCTTGCGTGGCGCAGGGCTTCCTGTCGATGGCATCGGTCACCTGACGCGGCGGCTCAGACTATCAGGCGCAGTAGCTGATCGTGTAGTCGCCGATACGCTCGGCATGCACCTTGAACTTGTCGCTTCCGGAATCACCGGATCCATACCCGTTGAACAGGCGCTTGTAGAACGGCGGAAGCGGATAGGTCGCGCCCGGCTTGCTGAGCTTCTCTTCGGAATCCGCGATCGCCATCGCGGGCGGCAAGCGCACTACGATCGTGTCCAGCTCCTGCTCGACGAACTTTACCTTGGTGAAGCGATCCGGAACCGTCATGAACACCTGGGCCTTGGCGAGTTGTTCCTTGAACTCGTCAACCGAGTTCGGGATCGGATACTCGTTGTCGTCGTCGAGATAGTTCTTGCCGGTGGACCAGGTCTTCACCAGGTTGCCCCAACGCTCGTGGTTGGTTACTTGCATTCTTTCGAGTGCCATCTTTTCTTACTCCTCCGGGTTGCGTGAGGCGGAGAATTCCGCTTCACAAAAATGCGGGCACGGCCTGTTGCAGGTCGGCAATCTCGGTGGTGAACTCCACCAGCTGCGCCATGCTTGAGATGTCGGGAATTTCCTGAAGTACGTTTGTCAGGTAAAATTCGCGGGAGATGAGATTGCAAGTTGATCGGCGAGCGAGCCGCCGCCGGCCGATCGCGGGTCGCTCGCGAGCGCCCCGAATATCATTTCCGACACGATGATTGAGCCGAGCAGCCCGAGGTGCAGACCTTCTGTCTGCTGCATCGCCTCGAACAGGATGAAAAACGGCAGCGGCGGTTCGTTCGAGAGGGTTTCGATGTCCGCGTCCGTGAGCGCGCCGTAGGCCTGTCCTGCAACGAGCCATTCGCGAAGCTGATCGACACGGTAGGCGCGGTCGGTCAGCAGGCGCGACACGGCAATGAACTGCGGTCTGCGGTTGCCGATTTCGGCGATCAGCGCATCGACCGACCACATGCCGGCCAGTCCCGCGCCGAGCAGGTCGCGATAGAGCAGGCCGACGCGTGCGGTTTCGTCGAACGCCGGAAAGATCTGGTCGTTGCCCAGCCCGTCGCTGAGATGCGGTCCGATGCGGCGGCTGAAATTCGGCGTCGATCCGTTGATCTCGAAAAAGCGCGACCATTGCACCATCCAGGTCTCATCGAGCGGCATGTTGGCGGGGTCGTTTACGGAGCTCTTTTCAAGCGTAATGTTGAGGTCGTGGAGCGACAGGTCATTGATCTGGTATTCGGGTCGCACCATGGCGTGACCGAAGCGGAATGCGCCGTGCGAGAACTCGAGCGGAATTTCCCAGCCCCCGGTCGGAAAGCGTTGCGCGGAATGGGGGCGATCGATGAAGTCAGGGCTTGGTCCGTTATACACGGCGTAGATCGCCGGATGGATTACCCGCCGCATCAGGTCCTTGCGCAGGACGTTGTGGTAGATCGCAACCAATGCCTCGCGCGCGCACAGGAAGCGCTTGTAGGCGGCACCGAACTGACCGTTTGGCCCTGAATTGCCTTCATGGCGGCGAATGATATCGATCAGCCCGTTGTGCAGCAGCGCCAGCAGCGCGGTGAGCTGCGACATGACGGCGTGATCGTCGTTGCGCGGGTCGGCGACCAGCGCCTCGGTGAGGGCAACGCGGACACCTGCAATGCTGCGGTCGATCCCGGTCACGTTCTCGGCCGGGGTCCGCGCGATGTCGCGGAACGGGCAGCCGGTCGCCGGCTCGTTCTCTTTCCAGCGCATTCGCCCGAGCCGCAGCTTGGTGCGGCGGTCGTCATTCGGCGCGTCGAGTGCGTAGATGTACGGCGATCCGACAGGACCGCTGCCGTACAGCGTCTCCAGCCGAAGCGGCGCGCGGCGCGCATTCGTGGTTCCTCCGCCGAGACCGCCCGCGACCGAGAGCGGAATCGCCGAATGCACGAGGTCGTGCGCAACGAACTGCAGCAGATAGGTATAACCGGAGGGGATGAAGGGATTTTCCCAGTATTCCGCCGATTGGACCTGGTGTTGCGGCCACTTGATTGCAGCATCCATCCGCCGCGACAGGCGATGCATCAGTCCGCGGAGTTCTGCATGGCGTGACGGCGAAGTGAGCGGATCGACACCGAAGGCGCGGAAGCGCTGCGATGGAGCCGGCGTGCCGAGGAAGTGACGAAAGCCGGGCATTGTCGCCGCCTGAGCAGAGTTGTGCGTATCGAACTCGGAAGTTCGGAAAGAAGACGCATCAGCGACGTTCTGCAGAGCCATCAAGACTACTCTCGCGCTTTGGCCGGGGCGCCGAGACTGCGAAAGAAGTCGTGAAATTATCGTGAGTTAAATCATTAGAACCTGTGAACATCTGTGGACATTTTTTTACCTATGTGCGGCCGTCAAATACTGCACAACGCGGTGTCTCCCGGCTGTTTCCCGGCAAGTGATGCGGCTATATTTTCTGGCATCCTGTTGTGCTGGTTGACTTAGGAGCTCTGTGTGAACCCGATCAAGACGGCATCCTTGGCGCGATACTTCAGTGCGATGCTCGCGGTGGTGCTTGTTGTTTCAGGCACCGCGCACGCCGAACATTTTTTTTCGTTCGACGCCACGCCGGGCAAGTTGCCGAAGACAGTCGTTCCGATCAGCTATTCAATCGAGCTGAGACCTGACGCCGAGAGCCTCGCGCTCCCCGGCGTGGAAGTGATCGACATCGAGGTGCGCGAACCGACAGCACGGCTGACGCTCAACGCCGTCAACACCACGTTTGCTTCCGTAACCGTGGATGATGGGGCGGAGCGCGCCGACGTCGCGCTCGATGCCGCCGCCGAGACGGCGACCTTCACTTTTACGCAGCCGCTAGCCGCGGGCGCACATCGGCTGCGCATCGAGTTTTCGGCGCGGATCAACAAGTTCGACCGCGGCTTCTTCTTTGTCGATTATCCGACCGACAGCGGCGTGAAGCGGTTGCTGACGAGCAAGCTCGAGCCGGCGGACGCGCGGCGGATATTTCCGTGCTGGGACGAGCCGGCCTTCAAGGCGAGTTTCGCCCTGACCGTGCGGGTGCCGCGCCATTTCCTCGCGGTCGGCAACATGCCGGTCGTGCGCGAAGAGCCGCTCGAGCCGAACCTGAAGAACGTCAGCTTTGCCCCCACGCCAAAAATGTCGACCTATCTGTTCGTGCTGACGGTGGGCGAACTGGAGCGCATCACGGCAGAAGTGGAAGGCGTGACGATCGGCGTCGTCGCCACCACCGGCAAGGCGGCGAAAGGGCAATTCGCGCTCGACAGCGCGGTGAAACTGCTTGCCTGGTTCAACGACTATTTCGGCGTCAAATATCCGCTGCCCAAGCTCGACCTGATCGCGGTGCCGGGCGGCTTCGGCGGCGCGATGGAGAACTGGGGCGGCATCACCTTCTTCGAGAGCCGGCTGCTGTTCGATCCCGCAACCAACCCTGACAGCGCGCGGCGCGGCATCTTTTCCATCATCGCCCATGAGATGGCGCATCAATGGTTCGGCGATCTCGTCACCATGGCGTGGTGGGACAATCTCTGGCTCAACGAGGGCTTTGCGACCTGGATGGCGACGAAGGCGGCGGAGCAGTTTTATCCGCAATGGCAAAGCTGGCTGAACGGCTACGGGGCGAAGCAGTTCGCCATGGCGCTCGACGCGCGGCGCACCTCGCACCCGATCCAGCAGCCGGTCGCCAATGAGAGCGAAGCCATGATCGCGTTCGATGCCATTACCTACAACAAGGGACAGGCGCTGATCCGCATGCTGGAGAACTACCTCGGCGAGGCGGCGTTCCGCGACGGCATCCGCGCCTACATGGCCACGCATGCCTATGGCAACACCACCACGGCCGATCTCTGGCGGGCGCTGGAGCGCGCGGGCCACAAGCCGGTGACGGAAATCGCGGCGTCCTTTACCGAACAGGACGGTGTGCCGCTGATATCGGCCGACACCGCCTGCAACGGCGATACGCAGCGGCTGACGCTGCGGCAGGACCGTTTCGTGGTTGCGCCGGCGCGGACAACGGCCTTGCCGCCGCGCAACTGGCAAATACCGGTTGCGGTCGGGAAGGTCGGCATCGCGCCATCGGCCGATGTCGTGCTGCTGCAGGGCTCGACCGAAATCCCGGCCGGATCCTGCGGTGAGGCGATCAAGGTCAATCTCGGCGATATCGGTTACTACCGGGTCGAGTACGGGCCGGCGAGCATGGCTGCGCTGGCGAAGGCGCTGCCGCAGATGTTGCCGGCAGACCGCGTCAATTTCCTCGCCGATGGCTGGGCGATGGTGCAGGCCGGCCGCGCCGAGCCGTCATCCTATCTCGCCTTGGTCGAGAATGTCGGCGTCGATGACCGCCGGCCGGTATGGGATCAGGTCATCACGGCATTCTCCGCGCTCAACCGTCTGTCACGCGACCGGCCCGAACGTCCGGCGCTGCAGCGTTACATCAGCAGCAAATTGCGTCCCGTGTTCGACCGGCTCGGCTGGGACGGCAGCGGCTCGGGCGACGACGACAACACACTGCTGCGCGGCAGCCTGATCTGGACACTCGGCGAACTCGGCGACGAAGCGATCATTGCGGAGGCAAAGCGACGGTTCGCCGGATTCCTCCGCGATCCGCAATCGCTGCCGGCGGCGTTGCGCGATTCCGTCACCCATGTCGTCGGCATCACGGCGGATCGCGCGACCTATGACACGCTGCTGACGCTGGCGCGCAAGAGTACTGTGACCAATGAGCGGCTGCGCTATTATTTTGCCGCGGCGGCCGCGCGCGATCCGGTGCTGGCGCGCGCCACGCTGGACCTGACCCTTGCCGACGAGGTGCCGGGCACGATCGTCACCGGCCTGATCGGTTCGGTCGCGTCCTCCGGGGAGCAGCCTGAGCTGACCTGGGATTTTCTGCAGAAGAACTACGATGCGCTGTTCGCAAAGCAGGGACCGCAATTCCGCGACCAGTTTATCGCCAACTTCATGACCAATTTCAGCGACGAGGGCCATGCCGCCGAACTCGCAGCTTTCGCGCCGGTTCAGGCGACTTCGGGCGGCCGCGTGATGGCGGGCCGGGCGCAGGAGGTGATTGCGATCTCCGCCGACCTCAAGGCCCGCGCGCTGCCGGCGATCGATGCCTGGATCAGGGAGCGCAAATGACTGAAACGCGCGGTGCTTTGGGGAGCGTTGCCTTGCCCGGGCATTCCGGATAGCCATGACGGACAAACTTTTCGCGCGGGGCACATTTCCGATCATGGCTGATTTCCACGGCGTCTTTCCCTATCTGGTCTCGCCCATCGATGCGTCAGGCCAGATCCGCACCGAGGTGCTGGGCCGGCTCTGCGACGACCTCATCAAGGCGGGCGTGCATGGGTTGACGCCGCTGGGTTCGACCGGCGAGTTCGCCTATCTCGACCAGGCGCAGCGCGCGACTGTCGTGCAAGCCACGATCGAGGCCGCGAGGGGCCGGGTGCCCGTGATCGCCGGCGTCGCTTCGACGTCGACGGCGGACGCGGTGGCGCAGGCGAAGGCGCATCAGAAACTTGGCGCCGACGGCATTCTCGCGATCATGGAAGCGTATTTCCCGGTCGCCGACGCGCAGGTCGAATCCTACTTCCGCGCCATTGCCGACGCCGTCGACATTCCCGTCGTGATCTACACCAACCCGCAATTCCAGCGCTCGGATCTCACGCTCGACGTGATCGCGCGGCTCGCGACCCATCCGCGCATCGGCTACATCAAGGATGCCTCGACCAATACCGGCCGGCTGCTGTCGATCATGAATCGCTGCGGCGACAGCATCAAAGTGTTCTCGGCTTCCGCCCACATTCCGGCGGCGGTGATGCTGATCGGCGGACTGGGCTGGATGGCCGGCCCCGCCTGCATCATCCCGCGGCAGAGCGTCGAACTCTATAACCTCTGCAAGGCAGCGCGCTGGGATGAGGCGATGGCGCTGCAACGCAGGCTGTGGCGCATCAACGAGGCCTTTGCGCGCTTCAACCTCGCCGCCTGCATCAAGGCCGGGCTCGATATCCAGGGCTATGCGGTCGGCGACCCCGTGCCGCCGCAGGCTGCGCTGACGGCCGAGCAGCGCAAGGTGGTCGAGGCCGCGTTGCGGGATCTCGGGTAACTGGCTTGCGAGTTGCATGCAATCTCACCATCTCGTCATTCCGGGGCGCGCGTCAGCGCGAACCCGGAATCTCGAGATTCCGGGTCTGGTCCTTCGGACCATCCCGGAATGACGGCGCGAGTTGTCTCCGGCTGAAAAGCCGCTAAAACCCCGCCCAATCCGACAAGAAGCTCGAAGGACAAACTGATGAACATTCTTCCCGGCAATATGCGTTTTGGTGCGGGCCAGCCGGTCAAGCGTTTGGAAGACCAGAGACTGCTCACCGGGAAGGGGCAGTTCATCGACGACAAGCCGGAGGAGGGCGCGCTGTGGCTCTATGTGCTGCGCTCGCCCCATGCCCACGCCAAGATCGTCTCGATCGACAGCGCTGCCGCCACCGCCATGCCGGGCGTCGAGGCGGTCTACACCGGCGCCGATCTGGTCAAGGACGATATCGGCACCATCCCGACGCTCGCGATCTTCAAGCGGCCGGACGGCACGCCGATGACGGTGCCGCCGCGCCGGCTGCTGGCCCATGAAGTCGTGCGCTATGCCGGCGAGGCCGTGGCGGCCGTGGTCGCGACATCGCGGGTGCTGGCGCAGACCGCGGCCGAAGCGATCGCGGTCGACTACGAGGTGCTGCCCTCGGTGGTCGATCCGCTGGAAGCGATCAAGCCGGGCGCGCCGGTGGTGTGGCCGGAGGCGCCCGACAATATCGTGGCGGCGATGAGCTATGGCGACGCGGCCAAGGTCGAGGAAGCCTTTGCCAACGCCGCGCATACAGTCTCGCTCGATCTGGTCAGCCAGCGGCTGGTGCCGTCGGCCATGGAGCCGCGCTCGACCATTGCCGAGATCGACAAGAAGACCGGACGGCTGATCCTGCACGTGCAGTCGCAGACGCCGGCCTCGACCCGCGACGTGCTGGCGGAAGCCGTGCTGAAGCGGCCGAAGGAAAGCGTCCGCGTGCTGGTCGGCGACATCGGCGGCGGGTTTGGGCAGAAGACCAATCTCTATCCGGAAGACGGCATCGTTGCCTACGCCGCGACCAAATTGTCGCGCAAGATCCGCTGGCGCGGCGACCGCACCGACGAATTCGTCGGCGGCACCCATGGCCGCGATCTGACCTCGACCGGGGAATTCGCGCTCGACGCCAAGGGCCGCGTGCTGGCCTATCGGGTGCGCTCGGTCGGCGGCACCGGCGCTTACTCATCGGGTGCGGCCAACATCATTCCGCTGGTGCTCGGTCCGTTCGTGCAGACCGGCGTCTACGATCTGCCGCTGGTGCATTTCGAAGTGAAGTCGGTGATGACCAACACCGCACCGGTCGGCGCCTATCGCGGCGCCGGGCGGCCCGAGGCGGTGTTCATCGTCGAGCGGCTGATGGATGCCGCCGCGCGGCAGATCGGCATGGACCCGCGCACCATCCGCAAGGTGAACTACATCAAGCCCGCGCAACTGCCTTACACCAATGCGGTCGGTCAGGTGTACGATTCCGGCGCGTTCGCGCACATGCTGTCGCGCGCCTCGGAGCTTGCGGACTGGGACGGCTTTGCCGCGCGCAAGAAGGCGGCGAAGAAGAAGGGCCTGCTCTACGGCCGCGGCCTCACCAGCTACATCGAATGGACCGGCGGGCGCGCGCACACCGAAAAGGTCAGCCTGCATGCCACGGCAGAGGGCCGCATCGTCCTGCATTCCGGCACCATGGCGATGGGGCAGGGCCTGCAGACCACCTACACGCAGATGGTATCCGATACGCTCGGCATTGCCATGGACAAGATCGACGTGGTGCAGGGCGACACTGATCTGGCCACCGGCTTCGGCAGCGTCGGTTCGCGCTCGCTGTTCGTCGGCGGCACCGCGGTCGCGGTTTCGACCAACGACATGATCAGCAAGGCGCGCGAGAAGGCCTCGAACGTGCTGGAGACGTCGGTCGAGGATATCGAATATCGCGACGGCTGGCTGACGGTGGTCGGCACCGACAAGCGCATCAGCCTGTTCGAGATCGCGAAGAAGGAAGACGGCGCGCGGCTTTCCGTCGATTCCGAAGGCGAGGTCGACGGGCCGAGCTGGCCGAACGGCACGCATATCTGCGAAGTCGAGATCGATCCGGAAACCGGCGTCAGCAAGGTGGTGCGCTACACCACGGTCGACGACGTCGGCATCGCCGTCAATCCGATGCTGGTGACCGGACAGGTGCATGGCGGCGTCGCTCAGGGCATCGGCCAGGCGCTCTATGAGGGCGTCGCCTATAGCGAGGAAGGGCAGCTGTTGACCGCGAGCTACCAGGACTACTGCGTGCCGCGCGCCGACGACATTCCGCCGATCGTCGTGACGCTGGATGATTCCGCACCCTGCCGCACCAATCCGCTCGGCGCCAAGGGCTGCGGCGAATCCGGCGCCATCGGCGGGCCGCCCTGCATCACCAACGGCGTGATGGATGCGCTCAGCGAACTCGGCATCAAGCAGCTCAACACGCCGCTGACGCCGGCGAAGGTGTGGCAGGCGATCAGGGATGCGAAGGCGGTAGTGTAGCAGCCACACTCTCCAAACGTCATTCCGGGACGCACTTCTTGGCGCTGCGCTACGCGCAGCGTTTTTTACGCAACCTGGACCCAAAGCGAACATCGGTAACACGGTGCAGCTTCGGCTGCTGCCGTCCGCACCAATTCAGGGCCGGGTAATGGTCGGCAAGGATTGGCGTATACGTTGTGAGAAATCGGGTGCGTCTTCGGCTGCCTCCGCGGCGACGTTGATCTGGGAGCGTCGCCGCAGTTCCTCGAAACGGCAACGACGTGTCCATGCGACCCGAACGGTAGAGATAGCCATCGATAAGGCCGTTGAGGATGTGGCGCACGTCGATTCGTCCGGCCCGGCCGGCTGCGTTTGCGTAACGCACGATGTTGATGGTGCAGCTGTTGGTCAGCAGATGATAGAACTCCGGCCGATCGGCGAGTTCGTTGATCCGCGCAAGATAGACCAGGAGTAGCCGGCGTGCATCGTCAGCCGAAGTGTTGAGACGATAAAGATACACTGCTTCCCGTCGGTGGTTGGTGCGCACGCCTACGAGGTCGTGCTCGTCACCGACCACGTAGATCAACTCGAATTGTTTGAAGAGGGAGGCGATCGGCGCAAACCCCTCGCCAACCTCCGGTCGTGTCTCGATGGAGATACTCAGTGGGGGCGCATTGTCGAAGATGAAGCTCACGAACGTGTGTCCGACGGGCCCTTGGGTAAAGTAGGACACATAGAAATCGAGGGCCGTCAGGTGTGACAGCGACACCTCGCGCTCCTCATAGCGAACCGTGAAGTCGTTCCGGGTGCGGTAATCAAAGTTGCGCACACCGGTGAGGCGCACGCGGTCTCCATCGATGACAGCTCGTGGCATCACCGCGACTTCCGGTCGCCAGTTGCGATCATGTGAGGGCGGGATGGCGATCCACCATGCGGCCACTATGAGAAGCAGCACGATCGCGATCGCGGACATGCTTCGTTGGCGCGAAAGCCAAAGAGCCCATATAATGAAGGCAGGGAAGATGACCGCCAGCCCCAGACGCAGCTCGGCCGACGGTAGATTCGAATAGTAGATGGCAAGGGCGGCCCACGCGATGATCGCGATCCGGCACAGAAACCAGATTGCCGCGATTAGCCAGCGGAAGGACCGAGACAGGAGCCTGCGCAGCAAACTCATCGACCGCTCCCGCGCATTCTGTTCTGACCTGGCTCCACTGTTCAACCCGTTCCTGTAGATCCGGCGTTCCTCGTCAGCGTCAGAATTCGTTTCAAGTCGTTGGCATCGATGAGTATGGTGGCGGTAGACAGTGGCAAATTGTTTGCAAGCCGAAGGATAGCTCTCCGCCCACTCCGCGGAGGGTTCAAGGTAACGATCAACGGTGCCATCAAATGACAATCAGCAACATGATCCGAAATCGGCCCGTACCGGTTCTGTATGGGTTGATGATTGCCACGCTCGCCGGGTTGTTGCCCTTTCCGCCGCTACTGCAAAACCAAGTCTATCATCAGTTCGCCGACCAACGCGATCTGTTCGGCATACCGAACTTCTGGAATGTAGTCTCAAATCTACCCTTCATAGCAGTCGGTGCTGCCGGCTTGTTTCTATTGCGACGTGACGCAACAACCACCGTGCTTTTTTCAGGGATATTTTTGACGGGCTTTGGCTCGTCCTACTACCATTTGAATCCGAACGATTCCACCCTATTTTGGGATCGGCTGCCGATGACACTCTGCTTCGCTGCAATCCTTGCTGCAGTTGTCGAGGAGCGTGTGGACGCAAAAGCGGGGAGGGCGTTGTTAAGGCCGCTGCTGGCGATCGGCATTTTCAGTCTTCTGCTGTGGCGCTGGACCGATGATTTGCGGCTCTACGCCTGGGCGCAATTTTTCCCATTCCTCGCACTTGTGATGATCCTCCAATTCTTCCCGCCAAAGTACACTGGCACATTCTATTGGGTCATCGCTGCAGCGCTTTACGCGCTCGCCAAAGTGTTGGAATTCTATGACCATGAAATTTTTTCAGTTGGTCGAGTTCTTAGCGGGCATACGCTCAAGCATCTTTCAGCCGCTGCCGCGAGCTTCGCAATCCTGAGAACTCTTTCAGACGCGCCGGACGATTGTCGCCGATGCTTGATCACATCTGCATCCGCCGGAGCGCGTGACATCGCCAAGACCAACGGACGCGTGTACCGGAACGACGGGGGGGAGGGCTACAGCCCCAGCACCATCTTCGCCACGATCTCGCGCTGGATCTCCGACGAGCCGCCGAAGATCGTGTACGCACGGCCGTTGAGATATTCCGGCACCACCGGCAGCAATTCCTCCGGAATCCCCGGCGCTTCGTTGAGCCGGTAGAGCGGCCGCATCGGCTCGACATAGAGGCCGTCATTGCCGATCACGTCGACGCCGAGCCGCGTCACCGCCTGGCGGATTTCGCTGTTGCGCAGTTTCAGGATCGACGACACCGCGCCCGGATTCTGTCCGGTCTGCAGCGCCGACAGCACGCGCAGTTCGGTCATCTCGAGCGTGTCGATATCCACCTCGATCTCGGACATCCGCATGGCGATATCGGGATCGTCGATGGCGCGGCCGGTGACTTCGGATTCGGCGAGATCGGAAATCGTCTTCAGCGCGTCGCGCAGTTTGGCCGAGGCGATGCCGGCGCCGCGCTCGAACTCGAGCAGATATTTGCCGTAGGTCCAGCCCTTGCCTTCCTCGCCGACGCGGTTGGCGACGGGCACGCGCACATCGTCGAAGAACACCTGGTTGACCTCGTGGTCGCCGCCGATGGTGAGGATCGGCCGCGTCGTGATGCCCGGGCTCTTCATGTCGATCAGGATGAAGGAGATGCCTTCCTGCTGCCGCTCGGTCTCGTTGGTGCGCACCAGCGCGAACATGCGGTTGGCGTGGTGGGCGTGCGTGGTCCAGATCTTGGTGCCGTTGATGATGTAGTCGTCGCCGTCGCGCACCGCGCGGGTTTTCAGCGACGACAGGTCGGAGCCGGAGCCCGGCTCGGAATAGCCCTGGCACCAGTAATCCTCGCCGGAGAGAATTCGCGGCAGGTAGAAATTCTTCTGCTCGGGCGAGCCGAAGCCGATGATGACGGGGCCGACCATCTTGACGCCCATCACGTTGACATTCGGCACGCCGGCGCGGGCGGATTCGCTCTCGAAGATCCAGCGCTGCGCCGGGGTCCAGTCCGGGCCGCCATGGTCGACCGGCCAGCCCGGCGCGCCCCAGCCTCTCTTGTGCAGGGCGCGCTGCCAGGCCATGCCGATGTCAGGATCGGAAAATACCGAGGGCGTCAGCGCGGTGGCGCGCTTCATCTCCGGCGTGAGGTTTGCCGCGATGAAGTCGCGTACTTCTTTCTCGAAGGCGCGCTCTTCGGCGTTGAAGGTGAGATCCATGATGCGCTCCTTTCAGGCCTGGACGGCACGGCCGCCGAGGGCGGCATGACGGCGATAGTGATGGGCGCTGCCGCCGAACAGCGTGTCGAAGGCGAGCAGCCGCTTGAAATAGGAACCGACGTCGAGCTCTTCGGTGACGCCCATGGCGCCGTGAAGCTGCACCGACTGTTCGGCGACGAAGCGCGCGCATTTGCCGATCTTGGCCTTCGCGCCCGACGCCGCGCGGCTGCGCGCGACCGGCTCGGCATCGGCCATCAGCGCAGCGCGCAACGCCATCGAGCGCGCCTCGTCGCATTGCATCGCCATGTCGGCAAGGCGATGGCGGATCACCTGGTTGGCGGAGAGCGGCCGTCCGAACTGCTTTCGGATTTTGGTGTATTCCAGCGTCTGGTCGAGCAGGGTCTGCATGATGCCGACGGCTTCCGCCCCGAGCGCCGCCATCGCGCGATCGACCACGGCTTCGATCGCGGGCAACGCGTCGCTGCCATCGCCGAGCAGGGCGTCGGCAGGAAGTTGCACGCCGCTGAGTTCGAGGTTGCAGGCTCGGCCGCCGCCGAGCCGCGGGAAGTCGCGCGAGGCGAGCCCGCGCGTGCCTTGCGGCACCAGAAACAGGCAGAGCTTGCCGGATTTACCGGACCCATCATCGACGCGGGCCGAGACGATGATCTGGCCGGCGGCGTTGCCGTCGAGCACGGCGGTCTTGCTGCCGTCGAGGCGCCAGCCGTCCGGCGTCTTCTTTGCCGCGGTCCTGACGTCGGCGAGATCGAAGCGCGCCTGACGTTCCGAATGCGCGAATGCCAGAACCAGCGAACCGTCGGCGATATCGGGCAGCAGCGCCTGCTTCTGCGCGTCCGTGCCGCATTCCGAGATCAGCGCCGCGCCGATCACGACGGTCGAGAGATAGGGCTCGGAGACCAGCCCGCGTCCGAATGCTTCCATCAGGATTCCGATCTCGACCGCGCCGCCGCCAAGCCCGCCATGGGCCTCGGCGATCGGCAGCGCCAGCCAGCCGAGTTCGGCGAACTGTTTCCAGATTTCGGCGCTGAAGCCGAGCGGATCGCTCGCGACCCTGCGGCGGTGATCGGCGGTGTAGGTCTCGTTGACGAAGCGGTCGGCACTTTCGCGCAGCAACCGCTGCTCGTCGCTTGGGGTAAGGTCCATCTGATCTGCTTTGCTTGTTCTATTTGGCTTGTGCCGGTTTTCTGACGGAGGGATGCAGGCCGGCGGGGTCTACCACCATGCCGAATTCCTGGAGGTTATGCGCGTGGCAGAGCTGATGCAGCGCAAATGCCTGCTCGATCGCCGCGGGCTGACCCATCACGTCGACCGAGCGATTGACGGCTTCCTTTGTCAGCTTCAGCGCGAACGAAGGCTTTGCGGCGATCCTTTCGGCGAGCTTCATCACGAATGAGGAGAGCTCGGCGCGCGGCACGACGTGATTGACCATGCCGAGCCGGTGCGCTTCCTCCGCGCTCCAGACGTCGGCGGTGAACAGCAATTCCTTGGCCTTGCGCGGGCCGAGCTCCCAGGGATGCACGAACCATTCGACGCCGCAGACGCCCATGGTGACCACGGGATCGCAGAACTCCGCATCGTCGCTGGCGACGATCAGGTCGCAGGCCCAGGCCAGCATCAGGCCGCCGGCGATGCACTTGCCGTGCACTTCCGCGATCGTCGGTTTCGCCAGATTGCGCCAGCGCCGTGTGATCTGCAGATAGATTTCCTGCTCGCGCGCGAAGCGGCCGTGGGCGTTGGGTTCGGCGAAGCCGCCCCAATTTCCGACCGGCGGAAAATCTACGCCGGCGGCATTCTTGGCCCCGGGCCGCAGATCATGTCCCGACGAAAAATGCGGGCCGTTGCCGGCGAGGATGATGACCTTGACCGCGTCGTCCTGCACCGCCTGGTCGAAGGCGGCGTTGAGGTCGTAGGTCATCTGCAGGTTCTGCGCGTTGCGCGCCTCGGGCCGGTTCATCACGATCCGCGCGATGCGTGGCTCCGGCCGCTCCACGACGATGGTCTCGAACGTGGTCATGAACCCTCCCATTATTATTATCGGGCCATGTTGTTATTTCAGCGCATGATAGGCAAGGGCCATCGTCTGCGAAATCGACCGGAAGGCGGCTTACGGCTGCATACCTGACGCAACCAATCTGCTAGAATTGCGTTTGTAGTCCTTTTGGGGAGAGTGCGATGCGCAGATTCTGGACCGTGCTGGCGACGCTGTCGTGCCTGAGCCTGACCAATTGCGGTTACAACGCGATCCAGACCACTGACGAGCAGGTCAAGGCGGGCTGGTCGGAAGTGGTCAACCAGTATCAGCGCCGCGCCGACCTGGTGCCCAACCTCGTCAATTCGGTGAAGGGCTTTGCGCAGCAGGAAAAGGACGTGCTGCTCGGCGTCACCAACGCCCGCGCCAAGGTCGGCAGCATCCAGGCGACGCCGGAGGTGCTGAACGATCCCGCCGCGTTCCAGAAATTCCAGGCCGCCCAGGGCGAACTGTCGAGTGCGCTGTCGCGGCTGTTGGTGGTGACCGAAAACTACCCGCAGCTCAAATCGGACGCCCTGTTTCGCGACCTGATGTCACAGCTCGAAGGCACCGAGAATCGCATCACCGTGGCGCGCAACCGCTACATCAAGGCGGTGCAGGACTATAACGTCGGCATCCGCACCTTCCCGAACAACATGACGGCGATGCTCTTCGGCTACAAGGAAAAGCCGAACTTCACGGTCGAGAACGAGAAGTCGATCTCGACGGCGCCGAAGGTGGATTTCAATCCGACGCCCGCACCCGCGAAGTAGCCGCTGAAAAGACCAACTGCGATGAACGCTGCAAGAGCCTCCTTTCTTGCGCTGCTGCTGTGCTGGGCTTCTGCAGCCCTTGCGCTCGTCGCGGTGCCGCCTCTGAGCGGACGGGTGGTCGACCAGACCGGCACGCTCACGGCCGGCGACATCGCCTCGCTGACGCAAGCGCTGCAGGATCTGGAGACGCGAAAGGGCAGCCAGGTCGCGGTGCTGATCGTGCCGACGACCGACGGCGAGGCGATCGAGCAGTATGCGCTGCGCGTCGCGGAGGCCTGGAAGATCGGCCGCAAGAAAATCGATGACGGCGCGCTGCTGGTCATCGCCAAGAACGATCGACGCTTGCGCATCGAGGTCGGCTATGGCCTCGAAGGCGCACTCACCGACGCGACCACCAAGCGCATCATCGACGAGGACATCACACCGAAGTTCAAGACCGGCGATTTCGGCGGCGGCGTTGCGGCCGGGGTCGACAAGATGGTGCGCATCGTCAATGGCGAGAAGCTGCCTGAGCCCGAACCGCCGCACTGGCAGGATTCGCAATCGTTCAATCTAGAGGATCTGTTCAATCCGTTTCTCATCATTCCGGCGATATTTTTCGGCGGGCTGTTGCGGAGCCTGCTGGGACGCCTGCTGGGCTCGGCGGCCGCAGGCGCGCTGACGGCCCTGATTGCCTGGTTCATGGTCGGCTCGGTCATGGCGGCGGTGATCGCCGGCGGGATCGCGTCGCTCTTTGTGTTGATCAGCGACAGTTTCACGTCAGCAGGGCCGGGCCGTCGGGGTGGCACTGGCGGCTGGTCCGGAGGCTCAGGCGGTTCATGGTCCAGCGGCAACGGCTCGAGCAGCAGCGGCGGCTTCAGTGGCGGCGGCGGCAGCTTCGGCGGCGGCGGTGCATCGGGGAGCTGGTAGCATGAGCATCAGGCGCATCGGCAGGCATCTCCTCGAGCACCGCTGGCGGCTGCGGCGCATCCTTCCGCCGCAGGCGCTGGCGAGGATCGAGCAGGCGATCAAGGCAGGTGAAGCCACCCATTCCGGACAGGTGCGTTTCGTGGTCGAAGGCGCGCTCGACGGCGCACCGCTGTTTCGCAATCAGCCCGCGCGGGAGCGGGCGCTGGATATTTTTTCGCAATTGCGGATCTGGGATACCATCCACAACAACGGTGTCCTGATCTATTTGCTGCTGGCTGACCACGATTTCGAGATTATTGCCGACCGTGGCATAGACGCGAAGGTCGGCCACGCCGGCTGGGAAAAAATTTGCGTCGAGATGGAAACGCAGTTCAGGGCGAGAAATTTTGAAGGCGGTGTGATCAGAGGCGTCGAGGCCGTGTCGCGCGAACTCGCCACGCATTTTCCGAGGAGTGGCGGCGGCCCGAATGAACTCCCTGATGCACCGGTGGTGATGTAGACCGTCATCACCGGCCTAAGCCAATAATAGTTCGCTCCATCCGATTCGATAGCATGAGCCCTACCTCCGTACGGTTTGCCATACCTGCGTTAGAGAGTGATCTCTTCGAGTCACGTCCAATCTTTGCACAAATGCCGGCACGCCCGTCATTGTGAACCAGCTCATATCGCAACCTCTGGACGAAGGCGTACGCTAATCGTCGAGGGAGTATGCAGTATGCACTGTGTTCTACCTGCTCAGCTCACATGTCGTTCTGCGGCTCCGGTCTGGCACTGTGCCAACCGGAGAATACTCCCGGCTACCTCGCGATAACCCACCAACAGGCGTCAGAGGAGGCCCGTTATGAGTCAACGTGATGTGATGTGGACTTCTGCCAAATTCATCGGGACGATTTCCGTGCTCGCTGCGACAGTCATCCCGTCTTCAGCGCAGCAGCGGCCGACGAGTCCGGTTGCGGCAGCTCCCGTGGAGAACCGCTATCCGGATGGAAGCAAACTTCAGAGCCAATATTCTTCGGTTCAGCGATCGGTCGTCTTGCCGTCGGCTGCTCCCAGCGTGCGTGCAAATTCGGCTGGCTTCGCATCGGCAGCAGCGGTTCAAACCGACCTGCCAGAAGGTTTCTCGCTGTTGGCAGCGCCAACCAGTCATGTCGGAGGCACTGACCAACCGGCTGGCGCGAACATGGCTCCGGCAACTGCCGCAGATCGCGTCGCGAGTTCGACTGAAAAATTCATCACGGTGTTCCCGCTGGCATACCGCGGTGTGCCTTTGTCCAAGGGCAGCGACTATCTGACCATCGTGGATGGCAACGGCCAGATCCAGGCGACGCGCAAGCGCGCGATGCCGAGCAAGGTCGACGCCACCCAGCCGACCGTTTCCGCTGCGGAAGCCGTTCAGGTTGCTCGCAAGGAAGCCGGTGCCGCCTCCGCCGGGCCAGATCCCAGGCCTGAATTGCAGATCTGGGTCGACGACCGGCAGAACGGTAATCTGTCGTGGACCTTTACGCTTGGGCCCAGCGCAGTGGGCGATTCCAACGTTCGCAAATACTGGGTCGCGGCAGTCGGCGAGCCTCGCGTCCTGAACTGGGAAAGCGAGGTCTATCACACGCACAACGGTGTGGTGAGCGGCAACATCTGGGCCACGAGCCCGTTCCAGGCGACCGAGAACCGATCGTTTCCCAAGCTTGAGGTCACTCGTCTTTCCGACGGTGTGAAGCAGATCACCGGCGCCGATGGTCGTTATGGCTACACCACACCTGCAGGCAGCACCGAAATCAGGGCGAAGCTTCGCGGGCCGTGGTTCATCGTCAATAATCAATCCGGCCCGGGATTGGAGGCCGCCCAGACCGGGCCGGCGGTTCCGCCGATCAACCTCAATCTGGGCGCCGGCGGCGATGATCAACTGGCGCAGGACTCCGCCTTTTACTGGGCCAACTTCGCACGTGAGCTCGCCCATACCATCCTCGGACCGGCGGACCTCCCCAATTTGCCGGTGCTGACCAACATCAACCAGACTTGCAACGCATTCTGGAACGGGTCGTCGATCAATTTCTTCAAGGCCGGCAACGGTTGTCCCAACACCGCCTATTCCGACGTGGTGATGCATGAGTACGGCCACGGCATCGATGCCGTGAAAGGCGGTATCGTCAACGGCGGCTACAGCGAAGGGTTCGGCGACGCGATGGCGGTTCTCGCCACACGTCAGCCCTGCGTCGGCCGCGACTTCTTTGGAGCGGGCACCTGCCTGCGGTCGGCGAGCGACGTGGTCCTGTGGCCATCGCCCGGTGACGTGCATACGATCGGCCGGCCGTATGGTGGCTTTACGTGGGAGCTGGTTCAGCAGCTCAAGCAGACCTTCTCGGAGGATGAATCCTACGCCATCGCAACACGGCTGGTGCTCGGCGCGGCGGCGGCCAATCCGTCCGACATCGCCGACGCCGTCCGTCTGAGCTTCATCGTCGACGACAATGACGGCAATCTGGCCAATGGCACGCCGCATTTCCGGGCGATCGCCAACGCCGCGGATTCGCGCAAAATTCCGCGGCTGCCCGATCCCCAGGTCGGAGGACCCTCGGTCAGCGCCGACGCCTCGTTCCCCTGGACGCCGGTGAAGGTCGTGCCGGCCAACTCCAACATCCTGCAGACAAGTATTCACCTCGATAAGCCCGGCAAGGTGCATATCTCGGCAAACACCAGCGCCCGCAGTGCCACACCGGTTCAGTTCCAGACCGGGGTCTACAACGCAGCACCAGTCAACATCGTGTGGACTGATTCATTCCGCAGCCTCAGCCTGCCAACGGCGAACCAATGGGCTCAGGTCGGCACCATGTTTGCGATCGACCTCCCGGCAGGTGACCATACGATCTACTGGAAGATATGGATCGCCGGCGGGTCGCTATCCCTCAGCGCCGGGACACTGATGGTCGAGGCGTTCGAACCCGCCGGTGGTCCGTCGGCCCTCACGGCGGCGGTAACAGAGGCCGGTGGACAGAGCGCCGCGATGAACGAACCGACGACTGTGGGCGTCAGTCTCGCGCCTGCTGCGCCCACCATCGGGATGTCGCGTGACGAGGCCGGACGGGGCATCACCACGGTGCGGCAGTAACCGAATGACGGGGCGGACGGTTCGTCCGCCCCGTCACAACGAGAGGGACGCAAGCCTTACTATCGCCCCATCCGACGCTCAGGAATTCAACGATGCAACTTCGAACCGCACGAATAGCGTCATGGTTGCTCGCATCGGCAGTCGTCTGCATGGCGCTGCCGCATCAGGCGCAGGCGGCGGATTGTCCGGTAAAGCCAATGCTGACTGTCAAAGACACGCAGGACGGATTTGCAGGTACGAGCGGCACGATCTGGACCATCAAGCCGGACTGCAGCTACGACGTTGCACGCCTGCGCGGCGGCCAGGTCAGTCCGCCCCATCTGAAGGGTCAACTCACACCCGAGCAGCAGTCCAAGCTCGCCGCCGCGCTGTCCGCGGCGGCGGTCGAGACACTGCCCGCGCGTATCGGCGAGCCCGCTCCGGTCAATGCCCGCCAGATATCCATTGAGTACGGCGGAAAAACCGCGGTGCTCAATCTCGGCATGGGCGACCCGGCTCTTCCAGGAGCATCGGACGATACGGCCCGCCGCGTGGTCGAAATTGGCAGAGTGGTGAAAGCCGTCACCGGCGAATAGTGATTTCCGGCTCTGTAACTGGGTTATGCCTTTGCCGACGGCCGTTCCCCCACGCGCGCCATCCAGGCCACGATGTTGGTGTTGGCCGTATCCAGCGGCTGGCCGACCTGGCCGGCGAAGTCGAGCCAGCCATGGAGCAGGATGTCGGCCAGGGTGAAGCGCTTGCCGCAGAGATAGTCGCGGCCGTCGGCCATCTGGCCGTTGAGCCATTGCAGGCGGTTGGCGGCGATCATCTTCAGGCCGGGCGAGGCCTCCGGCGCGCAGGGGATCCGCTTCTCGAAGAATTTCAGACCTTCGCCGAAGCGAAAACCATTGCCCATATGCTCGCAGATGTTGAGATCGACGCGGCGCGTCCACATCCGGCATTCGGCGCGCTCTTCCGGCGTTGCCCCGATCAGCGGAGGATTGGGATGCTTCTCTTCGAGATATTCGCAGATCGCGGTGATCTCCGAGACGTAGTTGCCGTTGTCGAGCTCGAGCGTCGGCATCTGGCCGTGCGGATTACGCTTCAAATGATCCGTTTCGCGGTTCTCGCCCTTGCGCAGATCGACGGCCTGCTTCGGGATCTCGATGCCCTTCTCCGCCATGAACATGCGGACGATGCGCGGATTCGGCCCAACCGAGTCGTACAACTTCATGGTGTGCTCTCTCCCTGTTTCTTGTTTGAAGAAATTTTGTTGGGAGCTGTTGAACAGGCCAGCGCTGGATTTGTCAAATGGGCGCGTAGCTTTATCGTCTCGTCATTGCGAGCGAAGCGAAGCAATCCATCGCGCGGCATACCGGATAGATGGATTGCTTCCTCGCTTTTCTCCGTTGCGCAAACGCTTTGCGTTTGTCGCAGGCAATGACTGGGTCAGTCGTCGAGCTTGTTGAGGTCGCGCACCGACTGCATGATCGGTTCGAAATTCGATCGCGCATCCAGCGCGTCGAACAATTGCGCGGTGTCCGACAGCAATCCGTGCGAGCGCTGGATTGCGATCCGCACGTCGTCCTGCGGCGTATCGGATAGCCGCCCGTGGCCCGACAGCAGGATCTTCGAATTCAGGCCCTTCAGCCGCTCCAGCGACTGGATGTAGTCGGCGATACTGCCGGAGCCGAATACGCCGCCCATCACGCCGCCCGGCATCAGCGTGTCGGCGGCAAACAACAGCCCCTTGTCCTGCTCGAACAGCGTGATGCACGCCGAGGTGTGGCCGGGCGTATACATCACGTTGAGGCGGAAATTGCCGAGGTCGATCAAATTGCCTTCTTCCAGCCAGAGATCGACATTGATCGGCACGTTCGGTTCGTTGAACATCTTGCGCAGCATCGAGAAGTCGTCGCGCAGCATGATCTTGTTGGCGGCCAGCCGATGCGCGGCGATGAAGGCGCGGCCATGGAAGTGATAGGCCGCGCCGATATGGTCGAGATGCTCGTGACTCAGCACCACCATGTCGATGTCGTCGGGCTTCACGCCGATATGGCCGAGACACGTCAGGAGATGCGGATAGTTTGAAGACAGCCCGACATCGATCATGATGGTGCGTGAGCTTCCGCGCACCAGATAGGCGTTCGCCGCGCGGTTCTTGAAACGGATCTGATAGACGTGCTCGGTCGCCTCGATCAGCGTGCAGACGTCGCTGTCGAGCAGTGTCTTGAAAGGGCTTGGTTTACGCTCGCTCATGAAGTGGCCGCGGCCCTGAAGGCGACCGTATTGGAGGCACGCAAGCGCTTGCTGAGTGCATCCATGATCATCAGCGCAAAGGCCGGCTGCTGGCTGACCAGGTACACGAAGCGGGCGTGGTTGATCCGCATCACGCGGGTGTTTGGGGCAGCGGCAATGGCCGTGGCTGAACGGGACGAGCCGTCGATGACGGCCATCTCGCCGAAAAACTCTCCCTTGCCGAGCGTGACGATCACGGTCTTGTTGGGGCCGTTCATCTTGGCGATCTCGACCTGGCCGTCGAGCACGACGAACAGCTCCCGCCCGGTCGAGCCTTCCTCAAAAATGACGTCATCTACATCAAACTCGTTGATGCATTTCTCGATGGTCATGGCGACTCTGCCTTTCTGGCTGGTCAGGTCATGTTAGTCGGGAAACCGACCGGCGCAAACGGAACCGGCAAGGATGCCGCAGGGCAGCATAGGTGGCTCGGGACCGGGCTGGCCGAAATTTGGCGGCCTAAAACCGGGCCGGACGAGTTCCTAAAATTTCGGTAAGGCCGCCGCCGGTAAGGATTTGGCAAGCAATAAAAGTTACCAAATGGTCAATCAATTCTGGAGAATCCAACGTGAGCGATCAGCAATCCCAGCCCACCAGCGGTGAAACCGGGACTCTCGGCGCCAGCCCGGCCGCTCCTGACATGCCTGCGTCGAATGAGCCGGTAACGGCCGCAGCTGAGGTCGAGGCGGTGAGACTCGCGCCCGATCACGAAGAGATTTCGCCGAAGGCCGACGCGCCCAAGGTGGAGGCCGTCAGCATGGAACCGCCGGAGGTCGAGGCCTCAAAGGCCGAAGCTCCCAAGGTCGAGGCTCCCAAGGTCGAGGCTCTCAAGATCGACGCCGTGAAGCCGGAAGCGCCGCGCTTTCCCAGCAATGTGATGATCATGTCGCCCGGCGACCGCGCCGATGCCAAGGCTGCGTCGGCAGAGGCATCGTCCGGCAAGCGCCGGTTCGGGGCGATGGCTGCCATGGTGGCGCTGGCGACGGTGGCGGGCGCGCTGGGCGGCGCGCTGGCAACGGCGGGAATTGGAAAGCTGATGGCCGGAGAGCCGGTCCAGGAGTTGACCCAAGCATCGACTAAGGACAGCGCGCTCGAAGCCTCGGTGGCGCGGATTGATGCCGAGATCGTCGCGCTGAAAGCCGGCCTGGAGCATAATTCCAAGACGACGACAGGCCAGCTCAACAAGGCCAGCGACCGGCTCGACAAGGTCGAGAAGGCGCAGGCTGAGCCGGCCGCGAAACTCGCCAAGCTCAGCGAGGCCGTCGACAAGCTCCGCACCGCGTCCGCGCCGACGGCTGCCGCTACGCCTGCCGCCGCAAAGGACATTACTGGCTCGATACCGCAGCAGGCTGCGGCCGCAGCGCCGCCTGCGCCTGCACCCGCGGCGCCACCCAAGCCCGAAACGGCCCGGCTGCCGACCGTCGAAGGCTGGATCTTGCGGGATGTCGCGAACGGCAGCGCTTTGATCGAGAGCCGCCGCGGCATGTACGAGGTCTATGCCGGCGATCCCATACCCGGTCTCGGCCGCGTCGACGCCATTCGCAGGCAGGACGGCCGCTGGGTGGTTGTGACCAGCAAGGGCCTGATCGTCGCGCGCTGACGGAACGATACCCAAACAGGAAGGCGCTTCACGGCGATGTGAGGCGCCTTTTTCCTTGAATAGACTTGTTTGCGCGGTGTTATTTGGGACATGAGCCCCGCGCCTGGATTTCTCGCCATCATATTTGCTCTGCTGTGTGGCGCTTTGCCGGCGTTTGCGGCAGGGGATGCCGCACTGGAACGCGGCGCGGCCATCACCGATCCCGCGACGCTGCGCGAACTCGATAGCGGAAGATTCCGTCTCGATCGCATGCTGCTGCCGGAGCGGCCGGCGGACGTCCCGCTCGCCAACAGCGCGTTGTTCGCCTTGCCCTCGATGGCGCCGGTCCGGCAGGCGATCGATGGCGAGTTCGATCGCTATATCGCACGGCACGGTGCAAACCTGCCGAACGAGACGATCGGCGTTGGCGCGGGCTTTGATTTCCAGTTGTTCGACCGCGCGCTGCTTTATTCGCAAGAGACGCGGTTCGTGCTGGCCGGCATCGTCAACCGCATGGATCGTACTTACGTTGCGGAGGCAAGCTGCGGCGAGATCCGCCTGATCTACCGCCTGACGCGAATGAACAAGGCCGCCGGCGATGACGCTGCGCCGCCGCGGCTGCCGATGACGCTGAACCTCGTGCTGAAAGCGAAAGGTGAGGGATCCACGATCACCTGTGCCGAAATCGCCAATCGCTGGCTCACGGCTTCGTCCGGCGGAACATTGTCGGAAAAGGATGGTCCGTTCGACCTGATCGACTATCAGAACATCGACCGCATCGAGACCAATCTTCAGATCGCGCACGCGCCGAAATCTGCGGTTCGCGATTTCCGCACCGACTATCTGCTGAAGGTGTTTCGCTACGACGGGCAAGCGCGCGTCTTCACGGAAGCGCCGATGGAAAACCAGATCGACCGTGCGCGCCTTCTGGCGGACGATAGCCTCAAGCACGAGTTCAGGGCGTGGCTGCTCGATCCCGTCAATCTTGTCGCGTTTGATCGTGGTACGGCGCTGATCCCGGAAAAATTCCTCGCCAGCGGCGCGATTGCGCCAACGCCGGTCGGGTTCGATCCATCGGAGCTGGAGCCTGAATTCGGACTGATGCAGGGCGAGGGCGCGGTGTTCAGCGAAGCCGACGTCGTGGCTGCGCTCAGGAAGGCTGCGGAAGCTGGCGTGAAGCTGCAGAACATCCGATCGCCTGCCGGCTTCGAACGCAGGCTCAACGATGTGACCTGTGCCGGCTGCCACCAGACCCGCGGCATCGGCGGCTTTCACTTCCCCGGTGTCGACTGGATGACGGACAAGCCGTCGAATACGACCGTCGTGCCGGCGTCGCCGCATTTCTTCGGTGACCAGATCCGCCGGCGCGATATTCTCGCAAGCCTGCGCGACGGCCACGCGCCGGATTATTCGCGCGGCTTCGCCAGCCGTCCGCAGTTGCGCGGCAGCACCGAACTTGCCGGCACCAATTATTACGACGGCTGGGGCGCGCATTGCTATGTGCAGGGCAAGCACGCCGCCGGTAACGACGGAAGTTTCCGCGACTGGACTTGCGCCGAGGGCCTGAGCTGTCAGGCTGCCGGAAAAATCTCGCGCATCGGCATGTGCTTCGTCAAAAGCCGCTAAGAGGTCTTCGCGAACTGTGCTAGAGCTTCGGTTCTGATTGCATTAGAACCGAAGCTCTAGATTCTTGTTTTGACGCGTTTTCTTCACGCGAACCGGTACCCACTTCGCTCGAAAACGCTATATGTGAGGGCAGCAGCGAGCGACGCGGAGATTGGCGATGAGCTCTCCCGACCAGGACAGGCAACGCAATCGCGAGATCGCAGAGAACGAAGCCAATCGGCAAGTGGTCGGCGATGTCAGGGTCAGCGTCTGGGCGATCGTTGTCGCTGTGATCGCGGGCTTGATTGTGTTCGGCATCGTCTGGGCATGGCTCAACCGGTGAAGATTGCCTGTGGTGGCGGCTTCCGCCGTGCGGCTGCTTTACGCGCTGAAGGGTGAATGAAGCTCTCTCCACGTCATTGCGAGCGAAGCGAAGCAATCCACGGCCCAGCACGCGGAACTCACGCGCATAGCCCCCGGATGTCGCTATGAGCCTGAAACACCGGAAAAGATCAGGAGCCTTCAGAGGAAGCTGTATTGCAAGGCGAAGGCAGAGCCCGCCTTCCGCTTCTACCTGCTCTACGACAAGATCCATCGAGAGGACATTCTGCACCACGCCTATGCGCTGGCCCGCGCCAATGCGGGAGCACCGGGCGTGGACGGAGAGAGCTTCGCGGCGATTGCGGCGGCGGGCAAGGAAGCATGGCTGGCGGGTCTGAGACAGGAATTGATCACGAAGACGTATCGTCCTGCACCGGTGCGACGGGTGATGATCCCGAAGCCGGGCGGCGGAGAACGTCCGCTCGGCATCCCGACAATCCGGGACCGGGTGGTTCAGACCGCCGCCAAGCTGGTGTTGGAGCCGATCTTTGAAGCGGACCTGGAAGACAGCGTATATGGCTATCGGCCCGGCCGCGGTGGGACGGACCCTGTCAAGGAAGTGCACCGGCTGCTGGGCCGGGGCTACACGGATGTGGTCGACGCCGATCTGTCGAAGTACTTCGACACCATTCCGCACTCAGAACTTCTCAAATCGGTGGCGCGTCGCATCGTCGATCGGCATGTGCTTTGGCTGATCAAGATGTGGCTGAAGGCGCCGGTCGAGGAGACGGGTGGGGGTGGGGAAGGCAAACGGCGCATGACGGGAGGCAAGAGCAGTACGCGCGGCACGCCGCAAGGCGGTGTCGCCAGTCCGATGCTTGCGAACTTGTACATGAACCGCTTCCTGAAGCATTGGCGGCTGACCGGACGTGGCGAAGCGTTCTGTGCGCAGGTGGTCTCATATGCCGACGACTTCGTCATCCTCAGTCGCGGACATGCGGCTGAGGCTCTGACGTGGACGAAGGAGGTGATGACCCGGCTCGGGCTTACGCTCAACGAGGCGAAGACCACGTTGAAGGATGCCCGGAAAGAAAGCTTCGACTTCCTTGGCTACGCGTTTGGGCCTGAGTACCACCGCAAGAAGGGTTATCGATACCTGAGCGCGAGCCCCTCCAGGAAGAGCGTCCAGAGGCTCAAAGGCAAGGTCAATGAGCTGCTGGTCCCCGGCAACAAAGAACCGTGGCCTGATGTACGCAACCGGCTGAACAGATTGCTGCGCGGCTGGTCGAGCTACTTTAGCTACGGCACGCGGCTGATGGCCTATCGGGCCATCGACAATCACGTCAATGATCGCGTGCGTCACTTCCTGCGCAGGCGGTGCAAGGTGCCAGGACGCGGTACTCGAAGCTTTGCGGACCATCAGGTCTTCGGGCCTCTCGGCGTGCTGCGGCTACGACGCGTGCACCTTGGCCCGCTGCCGTGTGCTCGGCAATGAATCCAGTCGGAAAGCCGGATGCCGGAAATCGGCACGTCCGGTTTGATGAGCGGGGAGAGGAAACGGAGCGTTGCCGCATGGCCCAAGCTACCGCGCCTCTCCTCAACTCTACACGCTCATCCGGGCTACGCGCTGATCGAGGAGCACTCACTTGGCGTAGTGCGTCAGGCGTTTTCCCGGCAGCAGATCATAGGCCGATTTCCAGCCCGGCAATTGCGCCATGCGCCCAAGCCAGGCGTGGATCGCGGGATGGCTTGCCGCCCAATCATATCCGGTCTCGTCGGCCGGATAATGCAGATAGGCCATCATCGAAATATCGGCCACCGTCGGCCACGCGCCGATCGCGAACGCGTTTTTCTGCATGTGATGTTCGAGGATCGACAGGAAGTCGTCGAGACGCCTGCGATAATGTTTCAGCACGTGCTCGTCCGGTGACGGGGTGAAGGTCCGGAAAAAGCGGTAGGTTGCCATGTAGCCGGTGAGCTTGTGGTTGTCCCAGAATAGCCAGCGCAGCAGTTCGAACTGCTCCTGCTCGGTCTCGCCGCCGAACCGGCCGAATTGCTTCGCCAGCTTGAGCAGGATCGGCGCGGTCTGGGTCAGGCGCTCGCCGTCCACCTCGAGCACCGGGATTTCACCCATCGCGTTGACGTCGCGCCGCCATTCCGGCGTGCGGGTCACGCCGCCGCCGAAATCGGTCCACACCGGCTCGAACTTCTGCCCGCACAGCGTGAGCATCAGCGCAAGCTTGTAGCTGTTTCCCGATTCCGGGAAGTAATGCAGGCGATAGAGGGGCATGGTTTGCTGCCTCACGCCACCGCGCCGGACGCGCGCAACTTGCCGATCGCGGCTTCATCATAGCCTGCGTTGCGCAGGATCTCGTCGCTGTGCTCGCCAAGGCCGGGCGGCTTGCGCGGCTGAACTTTTTTGCTGCCGTCGACCCAGATCGGGCTGCTGATGGTGAGCATGGTGTCGTTCTCGAACGGCACCAGCACCTCGTTCTCGATCATCTGCTTGTCGTTCGGAATATCGTCGAGAATGCCGACCACGCCGAACACCAGGCCGTTGCCGTCAAGGATCTTGCGCCACTCGGCAAGGTCCCTGGTCGCAAAAGTCTCGTCAAAAATCTTGATCAGTTCGAGCGATCGCGCATGGCGATCCTTCTTGGCCTCGAATCTCGGATCACTGACGAGATCCTCGCGGCCGAGGCAGCGCGCCAGCGTCGGCCATTGCCGGTCTTCATTGAGCAGGGACAGGATCAGCCAGCGTCCATCCTTGCACTGGTAGTGGTTGGTGACCGCGTTCAGCGCACGCTCGCGCGGGCGGCGTTCGCCGAATTTCGCGCCGACCAGTTTGGCTTGCGCCAGCACCGAAGCGGCCCACACGCCATTGGCCATCAGGTTCGAGCTGACATGCGAGCCCTTGCCGGTGCGCTCGCGCTTGTAGAGCGCGGTGACGATCGCGCTGTAAAACGCCATCGCGCAAGGATGGTCGCCCATGCCGGCGATCGATCGCGCCGGCGTGGTGTGTTCGTCCGCCCGCACCAGGTCCATCAGGCCGGAGCGCGCCCAATAGGCGTTGCTGTCGAAGCCGGGCTTGTTGGCTTCCTCGCCCTTTTCGCCGTAACCGGTGAAGGAAGCGTAGATCAGGCGATCGTTCTGCGGCGCCAGATGCGCGTGGGTGATGCCGAGCCGCTCGCGCACCTGCGGCGGATAGTTGGTGATGAAGACGTCGGCCTGCGCGGCCAGCCGATGCAGCACCGCCTGGCCCTCGGGCTTCGAGAGATCGAGCGCGAGGCTCTTCTTGTTGCGGGCCTCCAGCATCCACGCGAAATTATGCTCGCTATGCGGGTAGCCCGGCAGGTTCGGCAGATTGCGATAGGGATCGCCAGTGACGGGCGGCTCGATCTTGATGACGTCGGCGCCGAAATCCGACAGCACCGTGGCGGCGGCAGGCGCGGCGATGAAGCTTGCGCAGTCCAGAACCTTGAGGCCGTCGAAAATACCCTCGTCCATCGTGGCGTCGCTCCGTGACGTTTGTTGCTCTTGCCGAGATCTGGCTTACGGCCGATCCCATTCAAACGCCATTTGGCCCATCTTGGCGGGGCGATGCAACTACTCCCCGCCGGACAGCAGCGCTGCATTTCCGCCGGCTGCGGCGGTATTGACGGTTACCGTCTGCTCGGTCGCGAAACGCGCGAGGTAATGCGGTCCGCCGGCCTTGGGCCCGGTGCCCGACAGCCCATGGCCACCGAACGGCTGCACGCCGACGACCGCGCCGATCATGTTGCGGTTGACATAGATGTTGCCGACCTGGAGCCGCTCGATCGCGTCCTCCACCGTTTCGTCGATCCGGGAATGGATGCCGAGCGTCAGCCCATAGCCGGAGCGTTCGATCGCTTGCAGCACCTGGTCGAACCGGTCGGCGCGGTAGCGCACCACGTGCAGCACCGGGCCGAACACTTCTTCCGTCAGTTGGCCGGCATCGGACAATTCGAAAATATGCGGCGCGACGTAATTGCCCTGGGGAGCGCTGCCTGCAAAGTGCACCCGGGCTTCCTTCTTCATACGTTCGACATGCGCGTCCAGCCGCTGCCTTGCCTCCGCGTCGATCACCGGGCCGATATGCGTGGCGGGATCTGCGGGATCGCCGATGACGAGTTCGCGGGCCGCGCCTGCGATCATCTCGATCATGCGGTCGGCGACGTCGTCCTGCAGGAACAACAATCGTAGCGCCGAGCAGCGCTGGCCGGCGGAGCGAAACGCTGAGGTGACGACGTCGTCGGCGACCTGTTCGGGCAGCGCGGTGGCATCGACGATCATTGCATTGATGCCGCCGGTCTCGGCGATCAGCGGCACGATCGCTCCATCCTTGGCGGCGAGCGCGCGGTTGATCGTCCGCGCGACTTCGGTCGAGCCGGTGAAAACGACGCCGGCGATATCTTGATGCGCCACCAGCACGCCGCCGATCCGGCCGTCGCCCGCCACCAGATGTAGCGCGGACGCCGGCACGCCAGCTTCATGCAACAGACGTACGGCCGCAGCCGCAATCAGCGGCGTCTGCTCGGCCGGCTTCGCAACGACTGCGTTGCCCGCCATCAAAGCCGCCGTGACCTGGCCCAGAAAAATCGCCAGCGGAAAATTCCACGGCGAAATCGCGACGAAGACGCCGCGGCCGCGCAGGCGGAGCACGTTGCTCTCGCCCGTCGGTCCCGGCATCGCCTTGCCTTCGTCGAACAGTTCGCGTCCCTGCGCAGCGTAGTAACGGCAGAAATCAACGGCCTCGCGGACTTCCGAGATCGAATCGTCCAACGTCTTGCCGCCCTCGCGTTGCAGCAGCGCGATGAAATGCGCCGTCCGCCGTTCCAGGAGATCGGCGGCCTTCTCCAGTGCCGCCGTGCGCGTCTCGGCCGGCGTTCTGGCCCATTGCTTGAAGCCGTCGCGCGCAGCCGCTATCGCCGCGTGCGCCTGGCTGTCGGTTGCGTCGATGATGTTCCCCGCCGCGGGTGATGGTTCGGCGGCAATGGCTGAAACGAGTTGCTCCAGCGCCGCGCGTTCGCCGAATTCAATACTGCGGGAGTTTTTCCGGTCGGCTCCATACAGATCGCGCGGCAACGGGATGTTGGGATGCGCGGCATTTTCGGCACTGCCGATGATGTCGGACGGACGCCGCAGCAATTGCGACACCGGCACCGTCTCGTCGGCGGCGAGCGCGACAAACGATGAATTGGCGCCGTTTTCCAGCAATCGCCGCACCAGATAGGCCAGCAGATCGCGGTGGCTGCCGACCGGCGCATAGGTGCGATAGGCGATATCGGGGCGGTCTTCGCCGAGTTTTGCGTAGAGCGCCTCGCCCATGCCGTGCAGGCGCTGGAATTCAAATCCGCCTTGGTCCGTTGCCAGTTCGAGGATGCTCGCGACCGTCAGCGCGTTGTGCGTGGCGAACTGCGGAAATATCCGAGGCCGCAGTGCCAGCAATTGTTGCGCGCAGGCGACGTAGTTCAGATCGGTCATCGCCTTGCGGGTGAACACGGGATAGCCGTCGAGCCCGCGTTCCTGCGCGCGCTTGATCTCGGTGTCCCAATAGGCGCCCTTGACCAGCCGCACCATCATCCTGCGGTCGAGGCTGTGTGCGAGACGATCGACATAATCGATCACGTCGCTGGCGCGCTTCTGGTAGGCCTGGATAGCCAGCCCAAAGCCGTCCCAGCCTGCCAGCGATGCATCACCGAGCGCAGCCGCGATCACGTCGAGCGACAATTCCAGCCGGTCGGCTTCTTCGGCGTCGACGGTGAAATTGAGATCATGGGATTTGGCTTGCCGGGCGAGATCGATCAGGTGAGGGACCAGTTCGCCCATCACCCGCGCCCGGCTCACCGCTTCGAAGCGCGGATGCAATGCCGAGAGCTTGACCGAGATGCCCGGGCGGTCGGGCAGGGGGCGGTCACCGGCGGTTCGTCCGATCGCTTCGATCGCGCTGGCGTAGGCATTGAAATAGCGTGCGGCGTCATCGGCCGTGCGCGCGCCTTCGCCCAGCATGTCGAACGAGTAGCGTTGATGGCGCGCAGAATGCGGCTGCGCCCGCGACAGCGCCGCTTCGATGGTCTCGCCGAGCACGAAATGATTGCCCATCAGCCGCATCGCCTGCCGCGTCGCCGCCCGCACCGCCGGCGCGCCCAGCCGCTTGGTGAGCCGGCCGATGGTGCCCTGCGGCGTCTCGCCGGGCTGGATCACGCGGGCGGACATCCCGAGCGCCCATGCCGACGCATTGACGAGGAACGCGCTGGATCGCGTCTCGTGATGGATGAAGTCGCCCTGGGCAAGCTTGTCCTCGATGAACTGGTCGGCGGTGCGGGCGTCCGGCACCCGCAGCAGCGCTTCCGCCAGCACCATCAGCGCCAGCCCTTCCCTGGTCGACAGCGCAAACTCGCGCAGCATGTCCTCGACGCCGCCGAGCGGATCGTCATTGGCCCTGATCGCCTCGATCAGCCGCGTCGCCGTCCCATCGATGCGTGCCTCCTGCGCCGCATCCAGCCGGACGGCGCCGAGCAGGCGGGCGGCCATGGCGCGATCGTCGGGCGCGTAGGGGGCGCTGAAAGGCGGAGGGGATGGCGGGTGGGTCGGCATGCGATTCTCTTGGTTCCCGCCAGCTTATCGGGGCCTGGATTGCCGGGACAGGACGCAATCGTGGCAGCTATTCAAGGAGCGGGCCAAGGCGCGTCAGAGCCGAGTTGGGATGGGGAACCGACTGGCGCAAGGAAAACACAGCGGACGGAATTTTGCGCCGCGGGCCGCCGGAACGCAGGCTTGCTGGTTGGCAGCGCCAGGGAGCCGCGCTAATCGTCACGCACACCGTCGTCTGGGAACCATCGGGATCATGAGAGACGCCGCTCTGCCGATACGGGGAGGCCGCACGCGGAACACCCTCGCGGCCGTGTTCGGCGTTGTCCTTGCGCTGCTGGTTGGTCCCGCGGCCAAGGCCGCCGAGATGAGCTCTGCGATCGCCTACCTCTACAGCTCGGTGTCGATCTATCCGCCATCTGCCACATCCATGACGGTCTGTTATGGCTTCGTCTGCCGGCGCCGCGAGATACTCGATTTTTCGGCCGGCGACCGCAGCGCGCTGACGCAGATCATGGCGGCGGGGCGGGCCTCGGCCGCGGCCGAACGCGCCGCCGCGCAGAAGGCGGTGGTGTGGTTCGACCGCCGCATGGGGCCGATCCTCGGCACCAACAAGCGGGTGGCGAAGGCGGATTTCCGCTACTTCGACGACAAGCACAATTACGATTGCTGGGACACGACGCGGAACACCACCAGCCTGTTGCTGGTGTTGCAGGAATGGGGCCTGCTGAAGCATCACGTGGTCGGCGATCCCCGATATCGCGGCAACACGCTGGTGTTGCAGACGCCGCACAACACCGCGGTGCTGGTCGATCGCGCGACCAAGGTCGAATGGGTCGTCGATCTCTGGCCGCGCGGCTATCTACAGCCACCCGACGTGATGACGGTCCAGAAATGGGTTACGGAAGATTGAGCGGCCGGTTCTCGCGCACGAAGAATTTATCGCACGTGCTGAAGCGGGTGCCCGCTCCGCCGAACGCTCACAGTTGTTGAGAAATTTTTTTAGCCCTACTCCCGGATTTTAAGTCCGAGAGCGCGCCGTTGCCGATCGCGCGTTTGCGCTAAACCTTGAGGTTTTCGGCCGAAGTCTTACCGCGATTAGCGATCTCTTCGTATTCGACGGACTGCCCTTCATTGAGTGTCGAAAGACCAGCTTTCTCAACTGCCGAAATATGAACGAACACGTCCTTGCCGCCATTCGAGGGCTGGATGAACCCGTAGCCCTTGGTTGGATTGAACCACTTCACCGTACCTTTAGCCATTCACGTCGTCTCCGCGGAATCAAAAAAAGTAATCGAGCCGTCGGTCCCCGCACTAACCGGCATGCCCGAGGCATCAGGATACGCGGGTTGAGGCGGGCTGGGTAGCGCAAACGGAATGCCCGTTTCGTCAAAAAAGTGCCCATTCGCACTCGATTTCCGCCGTTTTGCTGGTTTTTCGCCCATTCGGGCCTCCGAGCCCCCGGTGATTCGAGAATTGAGCCATTGGGCCGACCGCAACCGGTGGACGTAATTATACGGCTTGCAGGGAACTTCAGGCGGGGCCTTTGGCCTGGCATATCGCATACGAAAAACCCCGGCCGCGCGGGCGACCGGGGCTTCCGAACGGCACGTCTGCGGCCGATTCAGTAGCAGATGTTCACCGTCCGCCAGCGAAAGCCGAACGGCGTCAGCACGCGGCGGGTCTGCCAGCAGCCGTCGTAGCCGCCGCCACCGACGAAGCCGATCCCGAAGCCGGGGCCATGACCCCAGTGATGATGGTGATGGTGATGCGGAAAGAACCCGCCCGCCGAAGCGGAGGTGGGCGCCAGCGCCATCAGGCTGAGCGAAGCAGCGGCGGCAGCTGCGAGAGTCAGTTTGCGAAACATGGTCGTTCTCCAAAAAAGCGCGTTCGACGGTTTTGTCCTGGCGCGGGTTTCAGTTTCAGTTTTACCCATCGCCAATCTGTCGCCTGCGTCACAGAGCGGGTTCGCGATAATTTCCTGAACGATTATTCAGATGTGAAAAACATCACACAGGCCGCGAACCGCTAAAATCAAAGCGGTTTCAGGCTGCGACGCTTTGCTGTTCGTTAACCAACGCCGACAGTGTCCGCGCATCAGCAATGGCGCGCACGATCATCGGCTCGTTGCGTCCGCGAATCTCGACGTCATGCTGCGGCAATGCATCGGCGGCAACGCCAGCGGTAGCGCGAACTTCGTCCGAGACGACGATCTCGCATGCAAGGCTCTTGGTCATGTCCTGCAGCCGTGCCGCGACATTGACGGCGTCGCCGAGCGCGGTGAACACCATGTGGTCGCGATAGCCGATGTCGCCGACGATTACCTCGCCGCCGTTGATGCCGATGCCGAAGCGGATCGGCTCGCGCAGATCATGCTCGAGAAATTTGTTCAGTTCGTCGACATTGGCGGCGATCATCGCCGCTGCGCGCAACGCCTGGCGGCAGGCTTCCTGCCGCGTGGTCGACAGCCCGAACAGCGCCAGCATGCCGTCGCCGACGAACTGGTTCGGCATGCCGCCGCTCGCGAGCACCGCCTGCGACACCGCGCCGAGGAATCGGTTGACGATGAAGACGGTGTCGAACGGCAGGCGCTTTTCCGCCATCCTGGTCGAGCCGCGCATGTCGACGAACATGTTGACGAGATAGCGCTCCTGGCCGATCCGCGTCGGGTTCGATTCGTGGCCGTCGGCGGACATCGTGTGCGGCAGGAACAGCTGGAAGAAGGAGATATCGCAGGTCGGCCTCAACTGACAGGCAAGGCGGATGGAAGGATCCGGCGTACCGACCCGGCCAAGCACGAACGCCTCGCGCTGCGAAGGCTCCGGCAGCTCGCTGTGGTCGCCGATGATGCGGATGCGGCAGGTCGAGCAGCGCGCGCGGCCGCCGCAGACGCTGGCGTGGGGAACGTTGTTGCGCAGGCTCGCTTCCAGCACGCTGAGACCCCTGGGAACGCGCACAGTGCGGCCGTTGCCGTAGGAGAGGTTGATCATGCCGCGGCGGCGCTCGTTGACGGCGCGGGCGGCGCGGGCCAGCAGCGCGATGCCGATCAGGCCGAAATAACCGAACAGGAAATAGTCCGTGATGCGCTCGAGCGCCTGCGCTTCGGCACGTGTGCCGATCTGGCTCTCCGACTGGGTTTCCGCGCGCCATTCCACGCTGTCATTGTCGATCACCATGCGTCCGCTCTGATAGAACCCCAGCATGGAAAGCGTCGGAATCAGCACCGCCGTGGCGAGCAGGAACGGCGCGGCGCGCTTGTAGAACGCCCGCATCCGCAGCCAGAAATGCAGCCCGATGCAGCCATGGACCCAGGCGATGGTCATCACCGCGAGCATCATCCAGACCCGGTATGGCGCCCAGATCCAGTACAGGAACAGCACTTGCGGATAGAGCCTTTCATGTCCGTACAGCGTCTGGCCGAGCCGGATGCCGATGACATGGCCGATGATCAGCATCGGCACGCTGAGGCCGAGCACGAGCTGCAGCGGCTCGATCGCCTTCCAGCGGAATTGCCGGCGTTCGTACAGCGCCCAGATGCCGAGCGCGGTATGCACCACGCACGCGGTGTAGAACAGGATCGTGACCGGGAGGAATTGCCAGAACAAAAGGTGCCAATAGACCCCGGCAGAGAGCGCCTCCAGCGAGATGTTGCCCAGCGCATGGTTGAGAAAATGGCTGACCAGATAGGCGAACAGCACCACGCCGCTGGCAAGCCGGACCTGCCGAAGGCTGATGCCGCGCATGAAGGTCGTGATGCGTTCTTTGGATAGGGTTGCCATACGGTCCATACGATCAATATCGGCGATGGTAGCGTTTTATTCCAGCGGTGAATACCATCGTCGTCCCTGCGAACGCAGGGGCGACGATGGAGTTTTTTCCTTCGCAGCACGTTGACACCTCGGAGGTTGTCGAAGAGAAAGCGCCGTGACGACAGCCTCGCCCGATATCATCCGGCCTAAATCGGACCGTTCCGCCGCGCCGTGGTTTGACGTTCCCTGGCTTTGGGTCGTGCTGCTGATCGCCGCGCTGACGGCGATGCGGCTGGTCTATGCCGGCGTGCTCGATCTGCGTACCGACGAGGCCTATTACTGGACCTGGTCGAAGGAGAGCGCGCTTTCCTTTCTCGATCATCCGCCCGGCATCGCCTGGCTGATCCGGTTTGGCACTGCGATCTTCGGCGACACCCCTCTCGGCGTGCGGTTCGGCGGCATCGTCGCGATGCTGGTCACACAGCTTCTGCTCGCCGACATCGTCCGGCGCGTGACGCATGATGCGCGCGCCGTCATCCTCGCGGTGCTGTTGCCGGAAGCGGCGCTGTATTACGGGCTGTTGATGGCGAAGGTCGCGCCCGACACGGCGATGATCCCCTGCGCGGTCGCGATGCTGTGGTCGCTGGTGCGGCTGCACGAGAGCGGCAATCCCCGCTGGTGGCTGGCCGCGGGCCTTTTTGCCGGCCTCGCGATGTTGTCCAAGTTCACCGCCATCATGCTGCTGCCGGCGGTCGCGGCGTTCGTGCTGGTGCCGGACTGGCGGCGGCGCTGGCTGCTCAGCCCCTGGCCATTTCTGGCGGCCCTGATTGCCGCAATCGTGTTTCTGCCGGTGCTGATCTGGAATGCGGAGCACGACTGGGCTTCGTTCCGCTTCCAGTTCGTGCGCGCGGTCGCGACTCATCCGTTTTCGTTCCGCACCGTCGGTGAATTCATCGGGCTTCAATTCGGTCTCGTCGGCTTCGTGTTGCCGCCGGTGGTGCTGTCCGGCGTGACGCTTTCGGCCTGGCGCGGCTATCGCAGCCGCGAGCCGGTCGCGATCCTGCTGTCGACCGCGGTGCTGGTGCCGTTCCTCTATTTCTTCTGGAAGTCGCTGACGCTGCGGGTCGGCGACACCTGGCCGATGTTCCTGTGGCCCGCCGGTTTTGCCGCCACCGCGATCAACCTCGTCATGCTGCCGCGCGAAGGTTTTCCGGACTGGATCGTCAGATCGACGTGGTGGTGGGCGAGGGTGGCCGTGATCTCTGGCATCGCGTTCGTGGTCGGCGTGTTCTTCTACTACGTCGCCGCGCCCTGGAATTTGATCGGCAAGACCGATCCCGTCGGCGGCGAGGCCGGCTATGAGCAGGTGGCGGCGCGTGTGCGCGAGCAGTTGCAGGCGACCGGCGCGAGCTGGATCGCGACGACGGATTATCGCACCTACGCGATGTTGCGCTGGCATTTCAACGGGCAGGTCCCGGTCGTCCAGATCAACGAGCGCGGCCGGTTTCAGGGCTTTGGCGATCCCGGCATCAAGGCGATCAAGGATCAGCCTGGCCTCTATGTCGCGCGCGCGCCGGACCATCGGCTGCCGCTGTGGGATCTCACTACCGCCAAGCGCCAACCGCTGGCGCGGGTCGAGCGCGTCTGGCGCGGGGTGGTGATGGATACCTACGTGCTGGAAAAATTGACGGGCTGGACGCCCGAACTTTCCCCGCCACCGGATTCGCCGCTGTTTCGATGGCGTGTGCTGGCGGGAGTTGTGGGATTCGGTGTCGCCTCGTAGGGCGGATGAGCGCAGCGACATCCGGGAAGGCGGCCAGCACCGGCCCCGGATGTCGCTGCGCTCATCCGGGCTACGGGTTCTTACGGTGTGGCAGGAATTTTCTCGCAATGACGTGGGGATAGCAACGCACATTCCGCTGTCATCCCCGCGTAGGCGGGGATCCAGTACGCCGCTGCTTCTCGGTTCGATCACAGCGGTCTCTGGAATACTGGATCGTCCGCCTTCGCGGACGATGACGACTGGATGTGACTTCGCACTCTCGCGGCGCATGGCGTCCGAGGTTTGCTATCGAATTTCACTGCCCTCTTGTTCAGAGGGCGCAGGGAAGACCGGGTGCACGCCGCACCCGCGGTCCCGTGTGCAATTTGCGCATAACAACGCGCACACGAGCATACAGGTTCGGCTGAGGCATCCCGGCCTTCCCTGCGCAATGGCTTTACGGCTTACTTCGTGCTCTCCCCGGAGAACGGCTCTTTTGCCTCCGTCGTCCCCGAGAAGCTTCGCTTCTCTTGGACTTAGCGCCAGCACCGCGGCGCCCGAACCACACGACTTCGCCGTACGTTTGAGCCGCACACGTTAGTCGCAGCTCTCGCGTCCATCGCATCTCACCGCGCGTTCGTGACGATGGCCAACGCCCCTCATCCGCCATGAGACGGGTGGAGTTATGCGACTGATTTGCGTGAGAACGAAAGCGGAATATTTTTCAATCCCGGGCTTGACACGATTTCGGAAAATCAGAAGTGATTTGCCCGTCGTGCCGGTTGGTCGCACGCGGTGGCGTGATGTTGCACTTGCGCGCCAAGCAAATCAGTCCGCAGAAAACGCAGGCAGGCCTGTGAATCAGCATAGAGAGGCCCGCGAAAATTCGCGGGCCTCTCTGCGGAGCCTGATCCTGACTAGTGATGCCAGAACAATGCGAGCAACAAGATGATCGGCAGCGGAATGCCGAGAAGCCAGAGTAACGCGCCTTTACCAAAGCCCATGTTATCCTCCTCAGTTGCGATGCGCTGACAACGAGATACGCCCTTGATGGTTCCAGAGCGGGAACGGCGTACATGGCCGGGCGCTCGCCGCTGCACAAAGCTCGTCTTCCGAAAGTGACGCAGGCGTTATTTTCCTCTCGCGCGGAACGCCGATTGGGTTTTGCGGTTATCGCCGCGGAGACGGAATTTCGCGAGGAGCGGGACAGTCGCCGGTCACGGTCAAGCGGTGTAATGCCCGCTTGCCGTGGCCTTCTCCCACTAAGCGGGTAGCCAAATGATGATGCGCCGGAGAAACCTTTCGCGAAACGCCCTCGACGTGCGCGACCGCGTCCAGGTCAAAATCGTGAGGAAGCGTTTGAAGATCACGGATGCGCAGCTTACCGATATCGTTCGCAGGACCGGCAACTCGATCTCGGCCATCAGCAAGGAGGCTGGCGCCAGGCATCGTCTCTCGCTGCCGAAGCAAACGCCGACGGCTGCGGTGATCGCCGCGACCGAGCCGGATGCGGCAGTCTCGATGCAAGCTGAAGCGGTATGATCGGGCAGCGTTGTCGCAGTACGCGCCTCTAGAGTTATGTCGAAGAAACCCTCGCTTCGCGCTCTGGAGTTGCAGCGACCCGGCCCTGTTCTGGCATGCCGGAAATGTCTGAAGCGCATGTCCAAGGGCGGCAAGCTGAGACGACGCCTGAAGGCCAGCCTCAAACAACGTAACGCCGGCCAGAAGAAGGGGCGCGCGCGGCTCGTGCTCACGAACTGCTTCGGGATATGCCCAAAGGACGCTGTCGTAACCGCCAGCGCAGCCACATTTGCGCGCAGTAAACTTTTGCTGATCCGGGATTGTTCAGAAGAATCGATCGAACAGGCGACTGCGGCGCTTCTTGAGCCCTGCGTTGCCGGGGCGGCCCAAGCGGGCCGGAGAGAAATGGCCGCACCGCCGGAGACAGGGAAGGCGCGCGACAGCGATGGCTCGCCTGGTCCCGGAGTGCCTTCGCCCTAGACCGCTGCCACGAGCATCAGCCCCCCGGCGATCAGGCTGACGCCGATCCAGCCGCGCAGCGGCACCTTCTCGCCGAGGAACAGCCAGGCGGCAGCCATCAGGAAGACCGGCGCGAGACCCTCGAAGGCGTAGAGTTGACTGAGCTCATATTTGCTCAGGAGATCCAGCCACAGGAAGAACCACAGGCTGAACAGCGCGATGCCGGCAAAGAGCCACATGCCGGTCTGAAGCCGCGATCGATCTTGTCCGTCGATGCCGGCCATCGCATGCTTGAGCAGGAGGTTTCCGGCCACGACGAGGACCTGGCAGAACAGGCAGAGGAAAAGCGTGAAGGCGGTCATAGGCGTTCATCCGCAACTGCCGAAGGCGCCGCCGCAAGGAAGACACCGACGAAGACCAACAGGATTCCGAGCGCGCGGCCCGCGCTGATCTGCTCGTGCAGGAACAGCCAGGCCGAGATCGGCACCATCAACTGAACGATGCTCTGCACCGCGAAGGCGATACCTACGGGGATCGTCTTGAGCGCTTCGAGCCACGCGACGAAGTTCAGGACGTAGAAGACGATGCCGATCCAGGTGGCCCAATGCGTCATGGGCGAGTCCGGCTGGGCGGTCGCACCGATCTTCAGGAGAAGCTCTCCGGCCGCGAGCAGGCCGGCGCACGCGCCGAGCTTGATGTAGGCCTTCGCGCTGGCCGAGAGCTTCAGGCTAAAGCCCGGCAGGGCCTGGTCAGAGGTCAGCATAGTTCGAAAACTCCGCAAGGGTTTTGTCGTGGCGCGTCGGATCGAGCCATCGCACGATGTACTTCATCACGAAATTCCCGATGGCGGACCGGTGCCGGACGTAGAGATCGAGCGGCACGAGTTCCTGCTTGAGATGCAGTTTCGGGTCATAGCTGAGGCCGGTGCTCGCATAGGCCTTCAAGCCGTTGCCGAGCGCCCAGTTCACGATGTCGCGGAACGTGTAGTGGTAGAGGCCGGCGCTGACGCTCGATTGATAGTCGATGCCGATATATTCGTCGCAGATGGTGTCGCCGTCGATCGTGCAGATGCTGAAGGCGACCGGACGACCGTTCTGCCGCCACACGAAATAGCGCACCTTGTCGGGCATCGCGCGGCCGAGCTGCACGAGAAACTCGGGCGTGAGCTTCTCGAAGTGCATTGAGGATTTTTCATAGATCTGCAGATAAAGCGGATAGAGCTCGTCGACCTCCGCTTCGATGTTGGTCGAGACGGTCAGCTCGATCGGATCGGCGGCGTCGATCGCCTTGAACTTGCGGCGCAGGTTCTTCCTGGTGGCGGAACCGAGATTCTTCGACAAGTATTCGTCGAAGGAAGCGAAGTCGAAATTCAGCCGCGTCATCGGCATGCTCGGAACACGGGCAAAGCCGTCTGCCTGCAGGCGATCGAGCACCGCGCGATGGGAGGCACGAAATTCCTTGAAGACGATCAGGCTTGCGCCGAGCTTGTATGCCTCTTCGACCAGCGCGTCTTTCAGCATCGGGATGCACTGCATCTGCCACGTCACGTCGCCGTCGAGCACGCCTTCGCCAGCAACGCATCCCACCATCAGCACCCGCGTGCGCAGGAAGCCCGGCCACGCGCGGCGGACGGTGTCGATCCAGGATTTCACGCTCGTGCTGACGCCCTCGGCCATGTCGATTGATGTGACGAAGAACGGCTGAACGGTGCCGGCCTGGCTGAGCTGATCCGTGATCATCAGATAGCGGTGCGTGATCTCGGGATGCATCGTGTCTTCGACGATGTCGTAGTAGCGATAATCCTTGCGCTTGCCGGCAAAGGCCTGCTTCCACAGCGGCGACAACCGGATTTCCTTGCCTCCCGCCACGAAGGCGCGCAGCGCAGCCCCGACGGCTGCTGTGGGCGCCTGTACCGATGGCGGCACTGCGATTGTTGCGGTCATTGCGGTCATTGCGTCCCACTTGTTGAGTTCGAGAAACTGCGTTGCGTTCGATGCAGGCAGAGTATCGAAGTCGGGCGCGGTCCAATGTGATGACCCTCACGCGCGTGCGTGCCAGTTTGTCCGGCAATCAAATCGGCATCTGTTCGCCGCGGGTGACCGCCAGCCCGCCGTCGCTTGGGAGCATGCCTCTGACGCCGCCCTGGCGAGCGGTGGAGGGCGATGCCTATATGAGCCCACGGAATCCGGCGAGCTAGCCGCCGATGAGCCGCGTCTGACCCAAAGCAGTCATTGTTCGTGACGGATTAGAAGGATATCTTGAAGCCGGTGCGCTCGAGGACCCGCTGGGTTTGCTGTCTGGTAGACAGATCTGCGAATGGCTCTGCTACACGGCGGGGCTGGAGCGCATAAATGCCTTATCCATGCTCCGTGTTCGCCGGTGGGCGGAAAGAGTAAGAGGAGGGTGTCCATGCATCAGAGTCCTATTATCCGAACTGCCACGACGCTGATTGCAGCGGTCGCAGCAGGCATCTTGGGCGGCCAGATCGTGTGTGCGCAGCAGCAACAACCGATAAAGCGTATGGACCTGCTCAAGACGCCTCTGAGCGACCTCGATGGTAAGGAGATGCAAGTTTGGGTCGCGGACATTCCGCCAGGCGCGGCGACCGGACCGCACTTTCATCCGACTCCAAGGTTCGTCTACGTCCTCGAGGGCTCCCTTATTTTGGAGCTAGATGGGAAGCCGCCACGGACGTATTCGGCGGGCCAGGCGTATGTGGAAATGCCTGGCGAGCGTCACAACTTGAGGAATGCGAGTGCCACCGAGTTCGGCCAAGGGGCTAGGCTTCCAATACGTCAGCAAGGATCAGCCACTTCAGATCAACGCCCCTTGACATCGCAGTCTAGAGTTAGGCGGCCATGATGAGGAAGTGCCGCCACTTCAGGTTATGGCGGCATTTTCCGGACCTGGCCCGATGTCCGACTTGAGTCTGCGATGCGAAGCAAAACGGACGTTCGCCAACGCCTCTGATACGGGATAACTATTACTTTTCGTCAGTTCGATTCAGTGGCGCTTCCGGGCGGAATCTAACCTCACGCCTCGTCGTCGCGCTTGCGCAGCAAATCCTTGGCGAGATCGCCGAGCGCCGGCCGCGGCAGCGCGGTGAACGGCAGCGGGCCGCGTCACGTCGATTGCGGCCAACCCGAGCCGCGCGGTGAGCAGGCCGTTGAGCACGCCTTCGCCGAGCCGCTGCGAGAGTTTCGCCGCGATGCCGTGGCCGAGCACCTGCTGCACCAGGCTGTCGCCGACCGCCATACCGCCGGTGATGGCGAGGTGGCCGATGACGTGGCGCAGCAGGCTGATCATGCCGAGCGTGCCGGGCCGGCCGCCATAGAGCCGAGCCAGTTGCCGGATCAGCCGCATCGCGGCGACGAACACGAACAGCACGTCGATCAGGGCGCGGGGGCTCACCGCCGTGACGACCGAGACGCGTTGCGCGGCGGCTGAAACCAGCCGGCGCGCTTCCTCATCCAGCGGCGCCATCAGTTCGCGCTCGGCGAGCTTGATCATGTCGGCGCCGTCGATGATGTCGTCGGCATGGCTCACCAGCGCGGCGCGGGCGCGCGCCAGTTGCGGGTTCTGATGCGCGAGCTTGAGCAGATCGTTGACGACGGCGCGGCTTTCGGCGCGGTCGTCGCTGCGCAGAACTTCGATGGCGCGCTGATGCAGCTTCTCGATCGCCGCCAGCCGCGCCATCCCGAAGGCTTCGCGGCCAATGACGACCGCCAGCGCCAGCGCCGCGGCGGCAGCGAAGGCCAGCGCGACGTAGCCGAGCGTTTGACTGCGCGCAAACAGATCCTCGATCAGGTTGACGACGCCGAGTCCTGAGCCGAGCAGCACCAGCCCGCCGACCGCGGACCAGAACAGCGTGCCCCAGCGAAAGCCACGGCGCGCCAGAACGCGCGGCGCCACGATCGGCACCGGCAACAGTGCAGGATCGGCTTCGGGCGTGATCTGCACGGTGCCGCGGGCCGGGCGTCCGGTTTCATCCGGGCCCATCACGACCACGCCGGGATCGTCGAGCTTGAACGTGGCCGGCCGCCGATGCGGCGTTTTCTCGCTCATTGCAGTCGGTCTCCGATCAGGAACTGGAGGGCCCGGTCGAGGCGGATGTGAGGCAGTGCGGGCTCGTCGTCGGCCGTGCGTTCCAGCAGCGGCGGCCGGAAGCGCAGGAAGCGGAAATCGGCCTGCTCTGAAGCGGTGCTGGAAAGGCCGCGAAAGCCGCCGTTGAAAAGTTCTTCGGGGTCCGCGGGCAGGTCGCCCGGAAAGGTCGCGACTTCGGTCTCGCCGTCGAAAGCCTCGCCATTGGCGGTCTCGCCGGGCGCGGGCGTACCGATGATGGACGGCAGCTTGTCCCGGCCACGCGCGACCTGCGCCTCGCGCGTGGCGCGCACCGCCGATAGCGCGACCACGTCGATGGCAGCACCAGCATATTCGGCACGGTCGGCCGCCTTGGCGACCGCGCGCCGCAGCACGGCTTCCAGCCGGTCATGGCTCTGGTGATGCAGATGATCGGCCTTGGTGGCGGCAAACAGAATGCGATCGATCCGGGGACGGAAAAGACTGCTCAGGATCGTGCTGCGGCCGATGCGGAAGCAATCGAGAATGCCGGTCAGCGCGGCTTCGAGATCGTGCAGCGCTTCCGGCCCGGCATTGAACGCCGCGAGCGCATCGACCAGTACGATCTGCCGGTCGAGGCGGGCAAAATGATCGCGGAAGAACGGACGCACCACGACGTCCTTGTAGGCTTCATAGCGCCGCCGCATCATCGCCCACAGCGAGCCGTCGGGCGCGCTGCCGTCGATCGCGACGTCGAGCGGTGCAAAGGTCAGCGCCGGCGTATCAGCCAGATTGCCCGGCATCAGGAAACGGCCGGGCGGCAGCAGGCTCATCGCAAAGCGTTCGTCGCGGCAGGCGCGCAGATAATCCGTGAACAGTTTGGCGGCGGCAAGTGCGGCCTGTTCGTCTTCGGGCTCTCCGGGCTGAAGCGTCTTCAGATGCGCATGCCAGGGCGCGGCGAGCTTTGCGCGCGGGCCCTCGCGCGACAGCGCGAGGCTCTCCGCCGACCATTGCTCAAAACTCTTGTTGAGCAGCGGCAGATCCAGCAGCCACTCGCCGGGGTAATCGACGATGTCGACGGTGAGCGTGCGGTCGGCGCCGTTCTGGCGCTGGTAGTCGATGACCAGGCGCAGTTCGCTGATGTCGACGGTCGAGTTCGGCCAGCGCCGCTCCTCGATCAGGGTACGGACGTGGTTCTCATAGTCGAAGCGTGGCACCGCGTCGTCCGGCTGCGGCGCCAGCCGCGCGCGGGCGATCCGGCCGGTGGCGTACGGCTCGAAGATCGGAAACCTCCCGCCGCGGGTCAGGCCGTGGATCAGCGCTGATGATGAACACGGTCTTGCCGGCGCGCGACAGGCCGGTGACGCCGAGCCGGACCGTCGGATTGAAGAAGCTGTCGCCGTAGTCGAGAAGCGCCCGCGCCGACAGGCGCGCTTCCTCGACAATGTCTGAAAAACTGGGGGCCATGCGGGCGTGAAAGCTCGAGAGAGAGGCGTTGGTGGGCGATGTCAGGAAAGTGGCGATTGGCGCGCCAAAATCAAGCGTCCGTGATAGGGTGATCACGGGCTTGTCCGGGGTTATACGGCCGCCGACAGCACGAAATTGCCACGGCGGTGGCGTTGAATGGGTTCGATCCCGCGTCTTAATCGCTCCCTCACCAGTTTAGGTGGATCTGCATGACGATCTTCAGACTGAAACAATTCGCCTCGACATCCTTCCATGCGGCGGCCGGCGCCATGCACTGGAATTACGACCGCGCCGAACTGATCGCCGACGGCGTCGTGCATATCGTCGGGGTCTGTTTTGGCCTGGTGGCCGCCACCGCGCTGATCGTTTTGACCGCCGTTTATGCCACCGCCGTCGATATCGCCGCGGTGTCGATCTATGTCGCGGGCCTGCTGGCCATGCTGGTGCTGTCGGCGACCTATAATCTCTGGCCGGTCTCGCGTGCCAAATGGGTGCTGCGCCGCTTCGACCATTCGGCGATCTATCTCTTGATCGCGGCGACCTATACGCCGTTCATCATGCAACTGAAGGACAGCTATTTCGCCATCGCGGTTCTCATCGGCGTATGGTGCCTGGCGATCGTCGGCATCGTGCTGAAGATCGCACTGCCGGGCCGGTACGACCGGCTGGCGACCGGACTTTACCTCGCCATGGGCTGGAGCGGCATGATGCTCTATGACGCCGTGGTGGAGAAGCTGCCGACCCTGACGCTGGGTTTCACCCTCGCAGGCGGCCTATTGTATACCTCCGGCGTGATCTTCCATGCTTGGCAGCGGCTGCGCTTCCAGAACGCGATCTGGCATGGCTTCGTCTTGCTCGGCGCGGCCTGCCATTATACGGCTATACTCGACCTGATCGTTTTGACGTAAAATAGGACTATTACTATTGAGCATGATCTTTTCGGAAAACCGGTTCCCACTTTTCCGGATCATGCTCCGAGAGGGAGAGCGGCCATGCAGGTGACCGGCAAAGTCGTGGTTGTCACCGGTGGCGGCAACGGCATCGGCAAGGCGATGTGCGAGGCGTTCCATCGCGCAGGCGCCGCCAAGGTCGTCGTCGCCGATATCGATCCCGACGGCGCGCGAACCGTCGCCACGCCGATCGGCGGGGCCGCCTTCAAATGCGATGTCGGGAAGGAAAAGGATATCCTTCACGTCGTGGAGGAGACCGAGCATCAGTTCGGCCCGATTGCGCTGTTCTGCTCTAATGCCGGCATCGGCGGCGGCTTCGATCCGCTGTCGGTGAATGCCGGCGGAAGCTCCGACGAGCCGTGGCAGCGAAGCTGGGCCGTTCATGTCATGGCGCATGTCTATGCGGCGCGGCACCTGATTCCGCGGATGAAGGCGCGCGGCGGCGGCTATTTCCTCAACACGATTTCCGCGGCGGGTTTGCTGTCGCAGGTCGGCAGCCCGGCCTATTCGACCACCAAGCATGCCGCGGTGGGCTTTGCCGAAAACCTCGCGATCTCGCACAAGGCCGACAACATCAAGGTGTCGATCCTGTGCCCGCAGGGTGTCGATACCAACATGCTGCGCTCGATCCCGAAGGGCCCGCAATCCGGCGACGGCGACCTGTCGCCGGAGCAGGTGGCGCAGGACGTGCTGAAGGGACTGGAACAGGAAGCCTTTGTGATCCTGCCGCACCCGCAGGTGCTGGGCTACATGCGCAAGAAGACCGAGAATTACGACCGCTGGATATCGGGCATGGCGAAGATCCAGGCCAAGATGCGGGAGAGCTACGGGAAGTGAGCTGTGGGCGCGCCATATCTCTCCACGTCATTGCGAGCGAAGCGAAGCAATCCATAGCGCGGCAAGCTGAGGCATGGATTGCTTCGTCGCTTCGCTCCTCGCAATGACGCTGAAAGAGCTTTGCTAATTCTTCTGCGCGTAGAGCAGGGGCACGGCCGAGTCCACCATCACCTCGATCAGGCTGGTGCCGTCATGCGACAGGCCGTGCTTGAGCGCGCCGGCGAGTTCGGAGGATTTCGTTACTCGCACGGCGTGGCAGCCCATGCCTTCGGCGAGCTTGACGAAATCGATGCCGGGCAATTCGAGCCCGGGCACGTTACGCACCTGCATCACCTGGCTGAACGAACGCATCGCGCCGTAGCCGGCGTTGTTGATGACGATCACCGTGAGCGGCAGGTTGCGCCGCGCCGCGGTCCACAGCGCCTGGATCGAATACATCGCCGAGCCGTCGCCGATCAGGCAGACGGTGCGGACGCCGGGACGTCCCAGCGCCATGCCGACCGCGGCGGGCAGGCTGTAGCCGAGGCCGCCGCTCGACATGGTGTAAAAACTGTCCTGGCCGCGCATCGGCATGAATTTTTGCATCGCCGGGCGATGCGACGGCGCTTCTTCCACCAGCGCCGCATTGGCGGGCATGGCCTCTGACAGCGAATGCAGCAGGAATTCGACCGGCAGCGGATCGGCGGCGGATGGCGCAGACGGCAGCGTGCGGCCCGGAGGCAGCGCGCGCTTTGATTCCGGCAGCAGGTCGAGCAGCATTGAAAGCGCCGGCTTCATGGTGGCGACGATGCTGGCGCCCGACGGCGTCACGGCGGCGGCATCCGGGTCGTCGGTGATCTGGAAAATCGTAGTGACGCCGTCGAAGATCGCGGCATGGCCTTCGACATGGAAGGTGAACACCGGCGCGCCGATCACCACCACGAGGTCATGATCGCGCAGCGCTTCCGATAGCTGTCCCGGCGAGGCGTGCAGAAAACCTGCGAACTGCGGATGACGTTCCGGGAATGAGCAGCGTGCCGAGAACGGGCTGACCCAGACGGCCGCCTTCGCCTTCTCCGCGACCTGCACCATCAGGTCGACGGCGCCGGCGCGGTCGACGCCGGGACCGACGACGAGGGCAGGGCGCTTGCTCGCCGACAGCGTGGCCACCAAGGCCTTCATCGCCTCCGGATCGGGGCCGAGTTCGCGGCTGACGCGGCGGGCCTCGATCGGCTGCGCTGGCCGCGTCCAGTCGTCGATCGGGATCGAGACGAAGGTCGGCCCGCAGGGCGGCTGCATCGCCACGTAATAGGCGCGCGCGATCGCCGCCGGCACGTCTTCGGCGCGCGCCGGCTCGACGCTGTATTTGACATAGGGCCGCGGAAATTCCGAGGCGCGCTCGGCGTAGAGAAAGGCCTGCAGCGGCAGGATCGAACGCGCCTGCTGGCCGGCGGTGATGACAAGCGGGGTCTGGTTGCGGTGGGCGGTGTAGATATTGCCGAGCGCATTGCCGACGCCGGCGCCGGAATGCAGGTTGACGAAGCCGGCATTGCGGGTAGCCTGCGCGTAACCGTCGGCCATGCCGACGACGGAGGCTTCCTGCAGGCCGAGCACGTAGTCGATGTCGTCGGGCCAGTCGCTGAGGAACGGCAGTTCGGTCGAGCCGGGATTGCCGAACACGCGCTTGATGCCGAACGCGCGTAAGAGGCCGAAGGTGGCTTCCTTGACGGTGAGCGCGGCGCTCGCGGCTTTGGCTGATTTGCGGGACGACATCGGGCGGCGGCTCCTATCAGGATTTTCTTGTGTTCCGCCATCGCTGCTGGGCGAAGATGGAAGCAATCAACGTCTCAAGGGATTGCTTTACCAAGTCAAGCCGGCCCGCGAAAACAAATAAGGAGGCGCCACGCGCCTCCCCCCTTTTTCAAGCGAACACGCGACCGTGCTCGATCCCTGCACCCGGATGCGCAGCTATTTCTGGATGCAGGTATCGGCGGTCTCTCTGGTGCATTCGTCGAGGCCGGTAAATACCGGGTCATCCACCTTTTTGCCCTCGATCAGATCGATCATGACCGACGGCGCCTTGTAACCCATCTCGAACGGCCGCTGACCGACCAGCGCTTCGACGCGACCTTCCTTGGCGATCGCGACTTCATCGCCGATGGTATCGGCGGCGACGATCACCAGCGACTTGCTGGCGATCTGCGCCTTATACTGATCCGTGAGCTGACGATAGGGTTGCGGCGCGCCGAACAGCGGCCATCCGCCTTCGATCACGAACGCGTCGAGTTTCGGATTGGCGGTCAGGATGTCCGACATGGCCTGCACGCCCCGCGGCCCATCGTCATTAGTGAAGACCGGGCAACCTGCGATCTCGGTCCAGCCGCCTTCGCCCTTCAGCCTGTCCAGATCCTTCTTGCCGGACAAGGCATCGCGCGTTCCGGAGGCGCGACGCAGAATGTTGTCGGCGGCGGCATTGCCCTCGATCAGGCAGACCGTGCCGCCGTTCGGCTTTGCCTTCTTCAAATATACGCCGAGCCGAAAGCCCATCAGGTAATTGTCGGTGCCGAGATAGGTCTTGCGAAGTGCTGCGTCTTCCTTTTTGAGGTCGGCGTCGAGCGTCATCACGGGAATTTTGGGCTTGGCGGCCTTGATCGCGTTGGCGATCAACGGCGCGTTCGAAGGCGAGATCGCAATCGCCACGGTGTCGGACTTGCCAAGCATGTCCTGGACGATCTGGGCCTCGCCCGCCTCGTCCGAGGTCGAGGCAGGCCCCGTGTAGAAGCAATGATAGGGAGAACTGGCGTTTTCCTTGTTCCACTTTTCGCAGCCTTGATGAATGGCCTCAAAGAACGGATTGTCGAGGCCTTTGACGACGATGACCAGCTGCTTCTTCTGAGCCATGGCCGATCCGGCCGACAGGCTCATCGCCGCAGCGACCAACGCCAATAGTGCCTTGTTCATTTGTCCCTCCCACGTGTTGCAGCGGACGTTTATTCGCCCGTTTTGCCGACGTTCGTCTGATTCAAAACTTCACGAGGGCAAGGAAACCGCTTGATGGGAGGGGGGCTATCAGGTCCCTAGCATCCGCACTATTTCGAGCTTGTCCTCGAATGTGATCCGCAGTGACGACAGAGGCCAATTACGACAGCCACAATCAGCGATTGATAAGGATAATTCGGACGCCCGATGAGTTAACGGATATGTGCCGATAAATATGACGAGGCTTTGTTTGGTGCGTTGCACCAGATGCAGAATATCTTTTTGCGAGGCTGCAGCGTTGATTCCCGCTGAGATCATTGACTGACCACAGGCCCTGTAATTCAATGCCCGCTCACGTCTTTTGAAGAACAAGACGCGCATCGCGGCAACGGCTCCGCGCAAGGTGACCCCGGAATGGCTCTTCTCGAACTGAAAAATGTTTCGAAGCATTTCGGCGCCATTCATGCCCTCAACGAAGTTTCGCTGTCGCTCGAGCCTGGCCAGGTCGTGGGACTGATGGGCGACAACGGGGCCGGCAAGTCCACTCTCGTCAAGATCGTCGCCGGAAATTTTCGTCCAACGCATGGAACGATGCGGATGGAAGGCCAGGATTTGTCCATGCACCGGCCGATCGAAGCCCGCCGGCATGGCATCGAGATCGTGCATCAGGATCTCGCGCTCTGCGACAATCTCAGCGCTGCCGCCAATGTTTTCCTCGGCCGCGAGATCCGCAAAGGCGTCGGTCCGTTCAAAATTCTCGACTATGCCGCGATGTATCGCCGGGCCGGTCAGATCTTCGCCGAGCTGCGATCCGAAACCCGGCCGCGCGATCTGGTCAGGCAGATGTCCGGCGGACAGCGACAGGCGGTAGCCATTGCCCGAACCCGGATTGCCGACGCCAAGATCGTCCTGATGGACGAACCGACCGCGGCCATCTCGGTGCGACAGGTCGCCGAGGTCCTCAATCTTGATCCGGCGGCTGCGCGATCGCGGCATCGCGATCGTGTTCATCAGCCATCGCATGCCGGATGTGTTCAGCATTGCCGATCGCGTCGTGGTGTTGCGCCGCGGCCGCAAGGTGGCCGACAAGGACGTCGCCGCCAGTTCGCCGGAGGAAGTAACGGGGCTGATTACCGGGGCGATCGAATACGCGTAGTGAAGCATCTCGGCGCTTGCTGGAAACCGAAAGTTTCATTGATGGAAATTCAGTTCGACGACAACATCAAGCGCGCAAGATTTCCGCTGCTCACCTGGCTGACCTCGCGGCAGGCCTTCTGGGTCTCGGTCGCGGTAATCCTGGCCTGCATCTTTCTGTCGTTCGCGACCAACTCGTTTGCGACCTCGAACAACATCTTCAACGTCGCCCGCAACTTCACCTTCGTCGCGATCATCGCGCTCGGGATGACGATCGTGATCATCACCGGCGGCATCGATCTGTCGGTCGGCTCGGTGCTGTGCCTGTGCAGCATGATCCTCGCGGTCGTCATGCATGCCGGTTACAGCATCGAGGTCGGCATCGCCGCCTCGCTCGGAACGGCGTTGCTGATCGGCGCGATCAACGGCGTGCTGATCGCTTATCTGGGTATCCCGCCATTTGTGGTCACGCTGGGCATGCTGTCGATCGCGCGGAGTCTCGCGATGGTCGCCTCCAACAACACCGTGGTGTACCAGTTCGGTCCGGATCACGACAAGCTGCTGTTTCTCGGTGGCGGCGCGTTGCTGTTCGGGATCGCCAACCCCGTGATCTACATGCTCGCGCTGACGCTGCTGACCGGTTTTGTGCTGCACTTCACGCGATTTGGCCGCTACGTGTTCGCGATCGGCGGCAACGAGCATGCCGCGATCGTGACGGGCGTGCCGGTGCGGCGAACCAAGGTGGCCGTCTACATGATTTCCGCGCTCTCGGCCGGCATTGCCGGTGTGATCGAGACCGGCTGGCTCGGCGCCGTCACCACCAATCTCGGGTCGGGCATGGAACTGCAGGTGATCGCCGCGGCGGTGATCGGCGGCGCCAATCTCGCCGGTGGAATTGGCACCGCCTTCGGCGCCCTGATCGGTTCGGCGCTGATCGAGGTGATCCGCAACAGTCTCGGCCTGTTGGGCATCAGCGCGTTCTGGCAGGGTACCTTTATCGGCACGTTCATCATCATTGCCGTGGCCTTCGACCGGATCCGGAATTTCCGGTCGCCGGCATGAGCGCGGCCGGATCACGATACGTCTCCACCATTCGATCAACGACGGACGGAAGAAGAAAATGACAGGCAAGCGCGTGGTATTCACCGGGGGAACCGGCAAGGCCGGCAGGCATGTCCTGCCGCATCTGAAGAGCAAGGGCTACGACCTTCTCAATGTCGATCTCAAGCCGTTCGATCATCCCGGCATCAGTACCCTGATCGCCGATCTGACGCACAGCGGCCAGGCCTTCAACGCCCTGACCACGCATTTCGGCTTCGACCGTTTCGAAGCCGGCAGGCCGCCGGCGGCGCCGGACGCCGTCGTGCATTTTGCCGCGATACCGCGGGTGCTGATCGAGCCTGACAACGAGACGTTTCGCGTCAACACGATCAGCACCTACAATGTGATCGAAGCCGCGGCGAAACTCGGCGTCCGCAAGATCGTGATCGCCTCCAGCGAAACCACCTACGGCGTCTGTTTTGCCGAAGGCGAGAAGGATTTCAGGAGCTTCCCGCTCGAGGAGGACTACGACACCGATCCCATGGACTCCTACGGGCTTTCCAAGGTCGTCAATGAAAAGACCGCGCGCGCCTTCGCCATGCGCTACGGCATCGACGTCTATGCGCTGCGGATCGCGAACGTCATCGAGCCGCATGAATACGACATGTTTCCCGGCTTCCTGGCCAATCTGCCGTCGCGAAAGCGCAATGCCTGGGGCTATATCGACGCCCGCGACCTCGGCGAGATCGTGCATCTGGCGATCCAGAAGGACGGGCTCGGCTTTCAGGTCTTCAACGCCGTCAACGACACCGTCACCGCCAACATTCCGACCCGCGAAGTGCTGAGCCGCTATTGTCCCAACGTCCCGATCACCCGCGAACTCGGCGAGTACGAGGCGCCGCTGTCGAACCGGAAGGCGCGCGAGGTGCTGGGCTTCCAGGAAGCGCACAACTGGCGGAAATACGTCAAGGCCGGATAGCGGCCGCGAGACTTCATCGCCGCGTCAATCCTCGGGTTGGCGCGGCCGCCGCCGTCTGTTCGCGAGGCAATGCACCGGCGCGGATCCCGTTCGTTCGACGTCGGCGGCCAGGCCGCCGCGCATCCTGAAGCGCAGCAAATCTTCAAGCTGCGGTGAGCCTGGGCGGCACCGTGCTTGCCAGCCTGCCCGCAACCATGACCCACTCCGGCGTTCCCGCTGGCATCCGCAAAGGCATCTCGGCTCCACGATCCGCTGTCGATCGGCATCGAGCACCCGTCCGATCTGATCGCGGACGCCGCACAGGCTTTGAACGAGGCATAGCTTGCGCGCTGCGCGCTTGCGCCCTGGAGCAGCTCAGTGCCTTCACCGGTCGTCGTCCCGGCTTGAGAGATAGATGCGCGCCGCATTGCCGCCGAAGACGTCTGCCTTTTCGTCAGGTGACAGATCGGCCAGCAAGGTTTCGGCGGCAGCGAACCATTTGGCATATCCTCCCGCCAGATTGACGACTGGCCAGTCGCTTCCCCACAGCAGACGTTGTGGCCCGAAGCACGCACGGACGTGATCCACCGCCTGGCGCAGATCCGCAATCTGCCAGTCCGGCGCAGCCTCTGTAACCAGTCCCGACAGTTTGCAGACGATGTTCGGGTGTTCGGCCAGCAATGCGACATCGCGTTGCCAGATCGCAATCTCGCCGGTCGCGAGCTGCGGTTTGCCGCAATGGTCGAGCACAAATGTCAGATCGGGATGTCTGCCGATCACTTCCAGGAGTTTCGGCAAATGGCGCGGCAGCACCAGCGCATCGAATACCAGGCCAGTTCTAGCCATCGCCGCCAGCAGGGGCGTCAATGCCGGACCAAGCAGCCAATCGTCGTCGGCGATGTCCTGAACCATCGGCCGCAGTCCCACCAGAAGGTTCCGCGCCGCCAGCGCATCGATGCGCGCGACGCCGTCGGTTGCATTGAAATCCGTCCAGCCGACCACGCCGCGCACCAATTCTGTGTTGTCGGCGACATCGAGCAGAAACATCGTCTCGGCCTCGGTCGGCGCGGCCTGCACCAGGATCGTTCCCTCGATAACAGCGGCGGCGAGATGCGGCACCAGATCCGAGAGCCGAAAGTCACGATGGATCGGCGCCAGCTCGGGCGTCAGCCAGCCATAGTCGCCACGGGAGAGAGTCCACAGATGATGATGCGCATCGATCCGCATCAGCGGATCACCGATGACGGAACGGGCGCATCCGTATCGAGCAGATGCTGCGCCTTCAGATCGGTCCAAAGCGCTGACGGCACCTGACTGGAGAGTGCGGCGACGTTGCGCTCAACCTCCTGCGGGCTTTGCGCCCCCAGCACAACGCTGACCACAGCCGGATGGCCAAGGGCGAAATGCAGCGCGGCGGTCGGCAAGGCAACGCCATGGGCATCGCAGACGCGTTGGATATCGGCCACCCTTGCCAGGATGTGAGGTGGCGCGTCCCGATAGTTGTATTTGGCGCCATGAACTGCGCCGGTTGCCAGAATGCCCGAATTGAAAACGCCGCCGAGCAGCACGCCGATTCCCTGTCGCTCGGCCAGCGGCAGGAAGTGCGCCAGCGCCGGTTGCTCCAGCAGCGAATAGCGCCCGGCGAGCAGCATGGTGTCGAACGATCCGGCTTGCGCGAAACGCACGCACATCTCGGCCTCGTTCACGCCGATCCCGATGCCCGCGACCACGCCCTCTCCGCGCGAAGCCGGTCGAGCGCCACATAGGCGCCCGCCATCGCTTCGCGAAACCGGTCTTCGATCGCATCGACGCCATGGGTCCAGACATCGACGTCGTGGATCAAGAGCAGGTCTAGCCGGTCGGTACCCAGCCGCAACAGCGACTGTTCCACCGAACGCATGGTGCCGTCATAGGAATAATCGACCACTGCGCGGTGCGGCTGCCCACCGACAAAGCCGGAACCGTCAACTGGCACGTGAAACGGGTCCATCCAGCGACCCACCTTGGTACAGACTACAATTTCGTGGCGCGGCACGCGCCTGATCGCCGTCCCGCAGCGATGTTCGGCCAGGCCGCGGCCATAGAGCGGGGAAGTGTCGAGAAGGTTGATGCCCAGCTCGAATGCCCGCTCTGCCGCGGCGATAGCCGTGGCGTCGTCCAGCTGCGCGTAGAGATCACCAAGCGGCGCCGTTCCGAATCCCAGAACCGAGACCTGAAGCGCTGTCCGGCCAAGCGCACGGCGCGGCATTGCAGACAGCGGAATCATATCGGACGATTTTCCTCCGGTCCGTTGCCCAGTCGCGCCGGTGCTTCCTATTTTGAGTTCGCCTGCCAATAAACCATTTCCGGTGACTATTGACCCAATCGCCAGTCGATGGGCGAAGCCGTTGAGAGGTTGCTCTGCTAGACAGCGATTTTGCCACCGATAACGCCCGAAAGGAAGCGGATCCAATTTCGCTGCCGCCACGCAAGCGCCCGTGGTTCTCACACCTCGAAGTGGGAGAGACGCACCAGCGTCCGGTGAATTTTCAGCCATCAGCGAAAAAGAGCTTTTTCAGCACAATCCGCCAATTGCAGACGCTCACAGCAGTTAAACCCCAAACGACCCACGCTTAGAGAGTTTCAAGTTGTGCCGGCGCTGCCGCACGGTCGCCAGTTCGTCACGCTCCGGGACGCTGCCGACTACATCATGGCGCTGCCGAAGGCTGAGCAGAACCTAGGGGAATGGCAAACCGCGATCAGTTGCTTGAAGAGGTGGTCGATCGAAAGCAGCAATCTCCCTCCTAGCCGAGGCCTCCGTCGACCTGAAAGCACTGGCGCGTAATGCGTTGGCTCTCGTCAGACGCCAAAAACAGCGCCAGACGTGCGATGTCGCCGGGCGTCACCGCATCGGGAATGGCCTGACGCGCGCGAAATTCAGCGATCTTCTGCTCGTCCGGGAACCACAGTCGACGCTGGCGCTCGGTGATCACCAGGCCGGGCGCGATGGCGTTGACCCGAATGCGGTCGGTTCCGACCAGCCGGGCCAGCGAGTTGGTGAAGCCGACGATCGCCGCCTTCGCGGCGGCGTAGGCCGGCAGCGCAGGCGCGCCGCGCATCCATGCCACCGACGACATGTTGATGATCGAACCGCCGCCGCGCGCCTGCATCTGCGGCACCACCGCCTGCGCGGCGAAAAAGACGTGCTTGAGGTTGACGCCGATCATCCAATCGAATTCAGCCGGCGTCACCTCCGAAAACACCTGGCGTTGATCGTTGGCGGCGTTGTTCACCAGCACTGCGGCATCGCCAAGTGATGTGTGGACCTGCGCCATTGCGGTACGCAAGGCGTCGATGTCCAGGAGGTCGCACGGCACAAACAGCGGCGCTGAGCCGCATTCGCTGGTCACGTCCCGCACCAAGGCGGCACCGGCATCGGCATCGACGTCAAGGAAGGCAACACGCGCCTGCTGGGCCGCGAAGGCACGCACGAAGGCGGCGCCGATGCCGCTGGCTCCTCCGGTGATCAACACGACGCGATCAGCCAGGCCGGCATAGCTTGTGTAGGTCATGCGATGAGACGCTCCGTGGCGGGGTCAAACAGGCAGATGCGGCGTGTATCGAGCGCGAAGGCGGCAGGCGCGCCTGGCGTGGGACGAATATCCGGCGTGATGCGCGCCAGCACGGGCTCACCGCCGAGCCGCAGCAACACGATGGTCTCAGCACCGGTGGGCTCGACCATCTCAACCGGTGCATTGACGACGATGGACGCGCCCGATGCGCTGGAAAATCCGCGGCTGCCCTCGGCAATGCATTCCGGCCTGATCCCGAGCACCACCTCGCGGCCGACAAAGGAAGCCGCCGCGTCGTATCCCTGCAGTCGAAGGCGGACCCCATCCGGCCGCCCCGCGCCGATGACGACCACCGGCCCGCCATCTTCGGCCTCGAGCCGTGCCGGCATCGTGTTCATCGGCGGCGAGCCCATGAAACGCGCGACGAACAGATTGGCCGGATAGCGGTACACGGTGTCTGGGTCGGCGAATTGCTGCACCTGCCCCTGATGCATCACGGCGATCCGCGTCGCCATCGTCATCGCCTCGATCTGATCGTGGGTGACATAGACGATGGTGGCGCCGATGCGCTGATGCAGCCTTTTAATCTCCATTCGCATCTCGACGCGCAGCTTGGCGTCAAGATTGGAGAGCGGTTCGTCGAACAGGAACAGCAGGGGATCGCGCACCAGAGCGCGGCCCATCGCCACGCGCTGGCGCTGGCCGCCGGACAGCTGCGACGGCTTGCGGCCGAGCAGCGGCTCGATCTGCAACAGCCGGGCCACATTTCGTCAGCGCCGCCTCCTGCTCCGCCCTCGGCACATGGCGGCATTCCATTCCGAACGTGATGTTCTGGCGCACCGTCATCGATGGATAGAGCGCATAGGACTGGAACACCATGGCGATGTCGCGGTCCTTTGGCGGGATGTCATTGACGACCCGTCCGCCGATTTCCACGGTCCCCGCGCTCGGGCGATCGAGCCCGGCAACGATGTTGAGCAGCGTGGACTTGCCGCAGCCGGACGGCCCGACCAGCACCGTGAATTCACCGCTCTCGATGTCGAGATCGATCCCCTTCAGCACCTCCAGATTGGCGTACCGTTTCGACAGGGCGCGAATGCTCAACGCTGCCATGATAACCCCATCATTTCACGGCGCCCGCAGTCAGGCCCCGCAGGAAATACCGTCCGCCGAACAGATACACCAGCAGCGTCGGCAGTGCCGCGATCAGCACCGCCGCACTCTGTTCGCCATACATCGGTTCAGAGGTGATGGCGGCACTGAGCGCGATCAGCGCGGCGGTGACCGGCTGCTGCCCGCCGGAAGTAAAGGTGACGCCATAGAGGAACTCGTTCCAGATCCCGGTGAACTGGAAGATCACGGTCACGATCAGGATCGGCGGCGACAGCGGCAGGATGATCCGCCAGAAGATCCGGAAGAAGCCGGCGCCGTCGATGCGCGCCGCTTTCATCAAGGTCCTGGGGAATGCCGACATAATAGTTGCGGCAGAACAGCGTCGTAAAACTCATGCCCTGGACGGTGTGGATCAGAACCAGGCCGGCGATGGTGTTCATCAGCGAAAGATCGCGCAGCACGACCACCCAGGGGATCAGCTTCATCTGTTCGGGCAGGAAGATGCCAAGCGTCACGACACCGAACACAAACTGGTCGCCGCGAAAGCGCCAGAGCGAGATCGAATAGCCGGCGAGCGCGCCAAGCAGGGTGGAGATGATGGTGGCCGGGATCGCCAAGGTCAGCGAATTGGCATATAGGGCTCGATACCCCAGCAATGCTCGGCCATGCAGAATTTGTTCCACGCCTGCACGTAGTTGGATAAGATCGAGATGGCCCGGCCAGCCGATCAGCGATGTGGCGGCGATCTCCCGGCTCGAACGTAGCGAGTTCACGACCACGACGCCGAGCGGCACCAAGAACAACAGCGCGCAGGACAATCAGCGACGCGTAGACGATGACGCGGGTCCACTTCATGCCCTTGCCTGCCTTCGTCGCTGCCAGCGTACATAGAGCCCGTAGGGCGCCATCACCACCACCAGCGACAGCAGCATCAAGACCGCCGCGGCCGAGCCGCGTCCGAGTTCGCTGCGCTGGAACATGAAGTCATAGACGACGAGTGTCGGCAGCATGGTGGAGATGCCCGGCCCGCCGCCGGTCAGCGCCCGTACCAGGTCGAACGAGGTGATCGCCGACCGCAACAGGATCACGAACACGGTGATGAAGATCGGCCAGATCGTCGGCAGCAGCACGCGGCGATACATCCGCCACGGGCCTGCGCCGTCGATCTGCGCGGCCTTGACCAGGTCCACGTCCACCGATCGCAGACCCGCGAGGAACAGCGCCATGGCAAAGCCGGCGCCCTGCCAGACACCGGCGAAGATCAGCGTGTAGATGGCCTTGTCCGACTGCACCAGCCAGTCAAAGCGGAAGCTGTCCAGCCCAGAATTCCGCGACTAGCCTTTGTATGCCGAGCCCGGGGTTGAGTAGCCAGCTCCACACCGTGCCGGTCACCACGAAGGAAACCGCCAGGGGATAGAGAAAGATCGTGCGCAGCACGTTTTCGCCGCGCACGCGCTGATCGAGCAGGATCGCCAACAGCAGACCCAGCGCCATGCTCGGCAGTACGAAGCCACAGCCGAAGATGACGAGGTTCACATAGGCGATCTGAAAATTCGCGGTGCGGGTCACCGACCAGTAGTCGCGCAAGCCCACCCATGTGTAGTCCGGCATCAGCGACGAGGCCGTGAACGACACCCAGGTGGTCCACGCTGTGAACACGACGACGTGCCCAGCCGAAGGATCACGAGCGGCAGCCAGATCGCAAGCTCGGTGAGCGCGCCACCGAGCCGGCGGCGCCAAACTCCCTGCGCTCTCCCCGCAGCCTTCGTGGGCGGGGGGTGCGTTGCGCGCCGTCCGCATCGACATTGCCCTACTGCGCGCCCGCCACCGCCGCCACCAGCCGCTTCTGTCCTTCGGCGGCGGGAATGGCGCTGTTGTGCACATATTCGGTCAGCACGTCGATCATGGCCGCGGTCATGCCGTTCGGCTGGGCCATGTTGTGCCCGAGACTGAGCAGCACACTGCCTCCTTGGCGATCGCGTCGCGCAAATTCTGCGCCGAATTGCGCTGCCCGTCGGTAAAGCCGTCGGCCGACAAGGTTGACGTCCGTGCGCGCCGGAATCGAGCCTGTGATCTTCGAATACATTTCCTGCGTCGACGGCTCCGTCACGGTCTCGGCCAACAGTTTCTGCCCGGCGTCGAGGTCGGCGCCCTTCGGCTTCCAGAAGATGAAGCAGTCGGCGTTGAGGTCGAAGCATGGCGGGCCGCTCTCCTGCGGCGCGGGCCCGCTGCTGAAATCGGCGGCGGTGGCGCCGGCCCTCAGCAAATTGCCTTGCGCCCAGCCGCCCATCAGCACCATGCCCATGTCACCCTTGACGAACGCCGGCAAATTCACCGCCCATCCTGCGCCGCGATATTCGGGTTCATCCAGTTCGCGAACTTGCGGAGCTGCTCGAAAGCGGCCAAAACTTCCTTGCCCTTCAACGCATCGGCATCGAGCTTCATGATCGCGCGGCGATAGATTTCGGGGCTGATGCCGGCGAGCGCAATCTCGAATTTCATGCCGTCGTCCCAGCGGATGCCACCGTTAGCCAGCGGAATCATGCCGGCCGCCTTCATCTTTTCCGCCACATCATCGAACTCGGCCCAGGAGCTCGGCGCCTTGGTAACGCAGGCGCGCGCCATGCCCTTCGTGGAAAGAAACAGCGTGTTGATCCGGTAGACCTGTAGCGGCAGCGCGATCCAGTGGCCGCCCGGCTGACAGCTCTTGGCCAGTTCCGCCGGCACGCGATCGGCAAAGCCGGCGGTTTTCACCCACGGGCTGATATCGACAGTCGGTGCGATCTTCGACCATGCGGCAATCTCCGGGCCCTTGAGCTGCGAGATCGCGGGTGGATCGCCGGCCATGATCTGCGCCCGCAGCTTGTTCATCATCTCCGTGGTGAAGCCGGGCACCGGATTGTGTTGCCAGACCCCACCGCGCTCCTCGAACAACTTGCCAAGGGCAGAGATCGCCGCGCCATCACTGCCGGCGGACCATTGCGAGATGGCGGTGATACGCGGCTTGGCCCCGCTTTGGGCGCGAGCAAACGCCGGCACTGCGAGCGCGGCAGCGGATCCAGCGAGCAGACGACGCCTTGTTGTTGTGATCGGCATAGCATGTTCCTCTCGGGTGTGAACTTTTTGACGCGTGCTTCTCAGGCGGCCTCCGCCGATGCGGCCGGCATGCCGCCGCGGCAAGCCAGACAGCAGGCGGCGAAGGCCAGCGCGGCCTTCGGATCATTGCCGTTCGAAGGCGACACGAAAGCGAGCGACACCTGGGCGAATTTACGCCCGCCCAACAGACAGGCATCGATCCGTCGACCAAAGCCTTTCGATCTCCTTCGGGAGAAGGGACGGCCAACCGCTGATGGCGACGGCAGGACAAGGCTTCGACATCAGCGTATTGCCGATGGCAAGGCCAAGCCGGAACAGCCGGCGCCGCAACTCCTGGCGCACGCGCGATGAGATAGGGATTGCATTCACCCACTCGGTGCCGAGGTGCAGCACTTGCGGCTCAGGAACACCAAGAAGCTCGGCCATGCCGGAAGCGACGTATAGGCCTGACACAGCCATGGTGGCCGCAGCGGCAAACCTGGACCCCGTCGCCGAACACCATGTGGCCGAGTTCGACGGCAGCAAGGCATCGGCCTCGATCGGGTCGTCCATCCAGGCGGCCGCAACGCCCTGCCAACAAAGACGAACAGATGCGCCCCGGTGAACGGATAATCTTCCGTGCGGCAGCGATGAAACGTTGCATGCGCCACGACCAAATTGGTGAACTCGACCGGTACACCCGCAATCATCTCGCCAAGCATAGCGCGAACGAGGCTGACGTCAGAGGAATGATCGGATTGTCGAGGTCGCTCAACCGGCCGAGGCCGGGACCGAAACGCCGATCTGCGAGAGCCGGACCCGGAGTCGCCGTGTCCGAGTCCGAAGCAACAGCAGCGCATCGTGGAACATCCGGCCTACGGATTCGACGGTCGGTGTTCGGCAGCGGCAGACGTTCGGAATAATGAAGTTCCCCCGATGCCCCGCCGACGCCTACGCTCAGCCGTTGACCGGTCAGCTCAATGGCCGCCAGCCCGCAGAATTATTGAGAGACACGAGACCTGTCGGGCGCCCGACGTAAGGCGCAGGCCGCCTCAATTCCTCGATCAGGCCTTCCGCCTTCAGACTCAAACAGGATGCGCGGGGACGGGCTCACGGACAGGCGCACCGCCTTGGCCAGAGGCGGCGACTAGTCCACCCGATTGGAGCAGATGCCCCAGAATGGCCGCACGCGTCTGCCGCCGACTTCTCGGCTGTTCCGACATTTCCATCCCTGTCATCATTCTTA
>CAWFMW010000019.1:0-405398 GCA_963816815.1 uncultured Alphaproteobacteria bacterium
ACCGCGTGCCGCAAATTCCCATTCCGCTTCGGTTGGCAGATCCTTGCCAGCCCATGTCGCGTAGGCGAGTGCATCGCTGAAGGCCACATGCACGACGGGATGATCGTCCAGTCCGCGGATATTGCTTCCAGGTCCGTAGGGATGCCGCCATTGCGCGCCCTTGGCGAAGGTCCACCACTGGCTGAAATCCCGGAGGTCGACCGGATGGTTGGGCGGCAAGAACATAAGCGAACCCGCGTAGACCATGTGCGGGAGCATTCCCGGATAATCCTTCGGATCCGGCGTGATCTCGGCAACGGTGACGTGTTTGGTAGCCCTTACGAATTCCCTGAATTGCCGGTTTGTCACGGGATGACGGTCCATCCAGAAGCCGTCCACGGTGACGCGATGCGCCGGGGCTTCTTCGGGATAATGCTTGTCCGATCCCATGCGAAAAGTGCCGCCGGGTATCCAGATCAACCCCTTGGTTTGCGAGGCGGCGTTATCAACGGAAGCATCGGCCTCGGCCGCAATTGCAGGAAAAAGCGCCGTCATTTTCGAGCGTTGCCTCCCGATCGATCGCCAAACAAGGGATCCAGCCGGGCCACGCTACGCAGTAGCCCGCTCACGGGCTATTGGACCGTGGTCCAACATCGAACGCAGGTGCAGGGGCAGAGGGAAACGAACCTGTTGGCCCAAAGATCGACTCGCCGCACTCACCGCACACCGGACATGATCTTTGCTGGCGGAAGCTTTGGTGGTCCGGCCACAGAGGATTGAGCTGAAATCATGCAGAGCGGCGTCCAGCTTCGGAAATGACTTAAGACAGAACTTGCGCACCGACGGTCCATCCGCAATGGGGCAAGGTGGGGTATTGGCCTAAGGGGCAATCGACGGGCAGCCATCATGATCGCCATACTGGGGTTTCGCCGCTTCGTGTGCGAACGGCATTCGGAACCTCTCGCAACCGCCGCATGGGCCGGTTGTGAAATGTCATCCTTCTGGATTGCGAGGCATCATGGGGTACCTGGATCTTGACTTCGTCGGGCTCAAGCAAGAGCTGAGCAACAATCAGATTACGGTACGCCACGGCTTTAAGATCTGACATCCGCCAGCCAATAATTCCAGAAAGCGGGAAGTTTAATCATGTTCAAACATCTCATTGCGCTGGTGCTTGTCGTGCTCGCCGCGGTATTCGCCTCGCCAGCATTTGCCCAACAGCCGCCGGGAGCCAACGTGGGCACGCTGACCTGCAAGATGGCGCCCTCTATCGGCTTGATCTTTGGATCCCGGCAACGGATGGCCTGCCGTTTTGTTTCCAATGGCCCCAATCCGCCTGAGGCCTATGTCGGTGTCATGGGTACAATTGGCCTCGATGTAGGAATCACCGCGGGCGGAGTCATGGCGTGGGGCGTATTTGCTCCCACTACCGGTCCAAAACGCGGGGCGCTTGCCGGGACTTATGTGGGTGCAAGTGGTGCTATCGGAGTTGGTGTCGGCGTTGGTGCCAACCTCCTGTTCGGCGGAACAGGACGCTCGATCGCTCTGCAGCCGCTTTCTGTCGAGGGGTCGGTTGGCATCAACCTGTCTCTTGGGGTTTCGAGTTCTCACGCTTTCCTTGGCCGAATGAGGATACCGCAAAAAGTCTCCCGCAGCCTCCATCGCGACCCCGCGGCGACTTCGACAAGCTGCTCGGTCAGGAGCCAGTAATCAGAGGACGTTCGATGACAACTACAGTGAAATTGCTGGCAAAGCTTGGATTGTTGCCACTGCTGGCCATTCTGTCCGTTGGTTCTGTTTCTGCTCAGACAGATATCGGAAAGACGGTTCTCGAGAAACTTACTGCCAAGGTTGCCAAACTCGAGAGCGCTTGTGCCAGGGACATAAAGAAGTACTGCAAAACGGTGACGCCCGGTGAAGGCCGCATGATTTACTGCATGCAGGCTCACGAGGACAAGATTAGCGTCAAGTGCGCGTTCGAACTGGGGGAAACCTCAACCGGCGTGCAAACCGCGGCTGATGCCCTGAAAGATGCAGTGATTGCTTGCAAGGCCGAGATTAGCGGCGTGTGCGGAAAGATACTGCCCGGCCAGGGTCGTATTGCCGCGTGTCTGCTCTCGAATAAATCGACAGCGTCAGCCGGATGCGTGGATGCCATTAAGAAAATCGAATCCATGACCACTCAATGAGGGGATGCCGCGCCCGATCTTTCCGTTTCGTGGAGACTGAGACGCAAGCGAAGGGGAATTGGATTAAAGCATTGTCGTTGTCTATTCTTGCGGGGGTTCTGCATTCAGTCGATGTATCTGCCCAAGTCTCCACGCAGTATCCATTTTGCCTTCAAGGTGATGACTATCCGGGCTGGAGCAACTGCACGTTTACCAGCTTTCAGCAGTGCCAGGCGTCGGCATCGGGCACGCTCGACGAATGCATGGCCAACCCCTGGTATAAGGCCGGCGCCGACACGACGGCGCCATCTCCGCAGCGACCGGAGAGCGTCGATGGTCCGCTTCCGATCGGGCCGCCTCCGAGATGATCAGGATCCTTGCCGGTCGCCTGATCGGGCAAACACACCGTCACAAATGGCGGCACCGGGCGTAAGCCTGGTTGCACGACCCGGATTGGCACATCGCTTGAAGGTCAATCAGTCGAGTTCGCATCTGAACGTGCAGGTCCACCAATGACTTGATCGGAGAAAATGCCATGAACCGAATGCCATACGCCATCGTCGGCCTCTCGTTGCTCATCATCCCGGCATTGGCTCAGCCGCAGCTTTCGCCGGCAACGCCCGTGCCTCCAGCGACGGAATCCGCAGCCAAGACTGCGTTTGGCGTTCTGCCCGGTCGCTGGGTCAGGGTGCAGGGAGGCTATGTGATCACGATCAATTCGGTAGACGCCGATGGCCGGCTTGACGCCAGTTACGCCAACCCGAGGCCGCTACCTTTTCAAACGGCCGTCGCTACCAGCGATGGCAACAGTCTCAAACTTTTCTTTGAGCTACGCGCCGCCGGCTACAACGGTTCTACCTATACGCTCAACTATGATGCGGCGAATGATCGGCTAACCGGCGTCTACGATCAGGTCGTCGTCAAGCAAAAGTTCGAGGTTGTCTTCGTGCGCTCCAAGTCGTGACGCATGGAGCATGCTATCGTTTGACCGCAGCCAATTGGCTACCATTTTACGAGGCGGCCACCTTCCCTATGCGCGGCCGGCAAGATCGAGCGGGCCGCCTAGGCAAAAACGCTTCCCATTGATTTTGCTGATAAATTTCCTGCCGCGAAACGCGGTACGCCCTGCCAAAGCGTGGTAAGGTTGCGTTCGACCATCAGAATGGCGCACCTGCAGGCGGCTGTTCCTTTTGAAATTTTTCCTAATGTATTTTCAGCGTGATGGCCTTTTCCGTAATGACAAGGACGCGCATCGCAGGGTGGAGCTTGGCGCTCCTTTTTCTTTTCGGCGCGGAATCTCGCGCCGCTGAGCCTCGACGCGTGCTCATGCTGCACGCTTTCAATTACACATTCCCCGCTACCACACTGATCGCGGAGGGCGCTCGAAAGCGCTTGCTGGAACGCTCGCCACAACCACTCGAAATCGATGCAGACTTTCTTGACCTGGCGCGAAACACGGATCCCGAATACGAATCTCGGATAACGATGTTTCTGCGGACCAAGTACCAGAAACGCCCCCCTGACGTCGTGATAACGTTAGGCAGCGTAGCTTTGCCATTCATCGTCCGGCACCGCGACGACATCGCCCCAAATGCGCCAATCGTGTTCACGTCCGTATCCCCACAAAACTATGGTGCGTTGCAGCTACCGCCGAACGTCACCGGAATAATCACCGAGTTCAACCTGGACAAGACGCTTGCGCTTGCGGAGCGATTGCAGCCGGAAGCTAGCCGTCTATTCGTCATTGCTGGAAGTGGGGAGGTAGATCGGCGGTGGCAATCGACTGCTCGAAAAACCATCGAGGATCGTCAACGAAAATTCGAAGTGACATATCTGTTCGAGCGTTCCTATGCGAATCTGGTTGAAGAAGTGTCGAAGATTCCCCGTGATTCGATTGTGATGCTCCTGACGGTATTTGCCGACAGGGAAGGCAACGCGTATGTCCCAGCTCAAGTGGCAGGTTCTCTGTCCGCGGTCTCACCAGCACCGCTCTACGCCCCCTATGACACCTACATCGGCAACGGCATCGTCGGCGGCTTTGTTGAGACATTTGAATCGGTTGGTGTTCGTGCCGCAGACATGGCACTTCAAATCCTCGCCGGGAAAGACCCTGCGACGATCGCACCCCAAACAAATCCGGGACAGGCCTATCGGGTCGATCACAGGGCGATGGCGCGGTGGGGGCTCCAGGAGAGCAAGCTTCCTCCCGATACTGTCGTCTTGTTCAAGGAGCCGACGATCTGGACCGAACATCGAGGCGCCGTCGTTGCGGCCATCCTGATTGTTGCCTTGCAATCGTTGATCGTTGCCGCACTGCTGTTTCAGCGGCGGAGAAGGCTACGCGCCGAAAATCTGCTCAAGGAAAGCGAAGAGCGGATGACGTTCGCTGCCGCTGCGGCCAATATTGGGCTTTGGCAATTTGACCGGGATCGAAATGAGCTTTGGGCGACGGAGCATTGCAGGTCGATGTTTGGAATTGCGCGCGATGCGCCGGTGACCCGCAACACGTTCCTTTCGGCCGTTCACCCCGACGATCTGCAAACTGCAACCCAAGCCCTTAGGTCATTGGCAACAGAGCAACCTGCCATCAGCGACGTCCGAATTGTCCTGCCGGGCGGGGGGACGCGTTGGGTTCGCATGCGTGCCCGATCCCGTTCAGAGGGCGGCGGCCGATCGAAGCATCTTGGCGGCATATTCGTCGATATCACCGAACAGAAGTCGGCCGAGGCCGAGGTCGCACTGCAACGTCTGGAAGTTGAACATCTGATGCGCGTGTCCGTGCTCGGCGAGCTTTCCGGTTCGATTGCGCACGAAGTCAACCAGCCGCTCACTGCGATCCTGTCCAATGCGCAAGCAGCTCTTCATCTCTTGGCGCAAGAGTCACCGGATCTCGTCGAAATTCGCGATGCCCTCGAGGATATTGTTCATGAGGACAATCGCGCCGGCGAGGTCATCCATCGTCTCCGCAGCCTTCTAAAAAAGGGCGAGCGGAAAGCGGAATACGTCAACATCAATGACCTTGTCAGATCGACTGTCAGCCTGCTGCATAGCGAGCTGATCGGGCGCGATATCAGCCTCAGGCTTGATCTAGATCATGCTCCACTTTTGACGTGCGGCAATTCAGTGCAGCTGCAGCAAGTCCTGCTCAATCTCGTCATGAATGCAATGGACGCCATGGCCTCGACCCCGATAGCGCAGCGGTCTATCCAGATCTCGACCGGCGGTCCCCAAGCCGGGATGGTGGACGTTCGCGTAAAGGATCGTGGACACGGCATTCGCCCTAAGGAAAATGGCCGGCTTTTTGAGCCTTTCTACACAACCAAGGACCAGGGCCTTGGCCTGGGTCTAACCCTGTGTTCAACGATCATACAGGCCCATCAGGGAAGGCTGACCCTGGTCAACGATGAGCGCGGCGGCGCCATCGCGAAATTTTCGTTACCTATCCAACAGCCGACGTTCGATACCGCATGACGGACGAATTCACAATTTACCTGGTCGACGATGATCCGGGAGTCCTCAAGGGGCTGTCGCGGCTGCTCCGCGCCAGGGGATTCGAGGTCAGAGCGTATTCTTCCCCCCAGCTATTCCTCGATGAGCATGACATGACGGTTCCCGGCTGCGCCGTATTGGATGTTTCGATGCCCGGTCTGGATGGTTTGGAGATTCAGCGCGTGCTGACCGCGGCCAACGGCTATCATCGTCCCGTCGTGTTCGTTACCGGAAAAGGCGATATTCCCACCAGCGTGCGCGCCATGAAAGCCGGCGCGATCGATTTCCTGACCAAACCCGTGAAAGACAAGGATTTGTTCGAAGCCATATCCCGTGCGGAAGCCAGGGACGCCGAGTCGCGTCGACTTCATTACGAGATGGAATCGGTGCAGGCGAAGGTCAGCAACCTGACACCACGCGAACGCGAAGTGTTTACGCATGTTGTGGCGGGACGGCTCAACAAGCAGATTGCCGGCGATCTGGGTACGGTCGAAAAGACCATCAAGGTCCACCGCAGCCGAATGATGGAGAAGCTCGGCATTCGCAACGTCGCTGATCTCGTCCGCATGGCCGAGAAGCTCAATCAGTCGAAGTAGGGAACACGTACCTATTGGCCCAAGGGCCAACTCGACGGGCGCGCGGCGCGACCGCAATAGTCTTTCATGGCGGAAGCTTCTCCATCGATTGCTATCGTGGACGATGATCCAGCCGTGCTCAAGGCCTTGAGCCGGTTGCTGCGTTCGCACGCTTTTCGTGCCCGGACGTATGAATCGGGACAGGAATTTCTCGCGGCGTTGCCAGCCGGTCTTCCGGACTGCCTGATTGTCGATCTCCAGATGCCAGAAATGAACGGTCTGGAACTTCAGCAGCATCTCGTGGGCAGCGGCATAAAAATTCCGACAATCCTAATCACTGCGCATGCTGACGTCGCGTCGCGCGATCAGGCAGGGCTAGTTGCCAGCCTCCGGAAACCATTGCAGGAAAAGGCCTTGCTTGACGCTATCGACAAAGCGGTCGGTGACTCGCGTAGCGCCGATAGAGAACCGTAAACCGGCGATAGGTCTTGGGATCGACCCTGGCGCAATGCACCAGGGTCCAGGCGTCGAGAGCGGCAGGAATCTCCTACATTCCCATGATGGCGATATCCTTCACCGTTCCGCTGACTCCCGTGATCTTTGCCGCCTCGGTCGCCTTGCCGGTCGCGAGGTCGATGCTGTAGAGCGTGCCGTCCGCCATCAGCCAGGCTTCGTTCTTGCCGGCGCCGTCGGACCAGATGTCGAACGCGACGGTGTCCGCCTTGATCCCGAGCTTGCCGATCGCAGCGAGCACGCCGTCGTTCGGCGGCGCCTGCTTGATCAATCCGCCGATGGTGCCGTCGATATCGAACAGCGCGGTCTCCTTGGCGCCCTTCACCGAGTTGATATAGGCGCCGGCGACGATGTTCGGCTTCTCGCCCTTGTGCATATCGCCATCGGCATATTTGTGGTCGCCGTCCTTGGTCACCTTGCCGTCGTCGACATTGGCGCGCAGGTTCATCCCGTCCGCACCCATCACGCGCAGGCGGTCCGCCACCGGGTTGAAATCGAACGTCGCAGCGACGCCCTTCGCCAGCATGGTGTCGAGCTTCGACTTCATCGTGGCCTTGCCGTCCGCCGCGATGGTCACAATGGTGCCATCGTCGACCAGTCCATAGAGCAAGCCGTCGGCCGGACGCACGTCGATGCCGACCAGCGCACCGGAAATGCCGGTCACCTTGACCGACCCGGTCGCCATCTTCTGCGCGGTATCGACCATCGCAATGGTGTCGCCACCGATCAGGGCGGCAACTTGCGCGGCGTTGGCGGCTGCGGATGACAGCAACAATGCGGCCGAAGCGGCGAAAATCGAGCGAAAATTCATCGTAAAGCTCCCTGTGTTCCGATGATCCTCTCGGGACCAACACATCGGGTACCGGCGGCGCGGCCAAACGGATGCAGCACGCCGAAAATAATTTTCGGCACATGCATCCAAATGCCGCATCTCACGGTAGAACAACTATGCAAGGGCATAGACATGACCGGAAATGGCACCATCACCGCCAGCGCGCAGGCGCCCGACCTGCTGGATCGGGAGCGCGAAGCGCAGCTTGCCGCGGCGCTGGCGCGCTGCGCGGCGGGCGACCGTACGGCGTTGCGTGTGATCTACGACAGCGAGGCCCCGCGCATGGTCGGCATCGCGCGCCGTATCCTGTTCCGCCAGGACCTCGCGGAGGAAGCGGTGCACGACGCCTTTATCCGGATCTGGCGTGGCGCGGCCGGGTTCGACGCGCGCCGCGGCAGCGCCCGCGGCTGGCTCTATGCGGTGGTGCGCAACCGCGCGCTCAGCATTCATCGCGATGAGCACCGCTATGAAGCATCGGATGAAAGCGCCCAGGATGTCGACTGCGAGGCCACCTTGTCGCGGATGCCGGAAACCAGCGCGCTGCGCCGTTGCCTCGAGCAGATCGACCGCCCCCGTCGCGACGTCGTGGTGCTGGCCTATGTGCACGGCATGAGCCACGGCGAATTGGCGGGAAGGCTCAAGGTTCCGCTCGGCACGGTCAAGAGCTGGGTACGGCGCAGCCTCTTTGCGTTGCAGGAGTGCATGGGATGAACCAGCACGACCTCGATAACGCCATGGCCGGCGATTACGTGATGGGCCTGCTGGACGGCGCGGAACACACCGCCGCCGAACAGCGCCTCGCCACCGACCCATCGTTCGCGCACGCCGTCAGCGCCTGGCGGGCACGGCTTGCGGACCTCGATCTCACGGCCGAGGAAACCCCACCGAGCCCGGCGCTCTGGCAGCGCATCGCGGATGCGACCAAAATTGCGCCGATCGACACCCTGCCCGCCGCGCGCGCCGCGCTGCGTGGCGCCACGCTTTGGCACGATATCAAGTTCTGGCGGGTCGCCGGCATCGGCGGCGGTCTCGCCGCGCTATTGTTTGCGGTGATCATGATCGGCGCGTTGACAACGTCGCGTCACCTTCGCCACGACCTGATTGCGCTGGCGCAGAGCAAACCCGTCTACGTCGCCGTGCTGGTCAACGACGCGACCAAGGAGGCCGGAGCCATCGTCAACGCCTTTTCCAATGGCCGCGTCGAGCTCATTCCGCTACGCCCGATCGAGGTTCCTGCCGGTCGCACGCTGCAGGTCTGGACGCTGTGGGATCGCAGCATTGGCCCGAAATCGATCGGCGTCACCGGCCAGTCGCGCACGCTGCAGCTGAATTTGGAATCGTTGCCGGAGACCGTGCAAAACCAGCTGTTCGAGATCACGCTGGAGCCTGAAGGCGGCTCGCCGATCGGACGGCCGACCGGCCCGATCCTGTTCAAGGGCAATGCGGCACGGGCGTTGTAAATGCCCTAGCCGCCGCCCACCAGCGCCAGGAACACCCGCCGCACCTCGCTTTGCGTCTCGCGCACGCGGGCCTCCAGCGTCGAGAAATCCGGCGTGTCGCCGGCGCGCGCCATCACGTGCAGGAGATTGTCGCCTGATGTTTCCGGGTTGAACTTGTCGGTGACGCAGAGCCTGATGATCTGCGTCAGGTCGTGATAGAGCCGCGCCGCGGAGCGCAAGATCTCGGTGTCGGATTGCGGCAGCACGCCGAGGCGCGCGGCGTTGTCGAGCACCTGCAGCGTGGAGACGCTGAGGATCTCGGGCTTTTCCGAGGCATGCACGAGCTGCAGATATTGCGCGATGAAATCGATATCGACGAGCCCGCCGGCGGCCTGCTTGAGGTCCCAGACGTCGTCCTCGCCCTTTTCCAGCGCGATCGCCCGGCGCATGTCGGCGACGTCGCCGGCGGTGGAGGCAGCATCGCGCGGCCGCGTCAGCACGCCGCGGATGATGGCCTCGATCTTCGCGCGGAACGCCGGTGAAGCCGAAATCACCCGCGCGCGCGTCAGCGCCATGTGCTCCCAGGTCCAGGCTTCGCGTTCCTGGTAGTCGGCAAAGGAATCGATCCGCGATGCCAGCGGCCCGGCGCGGCCCGAGGGACGCAGCCGCATGTCGACGTCGTAGAGCACGCCGTAATTGGTTCGCGTGGTGAACGCCGAGATCAGCCGCTGGGTCAGCCGCGCGAAATACTGCGCGCCGTGCAGCGATCGCTCGCCGTCGGAATCGGGATTGTCGCTGTCGAAATCGTACAGCAGGATCAGGTCGAGGTCGGAGGATGCCGTCATCTCGCGGCTGCCGAGCCGGCCCATCGCGAGGATCGCGGTCTCCTGCCCCTTGATGCGGCCGTACTGGGTGGCGAACTGATCCCTGACCAGACCATGCACGGTGTGCACGATACCCTCGGCGACGTCGGCAAAGGCGACGCTGGCCTGCTGGGCGGACACCGTGCCGGACAGGATGCGCGTGCCGATCAAAAACAGGCTCTCCTGGCCGAACAGCCGCAGCCGGTCGAGGAAGTCCTCGTAGGAAGCGGCGTCCTTCAGCGTTGCCGCCAGCCGCGCCGACAATTCCTTCTGGTCCGGCATCGCGCCGAAGAAACGCGGATCGATCAGACCGTCCATGATCTGCGGCTGGCGCGCCAGCATGTCGCCGAGCCGCGGCGCTGCGCCCAGGATCAGCGCCACCAGCGCGACCAGATCGCGGTTCTCTCGCAACAGTGAGATCAGCCGGCCGCCGCGCTGCAAGGCGCCGAGAAAACGGTCGAACGCAGTCACGGCGTCATCAGGATCTTCGGCATGCGCCAGCCCGTCGATCAGGCCGGGCATGAATTCGATGAAGGCTAACTTGGTCGCTTCGTTGCGAAGCGCGCGGTAATTGCCCTGCATCCACCGCTGCAGCGTGCCGGCCACCGCGACCGGCTTCTTGAAGCCGAGCGTCGCCAGATGGTCGAGCAGCCGCGCATCCTCAGGTCCGGCGGCGTAGTCGACCTGCGGCAGCTTCACCGTGCCGGTCGGATCGCCCTCGAACAGCTTGCCGTAATGCCCCTGCACGATGTTGAGATGGCCGAGCAGATCCTTGGCAAAGGCTGCCCGGCTCTCATAGCCGAAGAAGTTCGCAAAGCGCTCGACGGTCTCGGCATCTTCCGGCAGCGCATGGGTCTGCTCGTCCGCGATCATCTGCAGCCGGTGCTCGACGCGGCGCAGGAACTCATAGGCCGCCGTCAATTCTTCACAGGCCTGCAGGGTGATCCAGTTGCTGGTGGCCAGCACCTGCAACGCGTGCAGCGTCGGGCGCACCCGCAATTCCGCGTGGCGGCCGCCGGCAATGAGCTGCTGCGTCTGCGCGAAAAACTCGATCTCGCGGATGCCGCCGCGGCCGACCTTGACGTTATGGCCTTCGACCGCGATCTCGCTCTGGCCGCGATAGGTCTGCATCTGCCGCTTCATGTCGTGGACATCGGCAAGGGCTGCAAAATCGAGATGCTTGCGCCAGACGAACGGCGCAAGTTCCGAAATCAGCGCCTCGCCCGCTCTGGCGTCGCCGGCGCAGACACGCGCCTTGATCATCGCGGCGCGTTCCCAGGTCCGCCCTTCGCGCTCGTAATAATGCAGCGCCGCATCGGTCGAGATCGCGACCTGGGTCGAGGCCGGATCGGGCCGCAGGCGCAGATCGACGCGGAACACATAGCCGTCGCCGGAGCGCTGCTGCAGCACACGGGCAAGCGCCTGCGTCACGCGCACGAAGAACGGCGCCGGCTCGATGTCGGCAACCAGCGAGGTCGCGGCGGGATCGAAAAACACGATCAGGTCGATGTCGCTGGAATAGTTCAGTTCGCCCGCGCCCATCTTGCCCATCGCGAGCACGATCAGGCCGGAGCCCTGCTCCGGCCGGTCCTGATCGACGGCGGTCATGCGGCCGCGCGCGACTTCCTGACGCAACAGAAAGCGCAAGCCCGCCTGCACGGCGTTTACCGCCAGATCGGTCAGCGCCGCCGTCACCTGCATCACCGGCCAGACCCCGCCGATGTCGCACAGCGCGATCAGCAGCGCGGCCTCCGACTTCATGCGGCGAAGCAGCTGCATCACGTCGGCTTCGCTTGCGGCGGCGAGCACGTCGCGCGAGGTGTTCTCGATCAGTGAGGTGAGATACGGTTCGGGGTCGCAGGCCAGGAGACGGATCAGCCGCGCGGCATCGGCGCGGACCAGATCGAACAGGTATGGCGAGAACTCGGCGATGCCGAGCAGGATGGCCCGGGCCAGCGGACGATCCAGCCATGCGCCGATCTCAGCCGCTTGCTGCGGCTCCAGTTCAACGAGCCAGTCTTTCAGGCGTTGTTCGGCGGTGCTGCTGGCAGTGATATGCGGCCCGCTCACGAACCGCGCGGCCAAGGCGGAGGAATTCATGCCACCTTCTGTGGCACATCCGGCGTTTGAGCCGCAAGCCTGTCACCCGCGGCAGATAGGGCCGGGATTACCAGCGTCGCGGTCAGGCCGGGATGCGAATCGCTGAGCCTGAGTTCACCGCCGTGCAGGGTCGCCACCGCAGACGCCAGACTCAGGCCAAGCCCGGAACCCGGCAGCGTCCGGCTGGCCTCCAGCCGCACGAACCGCTCCACCGCGTGCTTGCGGTCGCCTTCGGGAATGCCCGGTCCATGATCGGTGACGCTGAGCAGCACGTGGTCGCCCTCGCGCCGCGCCTCGATCAGGATCTCCCTGATGCGCGTGGCGGCGGCCGGATCCAGCGGCTGCACCACCGGTGACGGCTTGCCGTATTTGATGGCGTTCTCGACCAGGTTGGCGAGCGCCTGGCTGATCAGCTCACGGTTGCCGTGCAGCCGTGCGGTCGCGGCCTTGACGCGCAGCGTCATGCCGTCGTCTTCGGCCAGCGGCTCATACAATTCGTGGATGCCCCTGGCGACGTCGGCCGCGTCGAAATCGTCCATGTTGCCGCGCGCCTGCCCGGACTCGGCGCGCGCGATCATCAGCAGCGCGTTGAAGGTGCGGATCAGGCCGTCGGATTCCTCGATGGTCCGCTCCAGCGCCGCGCGGTATTCGGCCTCGCTGCCGGAACTCGCCAGCGCCTCCTCGGCGCGGTTGCGCATCCGCGTCAGCGGCGTCTTCAGGTCGTGGGCGATGTTGTCGGAGACTTCCTTCAGCCCCGTCATCAGCGCCTCGATGCGCTCCAGCATGGCATTGAGGTTTTCCGCGAGGCGATCGAGCTCGTCGCCGCAGCGCCCGACCGGCAGGCGCCCGGAGAGGTCGCCGGCCATGATGCGCCTGGTGGTGCCGGTCATCGCGTCGATCCGCTGCAGCACCCGCCGCGCCACGAAGATGCCGCCGCCGAGGCCGAGCACGATGACGACCAGCAGCGACCATTGCGCGGCATTGGCGACGATCCCGAACAGCCGCCTTCGTTCCTCGAGATCGCGACCGACCAGCAGACGAAAACCGTTGTCGAGTTGGGTGACGCGCACCAGCGCGCGGTGGTCGGCGGTATCCCGCTCGTCGAGCCGGCGGTACGCCGTCTCGGACCAGCCTGTTGAGGCCATCACGCCCGGGGACAGCGATTCGACATTGCCGCCGAACGCCCTGCCCTCCGGCGTGGTGACGAGATAGAGGTTGGCGCCGGGCCGCAGCGCCCGGTTGCCGAGCGTGCCGGCAAGGCCGCGCAAGCCCCGGCGCGTATAGATGTCGGTGATCTCGGCGATTTCCGCGTTGACGGTGGTGGTGATCTGCTCGTTGATCAGCCGGCGCGTATTCCAGGCGAAATAGCCGAGCAGCGACGCCGCAAACAGCGCAAACAAAAACAGATAGACCAGCGTCAGCCGGAACGCCGTGGTGCGGATCAGTTTACCGAAGGCCGTCACGGATCATGTATCCGGCGCCGCGGATCGTGTGCAGCAAGGGCCGCTCAAAACCCTTGTCGATCTTGGAGCGCAGCCGTGAAATATGCACGTCGATGACGTTGGTCTGCGGATCGAAATGATAATCCCAGACGTTTTCCAGCAGCATGGTGCGCGTCACCACCTGGCCGGCATGCTTCATCAGATATTCGAGCAGGCGAAATTCGCGCGGCTGCAGCGTCAACTCGTCCTTGCCGCGGGCGACGCGATGCGAAAGCCGGTCGAGTTCGAGATCGCCGACGCGGTAGGTGGTCTCTTCGGCCGGGCCGACATTGCGGCGCGACAGCACCTCGACGCGCGCCAGCAGTTCGGCGAATGAATAGGGCTTTGGCAGATAGTCGTCGCCGCCGGCGCGCAGGCCCTTGATGCGGTCGTCGACCTGGCCGAGCGCGGAGAGGATCAGCACCGGCGTGCGGTTGCCCTTCTCGCGCAGCGCGCCGATCACGGACAGGCCGTCGCGCTTGGGCAGCATGCGGTCGACCACCAGCACGTCGTAGTCGCCGCCGTCGGCCATCGACAGGCCCTCCTCGCCATCGCTGGCGAGATCGGCGACGTGGCCGACTTCACGGAACGCCTTGACCAGATAGTCGGCGGACTCGCGGTCGTCTTCGATGATCAACAGGCGCATTTGCGGGGCGGTTGCAATGCGGTCACGGGACATGGCTTTCTCTCACCATGGCGCGGCCGCCTTGCACATGCAAGGCGGCCGGCCAGCTTCGCGATGAAGTGAAAAAAGCGGGCGGTGAAGCTGGGGGACCTCACCGCCCTTAGGCCCTTCCGACGGAGGGGGGCGTATTCCGACCGGAAGGTAGCCAGAGGGAGCGAGCTTTGGACCCGCTCCCCGGAAGGAGCCGTCGGCGGGGGCGACGAATGCCGGCGAAACCTTCCATCTGATATCTAGTCCTCGTTTAGCCCTTTGCCAGCGGCACCGCGACGAAGCGCGACGAACCGCCGCTCTTCACGCGCATGAGAACGCTGTTCTTGTTGTCGGTGCGCGCGGCGTCGATCGCCTCGCGCACCTCGCCGGCGCTGGTGACGCTCTTGCCGGCGACTTCGAGAATGACGTCGCCTTCCTTGAAGCCGCGTTCGGCCGCCGCGCTCTTCGGGTCGACCTCGGTGACCACGACGCCTTCCTTGCCGGCGCCGGCCACGCTGTTGGCGGGGGCAACCGTCAGGCCGAGCTTCGGCACGTCGGTTCCCTTGCTCAGGCTACCCTTGTCTTCCTTGTCGGTGTCGGCCTTGGCCTCGATCGTGTTCGGCAACTGGCCGAGCGTGAGGTTGACGACCTTGTCCTGGCCCTTGTGCAGCACGTTGAGCTTCACGGCGTTGCCGGGCGCGAGACCGCCGATGGTGCGGGCGAGTTCGTGGGCATCCTTGACCGGCTCGCCGTTGACGGCGGTGATGACGTCACCGGACTCGATGCCGGCCTTGGCCGCCGGACCGTTGGCCTGCGGTTCCGCCACCAGCGCGCCTTCCGCCTTCTTCAGGCCGAGGCTGTCGGCGATGTCGGACGTCACCGGCTGGATCTGGACGCCGATCCAGCCGCGGCTGACCGAGCCCTTGTCCTTGAGCTGGGCGATCACGCTCTTGACCGTCGAAGCCGGGATCGAGAACGCGATGCCGACGCTGCCGCCGGACGGCGAATAGATCGCGGTGTTGACGCCCATCACCTCGCCATTGGTGTCGAACGCCGGACCGCCGGAGTTGCCCTTGTTCACGGGCGCGTCGATCTGGATGAAATCGTCATACGGGCCGTTGCCGATGTCGCGGCCGGAGGCCGAGACGATGCCGGCGGTCACGGTGCCGCCGAGGCCGAACGGATTACCGACCGCCAGCACCCAGTCGCCGATCCGCGGCTTGCTGTCGGACAGCTTGGCGAACGGGAAGTCCTTGCGGCCTTCGACCTTGATCAGCGCCAGGTCGGTGCGCGGATCGGTGCCGATCACCTTCGCGGTGAAGGTCTTGCCGTCGTCCATGGTGACTTCGACCTTGTCGGCGCCGTCGACCACGTGGTTGTTGGTCACGGCAAAGCCGTCAGCCGAGATGAAGAAGCCGGAACCCTGACCGGTCACCGGGCCACGGCCGCCACGCGGTCCACCGCGCAGGCCGGGCGGCAAGCCATCCGGACCGCCGAAGCGGCGGAAGAAGCGCTCCATCGGCGAGCCCGGCTGGAACGGCGAGTCCTCGTCCTTGTTGGCGCTGTCGTCACCCTTCGTGGCCTTCTCGGCGATGTTGATCTTGACCGAGATCACCGACGGCTTCACGCGCTCGACGATGTCGGCAAAGCCGATCGGACGCTCGACCTTGCGGACCTCGGTGTTGACCTGCGCGTGCGCCGCGCTGGTGAAGACATCGATCGGGCCCTGCTGCGGCGAGAAGCCATACACGGCGGCGCCGAGGCCGGCGACGACGGAAGCCATCAGCGCGAATTTGCGCGCGGAGAACAGCGAGCGGCGCGCGGCGCCGTAGGACGGAAACTTGGAAAGATCGACGGGACGTTCGGTCATGTTGCTAATATCTCCAGGGGCGTCTGAATTCGACGGTGCGGGGCTGAACACCTGACAAAGGTGAAGATGGGGTTTGCCGCCTTACCGCGCGCTGGCTAGGGAATTAAACTTTTGTAATGCAGGGGGTTATGGATGCGGCAGAATATCGCAGGCAAATCAGCCGGTTAGCTGAGGCTGAAAAAACGCATTTTGGGCGCAAACGCCCCTCTCCGGCCGAAAACGCCATCGACTCGTATGCATCGAAGCGGGAAGAGATGGCGGAACCGCGGTTCGTCATCCCGTCCAACCCCCGCCCCCCCATTCAGCCCTTCTTCATCTTCAGCCGGCCCATGAAATCGCGCTTGCCGAGCGGCACGCCGTTGGTGCGCAGGATGTCGTAGGCGGTGGTGGCGTGGAAATAGAAGTTGGGCAGCGAGAACGACATCAGGAAGCCCTCGGTCGTGAAGGGCAGCTTGTGTTCGCCAAGGGCGAACGCGACGTCGCGGCCGCCAAGCGCATTGACGGCGTCCGGCGTCCAAGCCTCCAGGGCCTCGCGGGTCTGCGCGACCAGTGCCTGCAATCCAGCGTAATCGTACGGCGTCTTGAACGAGGGCGGACGAAATTCTCCGCTCTGCACGGCCTCGATGGCGCCGCGGGAATGCTGGGCGACGGAGATGATCTGGAAACGCAGCGGCAGCATGTCCGGCGCCAGTCGCGCCTCGACCATGGTTTCCGGATCCACGTTGTTTTCGCGGAAATGCACCAGGCCGCGCTCGAGGAAGCCGCTGACGGCACCGAGGGTTTGCAGGTAATTCGCCACGCTGGCGTCGTAGAGTGAAAAGGCCATATCCGGTTTCCCCCTAGGCTCTGTTTGTTTTTGAACAGGGGAAGTCTTAGCGGAAACCTATCCGCTTGCAACGGCGGGCTTAGGCCTGCTTGTCCGGCGCATCGGCCGCGAGCAGGCGCTCCAGCCTCGCCTCTTCCTCATCCGTCAGGTGCAGGAGCGAGAGGTCGGCGGCGCTGCCGGCGTTCGAGCGGCGGCGGCTGTAGAACCATAGCGCCAGTCCGCCTCCGACCAACGCGAGCGGCGGCAGCAGCCACAGCAATAGCGTATGCGGCGTGAAGCGCGGCTTCAGCAGCACGAACTCGCCGTAGCGCGCGACCAGGAAATCGATCACCTGGCTGTCGCTGTCGCCGGTCGCGATCCGCTCGCGCACCAGGAGCCGCAGGTCGCGCGCCAGCGGCGCGTCGGAATCGTCGATCGACTGGTTCTGGCACACCATGCAGCGCAGTTCGCGCGACAGGTCGCGCGCACGCGCTTCCTTCACGGGATCCGACATGATCTCGTCGGGCTGCACCGCGTAGGCGGCCGGCGCGGCAAAAGCCGCCAGCAGCAGCACGGCCAAAATTGCGATCAGCTTTCGCATCATTCTCCCCTCATCCTGAGGAGCATCCGAAGGATGCGTCTCGAAGGATGGCGTCAATCCGGGCCTCATCCTTCGAGACGCCGCTATCGCGGCTCCTCAGGATGAGGAATAACTACTCCGCCGGCTGCAATGCGCGCGCAGCCTTGTCAGGTTTCTTCGCAGGCTTCGGCGCGCCGACGCGCAGCCGCCGGTCCGAGAGCGACAGCAGGCCGCCGAACGCCATCAGCACCGGGCCCCACCAGATGAACAGCACCAGCGGCTTGTGAAAGATGCGCACGGCGATGGCGCCGTCGGCGTTGGTGTCGCCGAGCGAAAGGTAGAGCTGGCTGGCGCCGCGGGTCAGCAGCGCGGCTTCGGTGGTCGACGATCCCCGCGTGGTGAAGTTGCGCTTCGAGGGCGTCATCACGCGAAGCGTTTCGCCGTCAAGCGTGACGGTGAACTGGGCGATCCTCTCGCGGAAATTCGGGCCCTGCCGTTGCGTGACGCCATCGAGCTTCAACTGATAGCCGGCGACGCTGGCGACATCGCCCGGCTTCATCGTGCCGATATATTCGCTGTTCCAGGTGGTTTCGCAGACGATCCCGATCAGGGCGACGCCAATACCGGCATGCGCGAACGCGGCGCCCCAGGTCGCGCGCGGCAACCCGCGCGCGCGGGCCAGCGCGGTCGCGAACGGCCCACGAAACAGCGCCGTGCGCTCGACAAGGTCGGTCAAGGCGCCGGCGATGACGAAGATCGCAAGCCCGATCGCGAGCGGTGCGAACGTGGCGCCGCCCCAGGTCCACGCCCACAGCACGGCGATGGCGATCAGCGCCGCAATGCCGGCCGCCATCAGCCGCTGTGCCGCGCCGGCCAGATCGCCGCGCTTCCACGCCAGCAGCGGCCCGAACGGCATCGCGACCATCAGCGGCACGAACAGGGGTCCGAAGGTCAGGTTGAAGAACGGCGGGCCGACCGAAATCTTGTCGCCGGTCACAACCTCCAGCGCCAGCGGATACAGCGTTCCGATGAAGACGGTGGCACAGGCCGTGGTGAGAAACAGGTTGTTGAGCACCAGCGCGCCCTCGCGCGAGATCGGCGCGAACAGTCCGCCCTGCTTCAGCGCCGATGCGCGCCAGGCGTACAGCAAAAGACTGCCGCCGATGAACAGGCAGAGGATCAGCAGGATGAACACGCCGCGCGCCGGATCGGTCGCGAACGCATGCACCGAGGTCAGCACGCCCGAACGCACCAGGAAGGTGCCGAGCAGCGACAGCGAAAACGTCAGGATCGAAAGCAGAATGGTCCAGACCTTCAGCGCGTTGCGCTTTTCCATCACGACCGCCGAGTGCAGCAGCGCGGTGCCGGCAAGCCAGGGCATCAGGGAAGCATTCTCGACCGGGTCCCAGAACCACCAGCCGCCCCAGCCGAGTTCGTAATAGGCCCAGTACGATCCCATCGCGATGCCGAGCGTGAGGAATATCCACGCCACCAGCGTCCACGGCCGCACCCAGCGCGCCCAGGCGGCATCGATACGGCCTTCGATCAGGGCTGCGACGGCGAACGAGAACGAGATCGAGAACCCGACATAGCCGAGATAGAGCATCGGCGGATGCACGGCGAGCCCGATGTCCTGCAGCACCGGGTTGAGGTCGCGGCCCTCGATCGGCGGGCTTGCGATGCGCAGGAAGGGATTCGAGGTGAGCAGGATGAAGAGATAGAACGCGGACGCGATCCAGCCCTGCACCGCCAGCACATGGGCGCGCAGCGACAGCGGCAGATTGTTGCCGAAGGCGGCGACCAGGCCGCCGAACAGCGCCAGGATGAACACCCACAGCAGCATCGATCCTTCGTGATTGCCCCACACGCCGGTGATCTTGTAGATCAGCGGCTTCATCGAGTGCGAGTTCTCGAACACGTTGACGACGGAGAAATCCGACATCACGTGCAGCATCGTCAGCAACGCGAACGACGCCGCCACGAACAGCAATTGCGCGAGCGCACTGGAGCGCGCGACATTCATCAAGGCAGGATCGCCCCAGCGCGCGCCGAGCAACGGCACGGTGGACTGGATCAGCGCCAGTCCGAGCGCCAGCACCAGCGCGTAATGCCCGGCTTCCGCGATCACTTCGAAGCTCCCTGCACCGGCGCGGCCGAGGCCGCGGCGCCAGGCTTGGCGCCGTAATCGTCCTTCCAGTGCCCCTGCTTCTTCAGGGCATCGGCGACATCCTTGGGCATGTAGGTCTCGTCATGCTTGGCCAGCACCGTATCGGCCCTGAACACGCCGGAGGCATCCAGCATACCTTCGGCGACGACGCCCTGCCCTTCGCGGAACAGGTCCGGCAAAATTCCCTTGTAGGCGACCGGCAGCGTGGCGCTGCCGTCGGCGACGCTGAAATTCACCGCAAGATTGTCGCCGCGCACCAGCGAGCCCGGCTGCACCAGGCCGCCGAGGCGGAACCGCTTGCCGGCCGGGATCTGCTTCTCGGCCGCCATCGTCGGCGTGGAAAAGAACACGATGGAATCGCGCATGGCGTTCAGGACCAGCGCCGCGGCAATGGCGAGCACCGCGAGCGAACCGCCGATCATGGTCAAACGCCGTTGCTTGCGCGTCATTTCTATCCTCTGTTCCCGTCTTCAGGTTCCGGCAGCATTCGACTAGCCTCACGCATGATGTTGTCCGAAATCCGCTCCACACTTTTCGGCAGCATGCGTCATCCATCAAGCCCGAGATTCTTCGCGCCCTCATTGAGCTGGCGCAAGCGTTCGGCGTCGGCGGCGACGGCCTGACGCGCGTCGGTCAGCGCGCTCGCCGCCTTGTCGCGCTCGCCCATCACCATATAGGCGCGCATCAGCCGCAGCCATCCCTCGACATCGTCACCATTTTGCTTCAGCCGCGTCGCGAGCCGGTCGACCATGCCGCGGATCATCGCGCCACGATCGGGATCGCTCATGTCCTTGGCGGCGGCCATCGCCTCATTGGAAAGCGCCGGCACGGCGGGCCCGCCGACCCTCGTCAGCGCGGCCTGAACCAGCGGCCGCCATGGCGCGTCGGCCGGCGCCTTTGCGAGCATCGCGCGCCAGATCGCGGCAGCGTCGGCCTTGCGACCATCCTGTTCGGCGGCGAGGCCGAGGAAATAGTTTGCCCTGGGCTCGTTGGCGTCTTGCGCGACCGCGCGTTCGAACTCGGCCTTGGCCTCCGCCGTGACGACGCCGCCGGCCACCATCGCAAGCGCTTCACCGAGATCGGAGCGGCGTTCGGCGTTGTCGCCGGCGTAAGTGATGACGTTGCGATAGGCCCCGACCGCGTCATCGTAGCGGCCGAGCCGCGCCAGCACCGGCGCCAGCACGGTCCAGCCGCGGGCATCGGTCGGATTCTTTTCCAGATGCGCCACGACCTGCGCCACCATGTTGTCGAGCGGCTGGTTGGGATCGGCGGCGCGGGTGCGCGTGGCCAGCGGAAAATCACCAAGCCATGGCGATCCGAGCGCGAGGTAGAACATGACAGCGGCGACCGGCAAACCCACCAGCGCCACGATCGCGGAAGCCCGGCGCAGGCCAAGGTTCGACCGCGCCGGCAGGTCGCGCTCGCCGTCCGCGGCCGCCAGCAGGCGGCGGCCGATTTCGACGCGCGCCGCCTCGGCCTCGGATACGCCGATCAGACCCGCGGCGACATCGCGCTCGATCTCGGCAAGCTGATCCCTGTAGACCACGGCCTCGCTGCCGCCGGCCTGCGCGGAGGCGCCGCGGCTCAACGGCCAGAGCACGGCGAAGATCGCCGCGACCGTCATCAGCGCGAACACAAACCACAGCGTCATCAAGCGGTTCCCGGGGGCGAAACGGCGCGTTCAGGCGGGCGCCGATGCGCCGCTTTACACCACCGGCGGCAAGCCCGGCAATTGACAATTGCGGCAGAAAACATCCGGACGGGAGTCTCCCAAAAGGCCAGGCCGGCGGGGGATTTGAGCCTATGGCAGGATATCAGGTGGAGACCGTGACGACCGACCATTCCTGCCCCGGACGCAAGCGGCCTGAGTGCTGCGAGCCGGGGTCCAATCTACTTTGCATGGGGTTGTTTTCGCGATTTTGTGGATAGGCCCCGCAATCTACCGCCGAACAGTGTCTGCACTGCGTCCGGGACAGGCAAGTGCTTCGCGTTATCGGCAAATCGATTCAACTCCAACCGATCCGGATTTAGCCCGCCTTGGTCGCCTTTCGCTCACCGGTCACGGCATTTTCGGCCGCCCGGCTCATCAGCGATGCATAGTCATGGCCGAACAGGATTTCGCAGAAACGGATCGCCGCCTTGGCCTGCATCTGGCGGAAGGCGCGCGCCTGGGGGTCGCCCCCGCGCAGCGCCTGCACCAGGCTCTCGGTGGAGCGTTCGACATAGTGCTGCAGGTCGGAATAGGTCCGCAGCGTCACTTCGTTGATGGCGAGTTCGCTGGCATAGGTGCGGCACACCGCCACGAAGTCGATCAGGGCGGCGATCTCCTCGACCTCCGCGGTGTCGATCTTCGGCGCGGAAGCGATATCCTTGTCGGCGCGCTGGCGCAGGATGCGGCGGACCCGGCCGGGCACGCTCTCGATCTCCGACTTCAGCGCATTGGAAATTTCGGCGCGGATTGCCGTGAGCTGGCGGCCCCACGCGGAATTGTTGCGCAGGTCGAGCTCGGTGCGCAGCCCGCGCACCCCATCGTGCAAAATTTTCAGTGGCTCGCCGATATTGTCGAAATGGCCGCGCCTGATGTCTGTGCGCAGGCAGGCCGTGAGGAACGACAGATCGTGCAGCGCGATCGTCACTGCGATGCCGTAGGGCGTGGCGGCCACGCGAAGCTCGTCGTCGGATGCCGCCATCTTGATCGCGAGACGGATGATCTGCCACGGCTGCGCCAGCCGCTGCATGATCAGCGACAGCGCGAACGGCAGCAATTGCGGCGTCTGCAACGATGGAACGTTCAGCGCCGAACCCACCGAGGCAATCTGGGATTCGGAAAACACCCGCATCTGGCCCGGCATCCGGCTGCCGAGCGTATCCAGCGTCTCGCGCGCCCGCAGCACGCCTCCGACCGACAACAGGTCCTCGACGACGTTGGGCGGGCCGATACGGGCGAGCGTCCTCTGCTTGTCGTCACCGGCGACGGGTGTGGCGATAGTGATGATCGCGTCGGCTGCGGCGAGCTGGAACTTGCGGGTTGCGCTTTCGAGGCCGGCGGTGCTGCCGCTCTGCCTGACCTCGGCGAGCGCGGCTTCGAATGCGCGCGCGGCGTCGGGCGCGCCGTCGCGGCCCAGCCACTGCCAGATCGGCAGCAGCGATGCACGCCGGATCTGCCCGATCCTGACGGGAAAATTGCTCTCGACGAGAAAGGGCTCGAGCGGACCAAACAATAGTCGCGCCGGATCGTCGGTCCGCGGGCGCGCCTCGTCGTCTTCCTCGGTTCCACGCACGACCTTGCGAAGCTGCTCGAGCACGAAATTGGCGACGGCCATGTCCTCGCCGCGCTCAATGGCGCGCTCGAACTCCCGCATCAGCAGCGCCTGCGATTGGGGCGGGAGCTGGGCGAGATAGTCCCTCAGCCGCTCGGTCGATGTCTGGCTCATTCGCCTGGTGTGGATATGCGTGTCACGTGGACGGGCATAGCGCCCGCCGCCGATATTAGAAGTGCGCGCGTTAAGAAGCCCTTTAGGAATAACGAAATCAACCCTTGGCATTGCCGGTTCCCGCCCCGTCAACCCCAGGTCGCCGGAAGGGACTTTCAGACCCCCGGCAGCACCAGTTCAGCCCGCAATCCGCCGATCGGGGCGTCGCCGAGGACAAGGTTGCCGCCATAGAGGGCGGCGAGATCGACGACGATCGAAAGCCCGAGCCCGGACCCCGGCTTGGACTCGTCCAGCCGCTGACCGCGCCGGGACACCTGCGCGCGCTCGGCGGCGGACAATCCGCGGCCGTCGTCATCGACAATGATCCGGAGCCGCGGCCCGGCGCGGGGCTCTGACGGCGGCTCGACCAGCACCTCGATCAAGACCTGGGTAGCCGCCCATTTGCAGGCGTTGTCGACCAGATTGCCGGCCATCTCCTCGAGGTCCTGGCGCTCGCCGCGGAACTTGGCCAGGGGATCGGCCTTCACCGCGATCGTGATGCCGCGATCGCGATGGATCTTTTCCATGGTCCGCCGCAGCGCCTCGATCGCGGGCGCGACCTCGGTGACGGTGCCGATGATGGTGACGCGCGCAGCGATCCGGGCGCGCTCCAGGTGATGCGCCACTTGATCCCGCATCACATCGGCCTGCTCCAAGACCTTGCTGGCAAAGGGATCTACCGCATGGGCGGCAGCCTCGTTGACGATGACGGAGAGCGGCGTCTTGATGGCGTGGGCGAGATTGCCGACATGGGTACGGGCGCGCTCGACGATCTCGCGGTTGGCGTCGATCAGCGCATTGGTCTCGCGCGCCAGCGGCGCGATCTCGACGGGAAACTCGCCTTCCAGCCGTTCGGCGCGGCCGGAGCGGATGTCGGCGATCGATTCCGAAATCCGCTTGAGCGGCGCCAGTCCGAAACGGACCTGGAAGATCGTGGTCAGCAGCAGCACGATACCGAGCGCTGCGAAGGTGCCGCCGAGGTAATAATCGAAGGCGCGGATCTCGTCGAAGATTTCGGATGCGTCGCCGGCCACGCTGACCAGGAATTTGCCGTCGGCGCCGAGGTCGACCGGCCGCTCGACCACCCGCAGACTCTGGCCCTCGGGCCCGTCGACGTAACCGAGACGAATGCCGGCGGGGGTCAGTTCCGCCCCGATCTCCTCGAGCTTCGGCAGCTTCTTGTCCCACAGCGACCGCGACGCCCGCGTCTCGGCCTTCTCGTCGGTACGGACGATCTGCCAGTACCAGCCGGACAGCGGCAGTTCGAACAGCGGCTCGCCGAGCGACTGAAACTGGTGGTCGGGCGGCTCGTCCGGGGTCGCGACTTCGGCGATCAGGGTGCGGAGATAGAGGTTGAGGCGGCGGTCGAAGGCGCGCTCGGTGGCGTTACGATAGACCGACGATAGAATGACGCCGGTGATGACCAGGATCACGACCACCCACGCGGTCGCCGACAGGAACAACCGCGTGGCGAGCGAACTTCCGCGCATCAGAGCAAGATCCCGAAAAGCATATCCCCAGGCTCCGATCCTGCGGATGGCGACTGGCCTTCGGATAAGATCATGCTCGAATAAAAGAGCAAGGCTCATCAGGTACCCGGCGACGGCGGCGTCAGCAGATAGCCGAGCCCGCGCACGGTCTGGATGATGTCGACGTCGAGCTTCTTGCGGATGCGGCCGACGAACACTTCGATGGTGTTGGAGTCGCGGTCGAAGTCCTGGTCGTAGAGGTGCTCGACCAGTTCGGTGCGCGACACCACGCGCCCGGTGTGATGCATCAGATAGGCCAGCAGGCGATATTCGTGCGAGGTCATCTTGATCGGATTGCCGGAGACGCTGACCCGGCCGGTGCGGGTATCCAGCGAGACCGGCCCGCAGGTCAGTTCCGATTGCGCATGACCGGCGGAGCGGCGCAGCAGCGCGCGAATTCGCGCCAGCACTTCTTCGAGGTGAAACGGCTTGGCGACATAGTCGTCGGCGCCGGCGTCAAACCCCTGCACCTTGTCGCTCCAGCGGTCGCGCGCGGTGAGGATCAGGACCGGCATCGCGCGGCCGTCGCGGCGCCACGCTTCCAGCACCGAGATGCCGTCCATCTTGGGCAGCCCGATGTCGAGCACGACGGCGTCGTAGGGTTCGCTGTCGCCGAGGAAATGCCCCTCCTCGCCGTCGAACGCGCGATCGACCACATAGCCGGCATCCGTCAAAGCCGTCGTAAGCTGACGGTTGAGATCCGGATCATCCTCAACAACGAGCAGGCGCAAGCTGGCCTCCAAAAGTGAGCTCTACGATATCAGATCTCAAGATGAGGCTAACCGGCGTGAACGGGCCATGAACGAGGTGCAAGGTGCAATGTTACTTTTTCTTCATGAGGTTTCGGGGCAGGACAGAGTCCGCCAAGGACGCCTGACATGACCCATTGAATGCCGCAAGGGGCCCTGCCTTGCGCCACCCGGCAAACGGCCGTGCCTCCCGTTCGCGGAGAGAGCAAGCCTGATATCGCAGCCTCCCTTACGTGCGGAAGAATACGAACCAGACGATGCCCAGGATCAGGACCGCGAGCCCGGTCGAAACCGTCAGCAGCGCGAGCACCGAGGGGCCGGGTTCGGCCTGGCGTGCCTCGGTCGGGGTTTCGATGATTTGGCCATGTCGTTGCGTTGCCATGGGGACCTCTTCAGTTAAGTGCCTGTGATGCCAGCGAATGCGTCGACACCGCCTGTTAAAGCAACGCGTGATCGGAAGTGATGTTCCGCGCCTTTCGGGGCGATGGCGCGCGGCTGTGGCGTCCAAAAGGTCGCAGGCCGGCCGTGGAACGGGCCCATTCGGCGGTTAACGCCGTTTCCGCAATTTCCCGCTCGCCATGTTTGAGACGGGGGCATCCGATGGTATCCTTGCCGGTCGTCTGTTGCGTTTTTTGGAGTAGCCCATGGCCCCCCGCGCCAATTGGAAGGGTTTTCTGCGTCTTTCGCTCGTGACCTGCCCGGTCGCCCTCTATCCGGCGACGTCGGATACCGAGAAGGTCTCGTTCAACCAGATCAACCGCAAGACCGGCCACCGCATCAAATACGCCAAGGTCGACGCCGACACCGGCGAGGAAGTCGCCAACGAAGACATCATGAAGGGCTACAAGGTCGACACCGACACCTACATCGAGGTGTCGAAGGACGAGCTTGACGAACTCGCGCTGGAATTGACCCGCACCATCGAGATCGACGAGTTCGTGCCGAGGGCCGATATCGACAGCCGTTACGTGATCCGCCCCTATTATCTCGTGCCGGACGGCAAGGTCGGCCACGACGCCTTCGCGGTGATCCGCGAAACCATCCGCAGCATGGACAAGGTCGCGATCGGACGCGTGGTGCTGACCAACCGCGAGCACATCATCGCGCTGGAGCCGCTCGACAAGGGACTGATGGGAACGCTGCTGCGCTACCCCTACGAGGTGCGCAGCGAGACGGAATATTTCGACGACATCCAGGATGTGAAGATCACCAAGGATATGCTTGATCTGGCAAAGCATATCGTCGAGCAGAAATCCGCTTCGTTCGAGCCCGAGCAGTTCGAGGACCGCTACGAACAGGCGCTGATCGACCTGATCAATCAGAAGCGCAACGGGGTGAGCACCAAGGCCAAGGCGACGCCGAAGAGTTCCGGCAACGTCATCAATCTGATGGACGCGCTCAAGCGCAGCCTCGCCAGCGAAAAGCAGTCCGCCCCTGCCGCCGAGAAGGCCAAGGGCAAGAAGCCAAAGAAGGCCGCCGCCGGCCAGCGCGAGATGCTGTTGCCGATCAGCGGCGGCGGCAAACGCGCCGCCAAGGAGACGGCCAAGGAAGCCGTCAAGGAATCGCCGAAGAAGGCGGAGAAGCCGGTGCGCACGGCCGCCCGCACCAAGAAGGCCGGATGATTGGGCAACGAGCGCGATCCTAGCGCGCGATGCCCTGGTCGGCCCCGTTCGATGACCCGATAACGCTTCGCGGCGGAGGCCGGCTCGTGACGCTGCAGCAGGCCGCCGACTATGTCATGGCATTGCCGGCACACGTGCAGCACGAGGCGCACTGGCAGACCGCGGTCGAAAACCTGATCAACGCGGCGGAGACCGGCGGCGGCTGGCTGATGTTCGCGCGGATCGCTGTGATGCGGGCGCTCAATGCGGACGGGAAAGAAGGCTAGCCTGCGTCAAACGCCGTCCCCTCCCCGCTTGGCAGGGGCCCGGCAGCGGCGGCTGAACGGTGGGACTTGCCGAACTTCAGCTACTTGATCGAGGCGCCAACTTCGACGAATTTCGTGCTGAGCGCGGAGCCGATGCCGTTGACGGCGGTGACAATCACAATGCTGATGCCGGCTGCAATGATGGCATATTCGATGGCGGTAGCGCCGCGTTCATCGACGAGAAATCGTGCCAGTAATCGACGCATAAAAAAACTCCTGTCGACGTTCCCCGGGATTTCTCCCGCGCCATACTCGCTAAACTCTAAGGAGGGACGGTTGAAGAGATCTTGACGAACAGAATGAACGATCGATTAAGGCGAACGAAGAAAATCCGCGCACGGAATCATAAGCTACGGAAAATTTACCATCGATTGCGCACCGCCCGCCCATGGTCGCCCGACCGGCGTCTTGCGGAGTGAGGCGCATGAAGGCGCAGAAGCGCCAAACGGGATGGAATTACATCGGCCTCCTGCATGAGGAGACCTGAGGGCGCAGCGTGTCGCCGAGATATCAGCGGCCGCGAAGCATCATTTCATGGATCACATTATCGGCCTGACGGCCGCGATGTTCAGCCGCCGCAGCGAAGCGAGTTAGCTACCCGCGCCGCCGCGGCGTTGAATGAGGGACCGGGCCCAAAGGCCCGGTCCGGAAGTCGTTCTCAGAAGTTGCGCTGGGCGCGAACCTGGAGCAGGAACGTATCCTGATCCTTGAACTGGTAGAGCGCGGACGGCTTCGGAGCGGTCGCCGCGAATACCGAGCTGCCCGACATCTTCTGGTCGAGATGGAACCACTGCACTTCGCCCGTGAACGTCAAGTTCTTGACGGGTGTCCAGCGGAGGTTGGCGCCGAGCTGCGAGACGTTGAAGTCGGGATTGCAGGTATAGGCGCCGGCAGCATTGCCGACCAATGCCTGGCCCGGATGGCTGGCCGCAAATGCCGCGCAATAGGCACCCTTGGCCGAGGTGGTTCCCGCACCCAGCAGATTGTCGTTCGCTCCGCCGTCATACCGGACAGCAGAGTAGCCACCGAACAGGCTCGACGACCAGTACGGATCCCAGTTGTGATTGAACGCGCCCCGGATACCCCAGGCCGTCGTCAAGGCGATGCCGCCGGTGCCGCCCACGCCCGGCATATAGACGCCGTCGGCGGTCGCACCGAAGCCGACGCTCTGGTAGGCGGAGTCGCTGCCGCCGAACATCGCAAAGCTCGGCGAGGTGCCGCTGGTGGCGATCACGTATTTCGTGGCGCCCTTGGCGTAGGACGCATCGACCTTGATGTCGTCGCCCGCTCCGGTCGGAATGTTCTTGATCTGCAACCCGGCCATCACCGCGCCGCCCCACTTGGTTTCGGGGTGGCCGCTGATTTCGGACAAGCTGGTCGGGACACCGCCCGCGCCCAGCGTGTTGTAGGACCCGTTGACCTCGTGGGCTGCGGCCGACAACTGAAACAGACCCCAGGCCTGATCGACCCGGATTCTGCCGACGATTTCGGGAGCATGGGTGCCGGCATAGGCGTTCGATCCAGTGCCGTTGGCGCCGATCGCGCTGGGGATGCTCAGATTGTAGACGGCGGTGCGATCCCACACGGTCGGGTCGTCGAGACCGATCGAGGCCGACACGCCGTTGCCGAACTCGGCGGTGTACTGGATGTTGTTGACGCCGGTGTCGGTGTTGTTGCCGCCGAGCAGGCTCGAAGTGATGTTGCCAGGGAAGCCGTTCCATGGCGTAGAGTAGGCCGAAGAAGACTTACCGAAGGTGAAGCCGGCGAACTGGATGAAGAGATATTCAACCGCGACGTAGCCACCGCCAGCGGTGTTGAGCGCGTTCGTCGCTGCGCCTGGGAAAGCCGAGAGCGTGGTCGGATTGGAGGTGCCGAAATTGTTGAACTGGAAGTCGCCCTGACCGAAGGTGCGAACCACGCCATATTCGGTCGCGGTGCGGGTATCGATCGTCAGCGCCATACGGGAGCGGGAAACGAAGTAATCGGCGATAGCGGTTTTGCTGGCCGATGTCACCGTTCCAGGCCGGCGCGCCGTGGACGCCGCCGTTGAACGTGGTGTCGGCGCGCAGATAGCCGCCGATCTTGATGCAGGTGTCGGTGCCCGGGATGTAGAAGAAGCCGGCGCCGTAAAGCGAGCAGATCCTCACATATTCGACTGCCTTGGCCTTGACTGGAAGGTCGGCCGCCTGTGCCCCGCTCATGGCGATCAAGCCTGCCGCCGAGCCGAGAATGAGTGTTCGCGCCATAGTCATCTAGCTGGTCTCCTGTCCTGCGATTCATGCAGTTGCATGTGAGACTGGTAATCCAAAATTCCTTTTCTGGCATGACATCAACGTGATGCCAGCTCACTTGGATCGCCGCTGTGATGTTTTCGCAACGCAACGGGGACGAGCCGATGCAAGAAAACCAAATTTCATCTCTCGCTGAGGTGTTGCGAGCAAGAAAATTCTTCGCAGGCCTGCGTCTCGGTAATTTTACGGAACGCACCTTCGGGCGGCAAAACGCATATCAGCACTTCCGTCCCCTTGCGCCGCGCGCGCTTTACCCCACAGCCAAATCCTGATCCAACTGTCACAAAGCGGCCGGACGGAACCGGCCTTGCAATCCAGGGGGAGACCGTCATGAAGCTCGGCGCCGCCATCGCGGAAATCATGAAGCGGGAGGGAATCGAAATCCTCTGCGGCTATCCGGTCAATCATCTGATTGAATATGCCGCCACTGCCGACATCCGCCCGGTGATGGTACGCCAGGAACGCGTCGGCGTGCACATGGCGGACGCGATCTCGCGCGTCACCTCAGGGCAATCGATCGGCGCGTTCTGCATGCAGCATGGGCCCGGCGCCGAGAACGCGATGGGCGGTGTGGCGCAATGTTACGGCGAATCCGTACCCGTGCTGGTGCTGCCGATGGGCTATGCGCGCAGGCTCGCCAATATCGACCCGAACTTCAACTCCAGCCAGGCGATGAAGGCATTCTCGAAATCGTCCGAGCCGATCAACATCGCCGCCGAGGTCTGCAACATCTTCCGCCGCGCCTTCACCAAGCTGAAGAACGGCCGCGGCGGGCCGGTGATCGTCGAAATTCCGGCCGACATGTGGAACGAGGAAGTGCCGGAACCGCTGAACTACACGCCGGTGCTGCGCACCCGCTACGGTGCGGATCCTGTTCACGTCAAGGAAGCTGCCGCCCTTCTGGTCGCGGCGAAGCGCACGGTGATCTATGCCGGCCAGGGCGTGCATTACGCAAAAGCCTGGCCGCAGCTCAGGCGGTTGGCCGAGCGCCTCGCCATCCCGGTCACGACCAGCCTTGGCGGCAAGTCGTCCTTTCCGGAGACGCATCCGCTGTCGCTGGGATCGGGCGGCCTCGCCGTGCCGCGCGCGGTGCCGAAATTCTTAGGCGAAGCCGACGTGATCTTCGGCATCGGCTGCTCCTTCACCGAGACGTCGTTCGGCATCGCCATGCCGAAGGGCAAGACCATCATCCATTCGACACTCGACCCCAACCATCTCAACAAGGATGTCGAGGCCAAAATCGGCCTGGTCGGCGATGCCGGGCTCGTACTCGACGCGCTGTTGGAAGAGATCGGCAAGGTCGTCAAATCGGATCGCGACGCGACGGCGATTACCGCGGAGATCGCTGCCTCGCACAAGGAGTGGCTGGCGAAATGGATGCCGAAGCTGACGCATAACGAGGCGCCGCTGAACCCTTACCGCGTGCTGTGGGATCTACAGCACACGGTCGACATCAACAACACCATCATCACCCATGATGCCGGCAGTCCGCGCGACCAGCTGTCGCCGTTCTGGAAGGCGGTCGAGCCGCTGTCCTATATCGGCTGGGGCAAGACCACGCAGCTCGGCTACGGCCTCGGCCTTGCGATGGGCGCAAAACTCGCAAAACCCGACAAGCTCTGCATCAACGTCTGGGGCGATGCCGCGATCGGTTTCACCGGCATGGATTTCGAGACCGCGGTGCGCGAGCGCATCCCGATCATGTCGATCCTGCTGAACAATTTCTCGATGGCGATCGAATTGAAGGTGATGCCGATCTCGACTGAGAAATACCGATCGACCGACATCTCGGGCGATTACGCCGCGATGGCGCGCGCCTTCGGCGGCTATGGCGAGCGGGTGACGAAACCCGAAGACATCATCCCCGCCATCAAGCGCGGCATTCAGAAAACCAAGGAAGGCGTCCCGGTGCTGCTGGAATTCATCACCAGCAAGGAGACCGAGGTTTCAAGGCCGGGGACCTGAGGCAACAACAACGGTTCGTCGCCGATGCCGCACGTCACCATCATCGAAACCGGGATTGTCAGTCCCAGGAACCGCGAACGCCACGGATCGTATCCGCAGATGTTCGAGCAGATGATCGGCGCTGCCGACGCCTCCGTCACGTTCGATACCGTCAGCATTCCCGCAGGCGAGCCGCTGCCTGATATCGGAGGGCTGGAGGCGATCCTCATCACCGGCTCTTCGGCCGGTGTGTACGATGACTTCGATTGGATCGCGCCGTTGGAGGCGTTCGTGCGCACGGCCCACCAGAAGAAGGTGCCGATGGTCGGCGTCTGCTTCGGCCATCAATTGATCGCGCAGGCGTTGGGCGGCATCGCGCGCAAATCCGAGAAAGGCTTTGGCCTCGGGCGGCACGTCTATGACGTCGCGCCGGGCAACGGGGTGATCGAGGGACCGCGTATTGCGCTGGCCTGCTCTCACCAGGACCAGGTCATCACGCCGCCGGCCGGTGCCACGACGATCCTGTCATCGGATTTCACACCGCATGCCGGGCTGCTCTACGCCGGCGGCACCACGCTCTCTGTGCAGGCACACCCGGAGTTCACTATCGGCTTCGCGATGGCCTGCTGCGAGATGGTGCGCAGCAAGAGCGATGCGCCCGATAGCGTCGTGGCACCGGCGGAGGCCTCGCTCGCCGAGCCGCTGGAGAGCGCCCGGCTGGGCGGCGCGATCACGCGCTTTCTCACCCGATCAGCCTAGACGCGCAGATGCCCTCCGGCGGTGCACCGGAGGGGCCAGACACAAAACTCGCAAAACAACCCCATGCAAAGTAGAAGAAGGCGCAGAAAACGGTATCCTGTTACTCCGCCATCTCCGCCGGCGTCGAGGGGCCGGCCAGCGGCCGTTCCTCCATGAGGAGGATGCACAGCGCGGCGCAGGCCATCAGCGCGGTGGCGGCGCCAAACACGTAATGGAATGCCGTGATCATGTCGGCGGCAGGGATCGCATTCGCCGGTCCCCGATGTTCGCCGAGCGAGATGCCCGGACCCAGCGCCATCAACAGGATCGCGCTGAAGGCGGCGACCATGAACGACGACATCAGCGCGCGGAAAAAATTCATCGCGCCGGTCACGGTGCCGATCTGCGCGCGCGCCACGGAATTTTGCAGCGAGACCACGCTGACCGGGAATGTGGTGCCGAGCCCGAGCGCGAACAGGGAGAGCACGACCAGCAGGCCCCACAGCGGCAGCGTCGTCACCGTCAGCACCACGCCGAAGATCGCCGCCGCCGACGTGCCGGCGATGGCGACGCGCTTGTAACGCTTAGCGCGCGCCATGGTCCGTCCGGCGATCGCCGCACCACAGGTGGAAACCGCCGCGAGCGGGATCAGCGCAAGCCCCGCCTCGCTCGCGCTCAAATGATAGACGACCTCGTAGTACAGCGGCAGGTGCACGGTGAGCGCAGTGATGGCGCCCAGCGCGCAGCCGCCGGCCGCCATCGCATAAGGCACCACCGTTCCGCCGAGCAGCGGCAGCGGCAAAAACGGTTCGTCGGCATTGCGCGCGTGCCAGACGAAGGCGAACGCCAGCGCGACCGACGCGCCGATCATCGCCATGATCGCCGGCGACAGCCAGGCGTAACGGTTGCCGCCCCAGCTCAGCACCAGCATGACGACGACCGCAGACGCCATCAACAGCACGCCACCGAGCCAGTCGATCTTGCGGCGGCGATGGAACACGGGGATCTTGCCCATCTTGGGCAGCAGCAGAAACAGCGCGCCGACGGCGAGCGGCACGTTGATCCAGAAGATCATCGACCAGTGCAGATGCTCGGCAAACACGCCGCCGAGCACGGGACCCAGCAAGCCTGCAGCCATCCAGACGCCACTGAAATAGGCCTGATATTTGCCGCGCTCGCGCGGTGAGACCACGTCGGAAATCACGGTCTGCACGACCGGCATGATGCCGCCGCCGCCGAGCCCCTGCAGGCCGCGCGCGACGATCAATACAGTCATGTTCGGCGCCACCGCGCACAGGATCGAGCCGGCCGTAAACAGCACAAGCGAAACGGTAATCATGACGCGGCGGCCGTAGATATCGCTCAGCGTGCCGAATACGGGTGCTACCGCGGTCGAGGCCAACAGATAGGCCGTGATGACCCAGGACAGGTTGCTGACGTCGTTGAACTGGCGGCCGATGGTCGGCAACGCCGTTGCGACGATAGTCTGGTCGAGCGCAGCCAGGAACATCGTGAGCAACAGGCTCATCAGGATGGTGCGGACCTCGTCCGGGCTCAGCGGCGCCGGTGGCGCGATCGGCGGCGCGTCGCTGACATCAATGACCTCGGTCGTGATGTGCGAGAGTTCGCGGCCAATATCGTCTGGCAATGTCGTCTGATCGGCGGGCTCATGGCCCTGCCGCTGGTGCTTGTTCATGTCGGACGTAATATTCTTCTACGCGGCCAAAGCCGCCGAGATGGAATCGCCTTATGCGCTGCACAATAAAGCCCAAATCGCCTTCGCGGCAGCCGCTTGCGCGCATGGGTGCATCCCGCGAGGGCATCGTCGCGTCCCCGCAATCGGTCGGCGCGAGTGGTTCCCGGACTCGGGTACTTGCTCACCGGTGGTCAGTTCAAGGCGAACGGGCATTCCGTTGGTGTCGACGCAAGCGTGTATTTTGGTCGTTAGCCCACCTCTCGACCGGCCCATCAGCCCTGTTTCGCCCCCGCACGCCGCGCGGCCTGTTCGGAAGGAACGCCTGACGGCAGTCCGCTCAACGTCCGTGGAGGCCGAGTTCTGAAACCGGCACCCGTGGCTGACGCCCTGGCCCCTGAATGTGAAAGGCATAGGTGGCATTCAATTTCGCTTCAGTGGCAGCTGCCCACGAATTGTCTGTCGCTTTCATGCTGTTCACCGGGCCGATCTCTTTGAGCAGAAATGATGTGCCCGTGACGACGGATCGACCAAAAGAAAGATCACTCGCTTGCAATTTTCGCGCGTTTCAGAGTCACTACAGCAGTACCCCCACCGGTTGCCGGTGTAGGATTCTTATACGTGAGCTCATCGCCGTTGATGGTGATGAAACGCTTCTGATTCGTATTGTCCCACGCGGGAAAGCTGCCGCCGATAATCTGTAAGGATATTGAATTTTCAGATTCATTTACTTTGTAGTCGCCAAACATCACGATCATCCCCTCCAGAGCGGCTCTGCTTTCCCCGGGTAGCGGAAGGTCGCGGCGGCCGAATTTTGGTCGTCCCGGACGCAGTAGATTGATTGAGAAGTGATTTGCTGCATCGAACATAAAATATCCTTTCGGATCGGAACCAAATACTTTGGTTGTTTTCCCGGTCTTTTCATTCTCGTTTACAAATGAAACGACGCTCCAAGTGCCTACAAGCTGCTGTTTGAGCGGCTCTGCCGCTCCCGCGGTCAACGTGCCGCATGCAAGAGCTGCGGCTATCGGAATTGACAACAGTGCTTTCATGGCGCTCCCTCCGGTTTTCAGGCACGTTCCATCTATATGCTGGGCACTCGGCGGTCAGTGGGGCAATTCATCCCACAATACCGCACCGACGGACAGTATGGCCACACCAAGACGTGGGCATGCGTTCGAAAAGCGCAATCGACCGAAACGCTACGAGCCACTCCGAAGGTTGTGCCACGTGGCCCCACGATCATGTCGGCGATCCCGCGCGGAAGCCGCCGAGCGAGGCCCGGCCCAGCGGCGCAATACAGAACAGCGGCCGTTGGAGCGTTCGGCGTGCCGAGCGTTGCGAAGAAAGCCGGCAACGAATGTCCGTTCTGGCGACCCGCAGCCGACCTCCGGCGGTTCTAGAAAGTATCGGCCATAGCGCAGATCGAGTAAGCTGCCCCAAGCTGTTCCAGCTCAAACGCGCCGGATAGGGAGGCAGGAATGACCGGACCGAGCTTTCGCGACGCGGAGTTGGAGGGTTGGGATCGCAAGGCGGGTTACTGGGACGACAGTTTAGGCTTGGTTACGCTGGGGGCCATCGACCCATTGATTGAGGCGGTTGAGGTAGGACCCGGCGTGCGCGTTTTGGACATTGCATGTGGCACCGGCGCGCTTGCTGCCGCGGCAGCTCGGCGTGGTGCGTCAATTATCGGAATGGATTTCGCCCCGACCATGATCGGCGAGGCAATCCGGCGCTATCCAGGCATCGATTTCCGTGTCGGCGACGCCGAGGCGATCCCGCTTGCCGATGCAAGCGTCGATGCCGTCACCTGCTCCTTCGGCATGCTCCACATGGAGCGACCAGAACGGGTGCTGGTCGAAGTCGCGCGTGTGCTGCGGCCGGTGACCGGGCGCTTTGCCTTGACGTCTTGGACCTCTGATGGGGAGTTCTTCGCGCTTGTCGGACAGGCAGTGCAGGCGCATGCCGATATGGGAGTGCCGCTACCTCTTGCCCCGCCGATGTTTCGCTTTGGGGACGAAGGTGATTGTCGTTCAGCCCTGCTCGCTGCGGGTTTCGCTGAACCCGGTTTCAAAAAGCTACCCCTCGTCTGGACCGGTGACACACCACAGGCGGTCCTCGACACTCTCCACCGGGGCACGGTAAGAACGCCCATGCTGATTGAGGCACAGACGCCCGAGACCCGACAAGCCATCGAGCAGGCTATTCTGCGTGGTTCGGAACGTTATCGGCAACGAACAGGAAACATTGTGATCAAATGGCCCGCGTTGCTCGCGATCGCCCGGCGCCCGTAAGCTTCTGCTAGGCACCCACGAAGTGATCAACTCATGTCTCCTATTGGCACTTCTGAGACATGATAAGGGACGCGACCGGAGTCCGCCTTAACATCGGAAGCGAACCTCTCTACTCAAGCCAGCGTAAAGGCCGCTTTTTAATTCCGGGCCCAGCCCAGGCTAGGGAACGGCCGCGGCGCGCTGGAACGCTGGCCGCGCAAGCAGGCGCTCACGATAGGCCGTGGCGCGGGGACCGAGCAGCGAGGCGAAGTCGGGCTTTCCCATGGTGTTGAGCGGATAGCCAACCGAAATGTCAGCAAGCGTCATCCGCCCCGCCACCAGGAAGTCACGACCCTCCAGCCGCTGCTCGAGTGGCTTTGCCCGCATCAAGAGCGAGTGGCGAGCATCAGCCAGCACCGCATCGATGCCGGTCTGCATCTCCGGCGTCTTGTTCCGGATGCGGCCGACGCGCGCCATCGCAGAGAGCGGCGCCTGCAGAGTCGCCTCGCCGTACAACAGCCATTGCACGAACTCCGGCCGCTCCGGCTCGTCCGGCGCCACGACCAGGTCGGAACCATGCCGGGCCGCGAGGTATTCGCAGATCGCCAGCAATTCGTAGATCGCCCGGTCGCCGTCGATTAGGGCGGGCAGCGTGCCGGCCGGATTGATCGCGAGATACTCGGGCTCCTGCAGCCGCGGCCGGACACCCAGAGACTTCACTTCGACCGTGGCGCCGATTTCCTCCAGAGTCCACAGAACGCGGAGCGAGCGCGAGGTGGGCACGTGATAGAGCGTGGCCATCAGTCGAGCGTCTCCAGCAGCCGCGCGCAGAGATAGGTGCGCGGCATCAACGACGAATAGTAGATCTGCTCATAGGCGGCGTGCGAATAGCCGACCACATCGGCTCTAACGATTGCCGCCAATCGGCGCTGCTCACGAGCCAACAAAACTCTCCCCACTAGGATTGTACAAGGGCTCAACCGGCAGGGCAATGACGCGGCCGACGTGGCGCGTACATGTCTGCTTCTGGCACTTTTCGGACGTGCCGCGACCGTCTTCCGATGTCCGTTGTTGGGAGTTGACCGGACCTAACTCAGCCGCGCCTGAAGGTCGCTTTTTGACCCATCGCCGACATCACCCCTCTGGCATCCCGGCCATGCGCATGCCCTCACAGAAGCGCTCGCGTCCAGCGAGGTAAGTCGGATTGTCGCTCGGCACGTTGGCGCGGAAGCGGGAGATGGTGAAAGTCGGGTCGAGCGCAAGCCCCACTTGGGCCGCGGATCGCGCCTCATCAAGCCGACCGAGGTGCGCCAGCGCGGTGGCAAGATAGATATGCGCGCGTGGATGATTTCGGTTGATCTCGACCGAACGACGGAACCGCGCGACCGCCTCCTCGTCGGCACCGAGCTGCAGCTTGGCGAAGCCCGCGAACATCATCCAAACAAAAGCCTCCGTATCACGAGGACTGAGGCGGAGTGCCTCTTGGACATGGGCCTCGGTCTCCTCGCCGCGACCGAGAAGATACTTGGCGCGACCGATATAGGCGTGCGCATTAGCTAGGTTTCGATCCAGCGCCAATGCCTGCTCGCATTCAGCAATACCTTGGGCCGCGCGGTTGGTGAACATTTTGACGTTTCCTAGAAGCCAGTGGGCGCGTGCGTGCTGGGGGGCCAGGGACAGAGCCTTGATCAAGGCGGTCTCAGCCGCTGCGAGACGCGCGGCTCGGTCAACGGTCAAAGCCATGCCAACAGCTGCCGCATCAACAACTGCCAATCCGACCAGCGCTTCGACATTTTTGGGATCGAGCGCCAAGGCGCGTTCAAAAAAGCTGCGCGATTGCGCAAGATACTCGGAAGTCCTTCCCTTGTTTAAGCAAGCCATGCCCTGGAAAATCAAATCCATCGCATCGGGATGCAGCGAACGCTCCGCCCGCCGCGCCTCAGCCTCAATGAGTTGGGCATTTAGGGTGTTGGCGAGCCGCGATACAATTTCGTCCTGCATGTCGAAGAGGTCGGCGACTGGTTTGTCGAAGCGCTCGGCCCACAAGATGATTTCCAGTCTCAGCGTCGATCAGCTGTACGTTCACCCGAAGCCGGTTGCCGCCGCGTTGCACGGAACCTTCGAGGACATAACGGACGTTTAGCTCGCGCCCGATTTGCTTCACGTCAACGGCCTTGTGCTTGAACGTGAGCGCCGTGTTGTGAGCGATGACGAACGAGCCGCTGATGCGCGACAAGTCCGTAGTCAGGCTCTCGGTCACGCCATCCACGAAGTACTCTTGCTCGGGATCGCCGCTGATGTTCGCGAATGGTAGAACCACGATGGACAAGCGTGGTGCTGAAGGCGGGCTGGGTGTCGTGCTGCCGCCCTTTGTCGCCAGGCTGGGTTTATCACGGACCAAGGCATAGGCCCGCACCGGGCGGTCGATGTTCTTGAGGTTCTGCTCGCCAAGATCAGCGAACTCGATCCCGACCTTGCCTCGGACTTGATCGTAGGTCGAAGACGAGATGCAGATGCCGCCGGGGTCTGCGATGCCCTCAAGCCTCGCCGCGATGTTGACGCCATCGCCAAAGATGTCGTGGGGCTCGACAATTACGTCGCCGATATTGACGCCCGCGCGCAAAGCGATGCGTCTGTCTTCCGCGTCACCAATTGTAAGTTCCTTGATGCGGGTTTGAAACTGCACAGCGGCCCGAACCGCTTGGACCGCGCTCGGAAACACAGCTAAGAACCCGTCGCCGGTGTTCTTCACGATGCGGCCGCCGTGTTCGGCAATGGCCGGGGCGACGGCGTCCGTCAGAAGCGCTGTCAGCCTGAGCATGCGTAGCTTCTTCCTCCGTGTGCATGAGCCGTGAGTAGCCAGCCACGTCGGCGGCCAATATCGCCGACAACCTGCGCTCGACCCGCTCTGGTCGCTTTTGCACCATGGCCTGCAATCCAACCCACGAGATATTGTACGACGGATCGGGTGACCGGGCCACACGGCTAATGTCGCCTGTTGGCACATTTCGGACGTGCCGCGCGACGCTGACGACGTCCGTGGATGGGACAAAGCGGACCTCGCGCTCGGGTGCGCCGAGGTCTCAGTTTGACCCGATGCGGACATCCGCCGATTGCCGCATTGGTCACGATGCATCAATACTGTCGTCCAAGATCGCATGAGTCAGCTTCCCGTCACTACCTGGATGGAGGTTCTTCGTGGACGTCAGATTGAGCGTGTTTGTAGCAACAATACTGGTCGCAGGTCTGCCCGTGGGCCCGGCCTTTGGCCAAGGAGCCTCGTCAAATTCCTCGGCCTATCAATATTCACAGCCGATCGAGCCTACATTTTACGATATTTCCTATGCGACCCTGTCACCGTCGCAGAAGCTCGACCTGTATTTGCCGCCGGCCCAGGACAGGCCCGCTCCAGTGGTGATTTGGATTCACGGCGGCGCGTTCCGAGTCGGCGACAAGCGCTCCATGCCACGACGCAATTTCGGCCCCCCACCCACGCCAAAAGGACCAGATGGGCCTTATCAAATCCAGGTGCCGGATGTCGCCGCGCTAACCCGCAAAGGCTATGCGGTCGTGAGTCTCAACTACCGGCTTCTTCGCCGCCCCCGCGACGCCTTTGTCGACTTCGCTCTTCCCGCGGTTCAAGACGGTAAGGCCGCCCTGCGCTTTCTTCGTGCCAACGCAGCGAAGTATGGCCTTGATCCTGAGAAATTCGCGGTCTGGGGCAATTCAGCCGGAGGCTTCATCGCCGCGATGTTGGCTTTGACCGGACACGAACCCACTATCTTCGACGATCCGGCACTTGGTAACTCTGACACCTCCAGCGCCGTTCAGGCCGCAGTCATCTGGTACGGGGCTATCGAGGTCAACGACTTGAGTATTGCTCACTATACCGCTGCTGCAAAAATCATCCCGCCAATCTTGATCGCCAACGGCGATGCGGACACCAGCGTTCCCGGAGTCCAAGCGATCCGGTTCAACGACGAACTGCTAAAGAAAGGGGCGAGGTCTACCCTCACGATTTTGCCGGGCGCCGGTCATGAGGATCCTGCCTTCATGGCCACACAGATGCTTCCGACTTTCGAGTTTCTCGACGCCGCTTTCGGTCGATGACTGATCACTGAACGTCCGTTCCTGGCACTTTTCGGACGTGCTGCGGCAGCCTTCCGATGTCCGCCTTTGGGGGTTGAACAGACCTACTAAGCCACTGCGCCCGGAAACGGGCCAGTAGCGGGATTTGGTCTCAGGTTTTCGGCCGTTTCTTCAGCCGCGCTCGCTTCGGCAGTAGCGCCGGCCATTGCACGATGTGGTCTTCGAGGTCTTCGTCCGGAATCTCGTCCTCGGTGCCGAACACTCTGTCGCGCACGGAAACCCCGGCTTCATGCACGGTGTTGGGATCGCCGGAAATCAGCGGATGCCACCAATAGAGATCGCGTCCTTCCGCGACCAGTTTGTAGCCGCAGCTCGGCGGCAGCCAGTTCAGGGTGCGGACATTCTCGGGCGTCAGGCGGACGCAATCCGGAACCTTGTCGGAACGGTTCTGGTAATCCTTGCAGGCGCATAGACCGGAATCGAGCAGCTTGCAGGACACATGGGTGAAGTAGATTTTGCCGGTATCCTCGTCTTCCAGCTTTTCCAGGCAGCAGCGCGCGCAACCGTCGCACAGGCTTTCCCATTCGACGCTGGACATCTCTTCCAACGTCTTGGTTTTCCAGAAGAATCCCTCCTGGCTGGAAGCGCGTTTGGGTGGTGCGGTCATGAAATCGGATGGTTTCCGGGTCGAGTTCGGCTGCAGCCCTTCTAGGGGGTCCGGCAACTGCCACGCAAGCCAGCTGATTACGGGGACAAAAAAGGCTGGGAACACGTTAGGGCTGACCATCAAAATGGTGAGCCAGAGCATTGGTTTATAGCCCCCGCTCGGATAGAACAATTGCGAGTCGCCAGGCGTCCTAAAAGCGCCTTGGGTTTGCCGCAACATCAAAGCATGACGTCTCGATAGCGCCCGGCCGGGTGCGTGAGCGTTTCGAACGACCTTCGGAAAACGGGCACTAGTGCGCCAGATCGTACCTCCGCAGTGGAAGCAGAAGATCCGGAACTTCTTCCTGGATCTGGATGCGCGCATCGAACTCGACGCTGTTCTCGTCGGGCAAGGGCCTGCGCGAACTGTACGAGCGTTACTCCACCTTCATGGACCGCTTCTATGTCGGCCGCTGGAAGCGCTGGGTCTTCATCGAGCCGCTGTCGGAGGCCGCCACCATCGGCCTCGGCGGGTTGATCCTGATGCTGGCGCTCGCCGTCCCGGCGTTTCGCGAAACCGCCGACGACGACTGGCTGAAGAAATCCGATCTCGCGGTGTCGTTCCTCGACCGCTACGGCAATCCGATCGGCAGCCGCGGCATCAAGCACAACGACTCGATTCCGCTGGAAGACTTTCCGGACAATCTGATCAAGGCGACGCTCGCCACCGAAGACCGCCGCTTCTACGACCATTTCGGCATCGACATCGCTGGCACCGCGCGCGCGCTCGTCACCAACGCGCAGGCCGGCGGCGTGCGCCAGGGCGGTTCGTCGATCTCGCAGCAGCTGGCGAAGAACCTGTTCCTCAACAACGAGCGCACCATCGAGCGCAAGGTGAAGGAGGCGTTCCTCGCGATCTGGCTGGAGACGCGCCTCACCAAGAACGAGATTCTGAAACTCTATCTCGACCGCGCCTATATGGGCGGCGGCACCTTCGGCGTCGACGGCGCGGCGCATTTCTACTTCAACAAATCGGCGCGCGACGTCACGCTGGCGGAATCGGCGATGCTGGCCGGGCTGTTCAAGGCGCCGACCAAATACGCCCCGCATATCAACCTGCCCGCCGCCCGCGCCCGCGCCAACGTCGTGCTCGACAACCTCGTCGATGCCGGCTTCATGACCGAGGGCCAGGTGTTCGGTGCCCGGCGCAATCCGGCGGTCGCCGTCGACCGCCGCGACGAGAATTCGCCGAACTACTATCTCGACTACGCCTTCGAAGAGATGCGCAAGCTGGTCGATACCTTCCCGAAATCCTATGTCGAGCGCGTCTTCGTGGTCCGCACCGCGATCGACATGACCGTGCAGCGCGCCGCCGAGGATGCTGTCGAAAACCAGCTCCGCCAGTTCGGCCGCGACTATCACGCCACGCAGGCCGCCACCGTGGTCGCCGATCTCGATGGCGGCGTCCGCGCCATGGTGGGCGGCCGCGACTACGGCGCCAGCCAGTTCAACCGGTCGGTCGACGCCTACCGGCAGCCGGGCTCCTCGTTCAAGCCCTATGTCTACACCACGGCGCTGCTGAACGGTTACAAGCCGACCTCGATCGTGGTCGACGGCCCGGTCTGCATCGGCAACTGGTGCCCGCAGAACTATGGCCACTCCTATTCGGGCTCGGTGACGCTGACCCAGGCGATCACCCGATCGATCAACGTCGTGCCGGTCAAACTGTCGATCGCGCTGGGCGGCAAGTCGCCGAACCCCGCCAAGGCCGGCCGCGTCAAGATCACCGAGGTGGCGCGGAAGTTCGGCCTCACGGCGCCGCTGCCGGATACGCCGTCGATGCCGATCGGCTCCGACGAAGTCACCGTGCTCGAACATGCGGTCGCCTATGCGACCTTCCCGAACAAGGGCAGGTCGGTGAAACCTCACGCGGTGCTGGAAGTGCGCACCGGCGCCGGCGATCTGGTCTGGCGTTTCGACCGCGACGGCAAGAAGCCGGTGCAAGCCATTCCCGCCTCCGTCGCCTCCGACATGGCCTGGATGATGAGCCACGTCGTCAGCGAGGGCACCGCCCGCCGCGCCGCGCTGGACGGCATTCCGACCGCCGGCAAGACCGGCACCACCAATGCCTACCGCGACGCCTGGTTCGTCGGCTACACCGGCAACTTCACCTGCGCGGTCTGGTACGGCAATGACGACTACTCGCCGACCAACCGCATGACCGGCGGTTCGCTGCCCGCGCAAACCTGGCACGACATCATGGTCGTCGCGCATCAGGGCGTCGAGGTGAAGGAAATCCCCGGCATCGGCATGGGCACGAAACTGCCGCCGCCCGTCGTGCCCGCCAACGTCGCGGCCAACAGCGCGGCACGGGTGCTGGAGACCAAGCCGGGGCCGCCGCCGGTGTTGACCAGACGCGGCGCGGATATTCTGGTGCGCGTCGAGAGACTGCTCGACGAGGCCGGCAAGGCCGCGGGCAAGACTTCGTCCAACGATCCGAAGCAGCCGGCCAAGCCGGTCACATCAGGCGCGCTGGCCTTCCCGGAGAACTATATCGCAGCCGCCGGCGACCAGCCTGCACCGGCGCAGCGGAAGAATTGAAAACCATGATCCGGCAGAACCTTGACGAACCTTGCTCGGAGCGGATGCGTCGGCGCCGGCATGCCCGACCACAAAGCGGCGCTTCAGCTTTCGGATGAAGCCGGTTCAACCGGAATCTGATGCCGTGAGATTTCGGAGCCCTGCCCTGTGCGGCTGATCTTCATCACCTTGCTGGCGTTGGCGCTTGCCACGGCCGTCGGCCTCGGCTCGACCTACATGACGTCGACGCGCGGCACCGATCTCGGCACGCTGACGATCGGCGCCTGGACTGCGCGGCCCAAGAGCGGCAGCTCCGACATCGATCCCTATTCGCGCGCCTCGATCGCCCGCAGCGGCGAATTGCCGATCGGCACCGGCGACGGCATCGCCTTCTCGGCGACCACAGACGACAAGAAGAAGCCGCTCGACGGGCGCTGCGACGTGGTCGTCAGCGGGGTGACGCCGGCGGCGCGGTTCTGGACGCTGACGCTGTTCGACCGCAAGGGACATCTGGTCGCCAATTCGCTGCAGCGCTACGGCTTCACCAGCCAGGAGATCGTCCGCGGCTCCGACGGCGCGTTCGAGATCCGCGTGGCGGCGCGGTCGCGGGCCGGCAACTGGCTGCCGACCGGCGGCATCGAGCGCTACGCGCTGATGCTGCGGCTCTACGATACGCCGGTTGGCGTGGCGACGCGGACCCAGCGCGACGCGCCGATGCCCTCCATCTCCACGGTGGGCTGCCCATGATCCGGCTGGCGTTCACCATCATCGCGGGCGTGCTGCTGGGCGGCGTGGTGCATCTCGTCAGCGTGCTGGCGCTGCCGCGCATCGCGACCCAGGACGCCTATTCGCGGCTGACGCCGATGACCAAGGAGAATGCCGTCACGGCGCTGCCGCTCGCCGATCCCAACAACGCGCCGATGCCGTTCATGGACCCGGCCTTTGCGGTCGCGATCTGCCGCTACGATCTTTCCGGCGGCCCGATCAAGCTGACGGTGCCGGTCAGCCAGGCCTATACCTCGGTGTCGTTCTACACGCGCAACGAGGTCGCCTATTACGCCATCAACGACCGCTCGGCCGGCCGCAAGGTGATCGAACTCGATCTGATGACGGAAGATCAGCATTCCGCGTTGCCGGAGGATGAGGAAGTCACCGCCGCCGACCGGCTGATCATCGACTCCCCCACCGCGACCGGCCTGATCGTGCTGAAGGCGCTGGCGCCGGAGCCAGGGTTGATGCCGCAGGCACAGGCCTCGCTCGCGGCGTCACAGTGCACCGTGCAGACCGAGCCGCCGCCGGCCAAGCAGCCCGAACCGGCCGCACCCGCGCCGGCCCCTGCGCCCGCGCCGAAGGGCAAGCGCTGAAGACGGTCTGTCGCGCGGACGCGGAGATCGCGCGGAACGAAAAAATGTTGCGCAACCTCAGCGGGTATGCCTAATAGCGCCCTTGGGGGCGAGGAAACAGCGAGGCAATTGTCAGCCGTTCGTTGTTTGCCGTCGATTTGGCACTGGGCGTTTTCCAATATTGAGACGGGGCAGATGAGGTCAAAAATCGGGGCGGTGCCCCTTGTGCTTGTGGGATTTTTGCTGGCGAGTTGCGCGAGTCCACGCGGTCTGGATGAACCGCCATTGCAGATCCCGGCATTGAAGCCGGGTTACGGCCGGGTCTACTTCACGCGGCCGGGCGATTTGGTGGGTGTAGCTGTTCAGCCCGAGATTCGGATGAACAATGAAGTCGTTGCCAGATCGGTGCCCGGCGGCTTCTCTTATGTCGACCGCCCTCCCGGGAAATACGCCGTAACGACCGCAACCGAGATCGAAAATGCGGTTACGTTCCAATTGGCAGCGGGCGAGACGAAGTACATCAAGACAACAGTGACACCCGGCATACTCGTCGGTCATATCACGCCGACGCTCGAATTCCCCGAGCAGGGACAATCCGACATCAGCCGCCTCAGATACGTCGGTGCCAAATTCTGATCCCTTGCGCGCCGACCCCTGCACCCGCGCCGAAGGGCAAGCGCTGATCGCGGGCTGAGAGAAGTGCCGCCGGATTTATCGCAAAAACTGCAGAGGTAGCGCCTCGGCAACGGGTTGCGCGAAATCGGTCCGCAAGACCTGGCACCAGGACGTCTACGGGCAAGGCAAGCAAAATTGCGCGCGTGGCAAAAGCAGACATGCGCTTGCCACCGCGGGATGTCGCCTTGTGGATTTGATGCACGAATGGGAACACAGCGTTGGCAGCGAGCCAAAAGACCAGATCGTCTTGTCCCAGACTGTTGATGAGGGCTTGCCAGGGTTTTCCAGCTCACTGTTGCTCTCGGGTCACGGTTTACGTGTGACTTTCGGCTAAACAACTAATCAGGTGAATCAAAGCTCAGAGATTTTGGAGAAACCTTCCATGAAAAAGTTCCTGCTCGGCACCGCCGCCCTACTGGCAATGGCCACTTCGGCCTCGGCGGCCGATCTGGCGGCCCGTCCGTACACCAAGGCTCCCGTGGCCGTGGCGCAGGTGATGAGCTGGACCGGCTTCTACATCGGCGCCCAGGGCGGTTACGGCTGGGGCTCCAGCGATGAAGTGTTCTTCAACGGAGCCAACACCGCCGCCTTCATCGGCACCCAGAAGTATGACGTGGACGGCGGCTTCGCAGGCGGCGTAGTCGGCTACAACTGGCAAACCGGCGCATTCGTGCTCGGCATCGAAGGCGACTATCACTGGTCCGACATCAGCGGCCGTTCGGGCGTCATCAACGTCGGTCCGCCGAACGTCGGCGACACTTATTTCACCAAGCTTCGCGGCTTTGGCGACGTCAAGGGTCGTCTCGGCTATGCCGCTGGTCCCGCGCTGTTCTTCGTCAGCGGCGGCGCTGCGGTTGGCGATCTCCAGCACCGCTACGATGGCGTCCCCGGCAATGTCTTCGTCCAGAACGAAACCAGGTGGGGTTATACGGTTGGCGCCGGCGTCGAATACATGTTCGCGCCGAACTGGAGCGGCAAGCTCGAGTACAACTACATCGATCTCGGCAAGAGCACGATCCAGTACACCCCCTTGGTTGCAAACCGTTCCGAGTGGAACGACACGTTCCACACCGTCAAGGCCGGTATCAACTATCACTTCAACATGGGCGGCCCGGCCGTCGCAAGGTACTAAGCTCGGCTAATTCAGCTACTAAAAGCCCCGGCATCGTCCGGGGCTTTTTTGTCTCTCTCTAATTGCTAGATTTGCTGTTTGGCGACCGAGCCACTGGCAAGCGTGCGCGCGATCGCGGGATCGATACGCTCGTTCAAAAGGCCTGCGTTTGCGCCTCGATGTGCGTTCCAATTTTTTCTCGCCGGCACCGCGCGGATAGCCGACCCCGAAGCCTACTTCATGTTTCACCAGGCCAGCTTGAACAGCAGCGCCAGGGAAAACATCCAGCGGCAGCAGTTCAGCGAGTCCGAGACAGCTCGCTTCTCGCAAGTCGTCAAGGCGATCGAGACGCAGGCCTCCGATGATTTGTTCCGCAACGACATCGGTATCCGCGCGGCGTCAGCGCGGTCTGGGTTGCCAGGATGCGCGAGAAAATCCAGGGCCGCGATACCTGGATGAGCGGTCAACAGCTCGTCGATGAGCGCTCTGGCATCGTGGACCGCCTCATTCGTACACCTGCGCTTTAGCGGGGCCAGCTTAATTACTGTCGCGCAACGCTCTCTGCGCGCGGCGTCGCTCGCTTTCTCCACGCCCGCAAGTCGCTCATGACTTTTATCGCCGCCGCGAGAACCAGCGCGCAGAGCGCCGCCTTCGAGAACGTCTCCATCGTCCCCTCGATCAGGATGGCGTGGACAGCACTGCCTACGACGATGACGATCGCCAGCAGCGTATGAGCGATGCGCCACGTTCGCGGTCGCAGTCGCCGGCGGAATGCGGCCAGGAGCGCGACGGCGAAGATCGCCCACATGGCGATCACACCAAAGGGGGAGAACGGCGTCGGCGATGCGAACAGAAGCGCGTCGATCATGTCCGGCGGACTGGTGATCCAGAGCCCGCCGACGTGGATCACGACAGCCGCGACCAACGCGCCTCCAATCCAGTGATGCACACGCCGCCCGATACGGCCCGAAAATCCCGGCAGGTATCCGCCAATCAAAAGCGGCTGAAAGAGCATGAAGCCCAGTCCGACAATCCCTGCGAATCCGGCCAGGATGTAGACCGGACCGCGCCATTCAAGCTGCGGGCTCGCCGCCGCGGCGGCGAGCGGCACGCCAACAGCGGCCGCGAGGGCGACCCAGATCAGGGCGACTCGGACCAATCTCCGACCGTTCGTTTGCAACGCGATCAGACCGTCTGCAGGACGAAGTGCGCCTCCAGGCTGGTTTCCTTGGCGCTGCGCATCACGGGACGTAGAAAGACGGTTTTGAATTCACCGCTGTCATAGGCGAGATGACCATGCGGCTGGCCGAAGATCGGAATGATCTGCGGCATCTCGAGACGGAACTTGCCGTCCTTGTCGGTGAGCGTGGCGCCGTGACTCTGCGGCTCGTGCTCCTGCCCTTCGGTGGTGTGCGCCCAGATCTGGATGCGCTGCCCGGCCAGCGGAGCCCCGTCGCCCGCCCGGCGCACGGTGCCAGACATCCAGAAGCCACCCTTGCCGATCCGATCCACCACCGGCGCGCCCTTGCGGTAGTTGTTGGCCCCGCCCGACATCGAATCGGTCGGTGCGAGGCCTTCGGCGCGGGCGGGCAACAGCAGCCCGGAAACCCCGGTTGCCAGGACGGCGCCGCCGGCGGCAAGCAGGTTGCGGCGGCTGAGCGCGAGAGTGGTCATGTGAAGTCCTCCTGGGTCCGTGCAGTTCCAGACGAGGTTACAACAACGCGCGTCAAACGCCCAGTTGAGGGAGGCGCAGAGCGCGATCGTCGCAATAAAAGTGTTGTGAACGGTGTGCCGGCTACTGGACCAGCGTTGTTAGAGGGACATGTGCCCCATTTAGCCCTTCACCGTCACTGCCCGCCCGATCACCGGCTGGGCGGCGACCGGCGGATTGGCGGTTTGCGCCGCGAGTTCGCCGATCAGGCGGTCGGCATCGGCCGCGATCGCGTCGGGCGCCTGGATCACCAGCCGCTCCAGCGCCCAGCGATACGATGAAATGCGCCGCTCCAGGCATTGCTGGACCCATTGCACGATCAGCGTGTTCTCTTCCATGCGGGCGATCGCATCGGCCTGTTCGCGCGGCGACAGTTCCGACACCATCTTCAGGCTGGCGTTGCGCTTGCGGTCGAGTTCGATGACGCGCGCGGCGGAAGCGAAGAACGGCTCGAACCGCGTGATGTCGTTGCGGACGTCCTCGATCAACTGCTGATAGCGCGAGGTGTGCGAGCGGTGCGGCTCGTCGATCAGCGCGCGTCCGTAGGTGGTGCGGTCGAACACCACCTTCTGCCGCCATGGCGAGGGCAGCGGCTGGTAATCGCCGAACACGCTCTTCCAGGCCGGCCGCGAATGCGGCGGCTCGATCAGGGGATAGGCGAGATCGCGAAGCTGGCGCTCGTTTTCGGTGAGCTGAAAGTGCGAAGGCTTCAGGCCGACGCTTGCCGTGGCTTCGGCGCCCAGCCAGCGGTGCATGTCGTCGTTGCGCATGTCCGCCCGGGTGCGGCCGAAATCGCCGCCGCTGCAGCCGCCAAGCGCTGCACTTGCCACAAGCAGCATGAGAGCCGGGAGCGACCGAAGCCCGGTGGTCCGGATCGGAAGGCACATCTCCGGCATTTCAAAGGTCCGTGGTTCAGGGGCGCCGACGACGACGGCGACCGGGCGCCGTCCCCTCTTCCGGCCCGCGCCCGTCGCCGGTTTCGCCGGCCTCACGTTCGATGCGGACAACGGGAAGGATCAGGACGGTTCCCAGGCCATCGCGTGGAGCGCCATCCATGGTCGAGCCCAGCCGTCGCGAAGCCGCATCCGCCGGAAATTCAATGATGGTGCCCATAATTCGTTCTCTCTGGTTGCCGCACGGACATGATCTGGCCGGCGACATGCCATCATTCAGAACAGAACGTGGTTAACGGCATCTTAATTTGTATAGGCGGTACAGTTACGGGGGTGCCGGTTTGCGCGCGCCGAAAGCCGGCATTTTATCGGATTTCTTCACGGGCTGTTTTCCTTAACCAACTCTTAAAGTGCCGTGCGTAGGCTGACGCGAGGGATTACCGAAGTCGCGTACACCTGACATGACCGCAGCTCCAATGTTTCCAGGATTCGACGGGCTGATGACGCTCTCGCGTCGCGAGGGCGTCGATATCAGGCCGACCTTGCTGCGCGTGCTGACCGACCTCTATGTCCAGACCAGCGCCCATTCCGCCGACGAGGAACGGCAGTTCGTCGAACTGACGTCCCGCCTGATCGACCAGGTCGACGACGCTACCCGCGCCGCGGTGCGGGCACGGCTCGCGATCTATCCGGCGACGCCCGCCCGAGATCATGGACAAGCTCGGGCTGCGGCGCTCGCCCCCCGGCCAGGACTTGCCGGTCGCAGCCGCGATTGCCGCTGCTCCGGCCGGTGAGCCGAAGGTGAAGGCGCCGACGGAAGCGCAGTTGCGGATGGCATCCACTCTGGCGATGCGGCCCAACGATGCCGCCGAAATCAGCGACATGTTCTTCGCAGCAAGCGCCAGCGAACGCGCGCTGATCCTGCACAATCTCGCCGACACGCCGCTGAAAGCTTCGGCGCGAATTCCCGCCGCCCGCGCCGCGCGCGCGCTCCATATCCTGGAGATGGCCGCATTCGCCGAGGACACCGCGAATTTCGCGCTCGAACTCGGCGAAGCCTTGATCCTGACGCAGCGGATCGCCGAACAGGTGGTGCACGATCCCGGCGGCGAGCCGCTGGCCTGCGCGGCGCGCGCGCTGGACATGCCGAGCGCCACCTTCCAGCGCGTGCTGCTGTTCCTCAATCCCGAGTTCGGCTCGTCCGTGCAGAACGTCTATCGGCTGTCGCGGCTTTACGACCGCTTGAGCGAACGATCCGCGCTGGTGATGCTGGCCGCGTGGCGCGGCTCGACCATGGCGGTGACCCGCGCCAAATACCGCGCCGCGCTCTACGACGACGAGCGCCATCGCGTGCGCGCCGCGACGTCGCAGACCCGCCCCGCCGTGCAGCCCGGAACGGCACCGGCCGTTCGTACCGGCACCGACGGTTCGAAGCGCTAGCGCTTCCGCTTCCTGTTTGACGCGTTTTCCTGACGCGACGCTCGGCTCAGGCCTTCGCCAGATCCAGAAAGTGCCGCCCTGCCCGGTCCTCGGTCTCGACGATCCAGGCGTCGGGATCGAAGCGGAGTTCCTTGGCGAGACGCTCTTCCACGGATGGCTCGGGCACCGGCTGCGGCGAAGCGGACACGAACAAGCGCTCGGCCGGGCGGCTCTCGTCATAGACGGTCTGCGGCGCGGGCGCGTACAGCATGGCGTTGCCGTCGAGCAGCGCCACCTTGACGAACACCGCCCCCGCCTCCTCCGCCCCGCGCTTGCGCACGGCGCCGAAGACGCCCTCGGTCTGGCAGCGGCGCAGATACGCCGCCACCCAGATGGATGATTTCAATCGCATGGGATCGACGATAGGCCAGCGAACAGGCGGAAGCTAGTCGATCGGGTGGCCGATCATCGCCGTGAGTTCGCTCACCAGGCGATCGGACATCTGGCCGGTCACCGGGAGCTTGCGGTCGCGCTCGAATTTCGTGATCGCGGCCTGGGTGTCCGAACCGACCGCGCCGGTCGGCTTCAACTGGCCGTAGCCATATTGGGTGAGCGCGCGCTGCACGCGCCGCCACGCGGCGCGCGCCGGCGCTTTGCGCGGTGGCCGGAATCGGCGCCGGCGGCCGCGTCACAGTTCGCGGGCGCCGCCGCGGGCGCACCGGTCGACTTGACGACCAGATTGGTCATGGGATCAGGGTTTTTGGGGTCGGGGTTTTTGGAGTCAGGGTTTTTCGAATCGCCCCGTGGATCGGCGCTCCTGATCTCGACGTGTTTGGGGTCAGCGCCCCTCACCTCGACCGGCCTGGTTTCCGGCGGCTCCGCGACCAGTTCGACCGGGCGCGGGCGCGGCAGCGGGCTCGCGACGGCAGCTTGCGGCGCCGGCAGTGTCACGACCGAGCCGAACATCGGCGACGGATGGCGGCCGGCCTGCAGGAACAGCGCATTGGCGAGGATGGCGCAGATCGCGGCAGCGGCGAGCAGGCCCGCGAGCATGTCTTTCGGACTGTGCAGGAGCATGCGCATCACGAGGCCGCGCTCTTCTTCCGCTTCGATCGCAACCGCCTTCGCGCCGCGACGGCGGCGGCGCGGCATTTCCTCATCGTCGTCAATACGCCTAGGCACTTTTCTTCACCTGATGGACTTGATCCTCTGATCCGGATCGCAGCGCCGGTTTCAGCGTCGCGACGTTGCTTGAAGGCGTCAGCAGCGGCGCAAAGTCAAGCGGCAAGGCGACCGTCACCGTGGTGCCCTCGCCGACCTTGCTCTGCACGTTCATCTCGCCATCGTGCAGTCCGACCAGGCCCTTCACGATCGACAGGCCGAGGCCGGTGCCTTCGTGCTTGCGCTGATAGGTCTTGCCGGCCTGGAAGAACGGATCGCCGATCCGCTTCAGATCGTCGGCGGCGATGCCGACCCCGGTATCGGTGACGCGACAGCATCAGCCGCGATCCCTCGACCGCGGCCGAAACCGTCACGCTGCCGCCGCGCTCGGTGAACTTGATGGCGTTGGCGACGAGATTCAGCGCGATCTGCTTGAACGCGCGCGGATCGCCGTTCATCACGGGCAGATCCTCCGGCGCGCGGGTGATGAGATCGACGCCGTTTTCCCGCGCCTTCAGCGCCAGCAGATTGCAGCAATGCAGCAGCGCCGCGCGCGGCGCGAACGGCTCCGGCGAAATTTCGAAATTGCCGGTTTCCATCTTGGACATGTCGAGGATGCCGTTGACGACCGACAACAGATGCTGGCCGGAATCGTTGATCAGCTGCGCGTATTCCTTGCGGCGCGCGGCGTCGATCATCAGCACCTCTTCCTGCACGATCATCTCGGAGAAACCGATGATGGCGTTCAGCGGCGTGCGCAATTCGTGGCTCATGGTGGCAAGGAAGCGGGTCTTGGAGGCATCCGCCTGCTCGGCGGCGGTGCGCGCCAGTTCGAGCGCCTGCTCCTGGATCTTGCGGTCGGTGACGTCGCGCATCACGGCGACGACATCGGCCTCGGGCGAATCCTGCTCGAGCGGCCGGCAACGCATCTCGACCCAGATGAAATCGGCGGAAATGTTCTGGCCGCGAACCGCGTCGCGGCGGAGACGGAATTCGACGCTTGCTCGCCGCCGCGCGCGGCATCCGACAGCGCCGTGAGATAGGCCGGACGATCGACGACATGGACGCGGTCGAACAGGCCATGGCCGGTGAGCCGCGCACCCGGCGTGCCGAGCATGGCTTCCGCCGCCGGCGAAATGAACTGCACGGCGCCGTTGCGGCTGTGACGCGAAATCACGTCGCTCATGTTGCGCGCCAGCAGGCGATAGCGGTCTTCCTCGACATAGAGCAGCGACACGGAGGTGCGCGCCAGCAATTCGGCGCCGACGGCCAGTCCTGCCGCATAGAGCGTCGCCGAAGCCACGCCGGCCCCCATCAGGACGCCGCGCAAGGCCGCGTTCGGATTCCGGCACCGGCAGCAAGTGAAAATGTCCGAGCGCGATCAGCAAAGCGACGCATGACAGCGCCAGCGCAGAGGCAAACGCGACCACGCGGCGCGAGGCCGACAGCGCGGCTTCCAGCGGAACGACGATCAGCCAGACCGCGGCAAAGGATTCGATGCCGCCGGTGGTGATGGCGACCATCATGACGAGGCCCGCCAGCGCCAGCGACGACAGGATATGCGCGCCTTCGTAGCGGCCGGTGCGCGACAGGAACCAGGACAACAGGATGGGTGCGATCAGCCAGGCGAAGGCCGCGACCTCGAGCGCCGTGGGCGCGCCGCGCATCGCCAGATAGATCGGAAACGCCGCAAGCGCCACCAGGCTGCCGAGCAGCCGCGGCGCCATGAATGCGCGATGACGCGCGCGCGTCAGCGCGTCATATCGTGCCGAGGGATGCAGCAGCGCATCGAGACAATCGCGGATGATACTCAAAACAGTCACGGCTCTCGCGCTTCGGCTTGTTCGTCAAACAGACGCACCGGAACGCCCCCTTTATCTTGTGCGCCACCGTGTCAGAGCGAACTTAAGCGAACGCTAAGGCGCGGCGGGCGGCCGGCAAACACCGTGCATTCGCAGGGGTTTCACCCCCGGCATGACGCTCATTCGACGCGGATGGTGAACGACAGGTTTACGAGCCGCGTCGATCTATGGTTTCGAAATGGTGGATGCGCGAGCGGCGCGATCTTTTCGCGCAATAGTGGTCATCAATCGAAAATTTACGCCGAATCGAATCATTCCGGTTTTCAGAAAATTTTCGGCGACTTTACCTCAATGCAAACACTTGCGATTTATCGACGGCTGTTAGTCAGGAACAAAGCTGCGGTTTAACCGCAACAGAACCAAAAGAGACGACCGGGGTCGCGAGATGTTCTTTCTGCTTCGCATGGCATTCTGGCTCGGGCTGGTGCTCGTGCTGTTGCCCAGGGAAAAGACGCCTGAATCGGACAAGCTGCCGCAGATCGGCGCATCCGAAGCCGTATCGGCCGCGACCGCCGCCGTCTCCGACATGGGCCAGTTCTGCAAGCGCCAGCCGGCGGCCTGCGAGGTCGGCGGCCAGGCCGCGACCGTGATCGGCCAGCGCGCCCAGGACGGCGCCCGCAAGCTCTACAAGATCATCACCGACAAGAAGCCCGACCATACCAGTTCGATCGACGCCGGCCGACGACGCCGATGCCGTGGTCACGGCCGCGTCGCCCACCGACACGCTGACGGAAGACGATATGGCGGTCGAATGGCGGCTGCCGCGGACGCCGTTGGCCTCGAAATAAGGCCACGGAACCGGTTCCATTTTCGTCGCTTTCGTTCGGTCCGCATCCTATATAAGACCGGTAAAGCAACGGACGCGGGCCACGATGACGATCGACGAAATCAGGGACAATTTCGAGCTGCTGGACGAATGGGACGACCGCTACCGGTACGTCATCGAACTCGGCCGCACGCTCGACCCGATGCCGGAGGCCGAGCATTCCGCCGCGAACAAGGTCAATGGCTGCGCCAGCCAGGTCTGGCTCTCCAGGCAGATCGATCGCAGCGGCAACGGCGAACCGCGCCTGAAATATCTCGGCGACAGCGACGCCCACATCGTGCGCGGCCTGATCGCGATCCTGCTCACGCTTTATTCCGGCCACACGCCGCAGCAGATCCTTTCAACCGACGCGCTCGCCGTGTTCGACGAATTCGGATTTCGCGACCATCTGACGCCGCAGCGCTCCAACGGCCTGCGCTCCATGGTCGAGCGCATCCGCTCCGACGCGCGCGAGGCGCTGGCCGCGGCTTCCTGAGAGTTTATATTTGTCGCGTTTTCTTTACGCGAACCGGTACCCGCTTCGCTTGAAAACGCTTTGCTCTATTTCCGTTTCCGCGCCTGCTGGCCGAGGCCCATCTTCTTGGCGAGTTGCGAACGCGCCACCGCGTAGTTCGGCGCCACCATCGGGTAATCCGGCGGCAGGCCCCATTTGTCGCGGTATTGCTCCGGCGTCATGTTGTACTGCGTGCGCAGATGGCGCTTCAGCGACTTGAAGCGCTTGCCGTCCTCGAGGCAGACCAGATATTCCGGCGTCATCGACTTCTTCACCGACACGGCCGGCTTGGCCGGCTCGAGCGGCGTCTCGGGGCGGCCGTTCGACACGCGCATCAGCGCAGCATGGACCTGGCTGATCAGGTTCGGGATTTCCGAGGCCTGGGTCGGATTGTTGCTGAGATAGGCCGATACGATACTGGCGGTCAGTTCGACGGGCGTCTTGCCGGCGGAATCGGTCATGGCTCAACCTTTTTGGGATCACGAATGCATCTGTCGATTACAGGGTTCGGACAGTATCTGACCGCGCCAATACATCAGCGGAATCTCGGTACGACTGACGAATATGATCGAAGTGTCGCGAAACTGACAAGAACGCCGGCGCTTTATTTTCGATAACCGGTCCCGCGGCAAGTATTGCGCGTTTAAGGCCGCTGGTCGAGATGCACGCGCAGTTCATCGATCGAGGCGAAGCGCATCATTCCTTCCGGCATCTGGGCCTCGATCGAACCGTCGGAATAGAGCGAATAGGCCATGCCATCGACAATGCCCGATTTCAGCACCGTCACCTCCGGCTGATCTTCAGGCAGCGCCGGTCCGCCATTGGCTTCAGCAAGCGTCGGGGGCATGCGGCCAACGCGCCGCTGCGGCGAAATCTCACTGGGCCTTGCGCGATCCGCTCTCGGCCAGGCATCGTCGAACGGCGCCGGTTCGGCGGTTTCGACCGGTGGCAAGGTGAGCCGCTTGGAACGAAGGTCCGGCGACAACAGATCCGGCGGCAGCGACTCGCTGGACCGCACCTGGGCGCGCTCGCGTTCTTTTCGCGACGTCGATGAAAACATCAGATTGCGCTTCGGTTTCGACGACGGCGGTTCAGGGTGCATCGGCTCCGGAATCGGATGGTCACGCAGCACAGCCTCGTTCTGCCACGGCGGCGGTGCCACCGGAGAGAAAGCCGGCGGCTCCTCCGGAGAGAAGGCTCCGGGATCCCCGAACGGCTCGGCGGCCGGGAAGCCGCCACCGCCGAGGTCGGCATCCCGCGTCGCAGCAACGGGCCGCGCCGCGGCCTCGCCGCGCGCGTCAGGCAGGCCATTGCCGAGCCGCTTTGCGATGTTCTTCAACTCCCGGACCGTCGTCCAGAACCCAAGCATGATCATGCCGGTGCAGACGCCGATCATGCCGGCGATGATCAGCGTATTACCGGTACTGAGTTGGACCCCAATTCCGTATGCGATCGCCAGCAGGCCCGCCAAAACAAGGCCGATCCCGGCGACCAACATAACAAACACCATTGAACTAACCCCTCAGCCGCGCCCAAAACGCTCGCAAGCCGCCCCACGCCACGATACCGTCATATTGCGCGCACCGCCAACCGCCAATTGTATACGGGTTCCGCAATAGCGCTGTCGCGTTGCAGGATTTTAACCCGCAGCGCAACTTTGCCGTTCAGGTACCGTTCAGCCCACCTGCCGTATTTCTACCATCTACCAATTGCTGCCGTTTTGTTGCATCGCATCAGGGATTTAGGCCACAATTCCCAATTACTTGGTAATGGAACTGCGCTATATGGGTAACCGGGGAATGAGGCTCAAGAATATCCAGGCTGAGCCATAGGGGCTGGGTTACCAATCACCATGTCATCCATCACGACTTCTGCCTTCGATACGCCCGCGCGGCGCTCGGTGGAGCGGACCTGCGACGACCTCGCCATGCTGGCGCTTGCTGTCGTCACGATTGTCGCGGGCCTGACGTTCCGTGACTACGGACTGGGCTGGGACGACTATACGCACGCCGAATATGCCGACCTGCTGCTGCGGATGTACGGTTCCGGCTTCAGGGACACCGGCGCGCTGTCGTTCGCCAATCTCTACATGTATGGCGGCGGCTTCGACATGGCGGCGGCGCTGCTGCACAAGATCATCCCGCTCGAATTGTTTGAAACGCGCCGCCTGCTCGGCGCCGTCGTCGGTGTCATCGGCCTTGCCGTGACCTGGCGGCTGGCGCGGCGCGTCGGCGGCCCGCTTGCCGGGCTCGCGACGCTGCTGTTGCTGGCATTGTGCCCGACTTTCTACGGGCACATGTTCATGAACCCGAAGGACGCACCGTTTGCCGTCTCGATGGTGATCCTGATCCTGGGTCTGGTACGCCTCGCCGAGGAATATCCCCAGCCCTCGCCGCGAACCATCCTGATCGTCGGCCTCGGCGCCGGTCTCTCGATCGGCTGCCGGATTCTCGGCGGGCTGGCTTTGATCTATGCGCTGGTCGGCTTCGTCCCGCTATTGATCGAGGAAGTTCGCACGCAAGGCCCGCGTGAAGCGATCCGCCGCTTCGCCCATGTTGTATACGTGCTGCTGCCCGGCCTTGTGATCGGATACCTGATCATGGGCCTGGTGTGGCCATGGTCCATCATGGAAGCGGACCATCCCTTCAAGGCACTGACCTATTTCTCGCACTTCTTCGAAAAGCCCTGGAAGGAAATGTTCGACGGCGCGCTGGTCTCGGTGCCGGATATGCCGTGGTCCTATCTGCCGACGCTGTTCGCGCTGCAGCTTCCCGAAATATTGCTAGCGCTGCTGCTCGCCGGCGTCGTCGGCACGTTCATGTCGCTGTCGCGCGCGGACGTCCCGGGCCGCCGCAAGACCATCTTCCTGATGCTGACGCTGGCGGCCAGCCTGCCGCTGGTGATTGCGATGGTGAAGCGGCCGGCGCTCTACAACGGCATCCGGCATTTCGTTTTCGTGATCCCGCCGATGGCGGTGCTGGCCGGCGTATCGTTCGCCTGGGGCATGAACTGGCTCAAGGACCATCACCGCCGCTGGCAACCTGCCGCACTGGCAGTGTTCACGTTCGGCCTGCTGTTGCCGCTCAGCGAGATGATCCGCCTGCACCCTTACGAATACACCCACTTCAATCATGTTGCCGGCACGGTGCGGACCGCCGACAACTTCTTCATGCTGGACTATTGGGGCCTGGCGCTGAAGCAGGCATCCGACGGTCTGCGCGAAGAGCTGGTCGAGCGGCAGGAATCACCGCCGCAGGCGCGTAAATGGAAGGTCGCGGTATGCGGCCCGCAGCGCCCGGCGCAGGTGGCGCTCGGTCCCGACTTCACCATCGGCTGGGACAGCCAGTCAGCCGACTTCGCGATGACGCTGGGCGAGTTCTACTGCAAGGGCCTCACCGCGCCCGTCATGGTGGAAATCAAGCGGGACGACGTTGTGTTCGCGCGCGTCTACGATATCCGCGGCCGTCCGATCCCGACGCTGCTGGCGATCCCGGCCCCGTAACGGCGCACCGCCGACGGCATGACTGCCACGCAGGACGTTTGACTTGCTGCCCGTTCGGCACAGGGTTAGGTTCGCTCCCAATATCGATAATTCACCGGAGGAAGCGCGCCATGTCGCCAGCCGAAGCTCGCCTGAAGTCAATTCCGTCCGGCATGACGGATGCCGAGTGGAACCAGCGAGTCAATCTCGCCGCCTGCTATCGCCTCGTCGCACTTTATGGCTGGGACGATTTGGTCGACACCCACATCTCGGCGCGTGTGCCGGGCCCCGACCATCACTTCCTGATCAACCCTTACGGACTGATGTTCGAGGAAATCACGGCGTCGAGCCTGGTGAAGGTCGATCTGCACGGCAACCAGCTCAGCGAGAGCGAATACAGCATCAACCCGGCCGGCTTCACCATCCATTCGGCGATCCACGAGGTGCGCGAGGATGCCGGCTGCGTGCTGCATCTGCATACGCCCGACGGAACCGCGGTCGCGAGCTGCATGGAAGGCTTGCTGCCGATGAACCAGACCGCGCAGTTCGTCACCCACGACCTCGCCTATCACGATTATGAAGGCGTGGCGCTGGACCACGACGAGCGCCCGCGGCTGCAGCAGGACCTCGGCAACAAGAACCACATGCTGTTGCGCAATCACGGCACGCTGACGGTCGGCCGCTCCGTCGCCTCCGCCTTCGAGCGCATGTATCATTTGGAGCGCGCCTGCACCATGCAGGTGCGCACCCGCATGCTGGGGCGGACCGCCTATCCGGTGGAACAGGCCGTGATCGACAAGAACGAGAAGCTGTTCGGCAATCCCGACCGTGCGGAACTGCGTTCCACCAATCTGGTGTGGCCGCCGCTGCTGCGCAAGCTCGATCGCATGGATCCGAGCTACCGGAATTGAAATTTCGGAGCTTCCGTGTAGAATAGCTGCCAACGACCTCTGCACGACCGAATCAAAACGCCGCCCAATTCCGGGCGGCGTTTTTATTTGGGAGAAAGCCGCGATCAGGCTGCCGCACCGGCCGGCATCAACTTCCTTCGCCGACGTTCCCACGCACGACGCAACGAAAACCGACATGGCTGGTCGACGTATCGATCGCCTCGGCATGGCGCGCCGCCGGGCGGTAGCGCCGGCAGTAGTTCGGCGCGCACAGATGCGAGCCGCCCTTGAGTACCCTGCGCGGAATTTTGATCTGCGGCTGCGCGGGGTCGAAGCTGTTCTGTTCGGGGCCTCCGCGCGGATTTTCTGGGACGCAGCAGGCTTTGGGCCGATCAGCAGCGTGGGCGCGGGAGTACCAGTCGGTGGTCCATTCCCAGACATTGCCGATCATGTCGTAGAGGCCGTAGCCGTTCGGCGGGAATTCCCTCACCGGCGAGGTTCGCTCATAGCCGTCGAGGCTCAGGTTCTCGCGCGGAAATTCACCTTGCCAGGTGTTGGCCATCTGCTTGCCGCCGGGCGTGAATTCGCTGCCCCAGGCGTATTCGGCGCCATCGAGCCCGCCGCGCGCGGCGAATTCCCATTCCGCCTCCGTCGGCAATTCCTTGCCCACCCACGCCGCGTACGCGGCAGCGTCCGCAAACGACACGTGCACGACCGGATGATTGTCCGCCGTGTTGATGTTGCTCTTCGGCCCATAAGGGTGCCGCCAGTCGGCGTCCTTCATGAATTGCCACCATTCGCCCCAGTTGCGGAGGTCGACGGCATGCGCCGGCGGCGTGAACACCAGCGATCCCGCATAGATCATGTGCGGCAGCGCGCCCGGATAGTCCTTTGGATCGGGCGGCACCTCGGCCGTCGTCCTGTAGCCGGTGGCCTTCACGAATGCCTTGAACTGTCGGTTCGTCACCGGCGTCGGATCGATCCAGAATCCTTCCACCGCAACGCGGTGGACGGGCGCCTCTTCGGGATAGTGATCGTTGGAGCCCATGCGAAACGTGCCGCCGGGAATGAAAACCATTCCATCGGCGACTGCAGGTGCCGCAAGGCGGGATTGCGTCGGCGTGTCCAAAACGCTGTATCCTCCGTTACTGGCCGCCGCCGATGCAGGGGCGCCGGCAGATTAGATCAATAAAGCGGCGTGCAGTAATTCCATCTGCGTCAGTTCACCTGTCTCAATTCGCCTGCTGAAGCTTCAGGATCTGCGACTGGACCCCTTCGATGGTCTTTCCGACGTCCGCGCTCAAGCCGAGCTGGCGGATCGGAAATTCCTTGAAGGTCGCAAGATGCTGGCCCGCGATGCCGACGATCGGCGTCAGCACCCATGTCTTGTGCTCCTGGTATTGCCGGTTGACGTCGCCGGTTTGACGCTCGAACGGGTCCATCAGCAGATTGGTGATCAGCGGCCGCCCGTAGCTTTGCATTGGACTGTCCCAGCGATCGCCGAACTTGGCCGAGAAGGTGACCTTGAACTGTTTGTAACGTATCGCGGTCAGGACGGTCTCGTCGTAGTAAAAGACGAAATTGCGCGCCGATTGCTCGCTCTTTCCGGTGAACAGGGCCGTCTGGTCGTAGCCGTCGAGGTGCAGCCTGTAATTCCGACCGCCATACGACGCGCCCTTTTGCAATTTGTCGACGACGTCGGGTTCACCCGCGGCAGCGGCCAATGTCGGCAACAAGTCAGTCATATCGACGATTTCGCTGCTGACCCGCCCGCCCGGAGCGCCGGGCCACCGGACGATCGCGGGAGCGCGGACGCCGCCTTCCCACGTCGTGCCCTTGTCGCCGCGGAACGGCGAGGTGCCGCCCTCCGGCCACATGTATTGATAGGCGCCATTGTCGGTCGTGTAGATCACGATGGTGTTCTTATCGAGCCCGGTCTGCGCGAGCTTGTCCAGCAACTGCCCGACATGGCCGTCATGTTCCCTCAGGCCATTGCCGTAAACGTCTTCGCGCCCCGCGCGCGACTGTCCGCGCGCTTGCTCCTTGAGATGGATGAATACGTGCTGCCGCGTCGCATTGTGCCACAGGAAAAATGGCCGTCCGTCTTTTGCACGACGGTCGAGAAAATCGAGGGACTTTGCGGCGACTTCGTCATCGAACGTCTCCATCCGCTTCACCGTCAGCGGTCCTTCGTCCTTGGTCGGACCGTCGGCGGTACCGGACACCAGGCCGCGCGGATCGAATTTCCTGCGGAATTCCGGATTGGTCGGCCGATCCGGGTCTTCGAGATCCTCGTTACCGTTCAGATGATAAAGATTGCCCCAGAATTCGTCGAAGCCGTGCCGATGCGGCAGGTGTTCTTCGAGATCGCCGAGGTGATTTTTTCCGAACTCTGCGGTCGCGTAGCCGCGGGTCTTGAGAACCTCGGCAAGCGTGATGTCTTCCTTTTGCAAGCCTGCCGGCGATCCCGGCGTTCCGACGGTGGTCATCCCGGTGCGGACCGGCAATTGGCCGGTGATGAACGCGGCCCGACCGGCAGTACAACTGGGCTGAGCGTAGAACGCCGTCAGCCGCAACCCTTCTCTGGCCAGCCGATCGATGTTGGGCGTTTGCACCCCCATGATGTCGCCGCCATAGCAAGACAAGTTCATGTACCCAATGTCGTCGCCGAAGATGACGAGGATGTTTGGCTTCTCCGTTGGCGTGGCACGCGGCTGCTGAGCCTGGGCGCTCCTGAAGACCCCCGCAACTGCAACGGCCGAGGCGACCGCTGATGTCGTGCCAAGCAGAACATTGCGCCGGCTAAGAGCAGATCCACCGCCTGCGTTATTCTGGGAACGATTTGACACTTCGTGCCGATCGGACATTGCCTTCTCCTTTTGGCTCTATGGGTCGCAACTACCCGCCGCGTTCGTTGGTGGCCGCGCGTACGCGGCGCTAGTTCTTTCCTGCAATCAACGGCGGCGTTGGTGAAACCTCGATCTCGACGGACTTTTTGGTCCCCGTGAAGGCGAGCCGTCAGAATTCCTATCTGGGGACCTCCAGGCCAAGGCTCTTCATCGGGTATTTTGCGTAGGTCGCCGCATGCGCTTTCGCAAAACCGACCACGCGGGGCAGTCCCCATTCGAAGTAGCGATGGCCGCTGCTCGCCTGTTCTCTCGGATCGGCGTACAGGTTGAAGACCCACGGCGCGCTGCCGGAGGTGAGCAAGGACGATTGGTCGATATTCTTGCGCGGCTCAAGCGTCTGGAACGTCTTGAAGTGGACCTTGTATTCCATCCATCGCATCGCGGTCATCGTCGTCTCCGAGTACATGAAGACGCACTGCCGGGCAGATTTGCCATTGTCCGCCAGCAGGAAGCCCGATTGCTCAATGCCGTCGATGTAGCGTTCTTTCGATATCCGGCTGGTCTCGCCTGCGAACGCCAGCGAAGTATTGAACAGGTCCATCTGATCGAAAAGACCGTCGCTCGCCCGGCCGGGCTTGATCATTCCCGGCCAGTACGCGATGCCGGGTATGCGAACGCCGCCTTCCCATGTCGTGCCCTTGCCGCCGCGCCAGGGGTGGTAGCCGGAGTCCGGCCAGACGTCTTCGTTGGCGCCGTTGTCCGAGGTGAAAAAGACGAATGTATTTTCGAGTTGGCCGGCTTCCCTTAGCGTCTGCACCAGACGACCGACAATATCGTCGACCTCAACGATCGCATCCTTGACGGGGAAGCCCGCTGGACTCTTGCCTGCGTATCCCGGCGCCGGATAGTTGTCGTTATGGATCCGCGCGAACGAATGTATCAGGTAGAACGGCTTGCTTTGCGCAACAGTGCGTTTGATGAAGTCGACCGAGAAGTCGGCGAAAATCTGGTCGATGCCGCCGAGCTGCTCCAGATTCTCCAGATGCTTGACGACGCGATTGGGTCCACCCTTTACGCCACCGGTCACATCGGGTTCCGATAGCTTGCGCAGCAAGCTCATGCGCTCGGGTTTGTTCACAAGGTCGGGATAGAGCCTTGCATCCAGCCCCTGTGAAATTTCTGATGTCACCGACAGGATGCCGACGTACTCGTCGTAGCCGACCTCGTGGGGGCGCGTTCCGTCGGCTTCGCCAAGGTGCCATTTGCCCGCAAGCGCGGTCCGGTATCCGGCGTTGCCGAGCAACTTCGCTGCTGCATCCTCACCGGCCCATGGATTCACCTTTGGGTTCTCGCCGGTAAGCAGCGGCCGCGTAAGCCCCGTGCGCGCCGGCAGGCGCCCGGTCATCAGTGCCGCGCGCGATGGCGTGCAAAGCGACTGGCTGTAGGTGGAAGTGAGATTGAGCCCCTGATGCGCGAGCCCATCTATATTCGGCGTCGGTGCGCCCGTCGCGACGCCGCCGCCATTGACGCCAATGTCACCCCAGCCCATGTCGTCGACGATAATAACCAGGATGTTGGGTGCTCGACCGGTTTTCGCTCGCAGCGCCGCAAGCTTGTCCTGCGCAATCTTCTCCTGCTCGGCCTGCGGAATTGCAGGTTCCATGTAATCGACGGTCCGTACCGCCTTGTCGAAAGGGTCGCTTGGCGCGGGAGCCTGCGCATGAGACGGCTGGATGTTCAGTGCGATCGCAAGGGACGTCGTAATCATCAACGATCGAAGTCTTGAAGTTACCTCGGAGCGGCGCTGTTGGCTTGTTTTCATGTTGCACTCCCATTTCCTGACAACGAAGCGGTCGTTCCCCCCTACTTCAGCTTCACCTCCACCTTCTCGATCTTGCCGTCGAACCTGAACGGCCGCCGGTCGAAATAATCCGGCGACACCGGCGAGCCGAGGTCGACGCCGACGTCGAAGGACTCGCTTGCCGTGAAAGCCGCGGGCACGGTGCGCTTGACCGTGGTTCGCGCAACCTCCTTGCCATCGACCGACAGCACGACCTCAGCCGCGGCGCCGGGCCGCGCAATGGTGGTGTCGACTTCGATCCTGCGCTTGCCAGCCGCGATCTTCTCGCTGGCACGGACCGAATACCGTTCGATCTCCATCATGTTGTACTCGTAGACGAGTTCACCCTTGTCCATGTAGAGCGTTACACCGCCGGAAAATCCGCCCAGCGCGTAGAGCACGCCGGTTGCGCCTTCGCCGAGTTCGGCATCGATGCTGACGTGGTTGCTCTGGCGGCCAAGCCCAGGCGCTGTAAACTCGGGCATGCGGGTTGTCGAAGCATTGAACTTCCAGCTCGAATAGGGCGTCTTCACCCGATCCTGCGGATGTGTACGCAGCCACAACCCGGCGCCGATCGGAAACGCCTTGTTGGCTTTCGCCTGCTTCAGGAACAGCGACTTCATTTCCGCGAGCTTCTGCGGATTCGTCGCCGCCAGATCCTCGGCCTGCGAAAAATCCTTGCGAAGGTCGTATAGTTCCCAGACGTCCTTGTTGGCGTCCCAGGCGTTGATTGCAGCGTTGGAACCCGCCGTATCCCACGGCACGAACGGCCCGAACGTGCAGGCGAACCAGCCGTCCTGATAAATGCCGCGACTGCCGTTGTTGTCGAAATATTGCGTGGTCTTTCGGGGCTTGGCTGCCCCATCTGCAAACGTATAGGTCATGCTGACCCCGTCGATCGGGTCCTGCGTGAAGCCATCCACCATTTTCGGCGCCTTGATGCCGACGATGTCGTAGATCGTCGGCACGATGTCGTTGACGTGGTGGAATTGGCTGCGCGGCGTGGTGTCGTGCTTGATGCGGGCCGGCCAGTCGATGACCATCGGGTTGCGGGTACCGCCGAAATAGGCGCCAAGCAGTTTGGTGCCCTTGAACGGCGTACCGCCCGCCCAGGCCCAGCCGGCGTGATACATGTTGTCGGTTTTCGGACCGCCAAGCGCATCAGGCCCGCCAAGCCTGTCGAGCGCGGCAAGATGCTGGTCCATCGTGTTCGGGATGCCGTTCTGAGCGAGCAATTCGCTGATGGAGCCGTGCTGGCCCTCGGCGCTCGAACCGTTGTCGCCGAAGATGTAGAACACGAGTGTGTTGTCGCGGACGCCGAGGCGATCTAGTTCATCGATGACCTTTCCAGCCTGCGCATCCGCGTGCTCGGTGAAGCCCGCAAAGATCTCCATCAGCCGGGTCTGGAACGCCCGTTCGGAGGCGGGAATGCTGTCCCAACCTGCCATGGTCTTGTCGCGCGGGGTCAACTGCGTGTTGGCCGGAATCCAGCCGAGTTCCTTCTGGCGCTTGAAGGTTCGCTCGCGGAGTTCGTCCCAGCCTGCGTCGAACTTGCCTTTATATTTGTCGGCCCACTCCCTGAAGATATGATGCGGACCGTGGGCCGCACCGGTCGCCCAGTACATCAGGAACGGCTTGTCGGGCGTATAGGCCTCGTGCTTGCGAAGCCAGCCGATCGCCTTGTCGGCCAGATCTTCACTCAGGTGATATTTTTCGTCGTGCGGCGGCTCGACCGGATTGAGGTTCTCGGTCAGTCGCGGCTCCCACTGCGAGGTCTCACCGGCAAGAAAGCCGTAGAAATAATCGAAGCCGATCCCCTCCCCCGTCGGCCACAGCGTGAACGGGCCCATCGCGGTGGTTTGCGTGGCGGGCGTGTTGTGCCATTTGCCGAAGGCTGCGGTGTTGTACCCATAATTGCCGAGCACCTTCGCAAGCGTCGCCGACGTGCGCGGAATGACGCCGGTGTAGCCGTCCCAGTTGACCGCGCGCTCGGCGATCGTTCCCGATCCGACGCGCTGATGATTGCGGCCGGTCAGCAACGCCGCGCGCGTCGGCGAGCAGATCGACGTGGTGTGGAAGCTGTTGTAGCTGATGCCTTCATTGGCAAGCCGCGTGAACGTCGGCGTATGCACCGGGCCGCCGAACGTATCCGGCAAACCGAAGCCGACGTCGTCGAGCAAAATGATCAGGATATTGGGCGCGCCCTTCGGCAGGCGGTTCTCGGCCGGAAACGGCACGAGCTTCGATTCCTGGAGCGTCGGTCCGGCAATCGACGTGCTCGCCTTTGGCGGAAACGGTAGCACCGAGCCGTCGCTGGCCGTTGCCGTTGGCTTTTGTGCGAGCGCAGGTAACGGGGCCGTGATCCACAGACCCAGCGCAATGATCGATGCTGAGGATAATGCTTTGATTGATTTCATGATGCTTTCCGCTTGATGGAACGAACGCACCGGGAAATGTCACCAACGTTGGCTGACATATTGTCGCAATGGCGCAGGCTGGATATCGTCGCAAGTGCGCCCAGTGGGATACCACCAGCAGTCATGGCCGATACGCGATGTGCGGCTAAACCTGTGTTCGGCCACCCGAAAATCCGGAAAAGCGTTGGCATCCCGTCGCTCTCCCTTGCACGCGACCTGCACTCGCTGAGGTCTTAACTCTAGGCGATCGGCAACTCTGGGATTGCGTCAAAAGTCCCAATCGGCGACTTTTGCTCCCGCGGAAAAGCAAGAGAGCATTTCATGAAAAAGCAGGATGCCTTCGACGCCATGCGCCGCCAAGGTTGGCTATCGAACCAACCCGATGAATTCTGCACGCGCTTGCTCACCGATGCGAACGTGCGCGCCCTCGAACCTGGACAGGTTGTGTTCAACGCCGCCGACGGCGCTCACTCGCTGGTCGGCGTCGCCTCGGGCACCCTTGAGGTCTTCGTCGATCATCCGCAACTTCATGAGCAACTGCTGCACATCTCACGGCCCGGTGCCTGGTTCGGCCAGCGGGTTGCATATGGCGGCAGCCAAAGACGGTCCGTATCGGTCCGCGCGAGAACCAGGGCGTCGGCCGTCGTGATCGCACGGCAGAAAATCGAAGCGATGATCAAGGAAGAGCCACTTTGCCTGAGGTATTTTGCGCTGCTCAGCGAGCTTCATTTGCAGGAAAGCTTGACGGCGATCGTCGAACTGTCGCAGCGCGATTCCTTTAGCAAGGTGTGCACCCGCCTGATCTCTCTCGGCATTTCACTTGTTCGGGGTTGCAATGCCGCGATCATCGAAATTCCGGTTACGCATGATGAATTTGCCAGCCTCTGCGGCATCTCGCGAAAAACACTGAGCCGTGCTCTCAACGAGCTCAAACAAGCGGGAGCCATCGACGTACATTACCGCTCGATCACCATTCTCGATGTGAAATTGTTGAGTGCAATTGCGGCTGGCGATGCCTCGCCGGGAATGACGGCCTTTCAGACTGCGGCAAGTTGAGCGCCTGCTCCGGATCGATCCGCAAGCCGGCACGGAATTAAAACGCCGCCCAATCACGGTCGGCGTCTTTATTTGGAACCTGTGGGCGGGGAAGCTGCCTTGCCCCATGAATTGAGCGCGGCGTAAACGACGCCGAGAACGACACTGTAAGCAAGAAGCATTGCAAGCGAAAACACGGCTGGCCAAACGCCGAGGTCGAGCTTGCCGGCGAACGGCCCCAATCCCACCAGCGGAAAGAACACAAATCCCATCACGAGCCAGCCGAAGACACCGAAAGTCGCTCCCTTTACCGCGCCGCTGTTTCCCGGCAGCCAGGCGTAGATCCACCCGAAGCAAAGGCCGAGGATCGTCGAGCCGTTCAGGAACGACATCGCCCATGGAATGATCGGATGGACTTCGCTACCCGTCAGATGACCGAGCGTAGCCTGAAAGCTGTGATAGGGTTGAAAAGCAGGAAGCAGGCCGGTCCGCGATTTCAGATACATCAATAGCGTATGGGCGGCGCTGCCGCAGAAACCCGCGATGGCCGCCTTCCAGATCCAATGCCCGCGCATCGCCGCGCCGCGCTTAGCGCGGCGCCTCCGCCAGCGCTCCCAAAATCCGCGCCCAGGAGCGGATGCCCTTGTGAAAACTCTTGAGGTCGTACTTCTCGTTCGGCGAATGGATGTTGTCGTCGTCGAGACCGAAGCCAATGAGAAGGCTGTCGAGGCCGAGCGTCTTCTTGAAATCCGCGACGATCGGGATCGAGGCGCCGGAGCCGACCAAGAGCGCCTCCTTGCCCCATTCCTCGGTCAGTGCACGCTTGGCGGCCGACAGCGGCTTCATGTTCCAGTCGAGCGCGATCGCCGCCCCGCTGGAGTGCTCGGTGAAGACGGCCTTGCAGTCGCCCGGAAGCCGCGCGGTGACATAGTCGCGGAACGCCTGCTTGATCTTCTGCGGGTCCTGGCCTTCGACCAGACGGAACGAGACTTTGGCGGAAGCTTCCGCCGGGATCACGGTTTTTGAGCCCTCGCCGGTATAGCCGCCGAAGATGCCGTTGATGTCGCAGGTCGGACGCGAGGAGACCTGCTCGATCAGCAGGCGATCCTTTTCGCCGGCGGGGATCGAGAGGCCGATCGGCTTCAGGAATGAGTCCGGCGAAAGGTTGAGAGCCTTCCACTGCGCCAGGATATCCGGCGGCAGATCCTTCACGCCGTCGTAGAAGCCGGGAATGGTGATGCTTCCGTTGTCGTCGAACAGGCCGCCGAGGATATTGGTCAGCACGCGGATCGGGTTGCGCGCGCCGCCGCCGAACACGCCAGAATGCAGGTCGCGGTTGGCGGCCTTGACGGTGACCTCGTCATACACCAGGCCGCGCAGCGAGGTTGTGATCGCCGGCGTGTTCGGGTCCCACATGCCGGTGTCGCAGACCAGCGCGAAATCGGCCTTCAGCTCATCCTTGATCGCCTCCATGAACGGCACGAAATTCTTCGAGCCGACTTCTTCTTCGCCTTCGATCAGGATCGTGACATCGACCGGCAGCGATCCCGTCACCTTCTTCCAGGCCCGGCAGGCCTCGACGAAGGTCATCAACTGTCCCTTGTCGTCCTCCGCGCCGCGCGCCACGATAATCTTGCGGCCATCGGCATGATCGGTGACCACAGGTTCGAACGGCGGCCGGTGCCACAGATTGAGCGGATCGACCGGCTGCACATCGTAATGTCCATAGAACAGAACATGCGGACGGCCATCGGTGCTGCCATTGGCCTTGGCGACGATCGCGGGGTGCCCGGCCGTCGGCCTCACCTCCGCCTTGAAGCCGAGCGTCGCGATATCCTTGGCAAGATGATCCGCGGCCGCCCTGCAATCACCGGCGAAGGCCGGATCGGCCGAGATCGACTTGATCCGCAGCAGCGCAAACAGCCGTTCGAGGCTGTTGTCGAAATCGGCGTCGATATGATCAAGGACCGGCTGGATCTTGGCGTTGGACATGGCTGAATTATCCCTGGCTGTGGGCTTTGTTGTCTGCGTGAAGTTGTAGCTCGCTGGTGGCTCGAGGCAAGGCGGACGCGACGACCGGCGGATGCCGTATGTGCCAGACCAGCCCCGCCGAGAGCAGGACGGTGGCAACAAGGTTGTTGCCATAGGCCTGCAGGTCGTTCGGAAACACCGGAAGCGACAGGAACAACAAGCTACCGGCCGCCGCAAGCAAAGCCCATGTGCCGGCCCTGACGGCTGGACGCGGATCATAGGCGGCGCGATGGGCCAGAACGGTGATCGGAAAGAACAGCCACAGGAAGTAATATTGCCGGGCCAGGGGCGACGCGACGGTGATCAGGCAAAACAGAATGCCGATCTCTTCGGCATCCGAGCGTTCCGTACGGCGCGAGGCCGGCGGCATCACGGCAACATAGCCGAGCCCGATCGCAAGCGATATCGCCAGCACGATCCAGTTCGCCGTCTTGAAATCGAGATTGGCGATATTCATGGTTCGCGGCGGCTTGGCCGGATTATCCTGATTGTAGTTCACCGGCCGCGTCAGCCGATGCGTCATGGCGATGATGGATTGGTTGACCCACGACCAGTTCTGCTCGTCGCGCTGTCCGAACCCCTTCTCCGAACTCGTCCCCACCATGCCCTGGTACCAGGTCTTCAACTCGGCGGCGTTGTGCTGGAAGCCGCGAAATGGCGCCGGCAGCACGAACAGGAACACGCCGATGAACAGCAGCATGCTCGCGGCCGCTGCCCACTGTCTTCGCCACACCAGATAAGGCAGCACCGCCACCGGAAACACCTTGATGGCGGTGGCGAGCGCGAACATGCTTCCCGCCATCCAGCCACGGTGATCGCGCAGCAGCCAGAACCCGTAAAGCATCAACGCCAGCAGCACGAGATTCGGCTGGCCGAGATCGAACATGTCGAACACGAAGGTGACGGTGACGAGGCCCGGCAGTGCTTCCAGCCAGGGCCCGGGCTTGCGCCCCGATCCCGCCATCGCGTGCGAGAACTGCGCCGTCATCCACCACGCGACGACGTTGAGGAACGACAGGCACAGATAAAGCGGGATCTTGCCGAACCAGCTCGGGATCGCCAGCAGCACCGCCGACAGCGGCGGATAGATGAAATCGAAATAGGTGCCGGGATCATCGGGGTAGAGATTCTTCCCCTGCAGCACCTGCTGCCCGGCCCAGAACCACAGCGGATAATCCTTGGTCTTGCCGCTGCCCCAGATTTCCGGAACCAGCACATCCGCCGTCAAGGCGATGCAGCAGACCAGAAACAGCAGATCGAGCGGCCTTCGTAGCGACGGATATCTCAGCACGCGCTCGTTCCGGAGGTCAGAGGGAGATCGTGGCGGCTCGTTGTTTAGACGCGTTTTCTTCACGCGAACCGGTTTCCACCCCCGGATCAAGTCCGAGGGCATGCTTCGCTCGAAAACGCTCTATCGCCGCAGCAAGCCGCCGAGCGCGCCGCGCACCAGCGAGCGCCCGATCGAACCGCCGAGCGAGCCGCCAACGGCTTTGCCGAGATCGGCAGCGACACCGCCGATGACCTTGTTGGTGACGGAGCGCGTAACGTCTCGCGCAATCACCTGGCCGGTCGACATCTTGCCACGCTTGACGTTGGTGCCGAAAATCGTGCCGACGATCGAACCGATCTGTCCGAGAATTCCGCCGCCGCCAGCGCCACCATCCTGCCCATTCGCAGGCGCCGCCGTTCCGGCCACGCGCTTCTGCAGCATCTCATAGGCGGATTCGGCGTCGATCGCGGTGTCGTATTTGCCCTTGACCGGGCTCTTGTTCATGATCGCCTTGCGCTCTTCCGGCGTGATCGGCCCGATCCGTGCCGTCGGCGGACGGATCATGACACGCTCGACCATGGTCGGCGTGCCGCCGCCTTCGAGGAACGACACCAGCGCCTCGCCCTTGCCGAGTTCCATGATGACGCGGGCGGTATCGAGCTTCGGATTCGGCCGGAAGGTCTGCGCCGCAGCCGCCACCGCTTTCTGGTCGCGCGGCGTAAAGGCGCGCAGCGCGTGCTGCACGCGACCGCCCAACTGGGCCAGCACCTTGTCCGGCACGTCGATCGGGTTCTGCGTGACGAAGTAGACGCCGACGCCCTTGGAGCGGATCAGGCGGACCACCTGCTCGATCTTGTCCATCAGCGCCTTCGGCGCGTCGTTGAACAACAGATGCGCCTCGTCGAAGAAGAACACCAGTTTCGGCTTCGGCAGGTCGCCGGCTTCCGGCAATTCTTCAAACAACTCCGACAGCATCCACAACAGGAAGGTGGCGTAGAGCCTCGGGCTCTGCATCAGCTTGTCGGCGACCAGGATATTGACCATGCCGCGGCCGTCGCTGTCGGTCTTCATGAAATCCTTCAGCGTCAGCGCCGGCTCGCCGAAGAATTTCGCTGCGCCCTGGTTTTCCAGCACCAGAAGCTGGCGCTGAATGGTCCCGACAGTTGCCTTGCTGACATTGCCAAAACTCTGCGCGGCCTTTCGGATGTCGGCGAGTTCATCCTCCTCGGCATCCGGTCCTTTTTTGCCGCCGGCTGGCGCGATCGCATCCAGCAGCGCACGCAGATCCTTCATGTCGATCAGCGTCAGGCCGTTTTCATCCGCCACGCGGAATGCGACATTGAGGACGCCTTCCTGCACGTCGTTCAGATCGAGCATCCGCGCCAGCAATAGCGGCCCCATCTCCGTGACCGTGGCGCGAACCGGATGGCCCTGCTCGCCGAACACGTCCCAGAACACCGTCGAGAACTGGTCGGGCTGGAAATTGAGGCCCATCTCCTTGGCGCGCTTGAGGATGAAATCCTTGGCCTCGCCGACTTCGGAGATACCGGACAGGTCGCCCTTGATGTCGGCCGCGAACACGGGAACACCGGCGCGGGCAAAACCCTCCGCCATCACCTGCAGCGACACGGTCTTGCCGGTTCCGGTCGCTCCGGTGACAAGGCCATGCCGATTGGCAAGCGCCAGCGCAAGCCATGCAGTCTGTTCGCCCTTGCCGATGAAAATCTTCTCGTCGGTATCGGCCGTCTTGTTATCGGAGGTCACCATTGCATCGCCTCTTCGCGCGCATCGCGCAGGTTTGGTTGGCAATCATATCGCATCCTGGCTTCGGATTGAAACCATCCGCGACGGAAACGTGAGCGTTCGCCCACTTCGTCATTCGTGTTTCTCATACTTTATTCTGTTGTTCCGCGAAGAAATCGAGAACGCAGCGCAACAAGCCGGTGTGAATCCGGCATTCACTCTTGCATTGCTGCAACACTTGCGACGCGAAACCGCCTTGATGGGCGCGGATCGCTTGTATTTCAGATCGCAGGCGCTCAAGATCAATGCAGAAGTAGGCGACCCGGTTAAACCGGTTGGGGAGACGGGGCAAATTATGGACGAACTGATTGGACGGCTGGCCGCCAAGGCCGGCATCGATAGCGCTGTCGCTGAAAAAACCATCGGCATCGTTCTGGGTTTCCTCCGTAACGAGGGACCCTCCGACAAGGTTCAGGCCCTGATCGACCAAATTCCGGGTGCCGAAGCTGCGATTGCAGCGTCCAGCAGCAATGGCGGTTTCTCGCGGCTGATGGGCGGAGGCTTGATGGCGGTCGGCACCAGGCTGATGGCGCTTGGCCTGGGCATGAACGAGATTCAGGGCGTGGCGCGTGAACTTTTCAGGTTCGGTCGCGACAAAATCGGAGCGGATCAAATGGGAGAAATCATTTCGGGGACGCCGGGCCTCAGCCAGTTCGCATAGCAAGCACATTCGCGAACACATTCGCCCCAAGCACATTCCTTTTTCATCGAGTATCATGACTTATCCTCTTTCCGAGATCGAAGGCCTGACCGCCTACTCTGCCTCGAAACTGAAATCGTTGGGCATTCGCACGACCGAGGCTCTGCTGGAGGCAGCCCGCACGGTGAAAGGACGCAAGGCGCTCGCGGCAAAGACCGGCATCAGCGAACAGCAACTGCTCGAATGGGCCAATTTTTCCGACTACATGCGCATTCCCGGGATGGGCAAGGCCAAGGTGGGCCTGGTGCGTGCGGCCGGCGTTACCACGGTACGCGAACTCGCCCACCGCAATCCGGCGCGCCTGGCTCAGAACATGAAAGACGTGAACACCAGGCGCAAACTGGTCCGGGTTCTGCCTTCCGAAAGGTCGGTCGAGCAATTGATCGAGCAGGCGCGCAAGCTGACGCCGAAGATCAGCTACTGAAGCCGGTCGGGCGGCCCCGCGGGGCAGGCTCTCACGCCTTGACTCCCCGGCGCGGACCGCGCAAAGCCACCGCATGATCGCCGCCAAGCCCAGACCCACCGCCGCCGCCGGTCCGGCCGGTCATGCGGTGCTGCCTGCGCTAAAGTCCAGGCCTTATCCGGCGGTGATGGGCGTACTGAACGTAACGCCCGATTCATTTTCGGACGGCGGGCACTTCGCCGCCCCCGAACGCGCGCTGGCCCAGGCCCGGCGGATGATCGCCGAGGGCGCCGACATCATCGACATCGGCGCGGAATCCACCCGGCCCTACGGGTCGGAACCGATCTCGGCGGAAGAAGAATTGCAACGCCTGCAGCCGGTGCTGCCTGACGTGGTTGCGCTCGGCATTCCCGTGTCGATCGACAGCATGAAATCCGCCGTCGTCGCCTGGGCGCTCGATCAGGGTGCCGCCATCGCCAACGACGTCTGGGGCCTGCAGCGCGATTCCGGCATGGCCGGGCTGGTCGCCGAGCGCGGCGCGCCCGTCATCATCATGCATAACCGCGAGCGCGCCGATCCTGCTATCGACATCATGCAGGACATCGTCGACTTCTTCGCGCGTTCGCTCGACATCGCGGCGAAAGCGGGAATTTCGCCTGACAAGATCGTGCTCGATCCCGGCATCGGCTTCGGCAAGACGCCCGAGCAGAGCATGACCGCACTGGCGCGGCTCGGCGAGTTGCAGTCGTTTGGATTTCCATTGTTGGTCGGCGCCTCGCGAAAACGCTTCATCAGCACGGTGACGCCATCGGAACCGCATCAACGTCTCGGCGGTTCGATTGCTGCGCATCTGGTGGCGGCCCAGAACGGGGCGCGGATCATCCGGGCGCACGACGTCGCCGAAACCGTACAGGCGCTGCGCGTCGCCGCCGCAATCAGGGAACAGGGATGAGCGATACGATCTTCATCACCGGCGTCGTCATCCATGCCCGCCACGGCGTGATGGAGCACGAGACCGAGGTCGGGCAGCGTTTTGTCATCGACCTCGAACTTTCCGCGGATCTGTCGGAAGCCGCGCGTACCGATCATTTGTCCGATACTGTGTCCTATGCCAGCGTGGTGGCGACCGCGACGGCGGCGTTCAAGAACACTAACTACAAGCTGCTGGAGCGCGCCGCCGGCGCCGTTGCCGACGCGATATTCGCGGCCTTTGCGCGCATCGACACGGTCAAGGTCACCGTGCACAAGCCGCATGCGCCGATTGCCGCGATCTTCGAGGATGTCGGCGTGGTGCTGATCCGCAAGCGGCAATCGCCCTGACATGGCGGACGTGCTGATCGCGCTCGGCGGCAATGTCGGCGATGTCCGCGCGACATTCAAAAAAGCCATCGCCAACATTTGCGGCATGACACAGGCCGCCCTGCTCGCGCGTTCCTCGGACTACACCACCCCGCCCTGGGGCGAGGAAGACCAGGCGCCGTTTACCAATGCCTGCATCGAGATCGAAACCAGTCTCGATCCGCATGCGTTGCTGTTCACGCTGCACAAGATCGAGAAGAAATTCGGCCGCGACCGCGCCCGTGAGACGCGCTGGGGGCCGCGCAGCCTCGACCTCGATCTGATCGCCTATGACGATTTCAGGCTCGACAAGCCGGAACTGACGCTGCCGCATCCACGGGCTTTTGAGCGCGCCTTCGTATTAGTGCCGCTGGCCGAAATCGCGCCAGACCGTATCATTGCGGGACGCAGCGTTAGCGAGGCGCTGGCGCAGCTTTCGACCGAGGGTATCCAGCGGCTGCCCGACCTGGATTGAGCCCGAAAGACCCAAAACAACCGTTTGGCTTGGCGGCCGCACCGTGGCAATTTCCGGCCCAATCAAGCGACGACCAGGGAATAATGGGCCGGATGACCAAGACTGACGAACTGACATTGGCGGCGGAATTTCCGCAGGCGACCTACGAGGACTGGCGCAAGCTGGTCGACGGGGTGCTGAAGGGCGCGCCGTTCGAGAAACTGGTCAGCAAGACGTCCGACGGGCTGAAAATCGATCCGATCTATCGCCGCGCGAAAGGGGCCACGCCGGTCGCCGGCCGCGCGGCGGCGGCGCCCTGGCAGGTCATGCAGCGGATCGATCATCCCGACGCCAAGGCGGCCAACGCGCAGGCGCTGCACGATCTGGAGAACGGCGCGACCGGGCTGACACTCGTGTTCGCAGGCGCCAATGGCGCCCACGGTTTCGGGCTCGATCCTTCGGCAGAGGCGGTCGCGCAGGTGCTCGATGGCATCTATCTCGACGCCGGTATCGGCATCGAGCTTCAGATCGGGCCACAGTCGCGGATGGCGGCTATTCACCTCGCGGAATACATCAAAGGCAAAGGTATCGATCCCGCCGCCTGCGACATTCGTTTCGGGCTGGACCCGCTCGGGTCCTGTGCGGTGTGGGGCTCGAGTCCCTATAGCTGGGAAGAGATCGTGCCCGCGATCACCGGCGCGATCAAAGGCCTGGCCGCGATGGGCTTCAAGGGCCCGCTCGCGGTCGCCGATGGACGGGTGATTCATGATGCCGGCGGGTCGGAAGTGCAGGAATTGGCATTCGTGCTGGCTGCCGGCGTCGCCTATCTCCGCGCGATCGAACAGGCAGGCGTTGCGCTGGAAGATGCGCAGGGCATGGTCTATGCGCGACTCAGCGCCGACGCCGACCAATTCCTGACGCTGGCAAAATTCCGCGCGCTGCGGCTGTTGTGGGCGCGGGTCGAGCAGGCCTGCGGCCTGACGCCCAGGCCGCTGTTCATTGCGGCCGATACCGCGTGGCGCATGCTCACCCAGCGCGATGCCTACGTGAACATGCTGCGCGCGACGATGGCGACCTTCTCCGCCGGTCTCGGCGGCGCCAACGCCATCACCGTATTGCCGCACACGCTGGCCCTGGGATTGCCCGATCCGTTCGCGCGACGAGCCGCGCGCAACACGCAACTGGTGCTCTTGGAAGAATCCAACCTCGCCAAGGTGAGCGATCCCGCGGCCGGCTCCGGCGGCATCGAAACATTGACAAGACAGCTTTGCGAATCCGCGTGGTCGCTGTTTCAGGAGATCGAAACCGCCGGCGGCATCTTCGCCGCGCTCGAACAAAATCTGATCCAGCGCAAAGTCGCCGCAACCCGCGGCGTACGCGAGGCCAATATCGCCAAGCGGAGGGAAGTGCTGACGGGTGCGAGCGAATTTCCGAACCTGCATGAGGCTGAGATCGCCGTCCTCGATGCTACGCCGATCGTGCTGCCGCCCTATGGCGAGGCAAAATTCAAGTTCGATCCCCTGCCGCCGATGCGGCTGGCCGCGCCGTTCGAGGCCCTGCGCGACAATTCGGACGAAAGGCTCAAGACGTCAGGCGCGCGGCCAAAAGTCTTCCTCGCCAATCTCGGCACGGCGGCCGACTTCACCGCGCGCGCCACGTTCGCCAAGAGCTTCTTCGAGACCGGCGGCATCGAGGCAATCGATACCCAAGGCTTTGCCGACCCGGCGGCGCTGGCCACCGCGTTCAAGGCCTCGGGCGCGGCGATTGTTTGCCTGTGCTCATCCGACAAGGCCTATGCGGAATACGCGATGGCCGCCACAAAGGCCCTTCAAGCTGAAGGCGCCAAGCATATCTATCTGGCAGGGCGGCCCGGCGAACAGGAGGCCGCGCTGCGCGAGGCCGGCATCAGTGATTTCATCTTTGCCGGCGGCGATGCCCTGACGATGCTGCGGGAAGCCTGGCGGCGGATGGAGTGAGCATGACGGAAAACAACCACAAGACGATCCTGACCGGTGGCTGCCAGTGCGGCGCCATCCGCTTTGCGGTGTCGAAGCCCCCGGCCAAGATCAGCATCTGCCATTGCCGGATGTGCCAGAAGGCCTCGGGCGCGCCGTTTGCCTCCTTCGCCGACATCGAGCACGAAGATTTCACCTGGACCCGCGGCAAGCCGGCTTCGTTCCAATCCTCTTCCATCGCCGAGCGCGATTTCTGCGCCGACTGCGGCACCCCCTTGAGCTTCCGCAGGATCGGCGGCCCCCGGATCGAGATCATGACCGGCGCGTTCGACCGCCCAGACCGGGTGGTGCCGACGCGGCAATATGGAACCGAATCCCGGCTCGGCTGGGTGGTCGGCATCGCCAACCTGCCAAGCCAGACGACCATACAGAATTACGGGCCGGAGAAGATGGCGACCATCACCAGCCATCAGCATCCGGATCATGATTAGGGGTGGCGATCTCCGCCCGCCAAATGTGCTAAGATGGATACCATGAGCCGCATACCAAATTTCGCAGATGTCGCCTTTGAAGCCGCCGCGCCCGCACAGCCCGCCGGCAGCGCCGAACCGTGGCTGACGCCCGAGGGCATCCCGGTGAAGCCCGGCTACAGCGAGGCCGATCTGGAGGGCATCGACTTCCTCGAAACCTGGCCAGGCGTCGCGCCGTATCTGCGCGGCCCCTACCCAACCATGTATGTCAACCAGCCCTGGACCATCCGGCAGTATGCCGGCTTCTCCACGGCGGAAGATTCCAACGCGTTCTATCGCCGCAACCTCGCGGCTGGGCAAAAAGGTCTTTCGGTCGCCTTCGACCTCGCCACCCACCGCGGCTATGATTCCGATCATCCCCGCGTTACCGGCGATGTGGGCATGGCCGGCGTCGCGATCGATTCCATCTACGACATGCGTACGCTGTTCTCCGGCATTCCGCTCGACCAGATGAGCGTGTCGATGACCATGAACGGCGCGGTGCTGCCGATCCTGGCGCTGTTCGTCGCGGCTGCCGAGGAACAGGGCGTGTCGCCGGAAAAACTCTCAGGCACCATTCAGAACGATATTCTGAAAGAGTTCATGGTGCGCAACACCTACATCTATCCGCCCACACCCTCGATGCGGATCATCTCCGACATTTTTGCGTACACCTCGCAGAAAATGCCGAAGTACAACTCGATCTCGATTTCCGGCTATCACATGCAGGAAGCCGGCGCGACGCAGGACCTCGAACTCGCCTATACGCTGGCCGACGGCGTCGAATATCTGCGCGCCGGATTGGCCGCCGGCCTCGACGTCGACCGCTTCGCGCCGAGGCTGTCGTTCTTCTGGGCGATCGGCATGAACTTCTTCATGGAAGTCGCCAAGATGCGCGCCGCCCGGTTGCTGTGGGCCAAGCTGCTGACGCAGTTCAACCCGAAGGATCCGCGCTCGCTGTCGCTGCGCACGCATTGCCAGACCTCCGGCTGGTCGCTGACCGCGCAGGACGTCTTCAACAATGTGATGCGCACCACCATCGAGGCGATGGCGGCGACGCAAGGCCATACCCAGTCGCTGCACACCAACGCGCTCGACGAGGCGCTGGCGCTGCCGACGGATTTTTCGGCCCGCATCGCGCGCAACACGCAATTGTTCCTGCAGCAGGAAAGCGGTACCAACCGCATCATCGATCCCTGGGGCGGCTCCTATTATGTCGAACGGCTGACCCGCGATCTCGCGGCGAAAGCCTGGGGCCATATCCAGGAAGTCGAGGCGCTCGGCGGCATGGCCAAGGCGATCGAGGCCGGCGTGCCAAAACTGCGGATCGAGGAAGCTTCCGCCAAGACGCAGGCGCGGATTGACGCCGGGCGGCAGGCCGTGATCGGCGTCAACAAGTACAAGCCGGTCAACGAGGCCGCGATCGACGTGCTCAAGGTGGAAAACTCCACCGTACGGCGGCTGCAGATTGACAAGCTGTCGCGGCTGCGCACCGAGCGCGATCAGAAGGAAGTCGATGCGGCGTTGGCGGCGCTGACGCGCAGCGCCGGCGAAGGCAACGGCAACCTGCTGGCGCTGGCCATCGACGCGGCACGCGCGAAAGCCACCGTCGGCGAAATTTCGGACGCGATGGAAAAAGTGTTCGGGCGTCACCGCGCCGAAATCAAGTCCATCACCGGCGTCTATAAGCGGGAGGCGTCGGCCATGTCCAACCGGGTCGAGAAGGTGCAGGAACTGATCGATGCGTTCGAGACCGCCGAGGGCCGCCGCCCCCGCATCCTCGTCGCCAAGATCGGCCAGGACGGCCACGACCGCGGCCAGAAGGTGATCGCATCCGCCTTTGCCGATGTCGGCTTCGACGTCGATATCGGGCCGCTGTTCGCCACCGCCGACGAGGCGGCGCGGCAGGCGGTGGAGAACGACGTGCATATCCTCGGCGTCTCGTCGCTGGCGGCCGCCCATCTCACGGCCGTGCCCGAACTCAAGGCCGCGCTGAAAAAGCACGGCCGCGAGGACATCATGATCATCATCGGCGGTGTGGTGCCGCCGCAGGATTATGACGCTCTCTACAAGGCCGGCGCCGAGGCGATCTTCCCGCCCGGTACGGTGATTTCGGATGCCGCCGAAGAGCTGATCCACAAGCTCAATGCAAGGCTCGGCCACAGCAGCGAGGCGGCGGAGTAGAAGCCAAACCCCAGAGGATTTTCCGTGCGTCCTGCTACGCTGCTAATGCTCTCCCGCCGGCTGTGCCTTGCGGGCGCGATGGCCTGTCTTGTGTCTCCGCTCCTCGCCGGCGAGCCCCGCCCCGATGCCACCATCAAGAACAAGTCGTTCGAGGCGCGCATCTATCTCGACGACACGGTCAAGGCCGATCCGGCGCTGGCCGCCGATTGCCTCGCCGATGGCAAGAAGTGGATGGAGAAGAGCGCCGCGGAAGCGGAAAGCGAACGCAAGCAGGACCCGCAATTGTTTCGCGACGGCGGCTGGACCTTTGAGCGACGCTACAATTTCCGGTCGCGCGTCGATGGCCATTATGTGAGCATCGTCCGCGGCGACTACATGGACACCAAGGCCGCGCATCCGAATTCCGACGTCAACACGATCCTGTGGGATTCGGAGGCCAACAAGCGCATCTCGATCCGGCCCTTCTTCACCGAGACCGCCGACAACGGCCCGACAATGAAGGCGATGGTCAAAGCTGTGCTCGCTTCGCTCACGGCTGAGAAGAAGAAGCGCGACGCCGGCGATACGGCGACATCAGAATGGTTCAAGGGCGTCGAGCCGAAGCTTTTGAAGATCGGCGCGGTGACGCTGACGCCATCGACTGTCTCGGGCAAAAGCTCCGGCCTGACCTTCCATTATCCGCCCTACGCGGTCGGCCCCTATGCCGAAGGCGAGTATGTCGCCTTCGTACCCTGGGAGACGTTGAAGCCGTATCTGACGCCGGAAGGCATCAGGATCTTCGGCGGCGCCCGACCGAAGGGCGACGAAGACCGGCCGCAATGACGGCCGCACCACACGTACACACGCCGGCCTCGCGCTCTTTCAAGCGAGTGGGTCCTGCGATGAGCGGTCGCCAGGGGGCACCGTGCAGTCGTCTCGCAATGAAGGCCGCAAGTGCCCCCGGGTAGAACATCCTGATCCAGGATGCGTCGACGCTCACGCAGCAGCGTCAAGACCAACGCTTTGCCGCAATCCTTCCAACTCTGCTTCTAAATCCAAAACGATATCGTGTAGCAAACGTGCCGCGAGCGGATCTGTGGTCTCCTGCTCCATCGCTCGATAGCGCGCCACCTGATTTCTGCGCTCCTTCCACCATTCGCTGTCAGTCATGATGATGTCTCCCCATGCTCTGACCCCCAAGCGCGGGCGTATTGGCTCCCTGAATTAAGGAATTATTGCGGCGCAAAAGCGGGAACCGGCGGCCGTATCGCCACGAAAAGGCTCGCGCGATGCTCGGGCAAGACAGCATGTGAACTGCTGTTCGGTACCAATTGAGTGTCCGTGAGGACAATAGTGCGCCGTGGAAATCTTTGATCTCATGCCGGGCACTGTGCTGGAGAGTTCGCTCCTGGCATAGGACAGCGCGAGCCTTCGATGAGGCTGCTTCGTTCCCCTGTCCCCTCTAACGGAGCAGCCTCGTCGGGGTGCCAGCGACTAAATTGCCCGGACGGCAGTCGAGTGACGGCGTTGATCTAGATCATGGCTTGCTGATCAGGCGTGGACCGTCATTGGGACGACGCTGAAGCCACCGAAGCAAGCGAGGCGTGGCCATCCCATTCGATGATGGCGTTAGGGCGCACGGCGTCGCTGCCGTTGCACCACAAGTGGAGCATGCCGATGTGGATCCTGATGTACGTCTTCTCCTACTCAGTCAGTCCAGCCGCTACCAACGACAGGGCGGAATGGAGGCTCCTCCCAACCGTGGTGTTCCAGGAGTTCTCGAATGAAGAGCGATGCAAGGCCGCCAAGTCGACACTTGAGGGCAGCTTGAAGGAGGCCGGAGCCAAGCTAAAAAGTGGTTTGGAAGACTTGAAGAGCTTGGGTAAGGCTGACCCGGCTCAGATCATCATTGCCTTTAATGTGGAATGCCTTCCGAAATAAGGTCGGAGCTATCGCCCATTTTTGGTGACGCTCGTAGCCTTACGCGCGAGGGCGGGCCAGCGCCCGTTCGAGGGAATGCGTCCAGTCCGGAATCCATGACTGGAACAGCGTCTGCCAGTGGTCGGCATCCTCCGGCGCGGTATCGAGTTTCACCTTCCATTCGATAAAAGTCCGGTTGCCCTCGACGACCGGCAGCAGGTGCATCGTCCCCTCGTAGTGCGTCGGCGCGGGCGCATCCGGAACAAGCTCGGGGGGAAACGGCAGCGGCTCGATACCCGCATAGGTCAGCGCGTGCGCGTCGTCGGAATGGCCGGCAAGCCGCTGCCTGATCCAGTTGCCGAGGTAGCAGAAGCGCCTGACCGCGCCGACTTCGTCGCCGCCTTTGTCGTCCTCGATCACGCTTTCGCTGACCCCTTCGATATAGGCCGGGTAGTTGTTGAAATCGCGGATCAGGTCCCACACGGTTTCCAGGGGGTGGTTCAGCACGGTGCTGTAATAGGCGGTCGTCATGGCTCTCTCCGCAATCGATCGCGGCGCGATGACCGAGCCGCATATGGATACCTATTTCGGGTAGCCCGATCGCCGCCACCCGATTTCCGGATGTGGCGAGATGTCCACCTGCGATGAAACCGTATGATCGGCCAACGGCTTGCGACCGCGGCGCAAAGCCGCCTAGAATGTCGGATCACACAAGAGCGTCCGGACTCACGGACGCCGCAGGGAGGGACCACCATGTCCAGGAAGATCACGCGCCGCGCCTTTGCGGCCTCATCGGCTGCTGCCGCGGCCGTCGCGGGTTTGGGCTTCAAGCCGGCTTTGGCGCAGGCCTATCCGGCGCGGCCGGTGACCGTGATCGTGCCGTGGGGCGCCGGCGGCGGCACGGACGCGACCGCGCGCATCGTCGCGGCGCTGCTGGAAAAGGATCTCGGCCAGCCGTTCAACGTCGTGAACCGCACCGGCGGCTCCGGCGTGGTCGGCCATTCCGCGATCGCGACCGCGACGCCCGACGGCTACACCATCGGCATGCTGACGGTGGAAATCTCGATGATGCACTGGCAGGGGCTCACGGAACTGGCGCCGAAGAGCTACACGCCGCTGGCGCTGATGAATGAGGATCCGCCCGGCATCCAGGTCAGTTCCGGTTCGCCCTACAAGACCGTGAAAGAACTCGCCGACGCCATCAAGGCCGCGCCTGCCGGCAAGTTCAAGGCCTCGGGCACTGGCCAGGGCGGCATCTGGCACCTGGCGCTGGTCGGCTGGATGCAGGCGATGGGACTGGCGCCGAACCACGTGGCCTGGGTGCCGTCGAACGGCGCTGCGCCCGCGATGCAGGATCTCGCGGCCGGCGGCCTCGACCTCACCACCTGCTCGGTGCCGGAAGCGCGCGCCATCATCGAAGCCGGCAAGGCGCGCAGCCTTGCGCTGATGTCCGAGAAGCGCAATCCAGCTTTCCCCGACGTGCCGACGCTGAAGGAGGCCATGGGCATCGACTATTCGACCGGCGCGTGGCGCGGCATTGCCGGCCCCAAGGGCCTGCCCGCGGATGTCGCGAACAAGATGACGGCCGCGCTGAAGAAGGTTTACGACTCCAAGGAGTTCAAGGAATTCATGAGCAATCGCGGCTTCGGAACGGTCTGGGGCGACGCGGCCCAATTCGAGACCTTCATGGACAAGGGCGACGCCCAGATGGGCGTGGCGATGAAGGCCGCCGGCCTGTCGAAGGCCTGATCATCGGCTGACATCATCCGAAACCGCGGAGCTAGTTCATGCGTCTACCCGATCGCGTCACGGGATTGTTTCTCGTTGGCCTCGGTGCGGCTGCCGCCTATGGCGGCTGGCAGTTGCCGCCGGTGCCCGGCCAGCCGGTCGGGCCCAATGTCTTCCCGCTGGTGATTGGGACGGGCCTTGCGCTGTGCGGGCTGGCGATCGCGTTCGGGATCGGCCATTCCTTCGAAGAGGAAGAAGAGCTCATTCCGGTCGAGGGCGGCCAGCCGGCGCCACCGCCGACCGGAAAGCTTTACGGCCTGCGCGCGCTGCTGCCGCCGGCATTGCTGCTGTTCTATGTGGTGGTGGCCGACAAGCTCGGCTTCATCATCACGGCCGCGCTGATCGTGTTCGTGACGTCGACCGCACTCGGCGCCCGCTGGAAGCTTTCGCTGCCGCTCGCCGTGCTGGCGCCGATCGGCATTCATCTGATTTTCTCGAAGTTGCTGCGCGTGCCGTTGCCGGCCGGGCTGCTGCCGATGCCGTGGTGATCGATGCTCAAAACCCTGCTTGAAGCGTTCGCGCTCATTTCCACCTGGGAAGTCATCGTCGCGATGTTCGCGGCCTCGATCTATGGCCTCGTCATCGGCTCGCTGCCCGGGCTGTCGGCGACCATGGCGACCGCGCTGTCTGGTCCCCGTGACCTTCTATCTGTCGCCGATCGCCGCCATTGCCACCATCGTGGCGGCCTCCTCGATGGCGATCTTCTCCGGCGACATTCCTGGCGCCTTGCTGCGCATTCCGGGCACGCCCGCCTCGGCCGCCTACGCTGACGAAGCCTATGCCATGACGCGCAAGGGCGAGGCTGAACTGGCGCTCGGCGCCGGCGTCTGGTTCTCCGCCGTCGGCGGCATCGCGGGCACGCTCTCGCTGATGATCCTGGCGCCGCCGCTCGCCGAGATCGCGCTGTCGTTCTCGACCTTCGAGTATTTCTGGCTGGCGTTCCTCGGGCTGATGTGCGCCACGCTGGTCGCGCGCTCCTCGCCGGTGAAGGCGATCGCCGGCATGTTCATCGGCCTCTTGGTCTCCTGCATCGGCATCGAGAACCCCGGCGGCGTGCCGCGCTTCACGTTTGGTTTGACTGATCTGTTCGGCGGCATCGAGCCGATCCCGGCGCTGGTCGGCGTCTTTGCCGTGGCGCAGGTGATGCGCGCGATGCTGACGCCGGAACCGCCGCCGATCCCGCGGCGCAAGTTCGGGAGCATCATGGCGGGCCAGTGGCGGCTGACCAAAAAATATCACTGGCAGATGACGCGCGGCAACATCATCGGCATCATCATCGGCGTGCTGCCGGGCGCCGGCGCCGACATGGCCGCCTGGGTCAGCTACGCCATGTCAAAACGCTTCTCGAAGGAGCCGGAAAAGTTCGGCACCGGCCATGTCGAGGGCCTGGTCGAGGCCGGCGCCAGCAACAACGCCAGCATCGCCTCGGGCTGGGTGCCCTCGCTGCTGTTCGGCATTCCCGGCGACACCATCGCGGCGATTGCCATCGGCGTGCTCTACATGAAGGGGCTCAACCCCGGACCGACGCTGTTCACCGAAAAAGCGTCGAGCATGTATGCGATCTACCTGATGTTCATCATCGCCAACATCATCATGATTCCGTTCGGCATCGTCATGATCCGGCTGGCGAGCTACGTGCTGCGCGCGCCGCGTTCCTCCGTGATGCCGGTCATCATGCTGTGCTGCGCGGTCGGCTCGTTCGCGATCGGCAACAACATGTTCGGCGTCGTCACCGTCGCGACCTTCGGGATCATCGGCTACGTCATGGAGGAAAACGGCTATCCGGTCGCCGCCATGGTGCTCGGCATCGTGATGGGCACCATGGTGGAACAGGCGTTCGTCACCTCGCTGATCAAATCCGATGGCAGCATTTTGCCGTTCTTCGAGCGGCCGATCGCCGCCATCCTCGCCGCCATGGCGATCGGCGCGCTGGTCTGGCCGATGCTGGTCTGGGTGTGGCGGAAACTCAGGGGTGAGGCCGCCCGCCGCCGCGTCGGCGCGCTGAACGGACGGCGCAGGCCCCCCTCGCCTGCCCGGCGCGGGCGTTGTAAACCAGCGGCATGAGCCTGCCGAAGATTCCTTCCCCCGACATCGGGAAACTCGTTCACGAACTCCGCTCCGGGCACCGCGCGGCGCTGGCGCGCGCGATTACCCTGATCGAGAGCCGTCGTGGCGATCACCAGGCCGCAGCGCGCGATCTGGTGCAGGCGCTGTTGCCTGACACCGGCAAGGCGGTCCGCGTCGGCATCACCGGCTCGCCCGGGGTCGGCAAATCCACCACCATCGACGCGCTCGGCATGTTCCTGATCGAGCGCGGCCACAAGGTCGCGGTGCTGGCGGTGGACCCCTCCTCGGCCCGCACCGGCGGCTCCATTCTCGGCGACAAGACGCGGATGGCGCGGCTGGCGAATTCGGAAGCCGCCTTCATCCGGCCCTCGCCGTCGTCGGGCACCCTCGGCGGCGTCGCCGCCAAGACCCGCGAGGCGATGCTGCTGTGCGAGGCGGCCGGCTTCGACGTGGTGCTGGTGGAGACCGTCGGCATCGGCCAGTCCGAAACCGCTGTCTGCGACATGACCGATTTCTTCCTGGCCCTGATGCTGCCCGGCGCCGGTGATGAATTGCAGGGCATCAAGAAGGGGCTGGTCGAACTCGCGGACATGATCGCGATCAACAAGGCCGACGGCGACAATATCAAGCGCGCCAATCTGGCGGCGGCCGAATATCGCGGCGCGCTGCATATCCTGAGCCCCCGCTCCGAGCACTGGCATCCGCCGGTGCTGACCTATTCGGCGCTGACCGGCACCGGCATGGACACGTTGTGGCAGAAGGTCCTCGATCACCGCACCGCCATGAACGCCTCGGGCGAGTTCGCCGCGCGGCGGCGCGAGCAGCAGGTGAAATGGATGTGGTCGATGCTGGAGCAGCGAATGATGGCACGGCTTCGCGCCGATCCCGCGATCCGCGCCAAGGTGAAGAAGACCGAGGCCGAGGTCGCCGACGGCCGCCTCACGCCGGCGGTCGCCGCCGAGCAGATCGCGGAGTGGCTGCGGTGAGCGAAAAGCTTCGCATTCTCGTCACCGGCTTCGGCCCGTTCCCCGGTGCGCCCTACAATCCGACGCAGCCGCTGGTGGCGCGGCTGACGCGCCTGCGCCGGCCGGCGTTCACTGACGTCGAACTCTCCAGCCATATCTTTCCCGTGACCTACAAGGCGGTCGACCGGCGAATTGCCGGTCGCACTGGCACCAGCACAAGCCGCACGCGCTCCTGATGTTCGGCCTCGCCGGCCGTACCGGATACGTCCGGATCGAAACCCGCGCCCGCAACGCCGTCACCATGCTGTGGCCCGATGCCGCGCAAACCCGCGCCCGCAAGGGATCGATCGCCGACGGCGCCGATGCACAGAGGTTCGGACCGCACACCGCAAAATTGCTGCGTGCCGCCAAGGGCAGCGGGCTCGATGCCCGCGCCTCGCGCGATGCCGGAAGTTATCTCTGCAACTATTTGAGCTGGCGCGCGATCGAGGCGGTGAATACCGATAGCGGCCCGCGCCTCGCCGCCTTCATTCACATCCCGCCGCTGGCGCGCGGCGGCGCGGTCAGGCGCAAGGGTTTTCCGCGCATCACGCTGGAAGAGCTGGTCGATGCCGGCGAAGCGATGCTGCTGGAGATGGTGAGGCTGGCGCGCAAAACTTCGTAGAGTGGGCAAAGCGACTTGTCCGTCGTAGCTCGAACAGCGAAGGCGGAAGCGTGCCCACCATCTCTCAGCGTGCTCGGTGATCGATGGTGGGCACGGCGCTACGCTCCTTTGCCCACCCTACCGGACCGTCGGCCTACGCAACATTAACCCTACCCCGAACAATCGCAGCGGCCCCTCGCCGTCTTCACCCTGCTTGTCCGCGTTTTCGCGATACCTATTCGGCATGGACATGAACCGCCGCCATCTCATTGGAGCATCCGCCGCCGGTGTGGCAGGCGCGCTTGCAATGTCGCCCGACGCCGCACGCGCGGCGCCCCTCACCTCCACGCTCGGACGCGACGTCACGCAGTATGGCGTGCGTCCCGGCAGCCCGGACGATCAGACCAAGAATCTGCAGCGCGCGATCGACGAAGCCGCGCGCGCGCAAGCGCCGCTGGCGCTGCCGCCGGGCGTCTATCGCACCGGCATGCTTCGCCTGCAAAGCGGCACGCAACTGGTCGGCGTGCGCGGCGCAACGAAATTCATCTTCAGCGGCGGCGCCTCGATGCTGCAGGGCGAAGGCGCCAACAGCGTCGGCCTGACCGGCATCACCTTCGACGGCGGCGGCATTCCGCTGCCGGAGCGGCGCGGCCTGGTGCATTGCCTCGGCGGGCGGGACGTCCGCATCGTCGATTGCGAGATATCTGATAGCGGCGGCAACGGCATCTGGCTGGAACAGGTATCCGGCGACATCTCCGGCAATATCTTCAGGAAGATCGCGACCACTGCGGTCGTGTCGTTCGACGCAAAGGGCCTGATCGTCTCGCGCAACACCATCACCGACACCAACGACAACGGCATCGAGATCCTGCGCACGGCGATCGGCGACGACGGCACGCTCGTTCTCGACAACCGCATCGAGGACATCAAGGCCGGGCCCGGCGGCTCCGGGCAGTATGGCAACGCCATCAACGCCTTCCGCGCCGGCAATGTGATCGTGCGCGGCAACCGCATCAAGAATTGCGACTACTCCGCGGTGCGCGGCAATTCGGCCTCCAACATCCACATCACGGACAACAGCGTCAGCAATGTCCGCGAGGTCGCGCTCTATTCCGAATTCGCCTTCGAGGCCGCCGTGATCGCCAACAACACCGTCGATGGCGCTGCCGTCGGCGTCTCCGTGTGCAATTTCAACGAGGGTGGACGCATCGCCGTCGTGCAGGGCAACATCATCCGCAATTTGCTGCCGAAACGGCCGATCGGCACCGCGCCTGACGACGACGCCGGGATCGGCATCTATGTCGAGGCGGATTCATCCGTCACCGGCAACGTGATCGAGAACGCGCCCTCGTTCGGGATCATCGCCGGCTGGGGCAAATATCTCCGCGACGTCGCCATCACTGGCAATGTGATCCGCAACGCCTTCGTCGGTGTGGGCGTGTCGGTGATGCCCGGCGCCGGCACGGCGCTGGTCAACAACAACATGATTTCGGAAACCCCGCGCGGCGCCGTGGTCGGGCTCGATCACGCCCGCACCATCACGACCGATCTGTCAGCCGAAGGCGCGCAGCGTTACGCAAAGCTGATGGTCGCAGGCAACGCAGTGCGGCGCTGATCCGCGCCGCGATTCTTGTTTTGACGCGTTTTCTTGACGCGAACCGATATCCACTTCGCTCTAAAGCGCGTTGCGCAGCAGCGGATAGCGGTCCTTCATCGCGTCGAGATCGAGCGCCGGGAACTGCATTTCGTCGAGCGTCAGCACGTCGGGTACTGAAGGCGCCTCATTGGCAACCACGAGCTGACTTTCCAGCGCGACCAGAACGTCAGGAGGGACGTCGCGGGGCACAGGCGCGACAACTGGTGCCGGTTTCGGTTGAAGCTGCACGACCGGCTGACGGAGCCCTTGATCGCGAGGCAACGGTGTCAGCGGCAGCGGCGTGGTTCGACGGCGGCCAAGCCAGGTCATGTCGATCGCCGTGTTGTCGAGCGCGGCTTCGCGGCTCAGCAGGTCGCGCCAGGTGGCGACGGCGGTCTTGGCTTCCTGGATGTTTTCGAGAAATTCGAGTTCGGTGTGGAAGCGGCGCCAGCGCCCGGTCTCGAACAGTTCAGTGAGGTATTCCAACCGTCGCTCGGCAAGGTTGCACCAGCGCGCAACAATGTTGCGGCCACGTGCCACGTCTGCAGGATGTGCCATAAATTAGCCCGTAAGAGAGGAACGGACGCAGACGCAACCAGAGACGAATCAGTTTGAGATCACAGTGATATTCTGTGGAAAACTTTTTCGTTGTCCAGTGCGTGAAGCCATGTAACCGCAAGACAGGCGATAAAACCCGCAAAAATACGGTGTTGTCGCCCTTATCCACCGTCAATCCCTTAGGGCAGCATGATCGCGTTGCGCCAAACACACGGTAAAATTGTATATTACGAAAGCAGACAAAAAACGTGTAGCCGGCGGTTTGCGCGAGCCCGCATGCAAAGCTGCTTGTTTGGAATCACCTGCCGAAAATGAAAGACCCGTCCGGGGGGACAACCGGACGGGTCAAGCTATATGGGCGCTTGGGGTGGATGGGCGCTCGCGCCGAATACAGCCGATGGGGAGGGATTACCGCTCCCACATCAATAAGTCGCAGCACCCTCGCCGAACGTTCAAAACGTCCGGCGATTTTTTTAACCCTCTGTTCGGGATGATGGCCGGAAAAATCACGGCGCAGCACGCTATTTCGCGGCGTTTACAGCCGATTTGTCCGATGCCATCGATGGCGGGGGGTCATTCAGCGCCCGGCTCACGGAAGCGTTATCGGCAGCCGGGTCGAGCGCCGGCGTCTTTTCTCCGGCAGGCTTGCCTGAGACCGAGGCAAGCGGAACCGCCGGCGCGGCGGTCGCCGCGGTAACCGCGGCAAAGGCGTCGGCCTCGCCGGCGCCAAACTGATCGTCGCGGCCGGGGCTACCGAGATCGCGGGCGGTCTTCGTCAAAATGGCGCGAATATCGTTTGGCTTCAGCGCGGGATTACGCTCCAGCATCAGCGCCGCAACGCCGCTGATGTAGGCGGCGGAGAACGAGGTGCCCGACGTGATCTGATATTTTTCATCCGGCGCCGGCAGGAAGATATCCGCGCCCGGGGCCGATATGGCGATGTGGTTGCCGCGGTTGGACGCCGCAAACAGCTTGTCCTGCGCGTCGGTTCCGCTCACGGCAATGACGTTCGGATTGGCGGCGGGATAGAGCGGCGGCGATTTCGCCCCGGCATTGCCGGCCGCAGCCACCATCAGGATGCCACGGGCCGCGGTGGCGGCAATACCGCGCTCGATCAGCGGGTCCTTCGGGCCGGCAAAGCTCATGTTGATGATCTGCGCGCCATGCTCGGCCGCGTAGTTCAATCCCCTCAGGATCACATAGGACGTGCTCTCCGCGCCCTTGGATGCGCCCTTGGATCCCCCGCCGAATGCGCGGATCGCCAGCAACCTCGCCTCCGGCGCGCTGCCCATCAGTTTCGCATGCGCGACGATCGCGCCGGCGATGCCGGTGCCGTGGACATGCGGACCTTCGCTGCTGCCGAGCGCGTCGAAACTGTCGGCGACCGAATTGGCGAGTTCGGGATGTCTGATGTCGACACCTGAATCGATCACCGCGATGGTGACGTTCATGCCGCGGGCGAGCGTGTGTGCCTGCGGCAGCCGGAGCTGGGCGACGGCGTATTGCGCGGCGTCCCCCTCGATCGCGGGCTTCTTCGCTTCCTGCAGGAAGTGACGGAAATTGAACTGCACCGAACGCACGCTGCCGTCGGCCGCGAATTCGCGGCGCACCGTGTCCACCGGACGCCGGTCGACGATGCGGAACAGGCCGATGGTGCCGCCGAGCAGCGGGAAATTCTGCGAGGCAATACGCTCCAGCCCATGACGCCGCGCCAGTTCATCGGCCTCGGCGCTGGACAATGCACCGTCAATTTCGGCGACGAGCTCGTTCGGGACTGTACGCAGATAGAGCGCGGCCTGCGACATACCTTTGTCTGGCCCGCCCTTCCCCTTCCTGGTCACGTTCTTGGCGGAGCCACCCTTGCCGCCACCGGTCGACGTCACCAGGCATTCGCCGTCCGCACCGCGATCGGCATTTTGGCAAGCCGAACTGGAATTGGTCGGGAACCGCGCGACAGACAGCGTCGACCGCGCGCCGAGGTCCGAGCGCGTTCGCGCGACGGTATCAACGCTTACGTTCGGCCGTGCCGCGATGTTTGGCGTGGTTCTCGGCGCCACCGCGTTGATGGAGGGTACCCGCGAGCCGACATTGAGATTGGGCGTGCGCATGACGCTTTGCGCATGAACCGCGGAAGCTGCGAAAGCCAGCAATGGCAACAGCGCCGCCGACAAGATCAAGGCGCGGCGCTGCTTCTTCATCCGCCAATTGAAGCCATCATGAACCATGGGACCTCGGCTTGCCGGGCGCGCGACGAGCGGCTTACGGCGTTGCCACCGCGAGGCTGACGATCTTCTCGCGCTGCAGCCTGGTGAGCAGGCTTGCGGCTTCGTCCTTGCTCATCGCCTTGCCGAACTGCAGCCGGAACATGCCGCCCTTGGCGCCGTCGACGATCGAGGCCTGGTAATTGTCGAGCAACGCGGTGATGTCGGCGATCCGGGCTTCCGGCGCAAACCGCACCAGTGCGCGCGTCGGCACGGCGCTGCTTGCGAGATCGCGCGTAATGGGTGCCGCCGACGGTTCGTTCAGGCTGAGCGAGGCGGTCTCAAAGGAAGCGGTCTGGCTCTTCATCAGCACGGCGCCGATCACGCCGGCCTGCAACAGCAGCGCCACGGCACCGAGGCTCGCCGACCATGCCAGCGTACGCGGCGACAGCCTTGAGAAAAATTCCGATATCCGGGCGGACAGGCTAACCGAAAGCGATGGCTTGCGCACGGGCTCTCCGTCGATCGCGGCAAACAGCTTCTGCATGGCGCGCACGGACGGCGCACCCAGGCTCTCGTTGAGGCTGATCGTCTCGGCGTATTCCTCGCGGATGACCGCGAATTGCCGGGCAAGCTCGGGATCGCCGGCGAGCGCATCCTCGACGCGGCGTGCATCGCGCGTGCTCAAGGTGCCGGCCGCGTGGAACGGCAACAGCAACTCGATTTCGCTGGGCTCTCGATCCAGCATTTTCTTGCTCGCCGCCATCATGGCCAACCTCGCTCCACGCCGGCTGCCTTCAGCAACTCGGCCAATTTCTTGCGCGCATAAAACAGGCGCGTCTTGACGGTGTTCCCCGGAATTCCGACGATTTCGGCCACCTCTTCCACGGACTTCTCGTGGTAGTAGACGAGATCGACGATCTCTCGGTGCTCTGGCGAAAGCGCCGTCAGGCACTTGCGCAACGCTTCACCCGTATCCTTCTTCTGCACCACCACTTCCGGATCGTCGGACGTATCCTCGATCGCATTGGCAGTCTCGTCGTCCAGTCCAACGTCCTTGCGGCGCCTGAGTGCCGAAAGGGCCTTGAACCGGGTAATCGCCAACAGCCAGGTGGTAACGGCGGATCGGCCTTCGAACTTGCCAGCCTGACGCCACACATCGAGAAAAACCTCGCTGATGAGGTCTTCCGCAATCTGTTCATCCCTTACGAGCCGAAGCCCGAAACGGAACACCCTGACATGGTGCCTTCCGTAAAGCACCTGCATGGCGAGCCGGTCGCCTTGAGCGATCCGAGCGATCAGAATTTCGTCTGAAGCTGCCTGTGCCGCGTTCAATGCCCGTCTCGCAAAGTTTGTCTGACGGGAGAGGCCGGCGGTTCGATGTGAATGGTGAGATTCTTCACATTACGGCAATGCCCGGACTGCATGTGTGACCTGTCGCACAGACGGACACGACCAAGCCAGTTTCGCGGCAAGGTCGAACTGAACCCCAGAATTGGTAGCATAATACGGAAACACTTTCCTAAAGACGCGCCACCCGGGACCTTAGCAAGCCTTCGCCGGCGGGGCAGCACCCTGCTTTACGCTCGGGAAGCTCTCGCACAAGCGGGTTCCACACTATCGGAATCCGGCATATTTCCGTTGCGAAACAGTGCACTGGCAGGGCTTTAACGGGTCCGATTCGCGCCAAAAGATACCAAACCTAAAGGCTTTATTCCCTAAAGTTTCGGCCGGCACACTCTCCTACAGCGACGGGACATGAGCAGCGCGGCTTCATTGCTTCAGGGGCAAGGCTCCCACAGTACGGCCACGCCGGTCCGGCTGCCGCTGGAAGTATTGAAGCGCCGGGTCGGCCAGCGCCGCCATATGCTGGCCGTGCAAGGCGTCAGCTACGTGCTCATCAGCTTAGTGCTGCTGGTCTATTGCTACGCCGGCACCGTCCCGATCATCATTCCGTCGGCCTATTTCCTTTCCGGCATCGGACTGCTCTCGATCTTTGTCGTGTTGTCGGAAGCCCATTTCAACGACCGGTTCGAAGATCACTATCTGACAATCTACCAGGTTGCCGGCCACGTCGCGCTGCAGCTCTGCTTTCTGCTGGCGGCGCCCGAAATCGGATTTGCCTTCCTGAGCGTGGTATTTCTCATATTCGGGTTCGGCGCGCTGCGAATGACCTCGCGGCAGGCGATTATTTCCTGGACGCTCACCATGATCGGCCTGGCGCCGATCTTCCTCTTCAGCAGCACCCCGATCGGCCTGCCGATTACCACCCAGACCGAACGCGTCGCGGCCATGCTTTCGTTTGTCCTCACGATCGGACAGTGCGCCTTCGTGGGGCTGTATGGCAGCACCATGCGCAAGATGCTCTACGACCGCAGCTTCGAACTGAAGGCGGCGTACAAGCGGATCGAGGAGCTTGCCGAACTCGACGAACTGACGGGAGCGTCCAACCGGCGCTGCATCATGCGAATGCTGGAGGAGGAGATCGCCCGCGCGACCCGCGGTGGGTCGCCCTGCTCCATCTCGCTGATCGACCTCGACTGGTTCAAGCGCATCAACGACGCCTACGGCCATCCGACCGGCGACGAGGTGCTGCGGACGTTCTCGATCACCATGTTCGCCAACATCCGCAGCGTCGACCGGTTCGGCCGCTATGGCGGCGAGGAATTCCTGCTGGTGCTGCCCGACATGGACACCGACCAGGCCATGCGGGCGCTCGACCGGTTGCGCGCCATTATTGCCGATCTCGACTGGAGCGCGTTCTCGCCCGGCATGAAGGTGACGATGTCGGCCGGCGTTGCAACGCTGAACCCGAACGAGACGTCCGACACTGTTTCTCGCGCGCGCCGACAGCGCGCTTTACGCAGCCAAGGCGCAGGGACGCAATCGCATTACCAGCGCCTGATCCGACATATTTCAGTTTCGGCGGCGGAGAATCCGCCGCCGGTTTTTGCTCCAGGACAGAGTCATGATTTCGAAAGCCAACACGTCTCCCTCGCCCGCAAGTCTGCTCGACGAGCTGCAGTCCACCCTTGCGCACGGTACCGTCGCTCGCCGGGTAGAGACCCTGCGCCGGGTAACCGATCTCTTCATCAACGGTGCGGTGGATTATTCGGACGAACAGATCGGGCTGTTCGACGATGTCTTCCAGTTCCTGATCGATCACATCGAAACCTCGGCCAAGATGCTGCTGGCGAACCGTCTCGCCCCGATCGACACCGCCCCGCCGCTCACCATCCGCGCGCTGGCGTTCGATGATGTCATCGAGGTGGCGGGTCCCGTGCTGTCGCAATCGATGCGGCTCGACGACAAGACCCTGATCGAGAATGCGCGCAGCAAGAGCCAGGCGCATTTGATGGCGATTTCGACCCGCAAGACCCTGAGCGGCGCGGTCACCGACGTGCTGGTCCAGCGCGGCAACAATGCGGTGATCGAGTCGACCGTGAACAATCCGGGCGCGGAGTTCACCGAGCGCGGCTTTACCCGCCTCGTCAGCCGCGCCGAAGGTCACGATAATCTCACGACCTGCATCGGCCTGCGTCCGTCCGTGCCGCGGCACCTCTATCTGAAACTGCTTGCCAAGGCCTCCGACACGGTGCGGCAGCGGCTGGAGGCCGCCAACCCGCAGCAGGCGGCGGAGGTGCCGACCGCGGTCAAGGAGGCAACGCGGCGCGCGCGCTCGGCGACCTCGACGATCACCCAGAACACCGAGATCGCGCACGCGCTGGTCAAGTCGCTGTACGACGACGGCCGGCTCGACGAATCCGAGGTGGCGTCGTTTGCCGCGGCCGGGAAATTCGACGAGGCCAACGCCGCGATCGCAGCGCTGGCCAACGTACCCGTGGCGATCGCCGAGAACATGATGGTCGAAAGCCGGGCCGAAGGCGTGATGATTTTGGCGAAGGTCGCAGGGCTGTCGTGGCCGACGGTCAAGACCATCATCAAGATGCGCGATGATTTGTCCGGCGCGGAGCCCTCCAATCTCCTGACCTGCAAGGACACCTACGAGCGGCTGCGGCCGTCGACGGCGCAGCAGGTGCTGCGCTTCCACCGCATGCAGCAGAATAGCCCCGCGACGCCCGTGGCTAGTACCTGAGCAGTTTCGCTCCGGCGAGCGCGCCGATCGCGGTCACCAGCGCGGTTGCGATCGTGTACCAGGCCGCCACGAACAGCGGTGAATTATCCGTGCAATGCGAGGCATAGAGCGTCGCCGCCAGTCCCGCCGACAACAATCCGGCGATGGCGCCGGCGACCGCCGGCCGCGCCGGCGCGCCGTGGCGTAGCCCGATCAGAGCCCCGGCCAAAATCGGCAGCGACAGCGCCGGGATTGCCGTCATGCAGATCCAGGAGTTCTTGCCGACAAGCCGCGTCATCATCGGCAACCGTTGCGGCATCATCATCTCGCCGCCGATCCCTGCGGCCAGTATCCCGACCGGAGCCAGCAGCAGCCAGCCAAATCCGCGCAGCGAGGCCTCGGGCCGCGACAGATGCAGGCTGACGGCAATCGCCGCAATCGCCAGCGCCAACGTCACCGCGAATTTCAGGTCGAAGAACGGGTTGTGCATCGCAACCATCACGTCGGGCCTGATGCCGAGTTCGGTGAAGAACATCAGAAGCGAGACCGGCGCCGCAGCCAGAAGCGCCAGCATCAGCGCCAAGCCGACCGGCCGCGCCCGGTGCGGATTGTCGGCTGCCAGCGTTCGAATGAGCTGATCGGTATCCATCCCTATTGTTCCCGTAGCTTCGCCGTCAGGCTTGCCAGCCCACGATGTAGCGCCACCCGCACCGCGCCCTCGCTCATGGAAAATTTCGCGGCCGTATCCTTGATCGAGGCGCTGTCGACCGCGATCGACTGCAGCACGTCGCGCTGCCGCGACGGCAACGTCTGAAGCTGGGCGGCAACCTCGCTCGCCGAGGCGGTCTCGGCCGGCGCTTCGCCCGGCAGCGTCTCGGCGAAATCGTCGATGTCGACGAAGATGCGACGGCCGCGGCGGCGCAGCGCATCGATCAGCTTGTTGCGCGCGATCGCAAACAGCCAAGGCGCAAACGGAGCGCTGACATCCCAAGTGTGCCGCTTCAGATGGACCGCCAGCAAAATGTCCTGCACGATATCCTCGGATTGATCGACCGGTTGCCCTGCCCGCGCGAGACCGCGGCGCGCCGCGGCCCGGAGCACCGGCGTGACGGCCCTGAGCAGGCGATGATACGCCGCACTGTCGCCTGCAATGGCCGACCGCATCAGGCCGGTCCATTCGTCATCCCGTTCGCGCAAGAGCGCTCCTACCCTACAATTCGGCCGATCTATCAAATTGTTACCTCAGAGCCCCGAGATCACAAAGTCGTGATCGAGTGTCCCTGACCGAAAACATCCCGCGCCACCGGCTGGGCTGCCGGCAGGCTCATAACATCGATTGTGCGGGCTCGCACCCGCTTACCGCAGGTCCCCCGGCGCAGCGCCGTTGGAGAAGCCGTTGCCGGCAAAATGCCCGCCAAACATCCACCGCAACACCATTGCCCAGCTTTTGCCCAGCGCGGCCAGAAGATTTCCCCGTTTCTGCCGCGCTGTGGACACGCGTCAGGGTCTTTTTTCGCGGGTGGGCGGCGGCAAATGGGAGACTTCACATGACGATCAAAGCCAGCGCGGGATCGGTCTTGATTTTAGCGGCAGGGCTTTGGGCAAGTCTCGCAGGACCGCTGCCGGCGATCGCCGCCGGTGCCGATGCGGATGGCGCCGAGGTCTCAAAGTCGCAGAGCGCGGTATCCGGCAAGTCCGCCACGCAAGAATCGCACTCCCTGAACAAGCGCCATGCCCATCGCAAATCCACGCACACGGCATCGAAATCGATCGAGAGCAAGAAAGCCGACGAAAAGCAGGTCGCCGATGCGAGCGGCGGTGCCCCAACCGCGCTCTCCGACCGGGTCGCCAACGCCAATGCGCAAATGGCGGCGGCCGACAGCGCCAAGGACATGTCAGCGGCGATGTCCGAAAAGGCCAATACCGTCCTGCAGGCCGCCACTGACAAGCCGGCCGATGCGGAGGCGCCGGCCGAGCCCGGCGCGGCTGCTTCCGATCAGAACAGCAATTTCGACCGGTCGTTGAACCCTTCCGAACAGCCTGTCGCGACGACGCAAGGGGTTGTACTGGCCTCGACCTCCAGACCGTCGGATGCGTACGCCAACGACAGTTCCACGCTGGACAAGACGTCGCTGATTGGAAAGGTCTTCATCGCCTTCGGCGCCCTGCTGACGCTGGCGTCGGCCGCGCGCATGTTCATGGCGTAACCATCGGCGCATCGGACGCGGGCCGCCCGCGTCCGGGATCCGCTCCCGTCCCACTTGAAGCCCACCCCGGCAGCGGGCACATTGCCCGCCAAATCGATCATCCGGGGTGGATCATGGCGACGTTCGAACACATCATTGTCGAGAGCAAGGGCGCAGTCGGCGTCATCACGCTGAACCGGCCGAAAATGCTCAATGCGCTGTCGTTCGGCGTGTTTCGCGAGATCGCGGCGGCCGTCGACGGCCTAGAGGCCGATGATACTATCGGCTGCATCCTGCTCACCGGCAGCGAAAAGGCGTTTGCCGCCGGCGCCGACATCAAGGAGATGCAGCCGAAAGGTTTCATCGACATGTTTTCCAGCGATTTCGCCGCGATCGGCGGCGGCCGCGTCGCCACCTGCCGCAAACCCACCATCGCCGCGGTCAGCGGCTATGCGCTCGGCGGCGGCTGCGAGCTCGCCATGATGTGCGACATCATCATCGCTTCCGACACCGCCAAATTCGGCCAGCCGGAAATCACGCTCGGCACCATCCCGGGCATCGGCGGCACCCAGCGGCTGACGCGCGCGATCGGCAAATCCAAGGCGATGGATCTGTGCCTCACCGGGCGCATGATGGATGCCGCGGAAGCCGAACGCTCCGGCCTCGTCAGCCGCGTCGTGCCGGCGGACAAATTGATGGAAGAAGCGCTGGCCGCCGCCGAGAAGATCGCCTCGATGTCGCGGCCCGCGGCGGCCATGGCCAAGGAAGCCATCAACCGCGCGTTCGAAACGCCGTTGTCGGAAGGCATGAGTGTCGAACGCAATCTGTTCCACTCGACCTTTGCGCTGGAAGACCGCGCCGAGGGCATGGCGGCGTTCATCGAGAAGCGCAAGCCGGTGAACAAGAACAGGTAGGGCTTGCTCTGCCTCGTAGGGTGGGCAAAGGCGCGAAGCGACGTGCCCACCATCTCTCTGCAATCGCGACTGAAATGGTGGGCACGCTTCGCTTTGCCCACCCTACGGCACCTCGCTATTTCATTCGCGTCAGCGCCGCATTGACCAGCGCGCGATACGCGCGCTCGGCAAACGTTGTCGGCTTGTCGAGACCCAGCCGCGCCAGGCATTCGAGGTTCGCGGCGTCCGGCGGCTGCGTCATTCCTCGCCATAGCAATCCCGGCAAAAGCAGCGGCGTGTGCTGCGCGTCCCGCAATAGCTGCAGCGCCGGGATCAACCGTTGTTCGACCGCGTCAAAATCGCTGCCGAACGGAAAGGACGGCAATAGCCCCGCGTCGCGCGCCGGCTTCAGGGCCTCCACGATTCGCTCCGGAAAGTTCTCGCGGTGGCCGCGCGCAATTTCAAAACTCTTCGGCAGCTTGCCGGCATCCTTGGCGACCCTGGCCAGTTCATCCTGAAAACGGGAATCCGTGATCGCCAGCATCGCGGCGATGGTCTCGGCGTCCGATTTTCCCCTGACGTCGGCAACGCCGTATTCGGTAATGAACACGTCGCGCAGGTGCCGCGGGATAGTCTGGTGGCCGTAATTCCAGCGCATGTTGGAAAGCGCTTTGCGACCCGCCTGCCGTGTCGATTCCAGTGCGAGGACCGAGCGCGCGCCTTGCAGCTCAAACGCTTGAGCGACGAAATTGTACTGACCGCCGACGCCGCTGATGACCTGGCCGTCCTCGAGGCCGTCAGAAACGGCGGCCCCCATCAGCGTCGCCATCATCGCGGTGTTGACAAAGCGGGCACCGACGCGCGCGCGGCGCTTGGCGTCCTCGTCGCCATAGAGCTGGTTGGTGTAGGATACCGGCATCATCTGGATGCGCGCGAGTTGCTCGGCCGGCATCTCGCGCAGCGCGCGATAGAACGATTTCGGGCCGAGGAAGAACGCGCCGTGCAGCGTCGCGCCATCGACGTCGCGCTTGAGAATGCCGGCGTTGATCAGGCCGAGAAACGCATCGATCAGCATTTCGCTGACCCCATAAAGACCCTTGACGAACGGTGCGCCTTCCGCGGGTTCAGTTTCCGGTGCAAGCCGCTTCATGATGGCGTGGAATTGCGCGTTGTCGCGGTGACGAACGATCAACCCCTGCGCCAGCGCATCGCCGACCTGCCCGATGCCGATCTGCAAGGTGCCGCCGTCGGGCACGAGGCTGGCCGCATGAAGCCCGATCGCGTATTTGGTGTCGCTGACCGGCTCGGCCGGCGGGGCGAACAGCGGGAAGTCGGTCGCGGGGCTGTCGAGAACCGCCGAAAACTCATCCGCCGGCAGATCGCCGGCGCCCGGCATGAACGGCAGCTCGGAATTGACCTGGCCGATCAGCTTGAACGATGCCCCGCCCGCGCTCCGTGCACGCAGGATGTCGAGCGTGGTGTCGGTATTGCAGCTCAGGCTGTAACGCGTCACGCCATCGACCGCACGTTTCGCGACCAGTTGGGTGACCACGTTGAGCCCGCGCGACAGCAGATAGCCCGAGGCATGGGTATAGTTCGCTGAGATGTAATGCTGCTGCGCGTACGGCACGTGCAGCCATTTGCCGGCCAGAAAGAAGAACTCGATCACCTCGATGTTGGGCGGCAACTCACCGGCATGCAGCGCGCCGGCATAGGTCAGGTCGGGATAGCCGCCGAACAGGCGGTCGATCACCGGGCCGATGAAGCGCTGTTCGAGCAGGCTCGATGGCCGCGGTTTTTCCAGCGTCAGCGCCGAGAACAAGGTGAGCTTGATCGAGCGATCAGCAGCGGCGCGTGCGTACAGCGCGTTGATGACGTGATTCGCCTTGCCAAGCCCGAGCGGCAGGCCGACCACGAGGTTGGTGCCGACATCGCGGATGATATCCTCCGCGATCGCTTCGGGGTCGGAAAACAGCTTCGGCATCAGTTGCGGACCCGGGGCATGACTGGAAAGCCAACCGCCCCGAATCGGACGCCAGCCAGCGAAGCCTAGCGTATTTAACGTTGAACTTCGTCTGTGACGAACCGGCAACAGCCAAGCGCTGAATTCAGTGAATTACTGTACTGATGTCGCGCGGCAGTTTGCCTGTGGCGGCGACGCCGCCTAAACAGGTAGACGAGCCGAGGATGTCGGCTGCGGGCGGGCAAACCATGCATGATCCGGAATGACGGGTGACCGGCGTTCCCTGAAGGTCATGCTCAAACAAGCAGATAGAGCGCGGTGGCTCGAAGCAGGGTTATCACGTTCGTGTATTGGCTACGGAATCAGATGGCTGGGCGTGCCGCTAGGGTTGGCCACGTTGATAGGCGCTTGCTTCGATCGGGCATTCGCCTTGCGGCGGCTTGCTTGGCATTGGCGGCATCGGCCGCGCATGGCGAAAGTCTTCCTGAGGCACTGACCAAGGCCTACCAGACCAATCCTGCGCTCAATGCCGAACGTGCCCGCCAGCGCGCCACCGACGAGAACGTGCCGCAGGCGCTTTCAGGGTATCGGCCGCAGATCCTTGCCACGCTCTCCGCCGGCTTTCAGGCAGTGCGCAACCTTCTCCCCGACAACACGATCCAGTCGGCGAACCTGAAGCCATGGACCGTTGGCGTGACCGTTACCCAGACACTGTTCAACGGATTCAAAACCGCCAACAGCGTCCGCGTGGCGGAACTGCAGGTGCAGTCCGGCCGCGAGGCGCTGCGCAATGTCGGCCAGGGCGTGCTGCTTGACGCCGTCACCGTCTATACCAACGTGCTCGCCAACCAGTCGCTGGTCGAAGCGCAACGCGCCAACGTGGCGTTTCTGCAGGAAACGCTCGGCATCACCCAGAAGCGTCTCAATGCCGGCGACGTCACGCCGACCGATACCGCGCAGGCCGAGGCGCGCCTTGCCCGCGGCCGCGCCGATCTGAACGCCGCCGAGGTCAACCTCGCCGTCAGCCAGGCGACCTACACCCAGGTGATCGGCAACGCGCCCACCCTGCTCCGCCCCGCCGATACCGTGGACCGCCTGCTGCCGCGCAGCCGCGACGACGCCACCGGGCTTGCCTTCCGCGAGCATCCGGCGGTGATGGCGGCGACCTTCGATTTCGACGTCGCCACCACCACCATCCGCGTCGCCGAAAGCAGCCTGATGCCGACCATCACGCTGCAAGGCAGCGCCAGCCGCAGCAAGCAGGCGGATCCGACGCTCGGCACCTTCGGGACCGACCAGGCCTCCGTGACCACCCAGCTCACCCAGCCGATCTATGACGGCGGCATGGCAGCTTCGCAGACCCGGCAGGCCAAGGAAGTCGCCAGCCAAAGCCGGCTGGTGCTGGACCAGTTCCGCAACCAGGCCCGCACCGCTGCGGTCGGCGCCTGGGTCGCCAGTGAAGGCGCCAAGATTGCAGTCACCGCATCCGAGGCCGAAGTCCGCGCCGCCACCGTCGCCCTGCAGGGCGTGCAGCGCGAGGCCGCCGGCGGCCAGCGTACCACCGTCGACGTGCTGAACGCGCAGCAGGACCTGATCCAGGCCAAGGCGCGGCTGATCGGCGCGCAGCGCGACCGCGTGATCGCTTCCTACACGCTGCTCAGCGCGATCGGCCGGCTCGACGTCAAGAACCTCGGCCTCAACACGCCGGATTATCTGCCGGAGGTGCACTACCATCAGGTCCGCGACGCCTGGCACGGCCTGCGGACGCCGTCGGGGCAGTAGGTTGTATTTTCCCCCGGCGTTAACCGAGCGCTGATCATGCCGGGTATTTGCAGTCGCCAGCCGCCCGCGTTGGCCTAGAACTCGCTGCGTTTCGGCTCCCCGTTTTGATCGATCGATTTTGCGAGGCCTCGTGGTCACAAACATTCTGCGCTGGTCGGGCAACGGCTTGTTGGTCCTGCTCCTGTCCTTAATCCTTGTGATCGCCTCATTCCGCCTCGCGGCGTCGATACGCGAAACCGGCACGCGCCCCCAACTGGCGCCCCGGACCGGCCACCTGGTGCCGACGCGTTCAGGCGGCGTGTTCGTGCAGGAGAAGGGGCCGGAGGATGGCATTCCCGTGGTGCTGTTTCACGGCACGGCGGCGTGGAGCGAACTGTGGCGACATACCAGCGACGCGCTGGCCGCCGCCGGCTTTCATGTGATCGCGCTCGATCTCCCGCCGTTTGGATTCTCGGACCGTCCCGGCAGCTACACGCGGCAGGACCAGGCTGCCCGAATCAGCGACGTACTCGATACGCTGAAAGCCCCGCCCGCCATCATCGTCGGTCACTCCTTCGGCGCCGGCGCAGCGACCGAACTGGCGATGCGATATCCGGATCAGGCGCGCGCGCTGGTGCTGGTCGATGCGGCGCTCGGATTGACGGCTGCACCGTCAGCCGCGCCCTGGGTGATCCAACCGCAATGGATTCGCGAAATCCTGGTGTCGCTGACGATCACCAATCCAGTGGCGACAGAAATGCTGCTCAAATCGCTGATCGCGAAGAAAGAACGCGCGCTGCCGGAATATGTCGCGATCCTGCAAAGGCCGCTGACGCAGCGCGACAGCACCAGCGATATCGCCCACTGGCTGTATTATTTCCTCGGCGCCGACACCGATGCCGCGAGCGCGGACCGCACCGCCTATGCGAAGCTGGAAGTCCCCGTCGCCATCCTGTGGGGCGACCAGGATACGGTCACGCCGGTTGAGCAAGCTCTCGATCTCCGAACGCTGCTGCCGCCGAATACGAACCTGACAATGCTGCCGGGGCTCGGTCACATTCCGCAGATCGAAGACCCCGGCATGTTCAACGACGCCCTGCTCAAGACACTTGGAAAACTCTAGAATAAGAAGAGATTCGACAAGTCCTGCAGATCGCCGCCGGAGACATCATGGACATCATCAGATTGTGCGCCTGGGGCTATGCCGCCCTGCTTGGCTTCGTGATCCTTACCGGCTACATCCCGGCCTTCATCGACGCCAATGACATGATCTTCGGCCTGTTCCGCCGCACCTGGTACGCCGACGGGCTGCATCTCGTCTCGGCGCTGTGGGCGGCAGCCGCAGCAATGACCTCGCGCCGCGCCTCGGAATTGTTTTTTCAGTTGTTCGGCGCGTTCTACTTTGCCGACGGCGTGCTCGGCCTGCTCACCGGCAGCGGCTATCTCGACTTCGGCATCCTGATCAACGGCGTCCTCAATCTGCCGCTCTCGACGCGGTTTTTCGCGAATGCTCCGCATCTCGGCCTCGGCGGCGTGGCGATCCTGATCGGCTATGTGCTCGCGCCGCGGACGCGGTCCGTCGCTCATGCTTAGGTGGTTGCGGTGCATCCTGGCCGTCATCGCGATCCTGATCGTGCTGACGGTGTTCGTGCCGCTGGCCTATATCGAGGGGACCTGCCGCCCCTCTTCCGGCGCCGCGGCGGCCAATGCACCGGCGGTAACCTTGCCCGCGATCGACGAGCCGGGCTACCGGCGCAAGCTGAACAACACCTTCTTCACCTTTCCCGAATGGTACATCGTCTATTCCTTCGAGGATTTCGGCCGCTTCCTCGACCGCTCGAGCGAAAGCCATTTTGGCTACCTCGGTCACATCTTCGGTTTCTGGCGGAGTTTTTGCACCATCAACCGCGCCGTGCCTACGACGGGAGAATCGCTGACCGAAGTAAAGACGATGATCTACATCATCGGCATCAGCTATTCCGTCGAATACGCCGTCAAAGGATTTTATGAGAATACCATCGGCCGCGTGTTCGAATGGATCAGGGGCGAGAAGCGTACGCCGCAGGACGAATTCGGCCGCACCGTGCTGCAGGATTATGCCGCCTTCCTCTACACCGTCCCCTGGTACAAATATCCATTCCGCGAAAAACTCGACGGCCTGATGGCGATCTCGGCGCCGACGCCGAGCAGCTTGCGCAGCTGGGAGCGCGAGTTCGCGCTTGGCGCGGAATATTTCGTCAAGATCGGCTATGCCTCGCTGATCCAGAAGGCGCTCGACGCCGGTGGCGACGACGAGCCGCGCGACATCATGTTCGCGGTCGAGACGCTGCCGCCGCAGGCGCTGGCGAAGGAGCCGCGCATCAAGCCGATCCGTGCGCTCAACGCCCAATGGCAGCTCGTGCAGGCGCCGCGCTACAAGGCGCTCACTGAAATCCTGCAGGGCCTGCTGGATCAGGGGTTTGGCCTTGCGGAGATCGCCGGCAATCACGACATCCTCATTACCGTAATTGCCCCCGATGCCGCGAAACTCGATATCAAGGGCACGATGGAGCTGTTTTCACTAGAGCTGGACGCGCGGCCCGGCTTTCGCCGGGCGGGCTTGAAGGCAAAGGTCGACCAACTTGTCGACATCAACCGTGAGCTGAAGGCCAGGGGTGCGAGCATTGAGCATTTCTATGATTACTGACGGGCGCCCGCGTGAGGGTTTGCGATGGGGTCGAATTGCCGGCGCAATCACGCTCGTCATCGTCGGCTGGCTTGCTGTTGTCACAGCCTTGACCTTCGGATCGGCCCCCGGCAAGTCGATGGCGGTGATTGGCCCGCCGTCCCAGGCACTGGCTGCGGTCGCCAAAGCGAACGGCCGCATTCTTTCGTCGAACAACTACATCACCATCGCGCGTTCCGACGACGCCGATTTCGTCGGCCGTCTCTACGCGGCGGGTGCGCTGTTGGTGCTGGACGCCGAACAGGCGGGCGGCTGCAGCGGCCTGCCACGGAGGCAGTTCACCGCGCAGCTTTAACGGGCCAGGGCTCCAGCCATCCTGGCCGGCTTATGTCGAACGGCTTAATTCGTTTGTACCAGCGACCCCGATGCCCAACTCCAGGGAGTATCCTCAAACGGATTTCTACGCGCCTGCGGTTCTGAAAAAATGGCCATCGAAGAACAACGAGCGCGCCAAAGACGTTGTGTGGCCGATCCCATACTCGGTCTTTGACGGTACCTTGGACGAATGCCTAACGAAGTTACTAACGCAGCCGCTGGGCCAACGTCATCTCTACCAGATCCATACTGCCCCACAGGGCGAACTGATCCCTGACGTAATCTCCGCCGAACTCGCCGTTGAACTTGCCAGGCTGCGAGATTTTTTGTGATGGCCGTGATGCCAATCCCATTCTGCCGCGCAGCGTCACGATGCGTACTTCTGATAAAACGTATTGGTGAACAGCTCGGCCGGATCATACTTGCGCTTCGCCGCGAAGAAATCGTTGATCTGCGGATACGAGCGCTGCAACTGATCCTTCGAATAATAGAGCTGATAGGGCAGGAAGAACCGGCCCTTGTGCGCGATGGTGAGATCGATCAATTCTTCCGTCGCCTTCTTCATCCGCCGGTTGCCTTCATCATCCGTGGTCTGGTTGATGTAGAGCACCAGCGAGAACGCCGGCTCCGGCGAGTAGGTCAGGAAATTGTTTTCCTGATGCACGACCCGCACCGAGGCATTGAGCAGATTGGTCTTGTTGTCGGTCAGCACCTTGCGCATGCCGTCGACGAACGAAACGAACTGGCTGCGCGGGATGAAATATTCGTGCAGGATATCGGTGTCGTTGGGCAGCGAGTTGCGCAAGTAAGGCACGGAATCGTGCATCGGATCGTTGCGGTTGACGAGACAGGCCTCCGCCGATCCGATCGCCTGCGCCCGCGTCACCGTGCAGTTTTCCATCCGGTGCTCGATGTGCTTTTCCGACAGCCACTTCATTTCCTGAAACAGCGGTCCCTGCTTGGACAGGTTGATGGTGAGCCGCCGCAATTTGGTGCCTGAGACCTCGCCGAGCGGTTCGCGCTTGAAATCGGTGCCGTCGACCTTGGTGTAGGTGTAGAGCAGCAATTCCTTCAGGAACGAGCTTGGCGCGGTCGAGAGGTGGCCGTACATCAGCCCGACATTACCGTCCTTCTCGATCTCCTTGGCGAACAATGCCGGAAATTCCTTGTAATCCATCATGCGGCGCCCGGTCTGGTAGACCAGGTTGTCGGCAATATCGAGTTCGGCCTCGACGATGACGCCGAACAGGCCGTAGCCCCCGACGACCAGGTTGAACAGATCCTTGTTTTCGGTCGCCGATACCGTCTGCAATGAGCCGTCCGCCAGCATCACCTTCATGGACTTGATCGATTTCGCGAGCGCGCCGGCCTGATGATCCATGCCGTGGGCGTTGACCGAGATCGAGCCGCCGACGCTGAAGATGTCGGTCGACTGCATGGCGCGGACCGCAAAACGCGGATGCAGCACATTCTGGATGTCGTGCCAGGTCGCGCCCGGCTGTACCGCAATCGATCGCGAGTTCTCATTGAGCACGATCTTGTTGAAGCCGCGCATGTCGAGCACGATGCCGCCCTTGCGGAAGGCATGCCCGCCCATGCTGTGGCGCACGCCGGCGGTCGTCACCGAGAGCTTGTTATCGCGCGCAAAGGTCAGCGTCTTTGCGATATCATCGACGCTGCGCACGCCGACCACGCCGTAGATTTCGGTCTTGTTGAGGCAGCTCGCATCATTGATGCTGCCGCCGAGCTGCGACCATTTCACGTCTTTGAGCGGCGCAATCGCCTTGATCCGCTCCAGATCGATTTTCGCCTGCTCGCCGCCGCCAACCGCCGGACCGCAATCCTTTTCCCCGGAGGGATCGGCCGCCAGCGCCTGAAGCTTGCGATAGCTGTAAACGCCCAACAGCACGACGACCACGGCAACAACGGACACGCCGGTTTTGAATTTTTGTGAAAATTTTCGCATGAAGTGATTCCAGAGGATGCGCAGATAGTCCGGGCGGGCGGATGATTAGTCAAATCGGAGCGCCTTCCGGTTCGATAGACCTACCGCGTTACTGAACGGATAGTCGGGTGCAACCTAACGACGGCGCCCTTCCCGCGCCTCACTACTCCCGATAGTCTGCCGATCGCAGCACGGGCGAAGCAACGCCCGGCGCCGAGGAGAAACGCCGAAGCCGACGGACAACGCGCCCGTCCTGACACAACAATCAACAACATTATCCAGGGAGAACACCAATGCTGACGCGACGCAGTATGATGCTCCCGCTCGCCAAGGCATTGATCGCCGCCAATGCGGACCGCATCGTCTGGGGCACCGACTGGCCGCATCCGGATTCCGTCACCCCACCCGGCAAGCAGATCAGCGACGTGACGCCGCTGTTCCAGATCGACGACGGGCGGCTCCTGAACCAGTTGCCGGTGTGGGCGCCGGATGCGGCGATCCGCAAGAAGATCCTGGTCGACAACCCGGCGCAGCTTTACGGGTTCTGAAGCCCGGCGCCCGATATCGCGGCCCGCTCAGGTCCGAGCGGGTCGCGGTCGTAGTTGTGAAGCCAGTCGCCGGCCTTGCGCAGGCCGCCGAACGGGAACAGGTGAAATCCCGCGATCGATGCCGTTGCGGCCGCCGGCGCGCAACGCAATCCCCTGACCACGTCGTCCGGACCGGTATCTGTCAGCAGCCGCCCGAACCGGCCGATCTGGGCCCGCAGCGCGCGCATGGAATTGCCGATGCCGCAGCGGAGCGCGAACTTTGTCAGTGTCGCCGGCGTGGCAGGTCCCGCAAGGCCGACGATAACGGGAAGATCGATGCCGGCGCGATCGAGTTCAGCGATCCATTGCAGGATCGGGGTGCTCTCGAAGCAGAATTGCGTGACGACATCGACAGGTGTCTTCGTCTGCCGTCCCCAGTCGCGCCAACCGCCCAGCACTTTCAGGCGTCAGGCAGTTCGAGGAACGGATGGCCTTCGGGATGACCGGCCACGCTGACGGACGCGATCCCATGCGCCTCGATCAATGCGCTGGCGCAGACATCGCGTGTCGATTTGAACGGTCCCCGCGTCGTCGCCACATCGCCCGCGATCAGGAGGATGCGCGACACGTCGGCCTCGCCCCGCGCCCGCGCCAGGAAATCATCGAGCGCCTCCCGCGAGGCCATTTCCCGGGCGGCGATGTGCGGCACAGGGTTGAAGCCGGCACGTCGCAGCGCGGCAGCCGTTTCGACATTGTGGCGATAATTGTCGCCGGGCAGGAACGTGATGGTGACGTCGGTGCCTTCAGCGAAATGCTCGCGCAGTTGCGCGACCTGATGCCCGCGCGAGGAGATTTCGACCGAAGCAGACGACAGCAGCGCGGCCAGTCTCGCGGATGATGGATCGGAGACGGTCACGGGCGCCTCCCAAATCATGCCGGCGCGCGGCGGCGCGAGATCACATAGGTTTCGTCGTTGAACCACAGCCCGCCATACTTCTTCAGCACGCGGTCGGTGGCTTCGAGGTAGCGGCCGTCGCGGACCACTTCCGACAACCTGTTGTCCTCGATCTGCGCCACGTAGATCGCCGCGTTCCAGGCAGCGAACAGCGTCGAGGTCCCGATCGGTCCGCTGACCTCGTCCGGCAGCGTATGCATACGGTAGCGGAAGATCGAGCGCGCGTCGGAAGAGGCGTTGAAATTGTAGTGCCGGGCCGCCGCGCCAAGCTCGTGCTTGACCTGGCGCAGGATGGCGTAGCGGTCGGTCTTGAAGGGATCATCGCCCGGCCAGACCTGATCGATGATCTCGATGCCGGGATCCTTGCCGTGCGAATGGATGCCGATCAGCCGCCCGCCCGGCCGCAGCGACTTGACCAGCGGCGTCAACACTTTTGAAGCCTTGAACTCCACGCTCGCCCGTGCGCGGTAGGGCTGCGAGGCAATGACCAGATCGTAATCCGCCATCACCCGCCCGGGCCGCGGCATGATCGGATCGAGCAGGAACGAATGATCCTCGCGCCGCAGCGTCAGGATCACCGGACGCTGGTAGACCGGATTGCCCGTGGTCGGGCTGATGCCTGCGCGCCAGTTCTCGGCCAGGAAGCCTTCGAGCTCGCCGATCTGTTCGGCGAAGCCATGCGCGGTATTGCCGGTCAGCGTGACGTCTTTCCAGATCAGGCCTTGCGCCGACGTTACCGAACGCGGCGTCAGCCACGGCGCTTCGGCATAATAGAGATTGGTCACGACCAGCACGGTGGCGGGATGCTCGAACAGGCGGTCCGCCATCTTCTCCAGCATCAGGCGGACGTCTTCGTAGCTGATCTCCTTTGCCACGACATAGAGCGGCATGGTCGGGAAGCGCGCATGCACCGCCCGCATCACCCGCGACAGCACGGTGCCGTCACCGACGCCGGCATCGAAGATACGCAGCGCCGGCGGCGCCGGCTGCAGATTGCCGAGTTCGAGCGAGATGCGGTGGCCGACCTCGGTCTTCTCGCTGCAGGTCGAGACGAACAGCAGGTACTTTTGCCGGTTGTCGAAGAACCGGAAGCCCGGCGGTGCGACGACGTTGGCAGCGGCCGCGCCGTTCAGCGGTTTGGCGACCGGTGACGGCTGGCCTGCCCCGGCGGTCGAAACAGGCTGGTGCTCGGCGAGATAGGCGCGGACCTTGTCGAGCGTGCCGGTCGTGATCCGGGCGCCGTCGCGCAACCGCGACACCAGCTTGCCGTCATTGACCACCAGCCGTCCGAAGGTGGATTCGGCGGTCTGCGTCTGGCGGCAATAGTCGCGGATTTCGCCGAGAATCTGCTCGGCGGTCGGCCCCGATTTTCCCGGCTGCGCGTGGCCGTTCTGCTGGCCCGTAGGTCCTTGGCTTTCCTCGATCCGCATGGCTTGCTCCTGCGGTTGTCCCGGCTGGTATCAAGGGACGGCCACCGGATCGCGTCAACCACAAACCGAGTGGGCAGGAATTGTGGGCGTGCGCCCACAGGAGATCAGCGTGCCCGGCGCGAGAACACCGAGATCAGCACCGGCAGCGTCACCAGGATCACGATCGGCGCCAGCATCATGCCGGTGACAACCACGACCGCCAGCGGCTTTTGCACCTGCGAACCGATCCCCTCCGAGAGCGCCGCCGGCAACAGCCCGACGCCCGCCACCACGCAGGTCATCAGCACCGGGCGCAATTGCAGCTCGCCGGTACGGATCACCGCGCGTATCCGCTCATAGCCTTCGTCGATGAGCTGATTGTACTGCGACAGGATGATGATGCCGTCCATCACGGCGATGCCAAACAGCGCGATGAAGCCGATCGCCGCCGACACGCTGAACGGGATGCCTGTGATCAACAGACCGAGCACGCCGCCGAAGATCGCCATCGGGATCACGCTCATGGCGAGCAGCGTGTCGACCATCGAGCCGAAATTGAAGAACAGCAGCACGCCAATGAGCGCGAGGCTGATCGGCACCACGATCGACAGCCGCTTGATGGCGTCCTGCAGATTGCCGAACTCGCCGACCCATTCGACCCGCGATCCCGGCGGAAGCTGGACCTGCTCGGCGACCTTGTCCTGTGCTTCCTGGATCGCGCTGCCGAGGTCGCGGTTACGCACCGAGAACTTGATCGGCAGATAACGTTCCTGCCCTTCGCGGTAGATATAGGCAGCACCCGAGATCAGGTTGATCGAGGCCACCTCACTGAGTGGAATCTGCGTGATCGCGCCGCCCTGCCCGGCCACGCCGATCCGCAAATTATGGATCGCCTCCGCGCTCTTGCGGTATTCGGGGGCGAGCCGAACGATGATCGGGAAATGCCGGTCGCTGCCGGGCTCATAGAGATCGCCGGCGGTGTCGCCGCCGACCGCGACCTTGATGGTGGCGTTGATGTCGCCGGGCGACAGGCCATAGCGCGCTGCGCGCGCGCGGTCGATGTCGATCTGGACGGTCGGCTGGCCCAGCGAGGTGAACACCGCAAGATCGGTGACGCCCTGCACGGTGCCGAGCACGGATTTGATCTTGTTGGCCGTATCCGTCAGCGCCTGCAGATCGTTGCCGTACAGCTTGATCGAGTTCTCGCCCTTGACGCCCGACACCGCCTCCGAGACGTTGTCCTGCAGATATTGCGAGAAGTTGAATTCGACGCCCGGGAATTTGTCCTGCAACTGCCCCAGCAGTTCCGCGGTCAGTTCGTCCTTGTCGCGGGTGCCGGGCCATTCGCTGTTGGGCCTCAGGGGTGCGAAGAATTCGGCGTTGAACAGGCCGGCGGCGTCGGTGCCGTCGTCGGGGCGTCCGTGCTGCGACACCACCGACTCCACTTCGGGACGGGCGCGGATCATCCTGCGCATCTCGTTGACGTAGGCGTTGCCCTCCTGCAGCGAGATGGTCGGCGGCAGCGTGGCGCGGATCCACAGATTGCCTTCTTCCAGCTTGGGCAGGAATTCCAGTCCGAGCAGCCGCGCGAACACGATGGTCATGACCACGAGCGCGGCCGCTCCAGCCATCACCAATCTCCGGTTTCCGACCGCCCAGTTCAGGACCGGCATATAGAGCCGATGCAGGAACGCCATGATGCGGGTCTCGGTTTCCTGCAAGTGCGCCGGCAGGATGATAGCGCTCAGCGCCGGCGTCACCGTAAAGGTCGCAATCAGTCCGCCAGCCAGGGCGTAGGCATAAGTCCGCGCCATCGGCCCGAAGATGTTGCCTTCGACGCCGCTCAGCGTGAACAGCGGCAGGAAGGCGGCGATGATGATGGCGGCGGCAAAGAAGATCGAGCGCGACACGTCGGCGGACGCCGACATGATCGCGTGGCTCTTCATCCCCATCGTGGTCTCGAAGGAGATGTGGCTCTGCTCGGCGGCAGAGAGCGCGGTGGTCTGCGTCAGCCGCCGGAAGATCGCCTCCACCATGATCACGGTGGCGTCGACGATCAGGCCGAAATCGATCGCGCCGACCGACAGCAGATTGGCGGATTCGCCGCGCAGCACCAGGATGATGACGGCGAAAAACAGCGCGAACGGGATCGTCGCGCCGACGATCAGCGCGCTGCGGAGATCGCCGAGGAATATCCACTGCAGCAGTACGATCAGGATGATCCCGACCACCATGTTGTGCAGCACCGTATGCGTGGTGATGTCGATCAGGTCCTTGCGGTCGTAGATCCGCTCGATTTGGACGCCGGGCGGCAGGATCGAGGAATTGTTGATGTCGTGGACCAGCTTTTCGACCCGGGCGATGGTCGGCGAGCTCTGCTCGCCGCGCCGCATCAGCACGATGCCCTGCACGATGTCGTCGTCCTGGTCGAGGCCGGCAATGCCGAGCCGCGGCTTCTCGCCGATCGTGACATGAGCGATGTCCTTGATCAGGACCGGATTGCCGCCGGACTGGGAGACCATGGTGCTGTTGAGGTCATCGATGGAGCGGATCAGGCCGACGCCGCGCACCACGGCGGATTGCGCGCCGATGTTCACGGTATTGCCGCCGACGTTGATGTTGGCATTGGTGATCGCCTGCAGCACCTGCGGCAGCGTCAGCCCGTTGGCGACCAGCTTGTTGAAATCGACCTGCAGCTCGTAGGTCTTGGTCTTGCCGCCCCAGCCGGTGACGTCGACGACACCGGGCACGGCGCGGAAACGGCGCTGCAGCACCCAATCCTGCAGCGTCTTCAGATCGAGCACGCTGTAGTTCGGCGGGCCCTTCAGGCGGTAACGAAAAATCTCGCCGGTCGGGCTGAGCGGCGAGATGGTCGGCTGCGCATTGCCCGGCAGCGGCGCGAGCTGCGACAGCCGGTTCAACACCTGCTGCAGCGCCTCTTCATAGGTGTAGTCGAACGAGAACTGCAGTTTGACGTCGGACAATCCGTACAGCGAGATGGTGCGGATAGTGCGCAGGTTCTTGATGCCGGCGACCTGGGTCTCGATCGGGATCGTGATGTAGCGCTCGATCTCTTCCGACGACAGGCCCGGACTTTGCGTCACGATGTCGACCATCGGCGGGGTCGGATCGGGATAGGCCTCGATGTTGAGCTGCTTGAACGCGATCAGGCCACCGACCATCACAGCGACGAACATGCCGACCATCAAATAGCGGCGGCTGACTGCGAGGGCGACCAGGCGATCCATTCAGATCGGAGCTTTCAGTGAGGGGTCAGCTACCGGACGCGGCGCGGTCGATGAACAGCGCACCCTTGGTGACGATCTGCTCGCCGGGCTTCAGATTGCCGACCACCTCGACGAGATCGCCATTGGTGAGGCCGGGCTTGATCTGACGCAATTCGATCGTCTTGTCCGGATGCGCGACCCAGATCCGCACCTGATCGCCCTCATAGATCAATGCCTGCTTCGGCACGCCGACCGCCGGACGGTCGCCCGCCGAATAGATCGTGACGTTGGCGAACATCTCCGGCTTCAGCAGGGAGTCCTTGTTGTCGATGGTGGCGCGAACCAGCAGCCGGCGCGTCGCCGGATCGATGGCAGTGGCGACGTAGTTGAGCCGCGCCGACAGCGGACGGCCCGGCAGCGCCAGTACGTTGAACGTCACCTCCTGCCCGATCGCGGCGTTCGCGCAATCGCTCTCGCGGACGAAGGCCGTCATCCAGACGGTGGAGAGATCGCCGATCACGTAGACGGGATCGCTGGCGCCGGCGTTGACATACTGGCCGGGGCCGATCTTGCGCTGGACCACGGTGCCGGCGATCGGCGCGAAGATGGTGGTCTCCGGATTGATGATCCGCTTTTCCTGGAAGGTCGCGATGTCCTCATCGGTGAGGCCGAGAATGCGCAGCTTGTTGCGCGCCGCCTCCATCGCCGTCTGCGACGAGCGCATGTCGTTTTCGGCCTGGATCAAGGTGGCCTGGCTCTGCTGGTAATCTTTCAGCGGAACGGCCTTGCCCTCGAACAGGTCCTTGGCGCGCGTGCCCTGCAGTTGCGCCAGATCGAGCGCGGACTTCGCCTTGTTCATGGCGGCCATCGCGCCAATGAAATCGTTTTGCGCCTGAACGTTGTCGGCGGCCTCGATCACGAACAGTGGCTGGCCCTTGACGACGCTGTCGCCCGGCTTGGCCAGCAACTTGGTGACCCTTCCCGCATAGGGCGAGAACACCGGCGTCGAACGATCCTCGTCGATCGCGATCTTGCCTTCGGTGACGTTTTCAGCGCGGAAGCCGCGTTCGGTGACGGGCTGAATGGTCAGGCTTGCCCATTCGGCGGGGCTCGGCGTGTAGCGCTGCGATCCCTTGCGGGACTGGCTCGAGACTTCCGAATGTCCGGTCTTGGCGCCGCCGCCGCTCTTCGCAAAACCATACAAGCCCGCGCCGACTGCAAGCGTCACCAGCGCCACGGGCATGGCCCAGCGCTTCCAGTTAAGTTCCTGCCATTGCTTTGTTATTTTATTGAGCATACGAGCCCGGACCACTCAGCGACGTTTTGCCTCACCTGCCCGCTAATAGTGCCCAAATGGCAATTTACACAACCTAAAAAACCAAAATGGGCTTTGCGGCGAGGTTAAAGTTTGGAGAAGTAAAGCTGAACGAGAGATGACTGCATCATGCGCGCGCCGGCCATTGCGGCGGATGGCTGCCGAGCGGCATCGCCGGACGGGCCCAAAACGCCGGGGTTTTTGACAAAATCGCCGAGTGTTTGACCGACCGCAGTGCACCAAAGCCTGAGCCGAGTTCCTCGATGAAGGGCGTTACCGCCTCTCCCGTAAGATCACGGGTATCGAGGCCGCCGGCGACCCGGCCGAGATTCCACAGCCAGCGTCCGGTCTGCGCCAGCGATACCTGGACATGCCAGCTGCCGCCGTCGCGCGCTTGGCGCGCTTTGGCCATCATGGCGCCGAACGCCATGAAATATCCGGTGGCGTGGTCGAGCATTTGCGCGGGCAATTCCTTCGGTCCATCGACACCGGCGGCCTGCCCCTCGGCATGGTTGAATCCGGTCGCGGTCTGCACCAAAGAGTCGAAACCGCGCCGCTCGGCCCAGGGACCTGCGGCACCATAGGCCGACAGCGTGACATAAATGATACCGGGATTGATGCGCGCGGCATCCTCCGGCGAGAAGCCGAGCGCGGCAATCCCGCGCGGCCGGTAGCCTTGCGAGAAAATATCCGCCTCGGCCAACAGATCGCGCAAGGCTGCGCGGCCCTGCCCGGTTTTGAGTTCGACAAAACTCGTCAGCTTGCCGCGGCCGGTATCGATGGTGAGCCACGGAATCGCCGGCAGTTCGGGGCCCGAGATCAGCAGCACGTCGGCGCCATGCGCAGCGAGCGTCCGGCCCGCCACCGGACCCGCGATCACGCGTGACAGATCGAGCACGCGAATGCCAGCCAGCGGCCGCTCGCCCTTGGGCCATGGCTTTGGCGCAGCCTCGCCGATTTTCGTGATCGATATCAGCGGCAATCCGGCGAGCGCTTTTGCCTGCGGCGTTGCCGACCATTGCTCATGCGAGCGCATGAAGGCGACGACGCAGCCGCCGGCATAGGCCGCCGTCTCGAACGCTTCGCCGTCCCATTGCATCAGCGCGGCCTGCACCGGGTCACGCCCCGGCTTGCAGTTCAGCACCTTGCAGACGGCGTCGCGGTGATGGGGAAAATTGGTGTGCAGGCGGACGAAGCCGTCGCGGGTTTTGTAGACACCGGCGATCGCGTCCCAGGCCGGCGGCGGCGGCTTGCCGTCGACGCGCAGATAACGTTCGCTCCGGCATTCGACCACGGCATGGCGCATATCGACCGCAACGTCCTGCACATCCCCGCGGCGCATCTTCCAGATCTCGGCCGCCGCCAGCCCGGTCGCGGCGACGCTGACCTGCGCGGCCGCGGCGACGCGAAACGACGACGGCAGTTGCGGCTCATCGCCAGTCAGCGTGAGCGCGTCGAGGGCGGAGGCCTCGCCGCCGGCAGAGGTCCAGATATCGGCGAGCATTTCGCGGGGGCTTTGCATCGGTGGGTCTCTTCCCTTACGTCTTCCTTTGACATCCCACGAACGTAGCCCGGATGGAGCGCAGCGCAATCCAGGGTTCGGTGTCCGCGGATGACATTCCCGGATTACGTTTCGCTCCATCCGGGCTACGTTCTTGACCCCCTGAAGGAGTTACAATGGCTGCCATCGATCCCATGACGGCGGGTGCCGTTTTGCTTGCGACCGCGGCCACCGATGCGGTCTACGTCATGTTCACCTCGGCGGTGGTGGCGCGCAAGCGCGTGCCGGCGGCAACCTGGAGCAGCGTCTGGTATTTGCTCTCGTCCTACGCCGTCATCAGCTACACCGAGAATTGGGCTTACGTTGCCTTTGCGGCGGTAGGCTCCTGGGTGGGCGCTTTTGCGACGATCACCTTCCTGCACCGCCCGCCCGGCGGCCCGCCGGTGGGCGCGGCACCGGAGTAGACTCTTCATTGTGAGCGAAGCTTGTAGCCCGGATGAGCGCAGCGACATCCGGGGCGGTGTCAGAGGGGTCCCGGATGTCGCTGCGCTCATCCGGGCTTCGTGACACAACTCTCTCCACGTCATTGCGAGCGCAGCGAAGCAATCCATAGCACGGCAAGCGGAGAGGTGGATTGCTTCGCTGCGCTCGCAATGACGTGGATATAGTTTCGCGTTATCGCGGCGCTGGTCGCCCGAGGTTTGCATCTCGTTTGGCCCTCTTTGAAATCGAGGGCGCAGGGAAGACCGGGTGCTTGCTGCACCCGCGGTCTCGCGTGCGATTTGCGCATAACAATTTGCACACGAGCATACAGGGCAGCGGGAAACACTCCGGCCTTCCCTGCGCAATGGCTTTACGGCTTACTTCGTGCTCTCCCCGGAGAACGGCTCTTTTGCCTCCGTCGCCCGCGAAAGCTTGCTTTCGCGAACTTAGCGCCAGCACCGCGGCGCCCGAACCACACGACTTCGCCGTACGCGTCCGGCGCGTACGTCTATCGCGCCCTCAGCGTCCATCGCATCTCACCGCGCGTTCGTGACGATGGCCAACGCCCCTCATCCGCCGTGAGACAAGCGGAGTTATGCGACTGATTTGCGTGAGAACGAAAGCAGAATATTTTTGCGCGAAGGGCTGGACAGACTTTTGGTGATTTGCCCGTCGGGCAGTCACACTGCGCGTCACACATTCAGATGCGCGTATGCCGCGGCGCTCGTCCCTTCTCCGAAAAACGTAGGAGGCAAGCCATCATTGACGAAAGCGCCGGCGGCGATTTCAGCTTTCTCCCGGGCTATCTTCACCGCTACAATGCGCTGATATCAACGAAGGAAAAAACAGGATGGACTTGGGTTTGAAGGGCAGAAATGCCGTCGTGCTCGGCGGCACGCGCGGTATCGGGCGGGCGATTGCGGGCACGCTGGCGGGCGAAGGCTCAGGCGTCGCGGTGTGCGCCCGCAACGCGGATCAGGTTGCCGGTACCGTGGCCGAGTTGCAGGCGATGGGGGTGAAGGCGACCGGCGCGCCCGTCGACATCACCGATGCCGCCGCCTTGAAGTCGTGGATCGCCGATGTTGCGCGGGAGATGGGCAGCGTCGACATGCTGTTTTCCAATGCCGGGGCCATGGCGCAAGGCGGCGATCCCGCCTCCTGGGAGCAGAACTTTCGACTCGACATACTCGGCGCCGTGAACGCATTCGAGGCCGCGCGGCCTTTGCTCGAGGCCAGCGGCGAAAAGACCGGCGACGCGGCCTTCGTCATCATCTCATCGATTTCCGCGGCGCAAGCCGACGCCGCCAGCTCCTACGGCCCGATCAAGGCGGCGCTGATCCACATGGCCAAGGGACTGGCGCGGCAATACGCGGGAAAGAAAATCCGCGTCAACGTGGTGTCGCCGGGCACCGTCTATTTCAAGGGCGGCATCTGGAACATGGTTGAGCAGAACATGCCGAAGCGCTACCAGGATGCGCTGGCCCGCAACCCGACCGGCCGCATGGCGACGCCGCAGGAAATCGCCAATTCGGCGGTGTTCCTGGCGAGCCCTGTTTCCTCCTTCACGACGGGCTCAAACCTCGTCGTCGATGGTGCGATTTCGAACCGCGTGAATTTCTGAGGACCTTGCGCAGTTGTAGGGTGGGCAGAGGCGCGCAAGCGCCGTGCCCACCATCCATCAACGCCCGCACATGAATGGTGGGCACGCTTCGCTTTGCCCACCCTACAATTCCTTCAGAAGCCTCGCCTACTTCACCGTGTCGGCGCCGGCCTTGCAGGCCACCGCATCCTGGTCGCCGGTCGCGCCGCTGCAACCGACTGCGCCGATGATCTTGCCGCCCTCGACAAGCGGAATACCGCCGGGAGATGCAGTCGGCGGGGGCGAATCCAGCGTGGCGATATAAGCGCCCGTAGGAGTCTGCATGGCGTTGTTGAATATCTGCGTCGGGCGGCGATAGCGCGCCGCTGTACGGGCCTTGTTCTGCGAGATCGTCACCGATCCAAGCTGGGTGTTGTCCATCTTGTAGAAATAGACAAGCTCGCCATGCGTATCGACGACGGAAATGGCGAGCTTCCAGTTGCGGGGAGATTTCGTGGCCTCGGCAACGACCGCCTTGACGATGTCCGCGGCGCGGTCCGCGGTGATCGAATTTCCGTACGGGACATCGAACGGCATCTGGTCCGGCACCGCCGCCGGAGCGGCAGCCGGTTGCTGGGCCTGAGCCTGGCCGCAGATCGTCACGGCCGCGCACGCCGCAAGAATCGCCAAAGTGTTCCGACGCATGTCTTCCTCCCAAGGATATTGATGATGAGGGTATTGATTATGTCGCGGCCGGGCCGTCCCCCTGCGCTATCCGGCTGACGTCGACAGTAGGCGTTTTCCAGGCGCGTTGAAACTCAATTTAGACGTGCGCGGCGCCGGTTTGCTGCGGCGCGAAGACAATCCCAGACGTCCCGGGAGCGCAGGCAGAGTGGCCGGACTCGCTTATAAGTCGCGAAGCAAACCGGTAAACTTGCAACGATAAACTAAGGAAACTTTACGAAGTCATCATTATTCTGATGGCCTGCTTCAAAGACCCAGCCGACTGGGTAGCAATGACGGATGGCCACCATGATCGTCGACGACCAAAGGACAAAAGTGCAGCGCGAACCGCGACGCGAACTGCGCAAACGGCCGACCTGGATGACGGTCGACGGCGGGGTGACGAAAATTGAATGCTTCATCCTGGACGTCTCGCCGGGCGGCGCCAAGGTCGTGACCGACACCGCGCTGGACGTCAGGGACATCTTTGATTTGGCGTTGGTGCCCGAACATACGACGCGCCAGTCGTGCGAAGTGGTCTGGCGCCGGGGCAAGACCTACGGCGTAAAATTCCTGCCCTGAAATTGCTGCCCTGAGATCGCGACACCGCGGCCTCACACAGGATCAAACACGTCCGTGGCCTCATGGTTCGAGACGGCGCTTACGCGCCTCCTCACCATGAGGGGAAGCAGATCTTTCGCTGCGGCGCATAGTACGATCTTTCCTCGACACCAGCATCAGACCTCGTCCTGAATAGCTCGAGGGTCTACAGGCTCCGCGGCATACCGAAGAATGCCGGCGCGGCTGTCACAATTGTCATATTCGCTTCTCTGCTCTCATCGTGATTGGCCCTGACGTATGACTGTATTATTACAGTTAAATGTCAGTTCGATTACGGCGGAGCGGCGAATGAGTTCGGAATGGCAGGCGCGGTCAGGTTCCCTGGCCTGGTCTAATCCCGTGTCCTGGTGGTGGGGGCTGCTGACGCTGGTGAGCGGCGTCAATATCACCGTCTGGTTCGTGCTGTATCGCGAGCTTCCGCTGCAGCCCGCCGGCGCGGCCGGCGGGGCTTCCGGCATCGGGACGATGCTGCTGTTCTGTGCGGCCTATGTTTTCGGCTGCGCCTTTCGGTCGTTTCTGCCGCGCGCGGACGTGCAGCGGATTTGCCTGTTCGACACCTGGCTGTCGAGCGTCATGGTCGGACGGTCGGTGGCGACGGTGGCCGAGATCGCTTTTGTGGCGCAATGGGCTGTTCTCCTGCACCAGCTCGGCACCATGACCGGGGCGGAAACGACCGTGAATGCCGCGTGGGTAATCGTTCCTCTCATCCTGATTGCGGAATGCCTCTCATGGTATGCGGTGCTGACCCGAAACTATCTCGGCAACGCGATCGAGAATTCGCTGTGGGCGGTTGCCTTCTTCGTCGTCGGCGTCGGCCTTTGCCGCCTGCTGCCGGAATTCCATGGTGCGGTTCGCGTGGTGCTGGCCGTAGCCATCGCAGGCATTGCCGGCTTTCTGGCGTTTCTGATGACGATCGACGTCCCGATGTACCTGAAACGCTGGCGGACCGGAGATGCCGATGGCGACAAGCGCCTGACGCCCCGCGAGGGCCTGCGCGACGTCAGCACGCGCTGGGTGGTGACGCACGATCTTGCCGAATGGAAGGACGAGATCGCCTGGATGTCGCTCTATTTCAGCCTGGCGGTCTGGTCCAGCCTTGTGCTGTGCGTGTTCTACGCGCTCGAAAATCATCTGCCGCAATACCGGACCGCAGGGGCGATCGTCAGCGTGTCGCCTGATGCGGCGGCCGGTCACGGTGCGAACGGCGGCGCGCCGGTGGTGAACGTTTCCGCAGCGATGCGTTGAGGAAGAACGCCGCGCCGTAGTTGCCTCGCTGTTATCAGCTGAAGCCTTACGTCGCATGGCGACGTGACGGGAGTTCGTCTATTGCCGGCGTGGGGCTTTGGCTTCACGGGGGCGGGCTTTGGACAAATTTCAGATAGGCGTTCATTTCGTGGCGCTGGCCTTGGCCTTCGCGCTCGCCGTCCCGATCGGCTGGGACCGCGAGAAGCAGGCGCGCAGCGCGGGGCTGCGCACCTTCCCGCTGGTTGCAATGGCAAGCTGCGGGTTCATCCAGGCCAGCGAGAGCCTGCTGGTGCATTCGCCTGACGGCCTGGCAAAGGTCGTTGAAGGTCTGATCACGGGCATCGGCTTCATCGGCGGCGGCGCGATCCTCAAGCAGGGCACCACCGTGCAGGGTACGGCCACGGCCGCAAGCCTGTGGGCCACCGGCGCGATCGGCGTCTCAGTCGGGCTCGGCAGCTACGATGTCGCGGTTACGGTGGCAGTGTTTACGTTCCTGACGCTGAAGCTGCTCACGTTGGTGAAGGAAGAAGCCGATATCAAGAAGGACGAAGGCGGCGACAAGTCGGACTGAACCTGATGGATTGTCCACCACGGATTCTCTGGCTGGATTTCAGCGCCTTGTCGCCAACGCCGCAGTGCAACCGCTGGCATTCTGGATTCAGAACTATAGTGCCAGACGCGCCACCAAATCGTCACGTTCGCGGCGAATTGCGGGCGAAGTGCTGGCGTTCCATTCGCTCCTCCCTACCTCGCCCCCTGCCACCGACCTCGTATCCGTTGAACGGCGCCCGCTATTAATGGCTGGCTTTTCCGATCATCGAAAACCAAACTGACATGGGACAGAAAGTAATCGGCGCCCGGTAGCATGCCATTGGTTTTCATCATCGCCTTCCGAAACCTGTTTCATGATCGGCTGCGTTTCGTAGCGACCGTGATCGGGATCGTGTTTTCCATCGTTCTGGTCACCATCCAGATGGGCCTCTATTTCGGCTTTGGGCGCATGGTGACGACGATGATCGACCATGCGTCCGCCGATCTCTGGGTCATGCCGCGCGGAACCAAGGCCTTCGAGGACCCTGCTTTGCTGAACACGCGTGAGCGCTATCGCGCGCTTGCCATCAACGGCGTGGCGGAAGCCATTCCCGTCGTGATCGGATTTGCCGATTGGCGAATGCCAAGCGGCGCGATGACTCCGGTGTTCGTCATCGGTTCGGATCTGCGGGCCGGCGGACTGCAGCCTTGGGACCTGGTGGAAGGCCGGATCGAGGCGCTGACGAGCGCCAAGGCGGTCGCGGTCGACCGCACCTATTTCGATCGCCTTGGCATCTCCGGGATCGGCGCGACCGCCGAAATCCGGCAGCAACCCGTGCAAGTGGCGGCCGTCACCAACGGTATCAGATCATTCACCACGACGCCGTTCGTCTTCATGGACATCGACCGGGCGCGGACTTACACAGGAGTGCCATCCGGAAAGGCCACCTATCTCATTATCCGCCTGAGCGCCGATGCCGATGCTGGCCGCGTTCGCCGGCAGCTGATGTCGAACAACGCCAATATCGAGGTCCTCACCCCGGCCGAATTTCGCGAACGCAGCCGCACATTCTGGCTGTTCGGCACCGGCGCCGGGGCCGCGCTGTTCGCGGGCGCCCTGCTCGGCGTGATCGTCGGTACCGTGGTGGTTGCCCAGACGCTTTATGCAAGCACGAAAGAGCACCTGAACGAATTCGCCACCCTGCGCGCCATGGGCTCCTCGCGGCGGTATATCTACAATGTCATCCTCTGGCAGGCGCTGCTGAGTGCCGTCATCGGCTTCACCATCGCCGCACTGGTCGGCGACGCCGTCGTGCGGCTGACCGAGGGGACCGCATTGCCGATCGTCATCACGCCGGGGCTGATGGCCGGGCTGTTTGTGCTGACGCTCGTCATGTGCATCGGGTCGTCGATCGCGGCGATTATTCAGGTCACCCGCATCGAACCTGCGACAGTGTTCACGCGATGACCGAACCAATGCTCGAGGCGGTGAACGTAACAAAGGACCTCGGCAGCGGCGCTGGCAGGGTGGCGGCGCTCAAGGGCGTCAGCCTGGCGCTTCGCGGCGGCGAACTCACTTTGCTGATGGGGCCTTCCGGGAGCGGCAAGACCACGCTCCTGTCCATTCTCGGATGCTTGCTGACGCCGACGGAGGGAACGGTTCGTATCCGCCAACAGTCAACCGCCGGCGCCGACCCGGAGGACCTTGCGCGTCTCAGGCGCGAGCATGTCGGTTTTGTTTTCCAGTCGTTTCACCTGTTTCCGACCTTGTCTGCCACCGACAATGTGAGGCTCGCACTCGACGTGCGCGGCGAGCCCCGCAGGGCAGCAAAGGTCCGGTCACGCGAGGCATTGGCAAAAGTCGGCCTGGCCCACAAGACAAAGGCGTATCCGCGCGAACTGAGCGGCGGCGAACAGCAGCGGGTGGCGATCGCGCGCGCCATCGTCGGAAACCCGTCCATCATCCTTGCCGACGAGCCCACCGCCGCGCTTGATGGGGCCAATGGCCAAGCGGTCATGAAGCTGCTTGCCGAGATCGCGAGGGAACGGGGACACGCCGTGCTGATCGTGACGCATGACCCGCGTCTGTTGCCATTTGCGGACCGGGTCGTTCATATCGAGGACGGACGGATCATTGGCGAGGAACGCGGCGGCATTCGCCAAACGCTGGAGGACCATGAGTGATGTCGAAGCGCCGGATAGCCCTGGCCGCCGTCGTGGCCCTGATTGCGGGCGCCGGAGCATTGTATGCGATTACGGCGATCGGCCCCGGCGGGCCGACCAAGTGGGGCGTGTCGACCGATGCACCGCCGGAAAAGCGCTGGCAGGCGGTGGCGCCCGGGCGCGTCGAGGCTTGCTCAGGTCAGATCAAGGTCGCAACGGCGGTGGTCGGGGTGGTTCAGAAGGTACTGGTGAAGACCAATGACAAGGTATTTGCGGGTGAAGCGCTGATCCAGCTCGCGGACGATGAGCTGAGGGCACGGTTGGCGGCGGCGGAGACGCAGGTCGGCTTGCGCGAGCGCGCCCGGGACGAGAAGTCGGCGACGGGCAGTGCGAGGACGCGGCGCAAGGCGCTGGATGCCGTGGCCGATGCCGAACGGACGCTGTATGACGCGCGATCGGCCGTCGACCGGTCGGCCGCGCGGCGACGGGCCGGCGGCGGGTCGGAGGCCGACCTGACCGCGGCCCGGCTGGCGTTCACACGCGCCCAGAATGAACTGTCGACGCGGCAGGACGAACTTCGCACCGCCGAGGACGACGGCGCCTTGCCGACCTCGCTGGAGGGCCAGCTCAGCATCGCCCGATCGGAATCCGCGGTGGCGCGATCCGTCCTCGACAAGATGACGGTGCGGGCACCGATCGACGGTACGGTGCTGCAGGTCAATGTGCGGGTGGGCGAAGTGGTGTCGCCCGGTTCGCCGCAGCCGCCGCTGCAGCTCGCCGACCTCTCGACACTATGTGTGCGTGCGGAACTGGATGAACGCGACCTCGGGTCGGTCAGATCAGGGCAAGCGGTGACGGTGCGGGCGGCGGCGTTTCCCGATCGCGAGTTCGAGGGAAGCGTTCAGTCGATCGCGCCACTGGTCGAGCCCGGCCGCCTCGAATCGCCGGGATCGCGCAACCAGGCTGAACTGGATGTCGTCCGGGTCACGGTCGGATTGACTGGAGCGGGAGATCTCACGATCGGAATGAAGGCTGACGTCTATTTCCGTTCGGACAAGGTCGCGATCCCGTGAAGACGTGTCGTCGCCAAGCGCCACGAAATCCTGCGCGTTAGCGGCGAAGCCATTTCCTTGGGCGACGAAGAAATCCGGAAACGACATTATTGTAGTGTTGGGACGCTGTGATCAGACAATGGAGTCGATCATGTGGAACTTCATTAGCATACTGTACCGGGGATATTGCCTGGCCCGGCTGCGAGAGATGCGCAGGTTCGCGCATCACTAGAGCTTGATGACGCGCGAGCAATGTGTCGCACCCGGAACGACGGTTCCTGAGACTTGCCGACTTGCGGTGAACCGAAATCGGGAATCAGCTGGCCGAGACCGCGATCGAAGGAGAAGGTTATGCAGCCATCGACAGACGATCTGCTAATACGCCAAATCAGTGCGCTGATCTCGGCGACCGCCGATGCATCCTCGCCCAGCAAGGAATACGCCCCGTTCATGGAGGCGAGGCTGTACGAAGCCCTGGCTGCCCACTGCGCCGAAAAGCAGAGGATCGCAGCAGTGCCTGCGAGAAATGCGTCGCTGTCTGCGAGAAGCATGAGTCCGCCGGCGCAAAACGGATTGATCTACTGGTAGCCCCGTCAGTGAAAATCCCGTGACGGCGGCAGGATACGGACGTCGCGCGGATGGCGGATTTTCTGCGCGGGATTGTCAGGGTGTTCGCGGCGGTCGTCGTTGAGCGGCTCGATCAGCGCGGGGCCGGCCGGGACGGGGTGCTTACGGCTAAGTGAATCGTTGGCGAGGCCGATCAAATCGTGGGAGCGGTCGAACATCCGCTGCGCCACCAGATGCGTCACCCCCTCCGGACTGCTCTGGATATAGCCCTCGACCAGAATGAGCCGGGCGCCCATCACTTCCTTGCGGTACTGCTCCATCACCTTGGGCCACACCACGATATTGGCGATGCCGGTCTCGTCCTCCAGTGTCATGAAGACGACGCCCTTGGCGCTGCCCGGGCGCTGGCGCACCAGCACCACCCCGGCGCAGCGGACGCGGCGCTTGTCGTTTGTGTGGTTGACGTCTTTGCAGGCGACGACGCGCTCGCGCGTAAATCTTTCGCGCAGGAACTCCATCGGGTGCCCCTTCAGCGACAGGCGGACGGTCTGATAGTCAGCGACCACCTGTTCCGGCAGCGGCATCTCCGGCAGCGGCTTTGCGTTCTCGTCGGGCTGCTCGCGGGCGACCGCCGCCTGAAACAGCGGCAGCGGCACATCGTCGGGCAGCCGCCGCACCGCCCACAACGCCGCGCGGCGGTCGAGCCCGATGGAGCGGAAGGCATCGGCGTCGGCCAGCAGGATCAGCGCGCGTTTTGGAAGTGCGGTGTCGCGGGCGAACTCTTCCAGCGAGGTGAAGGGGCGGCGTTTGCGGGCGGCGACGATGCGGTCGGCCCAATCTTTTGTTTCCACAGTGGCTGATTCACGGGCACCCCTCACCTCTCCCGCTTGCGGGGGTCGAGACGAGCTAAGCTCGCTCTTAGGTCGGATCGCATCGATAGATGCGATCCGGGTGGGGGAAGCTCTATCCACACGAACAGTGTGACTTGCGGAGACACCCCCACCCCAACCCTCCCCCGCAAGCGGGAGAGGGGGTACTGTCCCCGTGCGGCCGGCCCAGTCTTCACTGCCGTCATTCCGGGGCGATGCGTCAGCATCGAACCCGGAATCTCGAGGTTCCACAATGCGCAATTGCGCATTGGGGTTCACGCTTTGCGTGCCCCGGAACGACGACGAAAGATTCCGGAATGACAGCTGGCTTTGTTTCAACCGCTCCTCATCCTCATCGACCCAGCTAAACCCGTCGATCTGGCGAAAGCCTAAACGCACTGCGCAATACCTGCCCTCCCCCTCCTCCAGCGTGTTCTGCGCAAAGCTGTAGGACACATCGATCTCGCGCACTTCGACACCGTTGGCGCGGGCGTCGCCGACGATCTGCGCCGGCGCGTAAAAGCCCATCGGCTGCGAGTTCAACAGCCCGCAGCAGAAGGCGTCCGGGTGATAATGCTTCAGCCATGAGGAGATATAGACGAGCTGGGCGAAGCTGGCGGCATGGCTTTCCGGAAAACCGTAACTGCCAAAACCCTTGATCTGGTCAAAACAGCTTTTGGCGAATTCGGGATCGTAGCCGCGCCCGATCATGTTGCCGATCATCTTGTCTTCGAACTTGCCGATGGTGCCGACATTGCGAAACGTCGCCATCGCGCGGCGCAGGCCGTTGGCCTCCTCGGAAGTGAACCTGGCCGCCTCGATCGCGATCCGCATCGCCTGTTCCTGGAACAGCGGCACGCCGAGCGTCTTGTGCAGCACCTTGTAAAGCTCATCCGGTTCGCCGTGCTCAGGCGCCGGCGAGGGATAGCTCACCTGCTCGATCTTGTTTCGACGGCGCAGGTATGGATGCACCATGTCGCCCTGGATCGGCCCGGGCCGCACGATCGCCACTTCAATGACCAGATCGTAGAAGATGCGCGGCTTTAAGCGCGGCAGCATGTTCATCTGGGCGCGGCTCTCGACCTGGAACACGCCGAGCGATTCACCGCGGCACAGCATGTCGTACACGTTCTTGTCATCCTGCTCGACGGTGGCGAGCTCCCAGCGCTCGCCCTTGTGGTCGGCGATCAGGTCAAAACATTTGCGGATGCAGGTCAGCATGCCCAAGGCCAGCACGTCGACCTTCATCATATGAAGCGCGTCGACGTCGTCCTTGTCCCATTCGATGAAGGTGCGGTCGTCCATCGCGGCATTGCCGATCGGCACATAGGTGTCGAGCCGGTCCTGCGTCAGCACATAGCCGCCGACATGCTGCGACAAATGGCGGGGAAACTCGATCAGCTCAGTGGCGAGCTCGACCGCGAGTTCGACCATGGCATTCGCAGGGTCGAGCCCGGCCTGGCGGATCTGCATCTCGTTGAGGCCCTTGCCCCAGCTTCCCCACACCGTATCGGCAAGTGCTGCGGTGACGTCTTCCGTCAGCCCCAGCGCCTTGCCGACGTCGCGGATTGCGCTGCGCGGACGATAATGGATGACGGTGGCGATAACAGCGGCGCGGTGGCGGCCGTAGCGGCGGTAGACATATTGCATCACCTCCTCGCGCCGCGAATGTTCGAAATCGACGTCGATGTCGGGCGGCTCGAGCCGCTCCTTGGAAATGAAGCGCTCGAACAGCAGATCGACCTTGGTCGGATCGACCGAGGTGACGCCGAGCACGTAGCAGACGGCTGAATTGGCCGCCGATCCCCGACCCTGACACAGGATGTTCTGGCTGCGCGCATACTGAACGATGTCGTGCACGGTGAGGAAATAATGCGCGTAGTTGAGCTCGGCGATCAGCGTCGAGCTCCTTGCGCAGGGTGGCGCGGAGCTTGTCGTCAATCTCGCCACCGAAATATGTGTCGACGCCGGCCCAGGTCAGGTCTTCGAGGTGCTGCTGCGCGGTCTTGCCCGGCGGCACCGGCTCGTCGGGATACTGGTACTTGAGCTGGTCGAGCGAAAAGCTGATGCGGCCGGCAAAGCGCATCGTCTCCGTGATCGCCTCCGGCAGATCGCGGAACAGGCGCGCCATTTCGTGCGCCGGCTTGAGATAGCGGTCGGCATTGGCCTCGAGCCGCCGGCCGACGGCGTCAATCGTCGTCTTCTCGCGGATACAGGTCAGCACGTCCTGCAGCCGGCGGCGGGCGGGATGGTGGTACAGCACCTCATTGGTCGCCAGCAGCGGGACTTTTGCCGCGCGCGCGATGCGATGCAGCCGCGCCAGCCGGCGCTTGTCGTCGCCGCGGTAGAGCAGGCTTGCGGCAAGCCAGACGCCATCGGCGCGGCCGTTTTTCAGCCGCTGCAGAATTTCCTGCGCGCCTCCCCCGTCGAAGCGGTGCGGCAGCGCCAGCACCAGAAGCTGGCCTTCGGCGAAGTCCAGGAGGTCATCGAACCGCAAATGGCATTCGCCCTTTTCGATCCGCGTGATGTCGTCGCCGCGCTTGCCGCGGGTGAGCAACTGGCAGAGCCGGCCATAGGCGGCGCGGTCGCGCGGATAGACCAGGATATCGGGCGTGCCGTCGATGAAGACGATCCGCGCGCCGATCAAAAACTTCGGCTTGTGCGTGACCTCGGGATTATCTAGTTCCTTCCAGGCGCGGACCACGCCGGCCAGCGTGTTGTGGTCGGCGATACCGATGGCGGAAAGGCCGAGTTCGCTGGCCTGATGCACATAGGCGCGCGGGTCCGAGCCGCCGCGCAGAAACGAGAAATTGCTGGTGATGCCGATTTCGGCATAACCGGGAATGTTGACAGGCCCTTTCATGCGAACAGCCCGTGCACGAACCATCGGACCGGCGCGGGCTCGCCTTCCGCGTCGGCCGGCTCGCTTTCATAGAGCCCGTCGCGAAAGATCCAGAAGCGAAGCCCCGCCTCATCCTCGATGCGGAAATAATCCCGCGTCGGGCCACAGCCTTTTGGCTTCCACCATTCCATGGCGATGCGTTCGGGCCCTTCCACCCGCACCACCGTATGCGTCACGCGGCGCCAGGTGAATTGATGCGGCGGGCCATCGGGCACCGTTGCGAACGGCACGTTGATCGGCTCCGGCCGCTCGAACAGCCGCAGCGGCCGCAGCGGCGGTTCGCTTTCGATCCGCTCCGGCCATGCCGCCTGCGCGGCGGCCGCCAGATGATGCTGCGCTGCTACGGCCATCACCGCGCGTTCGGGGATGTGGGTATCCTGCGGCAGGTGCACGACGACGCGCTTGCCGCCGATGCGCGCGGCGATGCGGTCGATCAGCGCGGCCAGTTCGTCATTGTCATGGACGTTGGCGTCGAGGTCGCGCTGCTGCTGCACCACGATCTCGGTGCGGCCGGCGGATAAGCGGATCAGATCGAAGCCGAAGCCGGGATCGAGGGGATCGTTGAGCGCGTCGAGCCGCTCGCGGAACAGGCGGTCGATCATATCAGCCCTGGTTACCGGCCGGCCGGTATCGACCGAGATCGTGCGCACCGCGCCGTCGGTGCGGAAGAAACTGGCGTCCAGCCGCCGCGCGCCCTTGCCCTGCCTGTCCATCGCCGTGACCAGCATGGCGGCGAGCGCGGACAGGTTGATCGCGATCACGGTGTCGGTGGCGACCGGTTCGGGAAAGCGCTTTTCGACGATGTAATCCGGCAGCGGCTTTCGGGGACTGATCGGCGCATCGCCCTCGCCCAGCGCCTGCTCCAACAGTGTCGTGAAATGAGCGCCGAACCGCGCCGTGATTTCGTGGGGTGCGCGCGCGGCGACATCGCCGATGGTCTTCAGGCCCGCGCGGCGCAGGCCGGCGGTGATGGCGTCACCGGCGCCGAGCGCCGATACCGGCAGCGGAGCGACGGCCGCAGCCTCCTCGCCATCGGCAATGATCTTTCCGGAAGCATGGCGCGTCAGGGTGCGGGCGCAGATCGAGGTGCTCGCGATTGCGGCGCTGACGGCAAAGCCGCGACGTGTGAGCGCGCCGCACAGGATCTGCAGCAGCGCGCGCTCGCCGCCGAACAGATGGGCGCAGCCGGTGATGTCGAGATAGAGCCCATGCGGCGGATCGAGCGCCACCAGCGGCGTAAAACGGTCGCACCAGTCGGCGATGTCATCGAGCGTCTTGCGGTCGGCGACCTCGTCGGCGTCGAACACGGTGAGTTCGGGACAGATGGCGCGGGCATTGGCGAGCGGCAGGCCGATCGAGAGGCCGGCATGCACGGCCAGATCGTCGAGCGCGTAGATCAGGAGGGCGTTGTGCTGTTTGGCGACGACGACGGAGGGGGTGGCGTCATCTCTCACAGTGTGGACTCGCGGCGGCACCCCCACCCCGGCCCTCCCCCGCAAGCGGGAGAGGGAGCGCACCGGTCGTGCCGTGAGATGCTTGACTCGAAACTGTTTCAGCTTGCGCGGCGCTGTTGCCCGAAAGCTTGCGCTTGATGCGGTCGATGGGCAGGCGTGGCAGCCAGAGGCTGAGGATACGCCGCCGGTTCGCTGAAGAGGCACTCATCACATTTCCATTCCATGATCCAGCGGCCGACCGGGCCATGACGGTGACGAACCAGTTGCGCGTCGAACACCGGCGCGCCCCAGGCGGTCCAAGGTGCTGACGGCGGCGAATGCGCCGCGCGCACGATCCATCTGGTTTCCGCGGTCGAGGGCCGCGGCTCCGCGGCCATCCGCAAAAGAAGTGCGGTGACGCCGGAGGCTGCCGCGGCCAATGTCAAGTTTGCGGCTGGCGACGAGATCGAGCTGGCGCGCCTGCCCCCAGACTTCCAGCACGACGGCGCCGAGCGCATCGCAGGCCAGCGCGTCGGCGGCGGTCCGCAACGCGGCGTCGGTGTCGGGCGCGCGCACGGTCACCAGCAGCCGCGGATCGAGACCTAATTCGCAAAGCCCGCTCAGCGACAGCGCGCCCGATTCAATTTCCGAAAAATCCTGCCGCACCCAGACCAGTGGCCGGCGCGGCGATACCCTTCCCGCCAGCCCCGCGATGAAGCCCGTGGCCGACGCGCTCTGGTGGCCCTCGGCGAACACCTCATGCACGGCGGCGACCGCGAGCCCGCCATGCAGCGTCGCATCCGCTGCCGCATGGCCGAGCGCGACCTTGTTGAGGTCAGGCGCATCGCCATGCGTCTCGATCCGCTCGATGCGTCCGCGCAAATTCGCAAGCGTGCTTGTGCGTGCGGTGCTCATGCCCCGCTCCCTCAAGAAAATTTGCCGTTACCGCTTCTTCCCGAGTGAACCCGCGGCTGGCTCATTTGTTCATGATATGTTCTAATATAAAGCTAACCGGCCCGGCGGAGTCAATCGAGATCGACGCCTGACGGTTACTTGGCCGATTCATGAATGGAATCAAAGGGATTCAACGATGGATGTGCAACGAAAGCTGGAAATCCTGGCGGATGCCGCGAAATACGATGCTTCCTGCGCCTCCTCGGGCACCGAGAAGCGGGATTCCAGCGACGGCAAGGGCCTCGGCTCGACCGCGCCGGGCATGGGCATCTGCCATTCCTACGCGCCGGACGGACGCTGCATCTCGCTGTTGAAGGTGCTGCTCACCAACGCCTGCAATTACGATTGCTTATATTGCGTCAACCGCACGTCTTCGAACGTGCCGCGGGCGCGCTTCACGGTCGACGAGGTGGTGAAGCTGACGATCGACTTCTATCGCCGCAACTACATCGAAGGATTGTTTCTCTCCTCCGGCATCATCCGCAGCGCCGACTACACCATGGAGCAGGTGGTTTCTGTCGCGCGAAAACTGCGCGAGGAGCATCACTTCCGCGGCTACATCCATCTCAAGACGATCCCCGAGGCCGACGACGCGCTGATTGCGGAAGCCGGCAAATATGCCGACCGTCTTTCCATCAACATCGAAATGCCGGAGGAAAACAGCCTCGCCAAATTCGCGCCGGAAAAGGACGTGCGCGCGATCCGCCGCACCATGGGCCGGCTGCGCCTGAAGCTCGATGAAGCCAAGGAGAACGTCAGGACCGCGACGAAGACAAAACCGCCGCGCTTCGCACCGGCCGGCCAGAGCACGCAGATGATCATCGGCGCGGATGCGGCCAGCGACAAGACCATCCTCGACACCAGCGCCAATCTCTACGGCTCCTACCGGCTCAAGCGCGTGTATTATTCGGCCTTCAGTCCGATCCCGGACGCCAGCCGCGCGCTGCCGCTGGTTTCGCCGCCGCTCATTCGCGAGCACCGGCTCTACCAGGCCGACTGGCTGATGCGGTTTTACGGTTTTGACGCCGGCGAGATCGTGGATGAGACCGAAGGCATGCTGCCGCTCGACATCGACCCAAAGCTGGCCTGGGCGCTGCGCCACCGCGACCGCTTTCCGCTCGATGTCGCGACCGCCAGCCGCGAGGATCTGTTGCGGGTGCCGGGGTTCGGCACCAAGGCGGTCGACCGCATCATCGCCACGCGGCGCCTGACCTCGATCCGCCTGGCCGACCTGGTGCGGCTGCATGTCCCGCAGAAGAAGGCGTTGCCGTTCATCGTGCTCAGCGATCACCGGCCGTCGCTGCATTTGCTCGATGGTGCGGGATTGGCGGAACGATTCAAGCCGAAGGCGACGCAATTGGGATTTGGCGTATTGCTGCGACACGCGACTCGCAGCGAAGCGATCCATTTTCCGCGAGGAATGGATTGCTTCGCTGCGCTCGCAATGACGGGAGAACAGCATGCACCACATCACCCTCGACGGCGAAACCGATTTCGACGGCTGGCGCAAGGCGGCGCGGGCGTTGGCGCTGAACGACGTGAAACCGTCCGACGTGATCTGGAACGTCGCAGGCGACGCGCCCGAACTGTTCGCTCCGACGGCGCCGCCGCTGGAGCCGCCTCATGGCACCTTCAACGTATCGGCCAAATTCGTTGAGCTGGCGCAGGTGGCGATCCTGCATCGCAGCCCGGAACGGTTCGCCCTGCTCTATCGCCTGCTGTGGCGGCTGAGGCAAAACCACGATTTGCTCGATATCGCGACCGATTCCGATGTGGCAGAGCTCGCCGCGATGGCCAAGGCGGTGCGCCGCGACGAGCACAAGATGCACGCCTTTGTCCGCTTCCGCGAAATCGGCCGCGAGCAGAAATCGCACTTCGTGGCCTGGTTCGAGCCGGAGCACCACATCGTCGAACTGGCCGCGCCGTTCTTCGCGCGCCGGTTTGCCGATATGCCCTGGTCGATCCTGACGCCGGATGTCTGCGCGCATTGGGACGGCCATGCCGTCTCGATCACGCCGGGCGTCAGCCAATCCGAAGCCCCCACCGCCGACCGCCTCGAGGAAACCTGGCGCAGCTACTACGCCTCGATCTTCAACCCGGCACGGCTGAAGGTGGCGGCGATGCGCAACGAGATGCCGAAGAAGTATTGGCGGAACCTGCCGGAGGCCTCGTTGATTAAACCCCTGATCGAAGGCGCTGCACGCACCGCAAGCGCGATGATCGCAAATGCCGCGACCGAACCGCACAAGGCACAGAAACGGTTGGAACCGGCCAAGAGCAACGAAACGGCAAGCGAAATGGCCCGCAAGCATACGGACGATATTGAAAAGCTGCGCGAGGAAGCCGCCGATTGCCGCGCCTGCCCCCTCTACAAGGATGCCACCCAGACCGTGTTCGGTGAAGGGCCGCCAACCGCGCGGATCATGCTGGTCGGCGAGCAGCCGGGCGACAAAGAAGATCTGGCCGGAAAACCGTTCGTCGGGCCCGCGGGGCAAATGCTCGATCGCGCCCTGGAAGAAGCCGGGATCGATCGTCGCCTAGTCTACGTCACGAATGCGGTGAAACATTTCAAGTTCGTGCCGCGTGGAAAAATCCGCCTGCACCTGAAGCCGAGCACGCCGGAGATCAAGGCGTGCCGGCCATGGTACGAACGTGAACTGGCCGCGATCAGGCCGGACCTGGTGGTGGCCATGGGCGCCACCGCAGCGCAAAGCGTGTTGGGAAAGATCACACCGATCAACAAGAACCGCGGACACGTGATTGATCTCGATGACGGAACCCGCGCGCTGGTGACCGTGCATCCGTCCTATCTGTTGCGATTGCCCGATGCCGATGCCAAGGCGCGGGAATATCAGCGCTTCGTTCAGGATCTCAAGATCGCCGCCGACATGCTGCGAAAATCGGCACACGCGGCTTGAAACCTGCCGATCCGGCGACGCAATTTCTGGTGAAATATAACGGCAGAATTTGACAATTCTGCTCACAACCATTAATTGACAAAGGACACAATCGCATTCTCAAGGGAATGTGGGGCGTCTGGTCACGCCATGACGCTCCATACGGTCGACGCGCTGCGCGGTACCCCTTCAGCCCCGGCGCCGTGCAGCGCGCGACCACTTTCTTGCGGAGGGTTTCCGCTTGAAGCACGATGGCACCGGCGACAGCATGCGCCCTCAAAGCCCTAACGATTCCAACAGGAAGCATCCGGACGGTCATAGCCGACGCGCATCGCTGCGCTGACTGGCGTGGTATCGCCCCGTCCGATCCGGCAGGCCCAATACCTGCGCTTGTCATCTAACCTTCAAGTCCCTCGGTCAAAGATGCCCCCCTTCTCAGCGGATTACGACGGGGGTCAGAATGACCGATATTACACTCAATTCATCGCTGGCCGACGACGCAGCGCCGGTCCAGCCGGCCTCGCGCCCGAACCTCGACAAGGGGTTCAACCCGCTGACCATGATCCTGTTCTTCGGCATCCTCGCCGCCGGACTGTTGTATGTCGCCTACAGCATCTACGCCGACATCGACGCCACCGGCATGCGGGTCACCACCTACCTGCCCTATCTCCTGCTGTTCGTGGCGCTCCTGATCGCGCTCGGCTTCGAATTCGTCAACGGCTTCCACGACACCGCCAACGCGGTCGCAACCGTGATCTACACCCACTCGCTGCCGGCGGAATTCGCCGTGATGTGGTCGGGCTTCTTCAATTTCCTCGGTGTGCTGCTCTCTTCGGGCGCGGTCGCTTTCGGCATCGTCTCGCTGCTGCCGGTGGAACTGATCCTGCAGGTCGGCAGCAGCGCCGGCTTCGCGATGGTGTTCGCGCTGCTGATCGCGGCCATTATCTGGAACCTCGGCACCTGGTATTTCGGGCTGCCGGCATCCTCTTCGCACACGCTGATCGGCTCGATCATCGGCGTCGGCATTGCCAACGCGCTGATGCGCGGCCGCGACGGCACCTCCGGCGTCGACTGGACCAAGGCCACTGAGATCGGCTACGCGCTGCTGCTGTCGCCGCTGTTCGGGTTCATCATGGCCGCGGTCCTGCTGCTGGTCCTGAAGTTCATCGTCCGCAATCCGGCGCTGTATGCGGCGCCCGAAGGCAACAAGCCCCCGCCGCTGTGGATCCGCGGCATCCTGATCGCGACCTGTACCGGCGTAAGCTTCGCGCACGGCTCCAACGACGGCCAGAAGGGCATGGGCCTGATCATGCTGATCCTGATCGGCACCGTGCCGACCGCCTACGCGCTGAACCGCACGCTGCCGGAATCCCAGGTTGCGCAATTCGAGAAGACCTCGGAGGCCGCCGCCAAGGTGGTCGCCGCCAAGGGCGCCGGCCACAGCATCATCGGCGACCCGCGGCCCGCGGTGACGCAATATGTCGCCACCCGCCAGATCAGCGAAGGCACCTATCCCTCGCTGGCCGTGCTGGTGAAGGACGTCGGCGACCAGGTCGCGAAATACGGCTCGCTGAACAAGCTGCCGGCTGAAGCCGTCGGCAACACCCGCAACGACATGTACCTGACGTCGGAGGCGATCCGCTTCCTGATGAAGGACAGGGAAAACGACCTGAGCAAGGAAGAAGCCGACACGCTCAAGGCCTACAAGGGCTCGCTCGACAGCGCCACCAAGTTCATCCCGCTCTGGGTCAAGATCGCGGTGGCGATCGCGCTCGGGCTGGGCACCATGATCGGCTGGAAGCGCATCGTCGTCACCGTCGGCGAGAAGATCGGCAAGACGCATCTGACCTACGCGCAAGGCGCGTCGGCCGAACTGGTTGCCGCCGCCACGATCGGCGCCGCCGACGTATTCGGCCTGCCGGTTTCCACCACGCATGTGCTGTCATCCGGCGTCGCCGGCACCATGGCAGCCAACGGTTCTGGCCTGCAGATGGCAACCATCCGCAACCTGCTGATGGCATGGGTGCTGACGCTGCCGGCCGCGATCTGCCTGTCGGCAGGCCTCTACGTGCTGTTCTCGAACCTGTTCTGAGTATCGGCGGTGCGGTGGGGTCGCTGCCACGCAGGCAGCAGCCTCGACGGGCAACGGAAGGCCGGAGCCAAACTCCGGCCTTCCGACAAGTTTGCGGGGATGCGATGCGAGCCGAGACATCTGTCATCGATGCCGTCGCCGACAGCAATCGGGCGCGGACGCCTTTAATTTCGACCTTCGTCCCCGGTCTGGTCTGGGCGTTTCGTATCCATTCGGACGGCGCTCCGGAAATGCTCCCGATCGACCAGCCGATCCCGTTTTCCCATGACGGGCTGCTCTGGCTGCATTTCAACCTGGCCGACGCCCGTGCGCTGCAGTGGCTGACGCCTGCCAACCTCGACGTTCCGGCGCAGGCGCGCGCACTGCTGCTGTCGAAAGACAATTACCAGCAGCTTCACACCGTCGATGACTGCGTCTACGGCGTGATCTCCGATCTGCTGCGCGACGTCGCCGAGGCGACCGAGGATACCGGGTATCTCCGCTTCGTGATGACCGAGCAGATCCTGGTCAGCGGGCGGCATCATGCGCTGTGCGCGGTCGATGCCACCCGTCGCGCGCTCGAGGCGGGCCACCGGATCGAAAGTGCCGCCGCGCTGCTGGAGACCGTCGTCGAACATGTCGCCGACACCATGGACGGCATCGCCGATCGCGTGGCGCAGGCCCTCGACGAGGTCGAGGAAAAGGTGCTGTCGGACAGCACCACGGACCAGCGGCAGAACCTCGGCCGCCTGCGACGGACCTGCGTCCGCCTGCATCGGCAATTGTCGGGCCTGCGCATCGTGTTTCACCGGTTTGAGCACAGGCATCTCGACGATCTGAAACCTGCCTTGCGGCTCCGCGCCGGCAAGCTCGCCCAGCGGCTCGACGGCCTCGATCACACCATCGTCGAGATGCGCGAGCGCAGCCGGCTGCTGCAGGAAGAGCTTCATCTGAAGATCGAGGAACAGGGCAACGACAATATCAGGGTGCTCTCGGTGCTGACGGCGCTGCTGATGCCGCCGACGCTTATCACCGGCATTTTCGGCATGAACACCAAGGGACTGCCATTCACCGATCTCGAAACCGCCTTCCTGTGGGCCTCATTGCTGTTGGTCTTGTCGTCGCTTGCCGCCTATTTGATCATGAAGCGCATCGGGATTATCAGGTAGCCTGGTCACGGGGCGGGACCACGCGAATGCGCAGATTGGCAGTGGTGGCGGCGTGTGTTGTGGGCGCCACGGCGAGCACCAACGCATACGCCGGCGCCAAGGACGAAAATGCCGCCGAATGGCTGGCGCCGAAATGGTTCAACGAGTGGTATGACGGGCTGGCGGCCAAGGGACTGAATTTCGGCGCCACCTGGATCGGCGACAACATCACCAATATCTCGGGCGGCACCGGGCGCGGCGCGATCCATTTCGGCCGGTTTGATTTCTCCGTCGATGGCGACCTGGAGAAACTGGCCGGCTGGACCGGCGGCAAATTCTACGTCAACGCGCTCGGCATCTACGGCCGGGGATTGTCGCGCAACTATATCCACAACCTCGCCACCATCAGCGAGATCGAAGCGCTGCCCGAGGCACGCCTCTACAATGCGTATTTCGAGCAAGGCTTCTACAACAACGCACTCAACTTCAGGATCGGGCAGCAGGCGGCCGACGTCGAGTTCTTCGACAGCCAGACCGACGATCTCTTCATCAACGGGACGTTCGGCTGGCCGGCCAACAAGGCCAACAATCTTCCCTCCGGCGGTCCGGCGCCGCCGATCGCGGTGCCCGGCATTCGCGTCAAGGCCACGCTGTCGGACCAGGTCACCGTGTTCGGCGCGGTGTTCAACGGCAATGCCGCGCGGCCTGGCGACGGCGACCCGCAGCTTCGCGACAATCACGGTCTGGCGTTCCGGGTCAACGACCCGCCATGGCTCATCGGGCAAGTGCGCTGGAGCTACGATCTCGACTTCGGCAGAGGCCCGCTGGCCGGCAATGTCACGCCGGGAGGTTGGTATCATACCGGCCAGTTCCACGATCAGCGCTTCACCGCGCAAGGCGTCTCGATCGCCGATCCCAGCGGCAACGGCATCGCCGCAAAACTTCGCGGCAATTTTGGAATTTTTGCCGTGGTCGAGCAGACGCTGTACCGGCCACCGTCGGTGACCGAAAAGGGCGTGTCGGCCTCAGCACCTGGGGTGACGGCTTTCGCACGGATCGCCTATAGCCCGCCGGATCGAAACCTGATCGACCTCTATATCGACGGCGGCATCGGCGTCAGTGGTCTGGTCCCCCACCGCCCCCTCGACCGGTTCGGGATGGCGGTGGCCTATATGCGGATTTCAAATTCGGCGCGAAACCTCGATCGCGACAGCCAGTTCTTTGCCGGCCTGCCGAGCCCGGTGCGCAGCTACGAGACGCTGGTTGAGCTGATTTATGAGGCTCACCTGAAGCCCGGCTGGCTGCTGGCACCCTATTTTCAATATGTGTTCCGGCCATCCGGCGGGATTCCCAATCCGAACGACCCAAGCGGACTATCGCGGATCGGCGACGCCGCAGTGTTCGGTGTGACCACCACGCTGAGATATTAAGAACCACATCTTCACGTCCTGGTTGAGCGACAAATAAGGAAGGCCCGTACAGAAGATACGGGCCTTCTTTGGCATGTATTCGAATTAACGCGAGATCGAAGCTTGAGGGCGTTGGCGTAGCCTTACGCCGCCGCCAGCTTGTTCTCGACCAGCTTGATCCAGTACGAGGTGCCGTAGACGATCGCCTCGTCGTTGAAATCATAGGCGGGGTGATGGAGCCCTGCGCTGTCGCCGTTGCCGCAGAAGATGAAGGCGCCCGGCCGGGCTTCCAGCATATAGGCGAAATCTTCCGCGCCCATCAAAGGCGGCATGTCGTGGACGTTCTGGGCGCCCGCGACGTCCCTGGCCACCTGCGTGGCGAAGTCGGTCTGGTCGGCGTGGTTTTTGGTCACGGGATAGCCGCGCTCGTAAACCAGATCGACCTTGGCGCCGGTCATTTTGGCCACGCCCTCGCACACCTCGCGGACGCGCCGCTCGACCGTTTCGCGGACTTCCGGCGTCAGCGTCCGCACCGTGCCGCGCAGTTCGGCGGTCTGCGGGATCACGTTGCGGGCGTTGCCGGCGTGGAACTCGCAGATCGAGATCACCGCGGAGTCCAAGGGATCGATCGTCCTCGAGACGATCGACTGCAGCGCGGTAATCAATTGCGAGCCGACCAGGACGGAATCGATGCACTTGTTCGGGCGCGCGGCGTGGCCGCCGAGCCCTTCGATCCGGATGTCGATCGAGTCGGTCGCGGCCATGACAGGGCCGGAACGGATGGCAAAGGAGCCGACCGGAATCCCCGGGCCATTGTGCATGCCATAGACCTGCTCGATGCCGAACCGGTCCATCAGCCCGTCCTTGATCATGGCGTCGGCGCCCGCCCCGCCCTCCTCGGCCGGCTGGAAGATCACGACCGCGTCGCCGGCGAAATTTCGGGTCTCGGCGAGATACCGCGCTGCACCCAAAAGCATCGCGGTGTGGCCGTCATGGCCGCAAGCGTGCATCAGGCCCGGCGTCTTAGAGGAATGGGGCAGATTGGTCGCTTCCTCGATCGGCAGCGCATCCATGTCGGCGCGAAGCCCGATTACCCCGATCTCGCCCTTGCCGGGCTGCTTGCCCTTGATGACGCCGACGACGCCGGTCTTGCCGAGACCGGTGGCGACCTCGTCGCAGCCGAATTCGCGCAGGCGATCGGCGACGAATGCCGCAGTGCGGTGGACTTCGTAGAGCAGTTCGGGATTTTCATGGATATCGCGGCGCCAGGCCTGAATATCGGGTTGCAGATCGGCGACGCGGTTTACGATGGGCATGGGAATTCTCTGGCCTCAAAGGTTGAAACGCTAGGGCGTTTGTAGCATGCAAGCGGCGGTCCACCCAGCACTCTGCACAGAGGGAACTCGACCGGCCCGGGCTGGAAAGCCCGGCCGGACCTTGGCGGGACGCTTGGCCTGTCGCTTGGCGTGTCCCTTGCCGAGTCACGCGGCCAGCGTGTTCTCGACCAGCTTGATCCAGTAGGAGGTGCCGAACACGATCGCCTCGTCGTTGAAATTGTAGGCGGGGTGATGCAACCCTGCGCTGTCGCCATTGCCGCAGAAGATCAGCGCGCCCGGCCGCTGCTCCAGCATGAAGGCGAAATCCTCGCCCGCCATCAGCGGCGCCATCTCCTGCACATTGGCATCGCCGGCAATCTCGCGCGCGGCCCGCGTCGCGACATCGGTCTGCCCGACATGGTTGACCGTTACCGGATAGCCGCGATCGTAGGTCAGATCGATTTTGGCGCCGGTGATCTGCGCCACGCCGGCGACGACCTCGCGGACCCGCCTTTCCACCATTTTCCGCACCTCGCCGTTCAGGGTGCGGACGGTGCCGGTCAGGAGCGCGGTGTGCGGTATCACGTTGCGGGCATTGCCGGCGTGAAATTCGCACATCGAAATCACAGCCGATTCCAGCGGATCGACGCTGCGCGATACGATTGACTGCAGCGCCGTGATCAGCTGCGCGCCGACCAGGACGGAATCGATGCTCTTGTGCGGCTGCGCAGCGTGCCCGCCGAGCCCCTCGATCTTGACGACGACGGCATCGCCGCCGGCCATGATCGGACCGGGCCGAAGCGCGAACGAGCCGACCGGAATGCCAGGACCGTTATGCATGCCGTAGACCTGCTCGATGCCGAAACGGTCCATCAGCCCGTCCTTGATCATCGCAACCGCACCCGCGCCGCCCTCTTCGGCCGGCTGGAAGATCACGACCGCATCGCCTGCGAAATTGCGGGTCTCGGCGAGATAGCGCGCCGCCCCCAACAGCATCGCGGTGTGGCCGTCATGGCCGCAGGCGTGCATCAAGCCTTTCGTTTTGGAGGCATAAGGCAGATTGGTCGCCTCCTCGATCGGCAGCGCGTCCATATCCGCCCGCAGACCGATGACCTTCACGTCACCCCTGCCGGCGGGCTTGTCGCCCCTGATGACGCCGACGACGCCAGTGCGGCCGATACCAGTAATGACCTCGTCGCAGCCGAATTCCCGCAAACGCTCCGCCACCAATGCCGCAGTGCGGTGCACGTCGTAGAGGAGTTCCGGGTGTTCATGAATATCCCGGCGCCAGGCCTGGATGTCGGGTTGAAACTCGGCGACGCGGTTGACGATCGGCATGGAGCTGACTGGCTTTCCGGATTTGAACGCTTCTGCCCCTGTAGCATGCAAGGGGCGGTCCACCCAGCAGCCTGCGGAGACGCCGCCCATTCCCGGCCGTCATGGCCGGGCTTGTCCCGGCCAGCCACGTCTGACTAATAGGCGAAAAAGACGTGGATGCCCGGCACAAGGCCGGGCATGACGGTCGGGTGGACGCCAGGAAAATGCCGAAGCGGCTTGAAGGTGATTTCGACTATATCGTGGTCGGTGCGGGTACCGCCGGTTGCATCATGGCCAACCGGCTCTCGGCCGATCCGAAAAATCGCGTGCTGATCCTGGAGGCCGGCGGCAACGACAACTGGATCTGGTTTCACATCCCGGTCGGCTACCTCTTCGCGATCGGCAATCCCCGCTCGGACTGGATGTTCAAGACCGATGCAGAGCCCGGGCTCAACGGTCGGTCACTGGCCTACCCCCGCGGCAAGGTGATCGGCGGCTCTTCCGCCATCAACGCCATGATCTCAATGCGGGGCCAATCCGCCGATTACGATCACTGGCGCCAGCTCGGCCTCACCGGCTGGGGCTATGACGAGGTGCTGCCGCTGTTCAGGCGGCTGGAGGATCATTTTCTCGGCGAGAGCGAACATCACGGCGCCGGCGGCGGCTGGCGGATCGAGGCGCCGCGGCTGTCGTGGGACATTCTCGACGCGGTCGGCGACGCCGCCGAGGAGATGGGCATCAGGCGGATCGCGGATTTCAACACCGGCGACAATGAAGGCACCAGCTATTTCCACGTCAACCAGAAGCGCGGCCGACGCTGGTCGTCGGCGCGCGGCTTCCTCAAGCCGGTTTTGAACCGCGCCAATCTGCGGCTGGAAAAGAACGTGCTGGTGGATCGCCTGATCGTCGAGGAAGGCCGCGCCGTCGGCGTGCGCTTCATGCAAGGCGGCGAGGTGGTCGAGGCCCGCACCAGGGGCGAAGTCATTTTATGCGCCGGATCGATCGGTTCGACGCAGGTCCTGCACCGGACCGGCGTCGGGCCCGCCGACTGGCTTGCGCCGCTCGGCATCGATGTCGCGCTCGATAAACCAGGCGTCGGACGCAATCTGCAGGACCATCTGCAGCAGCGCGCGATCTACAAGGTTTTTGGCGTCCGCACGCTGAACGAGACCTACTACAATCTGATCCGGCGCGGCATGATGGGGCTCGACTACGCCTTCCGCCGGCGTGGGCCGCTGACGATGGCGCCGTCGCAACTCGGCATTTTCACGCGCTCCGATCCGCGCCGCGAGCGCGCCAACATCCAGTTCCACGTGCAGCCGCTGTCGCTCGACAAGTTCGGCGATCCCCTGCATCGCTTTCCCGCCATCACCGTCAGCGCCTGCAATCTGCAGCCGACCTCGCGCGGCACCGTGCGCATCCGCTCCGCAAAACCCGACGAGGCGCCGTCGATCGCGCCGAATTATCTCTCGACCGACGACGACCGCCAGGTCGCCGCCGACGCCATCCGCACCACGCGGCGGCTGATGAAGCAGAAGCGGCTCGAACAATATCGCCCGCAGGAATATCTGCCCGGCCCCAGCGTCGGCGACGACGACGCCTCGCTGGCAAAAGCCGCCGGCGATATCGGCACCACGATCTTCCACCCCGTGGGGACGGCGAAGATGGGCACGGCCAGCGACCCGATGGCCGTCGTAGACGAGCGGTTGCGCTTTCATGGCATCGCGGGCCTGCGCGTGGCCGATGCGTCTGTCATGCCGACGATTACGTCGGGCAACACCAACACGCCGACGGCGATGATTGCGGAGAAAGCCGCCACGATGATCCTGGAGGACGCGCGGTAGTCCCTCCCATGACCAACCCCAAAAGGATTTCGATCGGATCGGCCGGCCAACGCCTTGCGCTCGCGCGATGGGGCCAGGAAGCTTCACGCAAGCCGCATGCGCTTCTGATGCACGGCACCGGCTTCGTCGCCGAGGTCTGGGACGACGTGGCGCGCGAACTCGCCGCCGACTACACCGTCTATGCGCTCGACCGCCGCGGCCACGGCGACAGTCACAAGCCCGCCGCCGACCGCTATCACTTCCAGGATTTTGCCGAAGATGTCTGCGCCGTGATCGAGGCGCTCGGCCTGTCCAATATCTACGGCATCGGACACAGCGCCGGCGCGACCGACCTGTTGCTCGCCGCGAAGCTGATGCCCGCGCGCTTCTCGCGGCTGTTTGTGATGGAGCCGACCGTGATGGATCCACGCGCGGCACGCGCCGGCGGATTGAGCGACTTCGCCACTGGCGCGGTGCAAGGCGTGTTGCGGCGCCAGGCCGAGTTCGAGAGCGCGGAAACCGTCTTCCAGCGCTACCGGGCTGCACCGGCGTTTGCGGACTGGACGGCATCATCACTCAAAATCTACATCCAGCACGGTTTCGCCGCGCAAGAAGACGGCCGCGTGCGATTGCGCTGCACGCCGGAACTGGAATCGGCGATCCTGCGGCCGATCTTCGAGGCCATGGAGCAGGTCTATACCGGCGATGCGCGCGGCAACCCGTTCGCGTGGCTATCCGAGATCGCCTGCCCGGTACGCGTTGCGACCGCGGAGAAGTCGTGGGCGATATATAAAGAGATGGCGGCGCGGGCCGTGGCGCTGATGCCGGCCGCGAGCCAGTCGACGTTCGAAGGCATCGGGCACTGTGTCGGCCAAGAGGCTCCCAAGCAGTTGCTGAAGGCGCTGAAGGCCTTCGAAACCCGCACCGGCTAACGGGCAATTCGCACTGATGCTCGCTCGTTGATATTGGTTCCCGCTGCAGTAGAATGTGGTTATGCGCTTGCCTTCATTCATTCGGTCACTGCTCCTCACTGCGATTATTCTGTGCGCGTCAATTCCAGCCACCTCTGCAGAGAATGGATCTGGAGGTGACGCTCAACAAAACCCGCGGCCGAAATACGACAGCATCTCTTTTGCGAAAGGAGACTTCCAGATTTCAGATCCGGCTTTGGTGCCGCGACAACTCGCGCTTGCTGCAGAGCAGGCGCGTTGCGGTTACAAAGCCGACATCAAGGAGTTTCCCGTCCACTTCATCAGCGCAAATCGACGACTTGCGCTCGTGTTTTGCCGTTTGGGGGTGCTGGGGTCGCATTACGTATTTGACTTTACGGACTCCCGAAGGCCGAAGCTGGTTGAGCTTCCGTTTATTGCGCAGAATGGAGGTTTCGGCGCGACGCCCAGGCCCGGCCTGATGATCTGGAAACGAGATGCCGGTGTATTTGAAGCCGTGACCATCTCGGACACATGCCCCAATTCGGAGCTCCGTCACACCTATCGGCTGGACTCGACCGGGGGTTTGGTCAGTAGCGCTCCAAGTTTCGCGGTCGTCCGTGTCGAGGTCAGGGAAAAGCCCTGTGGCCGCAACAGCACCGAATGGACCACGGTGTGGGAAGCATCACCGTGGCCTGCATCGGCGACTGTTCATTAAGCCTGACCGCGACCCGCCAGGCGCTGTTCAGCGCACCGGGTCGATTGGCGTAGCCAGACCAAGGCGGGCCTCGATCGCCTCGGCCGCCTCCAGACACAAATCCTCCCGAAACCGGCGGCCGGTGACCAGCACTCCGATCGGCAGGCCCGTCGCCTCATCGCGGCCGGCTGGAACACACGCCGATGGCAACCCCAGCACGTTGGCGGGGACCACCGGACGCATCAGCTCCATGGTTGCTGCGGTCCCCTCTGGTGTGGCCGAGTCAAAGCCATGCTCGAACGGCAACTGCGTCCAGGTCGGCGAAAGCAGCAGTGGTCGATCGACCATGAAGGTCGACCAGGCGCGCGCGACGCCGTCGCGCTCGACCATCAGGTGCGACCATGCCGCGGCATCGGCCAATGGCGGAACGGCACCGTTGGCAGCGTTGAGGAAGGCGACCGCGTCGGCGCCCATCATCGGCTGCAACTGCGCCAGCACCGAATTGAAGTCGCCCATGATCAGCCGCGCCCAGCAACTGATGGCGTCTTCGTATCGTGGCGGGCAGACCTCTTCCACGACGTAGCCGGCATCGGCCAACGCTTGCGCCGCGCGGCGAACGGTTGCGGCGACCTGCGGATGCGTGCTTCCGCCGGGCGGCTCGGCCAGCACCGCCACGCGGATTGGCCGGCCCAGCGACGGGCCATCGAACGGCGCATCGATGGACCATGGATCGCGCGGATGCGCGCCCATCAGCACGCGCAAGCCAAGACGCACGTCGGCCACGCGGCGGGCCATCGGGCCCTGCACGTTCATCAATTGCACGGCCATCAGACGGTCTTCGACCGGGACGTAACCTGCATCGGGCACCCGGCCGGCCGAGGGGCGGATCGAGGCGATGCCGCAGGCCGTGGCCGGATTGCGCAGCGAGCCGCCGATGTCGTTGCCGAGACCGATCGGACTCATGCCGCTGGCGAGCGCAGCCGCCTCGCCGCCGCTCGAGCCGCCGGCCGTGCGCTCGGGATGCCAGGGATTTCGTGTGAGCCCATGCAACGAGCTCGTGGTGTGAACGCGGAGCGCCATATCAGGCAGATTGGTGCGGCCGATTGGTATCGCGCCGGCGGCGCGCATCCTTTCGACAACGGGCGCGTCGACCGGCACCACGGCTTGCGCCAGCGCCGGCACGCCCCACGTGGTGGGCAGGCCGGCCATGTCGATGTTCTCCTTCACCGTGAAGGGCACCCCATGCAAAGGGCCAACACTCTCGCCGGCAGCCAGCTTTCGATCCGCCGCGACCGCCGCGGCGCGGGCATCGTCTGCCAGTACACGGACGACAGCGTTCAGCGCCGGATTGACGGCATCGATCCGTGCCAGATGCGCCTCCACCACCTCTGCTGAACTGAGCTGCCGATCTGCAATGCGTTGCGCCATCTCGGTCGCTGAGAGTCGCCAAATCTCGCTCATCGTGAACTCCTGCATGGCCCGCATGGCCGTGCACAAAACATCTGGCATCATGCTGACGGAAGCAAGGCAGGCTGGTTGCAACCGTAACGGCGCTTGGTCTCGTCCGCTCACGAAAACGTCATCCGTTGCGACCACTGACGCCGGACTTCCGGGAATAAACCCCGCCTCCCCCCGATCACGTCCCTGCAAGCCCAATCAAGGGCTCAGGGAGATTTGCCATGAGCGATCACGACCACCACGATGACGGCGTCAGCCGGCGCCGCGTCCTGGAATGCATGACCTGGGCCGGCACCGGCGTGCTCTGGACCATTACCGGCGGCGTGCCTCGTTCGCTCGGCATCGTCGACTCGGCGCTGGCCGCCGAGCCCACCGGGATGACGTTCCTGCAGATCAGCGACAGCCATGTCGGCTTCGACAAGCCGGCCAATCCCAATGCGCTCGGCACGCTGGAGGAAGCCATCAACAAGATCAACGCGATGCCGGCGAAGCCGTCGTTCATGATCCACACGGGCGACATCACCCATCTGTCGAAGGTCAAGGAGTTCGATGACGCCGATCGCATCATCTCGCAGGCCAAGCTCGACGTGCATTACGTGCCGGGCGAGCACGACATTATCGACGAGGAGGTCAAGCTCTACAAGGAGCGTTACGGCCGCGGCACCAAGGGCGGCGGCTGGTATTCGTTCGACGCCGGCGGCGTGCATTTCGTCGGTCTCGTCAATGTCGCGAACCTCAAGGGCGGCGGCCTCGGCAGTCTCGGCGATGACCAGCTCGAATGGCTGGAGGACGACCTGAAGGGGAAATCGAAATCCACGCCAGTCGTGCTGTTCGCGCACATCCCGCTGTGGACGGTCTATCCGCAATGGGGCTGGGGCACCGAGGACGGCGCCCGCGCGCTGGAATACGTCAAAGGCTTCGGTTCGGTCACGGTGCTGAACGGCCACATCCACCAGGTGATGCAGAAGGTCGAGGGCAACGTCACGTTCCACACCGCGCGCTCGACGGCTTTCCCCCAGCCGGCGCCGGGCACGGCCCCCTCACCCGGGCCGATGAAGGTCGAGGATGCCAAGCTGCGCAGTCTGCTCGGCGTCGCCAGCATCAACTTCAAGCAGGGCAATGAGCGCCTTGCGATCATCGATACGCCGCTGCAGGGCTGAAGAGGACATTGGCAATGCATTCGATCAATCGTCGCGACTTCGGCATCGCCGTGGTCGCGGCCATGCTCCTCCCTGTCGGCGCCGCCTGCGCCGAAGACACGGCGGCTCCGTTGGCTGTGCACATCGACAATTTCGTGTTCGAGCCGGCGCAACTCACGGTAAAGGTCGGCCAGACCGTCACCTGGACCAACCGCGACGACATTCCCCACACCGTGGTGTGCGCCGGCAAGTTCAGGTCGAAGACGATGGATACCGACGGCACCTTCTCGTTCACGTTCGCGGCACCGGGCGAGTACAAATATTTTTGTTCGCTGCACCCGCATATGACAGGGGCGGTGAAGGTTGAGTAACGCGCCAAACCAAGGCATCACAGCTCTGCCCGGCCGGTGGATCGAACCCGGCCGGGCGCAATCCCGTTCTGCAGCAGCCGGACCAAAGGCGATGCCGATCAAAGCATCCGACGACGATCCCGAAAAGGCGCGGCGCTTTCGCGAGGCCGCGCTGCCCTATCTGGACGACGCCTATACGCTGGCGCGCTATTTGCTCCGCAACGCCACCGACGCCGAGGACGCGGTGCAGGAATGCTATCTGCGCGCGTTCAGGCATTTCGACAGCTATCGCGGGCCGGCGATGAAGCCGTGGCTGTTTGCGATCTTGCGCAATGTCTGCCGCGCCGAATATGCCCGCCGCGCCACCACGCCGACCAGCGCGATCGAGGACGTGGCTGAGAGCGCCGACCAGACGCCGCTGTGGCATGAAGCCGAGGAAACGCCGGAGGCGCAGCTGGTGCGGCGCTGGGATTCCGACACCATCCGCCGGCTGGTGGCGGCGCTGGCCGAACCGTTCCGCGAGACGTTTGTGCTGCGTGAAATTCAAAACCTGTCGTACCGCGAGATTGCCAAGGTCGCTGAAGTGCCTGTCGGCACCGTGATGTCCCGTCTGGCGCGCGCCCGCGCCATGCTGCGATCGGCGTGGCTGGCGGAAGAGGAGCAATGCAAATGACCTGCGACGAGGCTGAAGTCCTGCTTCACGCATTGATCGACGGCGAGCTCGACGCCGGGCACGCGCGCGAGGTGGAAGACCATATCGCGAGCTGCCCGCGCTGCGCGGCGGCGCTGAAGGATTATCGCGAGATGAGCAAGGCGATTGCGGAAGCCGGCGCCGGCTACACGGCGCCCGCGGCGTTGCGTCAACGTATCGAGGCGACACTGCCGCAGCCGCAGCGAGCGCCAAATCGCCGCGCCGTGCTGCGCGGCTTTGCGATGGGCTCGGCGGTATCGGCGCTGGCGGCGACCGGACTGGTCGCGATCGTGCTGCGCAATGACGACGCCGAGCGCATCCAGGCCGAAGTGGTCTCGGCGCATCTGCGCTCGCTGCAGGCCGGCCATCTCACCGACGTGATTTCCACCGACCAGCACACGGTGAAACCATGGTTCAACGGCAGGCTCGACGTCTCGCCGCCGGTGATCGACCTCACCGCGCAGGGCTTCACGCTGATCGGTGGAAGGCTCGACTATGTCGACGCCCGCGCCATCGGCGCCGTGGTCTACAAGCGGCGCCAGCACGTGATCAATCTGTTCGTCGCACAGACCGGCAATACCGAGCGTCGCGGCGCGCGGATCGACACCGTTCAGGGATTCAACATCCGGCACTGGAGCGATCGCGGACTGAACTATTGGGCGGTCAGCGATCTCGCCAAGGACGAGCTTGCGGAGTTCGGAGAGAAGTTCGAGGGCGCGATGCGGAGCGCGACGACAGGCTAGGAGCGGCGACGCATCGCACCCCGCATCTGGCAACGCTATCGCGCTGAGCGACGATGCCGCGGCGCGACCGATACGCGATCACGCGCGGGCACGGCGGAGCCGTAATACGCATACGCTGAATCCGCCGGGCGAACCGCGTACCTGCCCGCAAGCACGTCCGCATTGGGATGATAGAACGCAAAAGCTCCGGGCTCCTGTATCGCAGCCTGCGCGAACACCGGCGTTGCAAGGCCGGTTGCGAGAAGCGCGACCGCAATGGTCGGAATGAACTTCGTCATGGTGAGTATCCTTTGATGGTGGGACCTCATCCATGTGGGCGCGGCAAAAGCGAAAGTTAGACGGTGCACGCCGCCCTCACCGCGATGTGAGAAATCGCGCACAGTCCGTGCGCAGCGCGAAGATTTTTCCTTCAAACGAGATCGTGGAAGCACGGGACTATCGCCGCGCGGCTTGCGATTGAATTGTCTTTTCCCCGGGGAAACCGCAGCACAGTAGGGCGGATTAGCCGAAGGCGTAATCCGCCGACCGCCGGTCGGCTCGTGAGACTTGCGGCGGATTACGCTTCGCTAATCCGCCCTACGGATCTCTCGCTTACGCCGACTTGCGCACCGCGTTGTCGACCAGCGTCTTGCCGAGCGACCAGATCGCGCCGGGGACTTTGTGGCTGGCGGCGATGACGTCGTCGAACGACTTTTCGATCCAGTTGCAATCTTCTTCCGTGATCATGAGCGGCGGCAGCAGCTTGATGGTGTGGCTGCCGTGGCCGGAGACCTGGGTCAGGATCTTGTGATCCTTGAACAGCGGCACGGTGATGAGCTGGCAGAACAGGCCCTTGTTGGCGGTCTCCAGCAGATTCCAGGAAGCCCTCAGCCGCAACGATTTCGGCGGACCGAACTCGATGCCGATCATCAATCCCTTGCCGCGCACTTCCTTGAGCAATTCATAGCCCGGCACCATCCGCGTCAGCGCGAGACGAAGTTCGGCGCCGCGCTTGGCGGCCTGCTCGACCAGTTTTTCGTGCTTGATCACGTCGAGGGTTGCGATGCCGGCGGCCATCGCCAGATCGTTCTTGGCAAAGGTCGAGCCGTGCACGACCGCTCGGTCCATCTGGTTGAAGATCTTGTCGAAGATGCTTTTGCGCGTCAGCAGCGCGCCGACCGGCACGTGACCGCCCGACAGCGCCTTCGCCAGCAGCACCATGTCGGGCTCGACATTCCAATGCTCGACCGCGAGGAATTTTCCGGTGCGGCCGATGCCGGTCTGGATTTCGTCGGCGATGAAGATCGAGCCGTATTTCTTGCACAGCGCGGCAGCGCCCGGCAGGAATTCATCCGTGGGCAGGTTGACGCCCTTGCCCTGGATCGGCTCGACGATGAAGGCCGCGACCTGGCGCGACGACAGCGCCTGCTCCAGCGCTGCAAGATCGTTAAAAGGGATTTGCGTGCACCCCGGCAGCAGCGGCTCGAATCCGGAGCGGAAGTTCGCATCGTCCATCAGCGACAGCGCGCCGTAGGACAGGCCGTGGAACGAATGCGAGCAGGAGACGATGCCCGGGCGGCCGGTCGCGCCGCGCGCGAACTTGATCGCGGCCTCAACTGTTTCGGCGCCGGAGTTGGCAAAGAACACCTTGTCCAGATATGGCACATGTTCCAGCAGGCGTTCCGCCAGCACGCCGGCGAGCGTGGACACATCAAGTTGAACCAGATTGGGAAAATCGCTGTCGAGCACGCTTTTCAGCGCCTGGCGCAACGCCGGATGATTGCGGCCAATCGCAAAAACGCCAAATCCGCTCAGTAGATCGAGATAGCGGGCGTCGTCCCGATCGAACAGGTATTGACCTTGACCCTTCTGAAAGCCCACATCGTAGCCGATGGTCTTCAGCACACGGACGAGTTGCTCGTTCAGGTGGCGCGCATGCATGGAACTGCGCTGCGCTTGCCGCTCCACAAACAGCCCGGAAACATCTAAGTTTGAACTTGGCATTGGCTACATACGTCGGTTGGTGGCTGCTTCGTCAACTGAAAACACTCATTGCGGCGTTTTGACCCCCGCATTGGATCATCTTACTTAAACATAGGTCTGAACCATGTTGCACTGCCCAAAAACCGTCACGCGTACAATAGTTTATACTGGAGTTTTTTTAGCCACAGGTCTTGGCGCGGCGCTGGCCGCCGATCCCACGGGTGACTGGAAAGTAGCCGATGGCGTGGCCAACATCCGCGTCGCTCAATGTAACGGCAACATGTGGGGCGTCGTTGCCTGGGAAAAGACACCGGGCGGCAAGGACAAGAACAATCCTGACGTCGCCAAGCAGAGCCGGCCGACCTTGGCCATGCCGATCCTGATCGACATGAAGAAGAAGCCCGGCGTCGATTCCTGGGAAGGCCAAGTCTACAACGCCAAGGACGGACAGCTTTACAGCTCGACGATCAAGCCGGTCGGCACCGACCAGCTCGAGATTCAGGGCTGCGTGCTCGGCTTCCTGTGCGGCGGTGAAACCTGGACCCGCGTCGGGCCTCCGATTCCCTCAAGCCCCGCCAACAGCATGGCCAAGGGTGCGCCGAAGGGGCCTGCGGGCGCGCTGCCGAAAACCGCAGCACCTGCGCCGGCGGCGGCGAAGACGACGGGAGCAGCCAATCCCGCGCCTGCCAGCCCTGCCGCGAACCCTGCCCCCGCGCCGAAGGCCGCGCCCGCTCAAAAGCAGGCGGCCGCCCAGCCCGCCGATATCGGCGATATCTGCCTACTCCCCGACATCGCGCGGTTTGCCCATTAGCGCCGGCTGGAACAGCAGCACCGCGGCCAGCGTGATGACGAACGACAGCGCCAGCAATTTGCCCATGCTGGCGGTACCGGGATGACTGGATAGCCACAGGCTTCCGAAGGCGGTCGCGGTCGTCAGCGCCGAGAAAAAGATCGCGCGTGTCAGGCTCGACTGCAGCAGGTTGGTCCTGCCCTCGCGCCAAGCCGTGACGTAATAGATCTTGAAGGCGACGCCGACGCCGAGCAGCAGCGGCAGCGCGACGATATTGGCGAAGTTGAGCGGCAGCTCGATCAGCACGCAGAGCTCCAGCGTCACCGCGCCGGCCACCAGCAGCGGCACCATCGTCATCAGCACGTCGGAGATCCGCCGCAGCGCCAGCCAGAGCAGCAGGCTGATCACCAACAGCGCCCAGATGCCGGCATGGATGAACGCCCTCACGATGGTGTCGCCGGATTTGAGGATCGACACCGGCCCGCCGATCGCATTCGGCTCGGCCGCCAGAACCGCATCGGCAAACCGGCGAAGGTTATCGTTGTCGTTAGGGTCGCCCTTCGGCAACGCCTCGACGCGGATCAACCCGTCCTTTGACTTCCAGCTGTTCAACAATTCCGGCGGCAGCGTCTTCAACGTGACAGGGCCCGCCTGCATCGTGTTCTTGAGCTGATCGAACACGATTCTTGAGCGGGATGACGAAAATGTTCTGCGCCTTGTCGCGGGTCGCCTGGTTGCTGCCGGCCAATTTCGACAGCGCGTCCGCCAGCCTCCGCGAGGCAACCGCGCCCGCCCCCTTGCCGTCGCCGGCGGCTCTCCGCAGGCTGTCGACCGAACTCTTCAGCGCCCCGACATTCTCCTCATCGGTGGGCGCGGCATCGACGGAATCGGGATTGAGCGCGGGCCCGACCACCTTCGCCGCCTTGGCGATCAACTGCAGCTTTGCCGGCTGATCCTCGGGCACAAAACTGTCGATCGACATCACGCGCAGAACTTCCGGCAGCTTTTCCAGCTTCGCCCCGATCTTCTTCGCTTCAGCTTCCGACGTGGTCAGCACGTTGATGGCGTTGGCGCCGGTATTGGGGTCCTTGCGCAAATCGAGGAAGGTCGCGATCGATTCGGCCTTCGGGTTGCGCAGGTTGATCGGGTTGAAGTCGAACTTCATGAAATAGAGCAGCGGCAGGCCGGCCACGACCAGCAGCAGCGTACCCACCACGATGATGACGCGATGCCTTTCGAGGAATTCATCCACCGGAGCCAAAAACGCGTAACCGACCGGCTCGCTTTCGCCGGGCGGGTGAAGCAGCTTCAGCATGGCAGGCAGCGCCGTGATGCTGGTGATGAACGCGATCATCATGCCGGCGCCGGCGATCTTGCCGAGTTCGGAAATGCCCTTGTAGTCGGTCGGCAGGAAGCACAGAAAACCGGCGGCGGTCGCCATCGCAGCGAGCGAAAGCGGCACCGCGCAACGGCTGGCTGCGCTCTCCAGCGCCAGCGCCAGATCCTCGTTCTTGAAGCGCTCGGAGCGGTAGCGGACGCTGAACTGGATGCCGAAATCGACGCCGAGCCCGACGAACAGCACAGCAAAGGCGATCGACAGCAGGTTCAGCGATCCCACCATCATCAGGCCAACCGCGGTCGTCAGCGAAAGACCGATGAACAGATTCACGAACACCGCAAAGATGATTTTCCCGGAATGCAGCGCCATCCAGAGAATAACCAGCACGATGAGGACGGTTACGAGACCGTTGAGGAGCGCGCCGTCCTGAACGGTCGAATATTCCTCGTTCGCGATCGGCACCGGGCCGGTCAGCCGCACCCGGGCGCCGTATTGGCCGGCAAAATTCAGGTCGGTCGCGGCCTTCCGGATCGCGTCGGTCGCATCCTTGCCGGGTTCGAGTTCGCTGTAGTCGAGCTTGGGCTTGAACTCGATGAAGGCGCGGCGGTCGGCGTCGGTCAAAGGCTTGTCGCTGACGAGTTCGCGCCAGGAGAACGTTGACGTCCCCTTGTTCAGGATGTCCTCGACCGTCTGGCTGATCAGGTTGAAGGGCCGTTCGGTGTTGTCGAGCTTGACCTGCCCGCGCTTGACGCCGGCAAGCCCGGTCTCCAGCGCGCCGGTCAGGCCGCGGATCGAGGGGTCGCCGGCCATGATCTCGATCAGCGGGGCGGCGGCCTCGAGCTGGCCGGCAACCTTGCCGACTTCTTCCACCGGCAGGAACAGCAGCCCGTTCTTTTCAAAGAACTCGCCTGAACCGAGCGGCTGCACGGATTCGAAATGCCTGGTGTCGCCGGTGAGTTTTTCGGCCAGCGCCCTGCTCGCGGCACTCGCGAGTTCGGGCGTGGGCGCCTCGACGACGGCGAGAATCAGTTTCTCGCGGTCGAACGCTTTCTCGAACTGGTTGTCGCGCTTGCGCCAGTCGAGCTCAGGCGAAATCAGCTTGTTGATGTCGGTGGTGATGGCGAAATGCCGGACCGCATAGTAGCTCGCTCCGGCTGCCAGAAGCAGGGAGGCAATGACGACGAGAGTGGCAAACCGCGTACAGGTTCTGACAATGGCGACGACAATACTGGTCAGCACTTCGTTTCTTTCTAAATCTCAAGGAGAACTGGGCGGAAACGCCCGCTGTCTAGCGGAGTTCCCGAAGCCGATCTAATGTTGTTTTGGGCACTTCCTTGGCGGTTCAAACGAGGCCGCCAAAACGGGACCGGAACGGGCGGTCGGGGGCCGGTATAGCCCGCTCGGATGGGCGATAAAGTGACGAACCGGTGAGGAGCAGCGGTTCCCGCAGCGCATTTTTAGGTATTTAGTTACCGATACCTTGGTAACCATTGCGCGATGCACCTTTTCTAGCCGCATAATTTTTGACACATAGACCTGCGCTTCCAGCCCTAAGGTGGGGAATACCTTTGGGTTCCGATTTTGGTGCGGATATTGCAAATCCGGATGTGACCGGCTGCACGGAGACCTTCGGATGAATTTGCGAATTCTGTACCTAGTGCAACCAACTTAATGGACGTCCCATGGAAGTGTATCTAGCGCAGCCCCGCGGATTTTGTGCAGGCGTCGTGCGTGCCATCGAAATCGTTGAGCGCGCACTCGAGAAGTACGGCCCGCCGGTCTATGTCCGGCACGAGATCGTACATAACAAGTACGTGGTCGAAAGCCTCAAAGCCAAGGGTGCGATCTTCGTCGAGGATCTGTCGGAGGTTCCGCCGCAGGCGGTAACCGTCTTCAGCGCCCACGGCGTGGCCCGCAGCGTCGAGGAAGAGGCCGCCGCCCGCGGCCTGCCCGTCCTCAATGCCACCTGCCCCCTGGTGACCAAAGTCCACAATCAGGGCAAGCGGTATATGTCCAAGGGCCGTACCCTGGTCCTGATCGGCCATGCCGGCCATCCCGAGGTCGAGGGAACCATGGGCCAGGTTCCAGGGCCGGTTCTGCTGGTCCAGAACGTCGATGACGTGGCTGTCCTGCCCCTGCCGACCGACGCCCCTGTGGCCTATATCACCCAGACCACCCTCAGCGTGGATGACACAAAAGACATAATTGCGGCCCTTCAAGCTAAATTTACAGATATTCAAGGCCCCGACATCCGGGATATCTGCTATGCGACACAGAACCGCCAATCTGCGGTAAGGGACCTAAGTAAGCTGGTGGACGTCATTTTGGTGGTGGGGGCCGCCAATAGTTCCAACTCAAACAGGCTCCGCGAAATCGGCACCGAGGTCGGCGTCGCGAGTTATCTTATTGCCGACGGGAGCGAGTTGAACCCCGATTGGCTGAAGGATGCGAAAGCCGTCGGCATTACGGCGGGCGCTTCGGCGCCCGAAGTTTTGGTCGACGACGTGATCGAGGCATTGAGGCGTATCGGACCCGTCAAGGTGTCGGTACTTCCCGGCCGGGAGGAGAACATCGAATTCCGGCTTCCAGCCGAACTGACCGCGGGCTGATCCGCTTCACGATTTCCAAGTCTGGGCCCTGGGCCCAGACTCAAAGTCCAGAAAGAAAATCTCTCAATGGCAATACCGTTTTTCAAGGAACTGAGCATCGGTGGCTATCTGATCAAGCAGAAGCTGCTTGGCCGGAAACGCTATCCGCTGGTGCTAATGCTCGAGCCGTTGTTCCGCTGCAACCTCGCCTGTGTCGGCTGCGGCAAGATCGACTATCCCGACGCGATCCTCAACCGCCGCATGTCGGCCCAGGAATGCTGGGACGCGGCAGACGAGTGCGGCGCGCCGATGGTGGCGATCCCCGGCGGCGAACCCCTGATCCACAAGGAGATCGGCGAGATCGTGCGCGGCCTCGTGGAACGCAAGAAGTTCGTCTCGCTGTGCACCAACGCGCTGCTGCTGGAGAAGAAGCTCGATCTGTTCGAGCCCTCGCCCTACCTGTTCTTCTCGGTGCATCTCGACGGCCTGAAGGACCACCACGACAAGGCGGTGTCGCAGAAGGGCGTGTTCGACCGCGCCGTCTCCGCGATCAAGGCCGCGAAGGCGCGCGGCTTCACCGTCAACGTCAACGCCACGATCTTCGACGGCCATCCGGCGGAAGAGATCGCAAAATTCCTCGACTTCACGACCGAACTCGGTGTCGGCGTCTCGATGTCGCCGGGCTACGCCTATGAGCGCGCCCCGGACCAGGAGCACTTCCTCAACCGCACCAAGACCAAGAAGCTGTTCCGCGACGTCTTCGCGCTCGGTAAGGGCAAGAAGTGGAACTTCATGCATTCCGGCCTGTTCCTGGACTTCCTCGCCGGCAACCAGAGCTACGAATGCACGCCATGGGGCATGCCGGCCCGCAACATCTTCGGCTGGCAAAAACCCTGCTACCTGCTCGGCGAAGGCTACACCAAGACCTTCAAGGAGCTGATGGAGACGACGGACTGGGACACCTACGGCACCGGCAAGTACGAGAAGTGCGCCGACTGCATGGCGCATTGCGGCTATGAGCCGACCGCGGCCAATGCCGCGCTGGTCAATCCGTTGAAGGCGATGTGGGTCGCGCTGCGCGGCGTCCGCACCACGGGTCCGATGGCGCCCGAGATCAACCTCGATAAGCAGCGTCCGGCCCAGTACATCTTCTCGTCAGAGGTGCAGAAGCGCCTGTCCGATATCCGCCGCGACGAGGCCGCCGCTGCCGCGGCCAAGCAGCAGCAAAAGGCCTCCACCGCCGCCTGAGCGGGAGGGAGCAAAGATTTGGGGCCCCGGTTCAGGTGAACCGGGGCCCTTTCTTTTTTGCGCCTCTCTCAGGCCTTCGCGGCAGGACCGCTAAATTAGTTCGTCCGGGTCCGCAGAAGCAGATTCTCGATCTCCGCCGCGCGCCCGACACTGAGCGTGCCGCGCTCGATCCCGAGCGGAACATTGCGAAGTGCCAGTTCGCGGTACAGCGCGCCCGAGGCAGGAAAGCGTTCGTCCAATGCATCGAGGTGTTTGACGATCGTTCCAACGTCCCCGCGCGCCACGCACCCGCCCATGCCGTTGGCCAATCCGCCGTCGAGAACGGCCGCGACCGTGCCCCGCAGCAGCGGCGTCATGGCACGCAGCGCGTCCGCCTCGCTGGCGCCAAAACTCTTCCAGAGTTCGACGCCTTCCTTGAGCAGCGCGATCAGGAACGGCCCGACATAGTAGGCCGAGGCATGATAAAGCGGCCGCACGCCGGCCGGCAGCGCCAGCGGTTCGCACCCGATGGCGGCCGCAAGCCGTTCCAGGTCGCGCCTGAAATCGGGTTCGGCCTCGATGCCGACGGTGCATCCGCGCAGGCCCTCGAGTGCGACGTCGGGATTGGCAAACATCTGCATCGGGTGAAATCCGCCTGTCAGAGCGCCTGCGCATTTCGCATGATCCAGCGCCGCCAGTTCGGTCGCTCCGCTGCAATGGACGACGCGGTGACGCGGCTCCCAGCGCAAATCGCAGCAGACCGGCAGGATCGCGTCGTCGCTTACCGTCAGGAGGACCAAATCGCAGATGTCCACGACCTCTTGCGCATGCGGCATCAAGCGGGCCGACGGCACCCGCGATCCCAGCAGCCGCGACGCATCGGGACCGCGATTGTAGAAGGCCGCGACATTCAGGCCGGCGCGGTCAAACGCCGGCGCCAGCGTTTGCGCCACACGGCCGGCGCCGATGAAGCCGATTTTCAATACCGCGAGCGCCGTGCTCATTGCGCGTAGCTCGCGTCGATACGGTCGAGCCTTCGCCGCAGCGCCGGCCATTCCAGCAGGCCGTAACCGGCTTGCAGATTTTGCGCCGCTTCGTTCAGTACCGGGTTGGTGTCGCGCTCATTGTCCAGCGTGATCTCGGTACCGGCGAAGCAGGTCACCGTGTTGCCGATCGCCATTTCGGTCGGCGCGTGCAGCGGCCTTCCGCAGCCGAGCGCGTCGACCTGGATCCGGCAAGCCTGCTCCAGCCAATAGATGGCATTGAACGCCTGCGGAACCGTATTGCCGCAGACCAGCAGGCCATGATTGCGCAGGATCAGTACGTTGTTGCGGCCGAGGTCGGCGACGACGCGGTCGCATTCGTCCCGATCGATCGCCGGTCCCTCGAAGTCGTGATAGCCGATCCGCCCGTGAAACCGCATCGCCGTCTGGGACAGCGGAAGCAGCCCTTCGGCAAGCGTGCTGACGGCCGTGCCGGCCCTGGTGTGGGTATGGAGAACGCACTTCACGTCGGGCCGCGCCCGGTGGATCGGGGCATGCAGGTAGAAGCCGGCCACGTTGACGTTGTAGCCGTGGTCGGGCTGCAGCAGGGTTTGCCCCTCGATATCGATCTTGACGAGGCTCGACGCGGTGATTTCCTCGTACAGCATGCCGTACGGATTGATCAGATATTGGTCGTCATGCCCCGGGACCTGTGCGCTGATGTGGTTGTAGATCAGGTCGGTCATTCCATAGAGCGCCACCAGGCGATAGCACGCCGCGAGATCGACCCGCGCCGCCCACTCCTCTTCCCCCACGGCAGTCCGGATGTCGTTGACGGAGCGAATTTCGGTTTGACGCATATTACTCGCCGCGACCGCGGCCCCCTTAATGCCTGATGACGGAGGCATGCTCCACGATCCGGCCCAAGCCTTCCGACGATGGAAGCGCACCGAAGACGTGCATCCCGTCCATGCCCAGCCTGGATCGCACGAACAGATCGGCAGCATCGGCATCGCCATGCTGCAACATCTCGGCAGCCTGCAACGCATGTGCCATCCGGGTGACCAGCGCCCTCGCGTGCCCGTCATCCGGGTACTGGGCCCGCAATCGATCGGCGAGGTCTTCCGTGCTCCTGTCGTAGATCCGGCTGAGGCCCCTGCTCGTCCGCAGTTCGTCGATGAAGGCATCCCGGCAACTCGCATCCCGCTGCATGGCGCGCAAAACGTCCATGCACATCATGTTCGAGGTGCCTTCCCAGATCGAATTCAGCGGCGCCTCGCGGTAAAGGCGGGCCATCGCATTCTCCATGATGAAGCCGTTGCCGCCGTGCACCTGCAGGCATTCGTAGCTGAAGGCCGGCGCGCGTTGGCAATTCCAGAACTTCACCACCGGAGTCGCGACCCGCGACAGCAGCCGTTCGTGTTCGCTGCTCTCCATGCCGTCGGTGGCCCGCGCGACCCGGAGCGCACCAAGCATTGCCGCCTCGCTCTCGAGCGCGAGGTCGGCCAGCACATTGCGTTGCATCGGAAGCTCGGACATCGGCTTGCCGAACGCGGTTCGCGTTTGCGCGTGGTTCAATGCCAGGCTCAATGCCTGCCGCATCAGTCCGGCGGAGCCTACCGCGAAATCCAGCCTGGTCAGGTGAGCATGCGAGAGAATTTCCTTGATGCCGCGCCCCTCTTCGCCAACGAGAATCGACCAGGTGTCGTGGTACTCGATCTCGCTCGAAGCATTCGAGCGGTTGCCGCACTTGTCTTTTAGCCGCTGAATGAACACGCGGTTGGCGCTGCCGTCTGGCAGCAGGCGCGGCACGAACAGACAGCTGATGCCAGAACTCGGTCCGCGCCAGCGTGTAGAACCCGTCGGCGACCGGAACCGAGAAAAACCATTTGTGGCCGGTGATCGCATAGATCTCGCCATGCGTGCCGCTTTCGATGAAGCGTGCGGTCGTCTGGGTCTCGCGCAGATCGGAGCCGCCCTGCTTCTCGGTCATCGCATAGCCAATGACCGCGGCACGCTTGGCTTCGATGGGAAGGCGCCGCGGATCGTAATCCGCCGCCAGCGTTCGCTCTCGCCACGTCGCAAATTGCGGCTTGCCGGAAAATCCGGCAATCGCGGCGTAAGCCATCCCTGTCGGGCAACCGACGCCGTTCTCGATCTGATTCCAGAGATAGCTCAGGCCTGCGCGCGCGAAATGTCCATTTGGCTCGCGCGTCGACCACGCCAGACTATGGACCTCGCTCTGGAACGCCAGCGCCATCAGTTGATGCCAGGCCGGATGAAATTCGACCCAGTCATTCCGGTTGCCGTACCGGTCATGGGTCAGCAGCTTTGGTTCGTGCGCGTTGGCCAACCGCGCGGCCTCCTGCACGGATTCGCAGCCGGCGTGCGCTCCGAGCGCGGAAAGCTTGTCCGTTGCCCACGGCGCGATCTTTGCGACCAGGCCGCTCAGCGCCCGATCGCCGTCGAAGGCGTTGAAGCCGAGCGACGGCCGCGCCTGATTGCGAACTTCGTGGGTCGCAAACGGCCCTGTTTCCGTGCTCGCGAATGCAACCGGCTGGGCGCGCGCGTTCATGCGGAGACTTTCGATACGAGTGTCAATTCGGGTGCAGCGCTGCGAAACAGCATGCGCGCGGAAAGGCCGGCGATCGCTTGCGCGATCGCCTTTGCCGCATCGGAATCGGGGGCCGCTTCCGGGGCCAGGGGACCGACCAGGGCTTCCATGAAGGCGCCGGTCACGCAGGAAGCCGCGACGTTCGCGTCAATCTCGACGAATTCGCCGCTGGCGATGCCGCGCCGGACCAGCCTGGCGATTTGATCGGCCAGGGCTGCCCGGTATTTCAGGCGCGCCGCGTCGATCTCCGGCTCGCATGGTTCGGCGATCAGCGCGTAGGCCAGACGGCGACCGCGCATCGCCCGCATCGAAAAGGTATAAATCGCGTCCACCAGACATTGGGACGCAGATCCTTCGGCCTCGACGATCGCGGCAACCACGGCGACCTCGCGCTCGGAGACCAGGCCAAGCACTTGTGCGTACAGGTCCGCCTTCGAGTCGAAGTAGCGGTACACGCTCCCGGTGGCCACCCCTGCCCGGGCGGCGATCAGGGCGATCTGGGCATCCTTCCACCCGCTCAGCGCCACGGCGTCCCGTGCGGCATCCAGGATACGCGCCTTGGTTTCCACGAGCTGATTGAGGCGAATCGCGGCGATTGCCATAATGAACCTTAATTCATGAATACAGGATCGCAATTCATTCTTGGTCGAATGCTGGTGCTTGTCAAGTATCCGGCAGCCCCTGCAGTCAGCAGAGCGACCCGAGGATGGCTGCCCCGGTTCGCCCGGGATCACGCACGCCGGAGACCAATGTCACGCTCAGAAAACCCAAGGAACGAGCTCATCAAGCCCCACCTGTTTTCGAGCGACGGGATATCGGTTCGCGCGAATAAAACGTGTCAAAACAAGGATCTAGGGCTTTCGGTTCTGGTTCAATCAGAACCAGATCATGCTCTGGTTCAGCGCCAGCCAACGGCCGACGATCACCGGTGCGATGGAATGAAAAATGTCATCAGGCTGTCCGCCCATACGCGCTGGGCGCGGCAGCCATTTTCAAGCCCCGGCTCCGACCAGCCGGACGCGTTCTCTCTATTATAGTGCTTTCGGAATTCAGAAGCCGGCGCGGGAATCAGATCTCCGCGGTGGCGAGCCCCTCTTCGCCGTGCAGGAAGCCGCGGCAGCCGCGCAGGGAACGCAGCGCGCGATTGAAATCCAGTCCCGTGGAGACCAGCGCCCGCAGCATGCTGGGATTGCGCGCCACCCCGCGCAGCACCTTGCCGAGGTCGATATCGCCGTTCGGCTTGATGGCGCTCTTGGCCAGCGCCGGAAGCGCCCGGCTGGCGGGATCGGAGATGACCCGTAGCGCCGCAAACGGCAAGCCGGCCTTGGCGGCATAGGCTGCCGCAATATGACTTTCCATATCGACCGCCGCCGCGCCCGTCTCCGAATGCAGCGCGGCCTTGCAGGCGGTAGCCGCAATCACCTGCTCCACCCCGGCGAGACCACCGCGGACCACACGCCGACGACGCAGCGTGGCACGGGCGATCAATTCCTCATTCAGCGCCAGACCTGCCAGAAAACGGGTATCGCCGGCCAGGACCTCAGTCGCCACCACCACGTCGCCCGATTTCAGCGACGGATCCAGCCCGCCGGCGACGCCGAACGAGATGACACCTCTGAAAGTGGAGGAATCCAGCGTTGCCAGCAACGCGCGCAATTGCTGTGGGTCGCTGGAACTGCAGATCACGATCATGCCGGGCCCGGCCGCAATGCGGGCCTCCTGCACCAATCCTGTTACGATCAAAACCGGCCGCGGATCATTCGGATTGCGATCAACCGAATTGTCCGCGAGCGCGGCGGCCCCCGCCCCGAAAGTCACATCCCGACCCCTACCACCCTGCTGTTGGTGCTTCTCAAATTTCGGTACCGCGCCAGCGCCCAGAGCGGAAAGAACTTCGAGTAGCCATGATAACGCAAATAAAACACCCGCGGAAAGCCCGTAGCCGTGTAACGCGCCTCGTCCCAGACCCCTTTTTCGGTCTGTGTGGTTTTTAGGTACTCCACCCCCCGCAGCACCGCCGGAACTCTCGACCTCGCCCGCCGCCATCAACCCAAGCAAGGCCCATGCCGTTTGCGAGGAAGTCGACGGAGCGTCCTCGAATCCCTTGTAGTCCAGCCGATAGCTGACGGCATCCTCACCCCAGCCGCCATCGCTGTTCTGGATCGAGACCAGCCAATTCACAGCCTTGCGCATCATCGGGTCCTGGTGATCGATGCCGGCGGCGTTGAGCGCACACAGCACCGACCAGGTTCCGTAGATGTAGTTGAGGCCCCAGCGGCCGTACCATGACCCTTCCGCGAGCTGGGTGCGGCGCAGATAGGCAATTCCGTCCGCAACCGCCTTGCTGGTCCCGGCCGTCTCGCCGAGCTGCGCCAGCATCGAGATGCAGCGCGCGGTGACGTCCTCGGTCGGCGGATCGAGCAGCGCGCCGTGGTCGGAGAACGGGATGTTGTTCAGATAGTATTCGAGATTGTTGACGTCGAAGGCGGCCCAGCCGCCATCGCGGCTCTGCAGGCCCTCGATCCACTCGCGGCCGCGCGAGATCGCCTGGTCGTATTCCTTGCTGCCGGACGCCCGGCGCGCGCGATCCATCGCCATCACCACCACGGCGGTGTCGTCGAGATCGGGATAGTAGTCGTTATTGTACTGGAACGCCCAGCCGCCCGGGCGGACATCAGGAGCCTTCGCCGCCCAATCGCCCTTGAGGTCCAGCACCTGCCGCGGCTTCAGCCAGTCGAGGCCCTGCTTCATTTTTGCGAGCGTGGCTTCGCCACCGGCCTCCGCCAGTGCGTGACAGGTCAGTGCGGTGTCCCACACCGGCGACACACATGGCTGGCAATAGGCCTCGTGCTCACCGATCACGAGCAGCTTGTCGATGCCCCTGCGGGTGACCGCGCGCGGCGGAAAATCCGGCCCCTTGCCGAGCGCCTCGTACATCATGACGATGTTGGCCATCGGCGGATAGATCGCGCCCATGCCGTCTTCGCCGTTCAATCGCTCTTCGATGAAAACGAGCGCCGCATCGATCGCGCGCTGACGCAACTTCTTGGGAAACAACGGTTCGACCACGCGCAGGATCTTGTCGAGCGTGCTGAACAGCGTGAACCAGCCCCAGCTCTGGTGCGGCGCCTTCGGCGCCAGGCCGACCGATTTGGGATCCTGCAGGAACAGCTCGTCGATGCCGACGCCCTTGGGATTTTTCGCCAGAGGCTTCAACGCCGCCATCACCATCAGCGGCACGATCGTGGTGCGCGCCCAGTAGGAAATCTTGTTGATATGAAACGGCGACCACATCGGCAGCAGCATGATCTCGATCGGCAGCACCGGCACCGCGCGCCAGCTCAGCACGCCGTAGAAAGCGAGCAGGAATCGCGTGAAGACGTTGACGCGGGCAGCGCCGCCGCGGCTGCGGATCGCCTCGCGCGCGCGCACCATGTGCGGGGCATCGACGGAATTGCCGATCATCTTCAGCGCAAAATAGGATTTGACGCTGGCGCTCATGTCGAACGGGCCGTCCTGCACCAGAGGCCAGCCACCATGATTGCCTTGCGTGCGGCGCAGATAATTAGCGATCTTGGCTTCGAGGGCGCTGTCAACGGGCTCGGCGAGATAGTGACGCAGCAGGATATATTCAGACGGGATCGTGCTGTCGGCTTCCAGCTCGAACACAAAGTGCCCGTCGGATTGCCGGTAGCCGAGCAGCGCTTCGGTCGCGGAAGAAATGCTCTTCTCCAGCGCGGCGGGATCGACTGTCGCGACGGGGGCGACTGCAACTTTTTTGTCTACGGAAAGCATTTGTTAGACATCCCTCTAATCGCGGCCGGGTTCTGTGAAGCCGGTCACGGAAACGTCCGATAGGCCTTAAGGCCTCGCCAGAACGAGATCGGCGGCGCGGTCGCCCGACCGTATCGATCCTTCGATGGTTGCCGGCAATCCGGTATCAGTCCAGTCGCCGGCGAGAAACAGGTTTTTGAACGATGTCACCGGCCCAGGGCGCAGCGCGTTCTGTTCCGGCGTGGCCTCGAATGTCGCGCGGCGTTCGCGCACGATCTGCCAGGGCGGCAGCGGCAGATCGCCCTGCAGTCCCGCGGCCTTGCAGACATCCCGCCAGATCGCCAGCGCGAGTTCTTCGCGCGGCAGGTCGACGAGGCGGTCGCCATTGCTGATGGTGACCGACAGCCGCTGCGGAAACGCAAACAGCCACTCCACGAGGCCACCGACGACGCCGAGGATCGGCACGGCATCGCGCGGCGGATCGAAACGGAAATGCGCATTCACGATGGCGCGGAATTTCGACGGCGTCTTCAGGCCCGGCAGCAGCGCCGCCGCGGGGCGCGGCGGCACCGCCAGCACCACGACGTCGTCGGGGCCGAGCGCAATCGCGTCGCTGCCGAATTTCAGTTCGCCGACATTGCCGCCCGTCGTCACGAATTCGCGCAGTTCATGGCCGAACTGGATCGAGGCGCCCTTGTCCTGCAGCAGCTTGATCGCCGGCTCGACCAGAACCGCGCTCAGCCCGTCGCGCGCGATCAGCGGCCGGCAGGCCTGCCCGCCCGCCAGCAGCGTTTCCCGAACGATCGCGCCGGCGAGGCCCGCCGACCCTTCCGGCGGGTCGACATTGAGCGCCGCCAGCAGAAGCGGCTGCACCAGCCGGTCGTATAGCGTGCCCTTGCAGGGGATGGTGTCGCCGACCAGCTTTCCGGTGCCTGCCCAAACCAGCGGCGCCAATGCCAGATAATCGAGCAACCCGGTATCGGGGACGCGGCGCGCTTCGTCGAACACCCATAGCGGCAATTTGCCGTCACCGAGATCGAGCTGCCAGCGCTGGCCGGTCATGATGTCGACGAAGGGAAATTGCGCCACCTTCGGCCCGACCAGCCCCGCCTCGGTGCCGATCGATCGGGCGTAGGCCAGCGCATGGCGATTGCCCGACAACAGCAAATGGTTGCCGTTGTCGATGGTGAGATTGGTGGCCGCGTCGAAATAGGACCGGCAGCGGCCGCCGGCCTGCTGCGTGGCCTCGTGGACATGCACCCGGTAATTGGCGTTGACGAGCCGTACGGCCGCCGAGAGGCCGGACACGCCGGCGCCGATGATATGAGCGTTTTTCTGCATCAGATGATCGCGTAACGGAAAAGGATGGCGATCTTCACCCATTTGTGGACGCTGACCGGCTCGCGCGGGGCGGCAAAGCCCCGTGCCAGGAGCAAGTCCAGGATCGCGCGGTAATATTTCGACATGATCCGCGGCGCGCGCACTTTACGCCGCGAATTGCGTTTCATGATCTCGTCGGCTTTCTCGAAATGCTTTTTCGCCCGCTCGGCCAGCGGCAAACAAACCTTGGGAAGGGCGCGATCGGCAGTCACCTTCTGCGGATTGTCGCTGGTGATGCCGGCAAGCAGCAGGCCTTCGCGCGGCAGATAGAGGCGGCCGAGGCCGGCATCTTCGTCGATGTCGCGCAGGATATTGGTCAATTGCAGCGCGCGGCCGAGATGGTGGGCGAGCAGGATGCCGTCTTCCTCGGGCAGACCGAACACCCGGACCGACAGGCGCCCGACGGCGCTGGCGACGCGGTCACAATAGAGATCGAGCGTCGCCAGATCCGGCGCACGAATGTCCTGTGGCACGTCCATCTCCATACCGTCGACGATCGCGAGAAAATCCTCGCGCTTGAGGCCGAAGGTTTTCACCGCGGCGGCGTAATCCTGCACGCGCGGCGGGGGACTTCCGTGATATAGCGCATCGATGTCGTCGCGCCATTGCTGCAGCGCCGCAAGCCGCTCGGGCCGCGGCCCGTCGGAATCGGCGATGTCGTCGACCTGCCGGCAGAAGCTGTAGATCTGGAACATCGCCTCGCGCTGGCTGCGCGGCAGGATGCGCATCGCGGCATAGAACGAACTGCCGGATGCGGTAGTGCCGTAATCTGCGTCGGCCGCCGCCGTCTGCACCGTCATGCGCCGGCCGCCGGTTTTGCCAGAGGACGGCGTCCCGCGGCGCGCCTGATCATTTCGCTGACCATGCCGCCGATGCTCTGCGCGAGCAACTCGGGCTTGCTCAAATGCACGCGCTCGCTGAGCGGATCGCGCACCTTCAGCATGCCGACGATTTTGTCGGCAAAGGCCTGGATCACGGCAATTTCGAGCCCAAGCCGGAAATCCTTGACTTCGGCGCTGAGCGACTTGCTTTCATCGAGCAGCGTCTCGGTCCGCACCGCGAGCGCCTGCAGGCATTGCAGCAGCGCCGGCTGCGACTTCGCCTCGCCCAGCATCTCGACGGTGGCGCCGCTGGCGGCCAGCGCGTCGCGCGGCAGGTAGACGCGGTTGAGATCTTTATAGTCCTTGGCGCAATCCTGCAGATGGTTGTTGATCTGCAAGCCGGCGCACAGCGCGTCCGACGCGGCCCAGGTCGAGGTGCTCTCGCCATGGACGTCGAGCATGAAGCGGCCGACCGGCATGGCGGAATAGCGGCAATAATGAATGACGTCGTCCCAGTTCTCGTAGCGCAGCTTGGTGACATCCATCCGGAACGCAACCAGCACGTCGAGCGCGTGGCGCGGCGCCATCGCGCGCTCGGCCAGCGCATGCCGCAGATTGACGGCCTCCTTCTGCGTGTCGCCCTTGCCCAGCAATTCCGCCTCGAGCAGGTCGAGATAGCGCAGCTTCTCGTCCGCGCTAAGCGTCGCGTGGTCGGCGATGTCGTCGGCCGTCCTGACGAAATTATAATAGCTGAGGATCAGCGCCCGGTGACGCGGGTGAATGATCCACGACGCGACCGGAAAATTCTCGTCGCGGTGGGTTTTTCCGGATCGCAGATCGCTCGCGCTGGTCATCAGGAACTGGCTACTCATTGGAATTGGCGGCATGCGCCGATGCTCGGCGGACGCGAGGAAATCGCGAGCCCCATATAGGGGAATACGCCGCCAAAACCAATGCTATATGGGCTGATTAGCCCCGCCCGTGACGCGCGTCATAGAGCCGGAAATGGCTTCCGCGACGGCAAACGGACGCAAGCCGCGCCTTATTGGCCGTTGTTCTTCAGAACCTGGTCGCAGGCGGCACTGATCTTGGTCCGGTTCTCCTTGAGACAGGCCAGGATGGTGAAGTCGCCCTGGTCGATCACCGGACGGCAGAACTTCTGCACGTCACGGTTACAGGCCTTCTGCTCCTCCGGCGTTCCGCTGCGGCTCTGCTGGGCAATGGCTCCGGACGAAACCGAGATCGACAACAGGGTGAGTGCGAGGAGAAATTTACGCATCGTATTCCTTCATGGCGGCAAGAAATCCTGTTCCCGATTTGCACTTCGGCATTGCCGGAACGGATTTGTCTGGATGGGCGGGCGCCGCATAATGCAGCGACGATTGCAGGACAAGCATGGCAAATGCGGCCAAATTTACGACGATCTCAGCACGTTAAATAACCGACTGATATCTAACGTGTATTTATGTCACACCTGCAAAAGGAATTGACTGTTGCAGATGAAGCGGCGCGTAGCTAGATGCTGCGCAGACGGGATGGTGTGATTGGTTGATTCTTCTTGGCCGCCTGCGGCCTTTTTTTCCACCGCTGCGTGCGGAAACAGCACCCCGTCATTTGAACCTGAGATACTGCGAGAAACACTAAATCTTCGATGCGGCGAGACGTATCTTGAAAAAGAAGCGTCTATTTGATGGGAAAACTCACGATGAAACTGTTTGGTTCCAGCTTGTTCGGTCAGGCTCTCGCAGCTGCTGGCGTCGGGGCCGCGCTCATGTTGTCGGCCACCGCGAGCCATGCCCAGGCGGGAGGCCCGTTCGCCGGCTTTGACGGAAACTGGAGCGGCACCGGCACGGTCGCGCTCTCCAACGGCACCACCGAGAACATCCGCTGCAAGGCCGACTACAAGGTCAACGCCAACGGGCTTGGCCTGAAGCAAAACCTGCACTGCGCCAGCGACAGTTACAAGTTCGACCTGTCGAGCGACGTCACCAGCCAGGGTGAGCGCATCTCCGGCAACTGGAGCGAAAAGAGCCGGAATATCTTCGGCAATCTGCAGGGCACTGCTGGCGGCGGCCAGATCGACGTATTCGTCGAGGCTTCCGGATTTGCGGCCAACCTGAACCTGCGGACCAACGGCAACAAGCAGAACGTACAGATCGACTCCAAGGGCGAGATCCGCGGCGTCAAGATCACGATGACCAAGACCTGATCCCTGCCGATTCAGGCAGCGTGCAAGGCAGCGCCCGGCGCTGCCTTTTCATTTTGATCAGCTGAATTTCCAGCGCCAATACGCCTCGCCGCGGTCGCGGCGTTCGGTCACTTCGATGCGCATGAAGCGATCATGCGCAAGCGCAGCCCCCACCCACAATTCGTTCCAGGCATCGAACACCGCTGATGACAGCGCGTCACGTTCCGCCATCAACCGCCACGACGTTTGGCGCACGTTTGCGGCCGAACCTTCCAGCTCCAGTTCCGCGTCGTCGTCCTGCCCGCGGGCCAGCCGGGCAAAGGCCTTGGCGAAACCCACCGCGCCTGGCTCCACGCCGCCCAACAGCGCCGCGACCTCGTCGAAGGTGTGCATCCCGACCAGCCGCGCCGCCGCGCCGGCGAGATGGCCGCCCTCCTCCGGACCGAGCACAGCGATCGTTTCCGGCACGATCGAGGTGACATACTCCATCGCATAATTGCGCAGCACCTTCTGCAGCCGTTCCTCCGGCCACGAGTTCTCCGGCAGACGCGGCGCGAGATCGGCGCGGAACGGCGGACAGCGCTCGCCGGGCGAAAACTGCAGCCGCTCCTCGGGTGCGAGATCGCGGTCAAACTCCTTGTAGTAGCCCTCGAGCCCCGGCTGGCCGTCGACGGTCTGCCCGGTGCAGACGAAGCCGAGCCTCGGATTGCCGAGCACGACGCCGTTGTTGGCGTGCCATCCGCGCAGCATCGCCCGCGATACTTCCGACGGGATGCCGCAGATCGCGGTGCCGGACCAGATCCAGCGCGGCGGCGGATAGCGCACCCAGGCCTTGGTGTCGCTCTCGTAGACATACTCGACTTTCACACCGCCGACCTGGTTCGACAGACAGTGATATTGGGCGCACGCCACCGCATGCGGAAGCTGGTCGAGGCCGAGCTTCTTCAGTCCGGGCAGGAAGCGCGCCAGTTGCTGCCGCCGGAAGGTTCGAAACACCACTTCAGCCGCGCGTGGCGCACCCGCCCGCGAGGCCAGCATCAGGATCAGCCCGGTGAGATAGCAATGATAGATGTGTTCGATGGCGCGGTAGGCGGCGGCATCCGCCGCAGGGCGAACAACTGATCCTGCAGACGTCATTCCTCTGCCCCTCTTCGGCTGCCGTTGCCCGGCAGCCTTTGTTTTCAGTGGCGTTTGTTATTCCGCGGGCTTGACGTGACTGACGCCGCGAATCTTTTCCGACAAATTGATCAGGAACATCGAGGTCGGCCGCAGGATGAAGAGATCCGCGACCAGCGCTGCGATCATCGAGAACGCGCTGAGCCAGCCGAACAGCCGCAACGACGGCAGGTCGGAGAACACGGTAACGACGAGGCCGCAGGCCAGCACCACAGTGGTCAAGATCAGCGCCGGGCCGACCAGCACGGTGGCGCGCTCGACCGCGAGCGCCGAGCCGACGCCGGGCTTGCTCTCCAGCCGCAGCCGGTTGAGGAAGTGGATCGTGGCGCTCAGGCCGAGGCCGAACGATACCGTCAGCGCGACCACGCTGGCAAATTGCAGCCCCTCGCCTAGAATCCACAGCACCGTACCCGATGCCACGACCGGGAAGATGCCGGGCAGGATGCAGGAGAGCATCACCACGACCGAGCGGAATGCCAGGCCGATGAAGACGGCCACCAGCAGGAATTCGATGGTCAGGCCGTGGTTGAGTTTCGAGATCATGTTGGCGCTGTTGCGCGCGGCAATCGCCGACAGTCCGGTGACCGCGATCTCGAAGCCGGGGTGCTCGGCCCTCACCGTGTCGAGCGCCTTGTCGAGCTTGTCGATCACCGGAAGGATCTCGCTGGAATCGAGGTCGGGGACGCGCCCCGAAACCACCACCGCATTCTGGTCGGCCGAAATGAAGCGGCGGACCAGATGCTCTGGGATGACGCTGACATACTCCTTCAAGGTCGCGACGTCGCTGCTGCCGGCCTTCTCGGCAAGCCAGCGCCGCAGGGTTTCGAGCGACCAGACGTTGCCGACGCCGGCCGATTTCTCGACCATCGAATGAACCTCGGCGATGATCTTCAACGTGTCCGGCGCGTAGAGCGAGGCGCCCTTGGGGAATTCGATCAAGACGTCGATCGGATTGGCGCCGGTGAGCTTGGCATCGAGGCGGCTCGATGCCGCCACCGCCTGCCGCTTGTCCGGCACCTGATCGGCGAGCCGATAGCGCGGCTCCAGCGTGGCGTAGATGAAGCCGAGGCCGGCGACGAGCAGCAGCGCGAGCAGGCTGAACAGCCCGGGGCGTCCGACCATGCGCACCGCGATCCAGTAGCAGAAATTGCGCAGCGCCTGCACGCCGGCATCCGCGCTCTGGAATTTTACCGCGAACACCTTCTCGTTGCGGACGAACAGCACGCCGAACACCGGCACCAGCGACAGCACCGCAATCAGCGCGATGATGGTGGCGGCTAGTCCCGCCTCGCCGAATTTGCGGATCAGTTCGGAATCGGAGAACTGCAGCGCGATGAACGAAATGCCGGCGGTGCCGTGGGTCAGCACGCAGGCCGGGCCCACCACCAGCACGGCGTTGGTGAACGCGGTCAATTTATCCTGGCCCGCGATCAGGCGATCGCGCGCGGCGAAGGTCAGCTGCATCGAGTCCGAAAAGCTGATCACCATGATGAGCGGCGTCATCACGTTGAGGAACATGTTGAGATTGAAGCCGGCCCAGCCGAGGCCGCCGAGCGCGAGCAGGATCGCGATGATCGGCGGAAAGGCGGCAACCACCATGAACGATATCTTGCGGAAGAAGATGATCGCGATGACGCAGCCGGCCAGGATGCCAAGGATGTTGTAGGTCAGCCCGTCGCGCTTGACCGCGTTGCGGATCTCGAGCTGCATCACGGGAACGCCGGAGAGCTGGGCGTTGAGGCCGCTGCCCGACAAATCGTCGGCCATGATCTTGCGCATTTCGCCGACCACCTTGCCGAGATCGTTCGAGGAAACGACGCTCGGTTCCAGCGACAGCACGATCAGGGCGAGCGTGCCGTCCTCCGACAACAGCTTGCCGCGAATGATCTCGTTGGCTTTGACGGTCTCGACGAACTTGTCGTAGGCGGCGCCTTGCGGCAGTTCGGGCGGGAACAGCGCGGCCGGCAGCTTGCCGGGCTCCGGCGCCTGGCGCGCCGAAAACAGCGAGACCAGCCCGCGCACGCCCTCGACCAGTTGCAGGTCGGTGACCATGTCGCGGATCTTTTCAAGGTTTTCGCGGGCCAGCAGCGTCTTGCCCTCGACCACGACCAGCACGTCGAATTCGGTCGCCGGGAAGCGCTTGGTCACGGCCTCGTATTGCTTGTAGTCCTTGGAATCGGAGCGGAACAGCTGGCTCAGCGAGTTGTCGATCTTGATCCGGTAGATCCCGAAGATCGCGGCCACGATCAGCACGGCCAGAATGATCATCGACAGGATCGGCGCCTTGACCGCGATCAGGCCCATGCGCTCCAGACCGAAGGCGATGCTCTTGCCCGGCGGCGGCGGCTCCTCGATGGCTTCGACGTGGACGCGACTTTCGGAATTCTTGTCGAGCATACCCTGTCCAGTTCTCACGTCGGCCTGTTTGTGCAGCTTGGTTTTTGTGCAGTTTGGTGGCGCGAATGCGGCTTTGCCAGCCCTGTACGATCGGCGCTAGCCATTGAAATCACGCGGTAAATTAATCCGCGCCGTTTTACAGGGCCGGACCCCATCCGGCAAGCGCGCGCGGCGGGGCAAATCGACACGAAGGTGACGAAAATGCGGGTTAAGTCTCTGATTTGTCACACCGCCGACGCGGCTTTGGGGCGTTCCGGCGGACACCGCCACGGCCTGTCGCAACGGCGCGGCGCAACCAATTTCAGTCAATTTTTCGGGAAACGGCTCCCGCGGGGAGACCGGCTCTGAAGTGGTGCATCGATCAGTCCTTTTTCGCCTCCACTTCCGTCCTGACAGGCAGCGCCGCCCTGAACGCCGCGTCGAACAGGCCGCGGTACTGGCTCGCATTGACATTGGAAATATGCGCGGTGTCGCGGAAATTGGCCTGCCCGTTCCGGACCAGATAGCAATAGCCCTGCTCGCAGACGACGGATTGCGGATCCACCACAACGAGATGGGGATTGTCCCGGTACCGATCGAGGACGTGCGCGATCTCGTCCCGCAAGGCGCGCATCGTAAGCCCGGGGCCGGCCTCGACCTTCCATTCGTCGATGGCCTTGCCCGCGCGGATCTGGTTTTCGATCCACCGCTGCGGCAGGTCGAAGCCGATGTTCAATAGCGGCATGATGAGGACGACGGTCTTGCCTGCTGAAAGTAACCTGTCCGTGACGGCAGAAATTTCAGTTGCGTTCGACCAGTTGCTGCCGAGGACGACGATGCTCGGCTCCCCCTGCGCCAGCACGAAAGCAAGCGTGCTGCGATTGAATTGCCGGCATGGCGGCGGATCGCCTGCATTGCCAGCATCGTCGATGAAAGCCCTGCACCCGCTTTGCGTCGCGATCAGTCCGTGGATCCCGTTGCCGAGCGCGGCCTGCGAAATCGGTTCGAGATACTGGTTGGCAAAGGAATCTCCCCACAGGATCGCGGACCGCCTGCCCGGCGCCTCTGCGCTGCCGAAACTGCAATAGACCTCGGTTACCTTCTTGGTGGAGTTCGCATTCCGGAAACACTCATCGCGCGGCGTGTTGGTTCTTCGCGCAAGTTCAGCCGGCAGCAAATATTCCGGCAGCCTACCCGGAAAACCGTGGGTGAGGAAAGCCAGCGACACGAAGCCGGCGAACACGGCGAACGAAGCGCTGGAAGCCGTCAGCAGCCTTCGCGCAGTCCAGAAATCGCGTTGCGTTCGGACCGGTTGCTCGACAAAGCGGTAAGAGAGCGCGCCAAGCGCGAGCGAGGCCAGCACCATCGCTATTTTTTGCGCGCTGCCGACCTCATAGCCGCGCACCGCGAGCCAGCTCAGGGCGAACACCCAGATCGGCCAATGCCACAGGTAAATCGAATAGGACCAGTCGCCGATGCGCTGGACCGGAGACAGTCCGAGCAGGCTGCCCTCGCCTGCCCCCTGTCGGGCCGCGACGACCATGGCCGCCCCCAGGATCGGCAAAATCGTGAGCATGCCGGGCCATCCTGCTTCGGGCAGAGGATAGATGGTGCAGCCCGCGACCAGCGACCAGCCGGCGAGCGCGATGAGCGGCGCTTCCAGCCAAGAAGCTTTCGCGCCTTCCGATCGGCGCCGGATCTCCGCGGCCGCGATCAATCCTCCCGCCAACGGCTCCCAGGCGCGCGCGCGAAGAGAGAAGAACGGCGATCCCATCGCATCATGCTGGCTAGCCCACAGACACCATGCCAGCGACAGCGCGGCGAAGATCAGCAACGCGATTGTCACGGCGCCGAATGATGACTTGGTGCGGGAAGCCAGCCGCCAGACCAGCCACGCCATCAACGGCATCCAGATGTAAAACTGCCACTCCAGCGAAAGCGACCAGGTGTGCAGCAACGGCTTGGTCTGCGCGGCCATGGCGAAATAGCCGCTGTCGCTGTTGAATGCGAAATTCGACACGAACGCCAGCGCCGACAATGCCTGCAGCAGGTGCTTGAGATATTCCCCCGGCAAGGTCACGAACCAGCCGATAAAGACGGACGCGGCCACCGCGACCGCCAGCGCCGGATAGATCCGGCGCATCCGCATCATCACGAAGCTCCACAGCGAAAAACGATCGAACCTCAGGTCGTTCAGCACCTTCGTCGTCATGAGGTAGCCGGTGATCACCAGGAAGACGTCGACGCCGACGAAGCCTCCGGCGAATCCCGGTATCTGGAAATGGAAACCGACGACAGCGATCACCGACAGCGCGCGAAGCGCATTGATGTCCAGACGGAATCCGTCCGGGCTCGCATGCTTGCCAGCCGCGCCTGGTGCCGTCCCCGAGTTCCCCATCGCCTGTCTCTGCCCGCTCCCCGCCCGCTTATATCAGGCGCGAGTTGGCTCACAACGTCGAAGCGGCCGCCTGTCGATCCGTTTCGGTATCAATCGATCGGTCTGGCGGCGATCAGCGCGGTTCCGCTTTCGTCCTTCAGCGCCACGCCGGTGATCCCGCGCGCGATGCCCTCGCGCACCAGCCACGCGATCTTGAAGGCGGCCTCATCGTAGCTCAGGCCGGCACCGTGGATGTTCGAGACGCAATTGCGCTTTTCGTCGGTGAGGCCGATGCGCGGCGCAAAGGTGAGGTAGACGCCGAGGCTGTCGGGCGCCGACAGGCCGGGCCGCTCGCCGATCAGCATCACCACCATCCGCGCGCCGAGCACGGCGCCGATCTCATCGCCCAGCGCCACTCGCGCGCCCGATGCGACCACGACATCGCCCAACGAGATTCCCGCCTCCGTCAGGCGCGGCGCAAGATGGCGAACCAGTTCGACGGCGTGGACATTGACGGCCGCCGGCGACAACCCGTCGCCGATCACGATCACAACCTCGTTCGTGCCTCCGCCTTGCTGTTCCAGCGCGCGCCGCGAATCCGCGTCCAGCATGCGTCCGAGATCGGGACGGCGCAGATAGTCGCGCCGGTTGCGCGCCTGGCTGGAAACCTCGCCGACCTGCAGGCCGAGGCCGGACAATCCGGCAACCAGATGCGGCGCATCCAACGCGGTGTGAACAGCGTCGCGCGCACGCGCGTGGTCGAGGGTGAAGGCAAGCAGTGCGTCGGTCGGCAGGCTCGCGCCGGCGCGGCCAAGCCCGACGCGCGCCGGCGTCAGATCCCGCAAGGCTTCGAGCGGGCGGGACGACGGCGCCGGCGTTTTCATGGGCTTTTACTCGGCAGGGACCGAGGCCTCGCGCAGCCGGATCGAATAGTTCGACGCGTTCTGCTGACCGACCGATGCCGCCCGCGCGAACATGATCAGGTGATGGGCAAGCAGCGAGGAGGCTATCAGCCCCTCGATATCGCCATGCCGTAATCGCCCCAGCGCAAACTTCCAGAAAACCCTTTTGTAGTCGCCGAGCAGCCCGACTTTCCAGAAGATTTTCTTCAGCATGATCAGGCCGCGCCTGATGTTGGCCCAGCTTTTCTGCTCGGGCGATACCGGAACCTTGATCCGCTGCGCATAGGTGTAGTCGCATTGGTACTGGTAGCGCGCGAACAGCTTTTCCGGCTGGTAGGCGACTTCCATGCATTTGCGCCAGGAATTGACCACCTGATCGTAGGGCAGCAGAAACTTGACATTGGAGTCGCGGCCGTCGTCGTCATTGACCAGCCGGCCTTCCTTCTCCAGCCGGTCCCATAGCGGGGTCTGCGGCAGCGCCTGCAGCAGATTGATCGTGAGCAGCGGGATCTGCGTCTCGTCGACGAATTGCAGCAGCGCATCGCCGGTTTCCGGCTTGTCGGTGTCGAGCCCCATGATGATGCCGGAGACGACTTCCATGCCGTAGGAGTTGATGGTGCGAATGCCTTCCAGGATCGGGACCATCATGTTGTGGTCCTTGTGCATCGCCTTCAGCGCGTCGGGATCGGGCGTCTCGATGCCGCAGAACACCGTGACGAAGAACGCCTCGCGCATCTTCTCCAAAATCTCGGGCCGCTTGGCGATGTTCAGCGTCGCCTCGCAGGCGAGCCGCATCACGTAGCCGGTCCGCTTCTGCCATTCGACCAGATGCGGCAGCAGATCCAGCGCGGCCTTGCGATTGCCGATGAAATTGTCGTCGACGAAATAGACCGAGCCAGTGACGCCGCATTCGCGCAACTTGTCGAGCTCGGCGATGATTTGCTCTGGCGTCTTCAGTCGCGGATTGCGACCGTAAAGACCGGGAATGTCGCAGAATTCGCACTGATACGGACAGCCGCTCGAGTACTGGATGCTGCCGAGGAAGTACTTCTTCATCTCGGCCATCTCGTAGGCAGGAAGCGGAAACTCGGTCATCGGCAGACGGTCGGCCGTTTTCAGAATGACTTGTTGCTCCGGCCGCGAAGGGTCGTGCGCCAGGCGCGCGATAAGATCGTTGGTGGCGTCGCCGAGTTCACCGACATGCAGATAGTCGAACGAGGGATAGTAATCCGGGCACGCGCTCACCGACGGTCCGCCAATCGCCACCGCGAGGTCGAAGGCATGGGCGCGGCGGCAGATGTCGTTCATCTGCTGGCGCTGGATGTGCATGCCGCTGACGAACACCGCTTCCGCCCATTCGAAGTCTTCTTTGGTGGTAGGGCGAATGTTTTCGTCGACAAAGCGGACCGGCCAGTTCTCCGGCAGATACGCCGCGATCAGCAACAGGCCTTGCGGCGGCATGAACGCCTGCACGCCGTCGGTCAGGGGATAGGCGTACTCGAATGTACCGAAAGAAGACGTGTAGCGCGGAAAGACGCACAGGATGCGCCGTGCCGTCTCGATGCCTTCAGCTCTCATCAAACTTCCTCAGACAAAGCTTTCACAAATCTAAGCACGACATTGAAAGCTGGGCCAGAATTTCTTCCAGATTGTGGCGACCTTCGCACGTGCAGCAGTCGGTTCTAACCCGCGCGAGGTTCAATGGTTGCATCAAAACCGGCGATCGGCGGCCCCTCAGGCGATCAGCCGCGAGGCAAATTCGGGCAGCAGGCCCGCGTCGCCCGCAAGCCGGAAATTGGTATCGACAAGGCTGGTGCGCAATAGCCAGTCGTCGAACTCGGGCGCCCGTTTCAGGCCGAAGAGGTCGCGGATATACAGCGCGTCGTGAAACGAGGTCGACTGGTAGTTCAACATTACGTCATCCGCGCCCGGCACGCCCATGATGAAGGTCACACCGGCGGCGGCCAGCAGCGTCAGGAGATTGTCCATATCGTCCTGGTCGGCTTCGGCATGGTTGGTGTAGCAGACGTCGACACCGAGCGGCAGGCCGAGCAGCTTGCCGCAGAAATGATCCTCGAGGCCGGCGCGAATGATTTCCTTGCCATCGTACAGATACTCCGGACCGATGAAACCGACGACGCTGTTGACCAGCAGCGGATCGAACGCGCGCGCCACCGCATAGGCCCGCGCTTCGCAGGTCTGCTGGTCGACATTGTGATGGGCATTGGCCGACAACGCAGAGCCCTGCCCGGTCTCGAAATACATCACGTTATCGCCGACCGTGCCGCGGCGAAGCGACAGCCCGGCCTCACGCGCCTCGCGCAACAGCGCGAGATCGACGCCGAAACTGCGGTTGGCGGCTTCCGTTCCCGCGATCGACTGGAACACCAGGTCGACCGGGGCGCCCTGCCCGATCAAACCGAGCGTCGTTGTCACGTGGGTGAGCACGCAGGCCTGCGTCGGAATCTGCAGCCTCGAAATGATGCCGTCGAGCAGCCGCAGCAGTTCGCCGATCACGGCCGGGTCGTCGCTGGCCGGATTGATGCCGATGCAGGCATCGCCCGATCCGAGCAGGATGCCGTCGAGGATCGAAGCGGTAATGCCCCTGGCATCGTCGAAGGGATGATTGGGCTGCAACCGCACGCTCATCCGCCCCTTCAAGCCGATGGTGTTGCGAAACGCCGATGTCACCGCGCACTTCTTCGCGACCAGGATCAGATCCTGGTTGCGCATCAGCTTGGAGACGCCGGCGGCCATTTCCGGCGTGATCCCGCGCGAGACCTTCGCCAGCGTTTCGCTGGTTGCGGCATCGGACAACAGCCAGTCGCGGAAGCCGCCGACGGTCAGCGCGGAAATCGGCGCAAAGGCCTGCGCCGCATGGGTATCGAGGATCAGGCGGGTGACCTCGTCGTCCTCGTAAGGGATCACCGCTTCGTTGAGGAATTGCTTGAGCGGCACATCGGCAAGCGCCATCCGCGCCGCGATCATCTGCTCCGCGCTTTCTGCCGCGACGCCGGCAAGACGGTCGCCGGACCGCGGCGGCGCCGCCTTGGCGAGCAGTTCGCGCAAGTCAGCGAATACGTAGGAGGTGGCGCCGATGACTTGGCGATGGACCATGCTGACTTTCCCGCGCGGACCCGCTGCGTTGCCGCGCTACCCTATCATCACGCACGCGAGCGTGCGGAAGATGATTTTTCGGAGTTCGGCGTGGCAGCTCCAGCCGCCTCCGGCCAGTTCAGCGTTCGCGTAATAAGCCACCGCCCTTTGGGAACTCCGCCCGCTTGTCTCAAGGGGACGCGCGGCTATCGCAATCCGTCACCCTATGGCCACCTCCAATTGCACTCGCATGTCAGGGCCCGCTGCAGTCGCGTCAAGCTGCCGAATTTTCCCGGCGAGGCAACTTGCCGCATCCGTGTAACCATATGAAATTATTTTGTTATCTTCAATTAGTTGCAGTTCTGGCAACTTCGCGCGTTAATACAATCTCCATCAAACAACGGCACACTTGCTCATGCCGAAGGCAATCGCTTGGGAAACCGTTCCGGCGTGCCAATACGGCGAATTGTCAAATCCATATTTGTTTTGGTGGCACCATGGCATCCCGTTTTTCGCTTGCGGCCAAATTGTATTCGATCTTCGCGCTGTTCGCGGTGCTGGTCGCCGCCATCACCGCGCTGTCCGACTACAACAGCCGACAGAGCACCGAGCTTACCGAAGCGGTATCGATCGCCAGCCGCGGCGCGCTCAATGTCGAGCGCATCAATTCGCTGGTCTATGCGGTCGTGATGGAATCCCGTGGCGTTTACATGTCGACCGAACCTGCCGTCGTAAAAAAATACGGCGACGGGCTGCTCAAGTTCAACGCGCGCATTCTTGAGGTCGTCAAGAACTGGCAGACGCTGGTCCAGGCCGACGACGCGCAGCAGTTCGCCACCTTCAAGAAGCGCATCGAACAATTCGTCGATTTCCGCAAGGAACTCGTTCGCCGCGGTGTCGAGATCAATGCGGCAGCAGGCCGCGAATGGGGCGACAACGACGCCAACCGCGACGTGCGTGTCGCGTTGAACAAGGATCTGGAAGCGCTATCCAAGGTCTATGCCGAACGCAGCAAGCGACTGGCGCAACAGACCGACACCAACCACATGATGGCGCTTGTGCTGACTTTCCTCGGCGTCATCGCGCTGGCGGTGGTCGTCATCGGCGTGCTGATCATCGCCCGTTCGATCGCCCGCCCGCTTTCAGTTATCACCGCAACCATCAAGCAGGTTGCCGACGGCGCCGAAGGCGTCGAGGTTCCGCATACCGGCCGCAGCGACGAGATCGGCGCGCTCGCCCGCGCCATCAAGATTTTCCAGGAGGCGATGGATCGCAACCGCAACCTCAATTCGCAGGTGGTGGAAGATTCGAAAGCGCGCGACGAACGCACCCGTCACATCGAAGCCTCGGTCGACGCCTTCAGGGAAGCAATCGGCGGCGTGCTGCGCGCAGTCACCGACAACGCGGCCTCGATGCGCGGCACCGCCCAGACCATCGCCAGCGTCTCGTCGGATGCCAGCGGGCGCGCGGTGGCGGCCTCTAGTGCCACCGAGCAGGCCTCCAGCAACGTCTCCGCCGTAGCCGGCGCCGCCGAGGAGCTTTCCGCTTCGGTCGAGGAAATCGGCCGCCAGGTGCGCCAATCGGCCAGCGCCGTCGAGCAGGCGGGCCTACGCACTGAAAAATCGGTCGCCGAAATCGAGGGACTTGCCGCCGCGACCCAGCGCATCGACGGCGTGCTCAGCCTGATCCAGGCGATCGCCGAGCAGACCAATCTGCTGGCGCTCAACGCGACCATCGAAGCCGCGCGTGCCGGCGACGCCGGCCGCGGTTTTGCGGTCGTCGCCCACGAGGTCAAGGCGCTCGCCGAACAGACCGCGAAAGCGACCGCCGAGATCGGCCAGAACGTCGGCCTGATCCAGACGTCGACCAAAACCTCCGTCGAGGCAGTTCGTGAGATCGGCAACGCGGTGCGCGACATCAACGAGGTGACTTCGATCATCGCCAGTGCGATCCAGCAGCAGGATGCGGCAACCCGCGAGATATCGTCGAATGCGCAATTGGCGGCGCAGGGCAACGGAACGCTGGTGGTCAATATCAACTCGCTGAGCGAGGCGATCGGCACGACGAGCACGGCCGCGGCGTCCGTTCTCACCGGATCCAGCGACCTGGCGGCCACCGCCGAAACGCTGTCCCGCGAAGTCGAAAAGTTTTTCCGCAATTTGCGCGCGGATTCGTCAGAGCAGGTGCGCAAGACCGGTACCTGATCAAGCGAGTATTTTCGTCATGGCCGGGCTTGTCCCGGCCATCCACGTCTTAACTGCTCAAATGAAGCAAGACGTGGATGCCCGGCACCCGTCTCCGCCAAGGCTTCGCCGGAGCTTTCCCGTGGAGGCGCGCCGAAGCCTTGGCGGAGGTGGCAAGGCCGGGCATGACGGGTTTTGCGTCCTCACTCCACCGGCAGCACGTCCACGGCCACGCCGAGTTTCTGCTTGCGCGAGCCGGCAATGATGCCGTCGACCGGCGAAACATCGGAGAAGTCGCGCCCGACTGCCAGAACGATGTGATCGTTCTCGATCATGATGTCGTTGGTCGGATCGAACCCGACCCAGCCGAGTTCGACGCCGCACCACACCGACGCCCAGGCGTGGGTGGCGTCGGCGCCCTGCAGACGCGGCTTGCCCGGCGGCGGGATGGTGCGCAGATAGCCGCTGACATAGGCCGCCGGGAGGCCGAGCCCGCGCAGGCCCGCAATCATCACATGAGCAAAATCCTGGCAGACGCCGTGGCGCTTTTCGAACACCTCCTTGAGCGGCGTCGAGATCACCGTGGCCTTCGGGTCGTACTTGAAATCGTTGCGGATGCGGCGCATCAGATCGGCGGCGCCGGAAAGAATGCCGCCGCCCGGCGGAAAACTCGCCGCGGCATAGGCGGTGACCGGCGCCTGCACCGGCACCAGCGCGCTTGCAAAGACATAGCCGACCGGCGAAACCGGGCCGAGGCTGGTGGCCTCGAACGCCACGTCGCGAATATCCTCCCATGACGGGCTGGGCGCGGCGCGGTCGGGCGCCTTGCGCGATACCGAAACCCGCGAGCGGGAATCGATCCGCAAACTGCGATGCGCGGTTTCGATCAGGATGCTCTCGGTATGGGTACCGAAAAAATCGCGCCGCACGGCGCGGTCCGCGGGCCGCGGCCGGATCTCGACCGAATGGGAAATCAATTGCTGCCCGTCGCCCGACTTCGGCTCCAGCCGCAGCGAGCACCGCGCAAAACTCACCGGGCTTTCGTAGCTATAGGTCGTGACGTGACGGATGTCGTAGATCACGCGAGGCCCGTGAGTTTCTCCGGCCGGCTCGCATTGGGCCCGTGCGGGAAGTAATGCAGCCCGATGGCGTCGGCGAGGTTGAGCAGATCCTGCTCCAGCGCGAACAGGTTTTTGATGTCCAGCGTCGCGGCTTCGGCCGTCGTCAACGTCGCCTGCAATGCCACCGCCAGCCGCTGCGGCCGCTCGATCAGGCCATGCTCCTTCAGGCTGGGGAGTGCGGCGATGTGATCATTCAACGTCGCCACCTGGAACGCGACCGAGCGCGGATTATAGGGATCGAGCACTGCGAGATCCCGCACCGGCGCCAGCGCCGGGCCGACCAGATAGCGCGAACGATAGGTGATCTGGCAATCCACCAGCGTCAGCAGCACATCGAGATCTTCGTCGCCGGCTTCGTCATAGGCGAATTGCCGCGCGAACCGCGCGGTGTTGATGGCGCGTTCGGCGCGGCGGCCCATGTCGAGGAAGCGCCAGCCGGCGGCGCGATTCATGTTTTCCTGCGCCAGGCCAGCGATGCTTGCCAGTTCCTGCAGCGTCAGCTCGGCGGCGCTAACGACGCTGTCATCGTCGTCGACCTCCAGGGCAAGGCGCTCCACCATTTCGGTGATGATCTGCCAGGCGTCGGGCGAAAGCCGCTCGCGCAGCGAGCTCGCGGTGCGCTGCGCCGATTTTGCCAGTGACAGGGCCGAGCCGAATTTTTCCGGGCTCTGCAGCGCCTCGGCGACAACCTTTGCGGGATTCGCGCGCGTCGCTTGCGAGGCCGCGCCCCAGGTCACCAGCAGCCGCTGGATGCGCTCGACCGAGGGCAGCGCGGTCGACGACCCCTTGACGGGATCGCGCATCGGCGCGCCGAGCGCGCGGATCAGCCGCAGCGTCGCCTCGGCGCGCTCGAGATAGCGGCCAAGCCAGAACAGATTGTCCGCGGCGCGGCTCGGGACCACGCCGGCGATGCGCCGGATGCGCACGGCTTCCGCGGCCGGCAGCAGCGTCGAAGCCGATACCGCCCTGTCGGAGACAATCCAGACATCCGCCGACCGTGCGCCGTCGCCCATCGAGACGGCGCGGGCATCGGGCTGTTCGGCAATCCTGCAGAACCCGCCGGGCAGAATGGTCCAGCCATGGGGCGTTGCCGCGGCAAACACCCGCAGCACGAACGGCCGCGGCGTGATCCGGCCCTGCTCCCACACCGGCGTCGTCGACAGCCGCACCAGTTCCTGGCCGACAAAATCGATGCCGCGATCGGCGATCGCCTGCCGCAGCCGGTCGCGCTCGGCGGGCGGCAACTCGCCGGCGATGACCGGCTCGTGGCTGGAAAAGCCCGGAACGGCGCGGCCATAGGCGCCCTCGATCGCAAAATCCTCTAGCCGCGACAGCACTTCCTCGCGCGCGGCTTTCTGGCCGCACCACCAGGTCGCGATATGCGGCATGATCAGAGTCTCGCCGAGCAGCCGCCGGCACAGGCTCGGCAGGAATCCGAGCAGCGCCCTCGCCTCCAATACGCCGGAGCCCGGCATGTTGGCGACGACAACGCCGTTCTTGCGTATCACGTCGATCAGTCCGGGCACGCCGAGATGCGACGACGCATTAAGCTCCAGCGGATCGAGAAAATTGGAATCGACCCGGCGCAGCAGCACGTCGAGCCGCTTCAACCCCGCAACGGTGCGGATATGAATGCGGTCGCCGCTGACGGCGAGATCGTCGCCCTCGACCAGCAGAAAGCCGAGATAACGCGCCAGCGTGGCGTGTTCGAAATAGGTCTCGCTGAAGGCGCCCGGCGTCAGCAACCCGATCCGCGGCTCGTCGCGATCGGCGCTGGCGCGCAGCGACTCGCGGAATGCCTCGAAGAACGGCGCCACGCGCTCGACATTCATCGACTTGTAGAGGTTGGAAAAGGCGCGCGACAGCACCAGGCGGTTTTCCAGCGCATAACCCGCACCCGACGGCGCCTGCGTGCGGTCGTTCAACACCCACCAGCGGCCATCGGGGCCGCGGCCGACATCGGCCGCATAAAGGTGAAGATGGCGGCCGCCGGGCGGTTTGACGCCGCAGACCGCGCGCAGATATTCGTTGCTGCCGGCAATCGCGGCCGCAGGCACCGCGCCATCGGTCACCAGCCGTCCCTCGCCGTAGAGATCGCGCAGCACCATTTCGAACAATTGGGCGCGCTGCGCGATGCCCGTGCTCAGTTGCTGCCAGTCGGCCTCGTCGATGATGAGCGGCAGGTGGCTGAGCGGCCACATCCGGTCGGCGGTCTCGCCGGGCGCGCGATAGGTGACGCCGGCCTCGCGCAGATGCCGGTCGGCGGAGGCGAAGCGGCGCTCGATATCGGCCGGCGAAAGTGCGGCAAAAGCATCGAAAAACCGGCTCCACGCCGCGCGGGGCGCGCCGTCCTCGCCGATATATTCGTCCGGGATGCCGGGCAGCCGCGCATAGTCGCGGGTCCATTGCGCAATCCGGCGCTGGCCCGGACGGGCCTTGCTTTCCTGATTGCTGCCTTGGCTCGCCATTTCAATTCCCTTAAGACCGTCGCGCCCTGATTAGATCAGGAGCGGCGTCCTCAAGTCGAGCGTCAAGGGGAATTCATTTGTGCGTTCCTCGGGCGGCGGGTCGATTCGGCCCGGGGTGTGGCCGTGGTCCTGAAAGCGGGCCAGCCGCCGCGCTTCCGCCTCATAGGAATTGACCGGCTTGGTGTCGTAGCTGCGCCCGCCGGGATGGGCGACGTGATAGACGCAGCCGCCGAGCGAACGGCCATTCCAGGTATCAATTATGTCAAATGTCAGCGGTGCGTGGACCGGAATGGTCGGATGCAGCCCCGAGGCCGGCTGCCAGGCCTTGAAGCGGACGGCGGCGACGGCCTCACCGGCGCGGCCAGTGGAGGTCATCGGCATCCGCCTGCCGTTGCAGGTCACGATATGGCGGCCCTCGACAAAGCCCTCAACCTTGACCTGCAGCCGCTCCACCGAACTATCGACATAGCGCACGGTGCCGCCGGCCGAGCTCTCTTCGCCGAGCACATGCCAGGGCTCAAGCGCCTGCCGCAATTCGAGCGCGACGCCGCCATGATGGACGCGGCCGAAGGCCGGAAAACGAAACTCGAGCTGGGCCGAATACCATTCCGGCGAGAATTCGTAGCCGGATTGCCGGAGCTCATCGAGCACGCCGAGAAAATCCTCCCAGAGGAAATGCGGCAGCATGAAGCGATCGTGCAGCGCCGTGCCCCAGCGGACGAATTTGCCCTGCTGCGGTTCGCGCCACAATTTTGCGATCAGCGCGCGGATCAACAATTGCTGCGCCAGCGACATCCGCGGATCGGGCGGCATTTCGAGTGCACGGAATTCGACCAGCCCGAGGCGGCCGGTCGGGCCGTCAGGCGAATAGAGCTTGTCGATGCAGATTTCGGCGCGATGGGTATTGCCTGTTATGTCGACGAGGATATGCCGGAACAGCCGGTCGACCAGCCACAACGGGGCCTCGACATCCGCCGGCGGCACATGCGCAAGTGCGACTTCCAGTTCGTAGAGCCCGTCGTGACGTGCCTCGTCGATGCGCGGCGCCTGGCTGGTCGGGCCGATGAACATGCCGGAGAACAGATAGGACAGCGACGGATGGCGCTGCCAGTACAGGACCAGGCTCTTCAACAGATCGGGGCGGCGCAGGAACGGCGAATCCTGCGGCGTCGAGCCGCCGACCACGACATGATTGCCGCCGCCGGTGCCGGTATGGCGGCCGTCGACCAGAAAACGGTTGGCGCCGAGCCGGACCTTTGCGGCGTCTTCGTACAGGCCAAAGGTGATGTCGACCGCCTCGCGCCAGCTCTGCGCCGGCTGGACGTTGATCTCGATCACGCCGGGATCGGGCGTCACCTTGATCACTTCGATGCGCGGATCGTAGGGCGGCCCATAGCCCTCGACGTGAACCTGGATCTGCATTTCCTCGGCGGTCGCTTCCACCGTCGCGATCAGTTCGAGATAATCTTCGACCTTCTCCACCGGCGGCATGAAAACGCATAATACGCCGTCACGGATTTCAACCGATATCGCCGTGCGCACCGGCTTGAGCTTTCGCTTGGACTTTTCCTTGGGCTCCGGCTTCGCTGCCATCCCTCCTGCTTCGGCGTCCTTGTCTTCGACCGCAAGCTCCAGACGCGGCTCCATCGGATCCTGCTCGACGACGTAAGGATACTCCTCGGGAGGCACATGGGGCAGCGACGACATCGGCAGCCGCAGCCCGAGCGGAGAATCGCCCGGTATCAGGAACAGATGGGGCCGTCGCAGTTTCCAATGTTCGCTCATCCAGCCTTTGACGTCGGCGCCCGCGTGCTGGATCGGCAGCACGAATCCTTTGGCGTTGTTGAGCCCTTCGTCAAATACCCGCGCCATGCGCGAGCGTTCTTCCGGGTCGGCCAGCTTGGAGTCGCCGGGATCGACGTTGACCGGCAAGCCTGCTTCCTTTTGCAGCCAATGCACGGGGTCCTCGTACGCCGGCATCACATAGCCTGTGTCGAGACCGAGCCGCTTCGCGGTGCCTTCCACCATCCGCTGCGCGTCCGCGATCCCGGCCTTGCGCGGATTATCGATCTTCGCAATCAGTTCGGCGTTCTTCCAGATCGGCACGCCGTCCTTGCGCCAATAGAGGCCGAAGGCCCAGCGCGGCAGGCTTTCGCCCGGATACCATTTGCCCTGCCCGTAATGCAGCAGCCCGCCCGGCGCAAAGCGCGCCTGCAGCTTGCGTATCAGTTCGTCCGCCAGCGCCTGCTTGGTCGGGCCGGTGGCGGCGATGTTCCATTCCGGCGATTCCAGATCGTCGATCGAAACGAAGGTCGGCTCGCCGCCCATGGTCAGCCGCACGTCGCCGTTACTGAGATCGGCGTCGACCTGTTCGCCGAGCGCATCGAGACGCGCCCAGGATTCGTCGGAGAACGGCCGCGTGATCCGCGGCGCTTCGCGGATGCGCTTGACGCTCATCTCGAAGCCGAAATCGACATTGGCGAAGCCGGCGCTGCCCGAGATCGGTGCCGCCGAACGGTAATGCGGCGTGGCGGCGACGGGGATGTGCCCCTCGCCCGTCAGCATGCCCGAGGTGACGTCGAACCCGATCCACCCGGCGCCGGGCAGATAGACCTCGGCCCAGGCGTGCAGGTCGGTGAAATCGCTCTCGACCTCGCGCGGGCCTTCGACCGGATCGATATCGGGCCGTAACTGGATCAGATAGCCGGAGACGAAACGGGCGGCGAGGCCGAGGTGGCGGAAGATATGGATCAACAGCCACGCCGAATCGCGGCAGGATCCAGAGCCGCAGGCCAGCGTCTCTTCCGGCGTCTGGATACCCGGCTCCATGCGGATGACGTAGTTTACCTTTTTCTGTAGCTGCGCGTTGAGATCGACCAGGAAATTGACAGTGCTGTCGGCCTCCCGCGGAATCTCCTTCAGGTACGCCGCGAACAGCGGCCCCTGCTCACCGGTGGCAAGATAAGGCGCGAGCTCGGTCTTGAGATCGTTGGTGTACTGGAACGGAAAACTGGTGGCGTAGCCTTCGACGAAGAAGTCGAAGGGATTGACGACCGTCATCTGCGCCGAGAAGTCGACCTCGATCTTGAGTTCGGTCGCTTTCTCCGGAAAGACGAACCGCGCCAGCCAGTTGCCCTGCGGATCCTGCTGCCAATTCACGAAGTGATTTGCGGGCGTGACCTTGAGCGAATAGCTCAGGATCGGCGTGCGCGTATGCGGCGCCGGGCGCAGGCGCACGGTTTGCGGGCCGAGATCGATCGGTCGGTCGTATTTGTAGTGCGTGACATGGTGTAGCGCGACGAAGATCGACACGGACCGGGAACTCCAGCAGCTTTTTTGAGCAGAACACCGGTCCCGGGTAGGATCAAGCACTAACAACGGGCATGGGGTGCCTAAGCTAAGGGCTAATTTGCGCGATACGCTTGCTGGACTGATCTACCTGTGGTCGAATGACGCATTGCCTGCGCAAGCCGAGCGCGATGCCCACCTTGCGCATAACACTCTCTCCCGTTCGTCGATGATTGCCGCGCGTCGGATTGGTCCAAAGCGCGGACTGAAACAGGAGACATTTCCAATGAGTTTCCTCGTCGAACTGCCGCAAGAGCTATTTCCTGCCAACGCGCTGGACGGTCTCGATACGGACGCGACAACATTCAAGCTGGAAAACGCGCAGGCCTTGATGTGGATGTCGCAGCTCGCTTACGAGACGGCGCACGAAGGCAAGGTCAATGACATCCTGAAGACCTGGAACATGACGAGGCTGGCCTTTGGCGCCAGTGCCCCCGTCACGCGTCTGCCGCCCGAAAACGCCTGTTTCGTCGTCGCCGAAAAGCGCGGCGCGACGATCGTCGCCTTTGCCGGCACCGATCCGCTCAAGATCGAAGACTGGATAAAGGACTTCACTCTTGCACCGGAGCCGAACGTTCTCCATCTCGGGTTCAAGACCGCCCTCGATGCGGTTTGGCCTACCATCGAAGAGGTAATCAAGCGCCGTCCCGAACAGCCATTGTTATTCACCGGACACAGCATGGGAGCCGCATTGGCCCTGCTAGGGGCGGAGCATGCACTCAACAAGGCAGGCATCACGCCGACCGCCGTCTACACCTACGGAAGTCCGCGAACGGGCGGCATGGACTTCTTCAACAGCTACGCGGAGCTCGGTGACAAGACATTCCGCCTCGTCCACGGCAACGATATTGTCGCGACCGTCCCGCCGAGCGCGAACGGCAATTTTCGTCACGTCGGACAATTGCTCCATTGCCGTCCTGACGGAAAGTTTGCCGGACTGATGCCTGCGCCATCAAATCAAAATCAGCCAGACTTCAACGGTGGCTTCGTCACTGACACTGCCCTCAGCGATCTCGATACCGCCATCGCCAGGATCAAGGCATTGCGAGAACGTGGGTTATTTGCCGGCCTCGTTGCGAGGCTTCTCGCGCCGCCAACAGATGCGCTGCCGCCGACGATACGCGATCATATTCCGGCAAGCTATTTTAAGGCGCTGTCGATCCCGTTGAGACAGATACCAGGCAGCGTAACACTGTAGCCCGGATGGAGTGCAGCACAATCCCGGCTACATCGTCGCTCCAAGAACCCACGGCGCGAACTCCGCGCCGCCGAAATCGAAGCTCTCGCTCTTGGTCGGCCGGCCGGATGCCGTTTTCAGCATCAGCTCGAAAATGCGCTGGCCGCATTGCTGGACGGTTTCCTCGCCGTCGAGGATGGTGCCGCAATTGACGTCCATGTCGTCTTCCATGCGCTGGTACATCGGCGTGTTGGTCGCTAGCTTGATCGAGGGCGCGGGCTTGCAGCCGAACACGCTGCCGCGGCCGGTGGTGAAGCAGACGAGGTTGGCCCCGCCCGCCACCTGCCCAGTCGCGGCGACCGGGTCGTAGCCGGGCGTGTCCATGAAGACAAAGCCCTTCTTGGTGACGGCTTCGGCGTAGTTGAGCACATCGACCAGATTGGTGCTGCCGGCCTTGGCCATCGCGCCCAGTGATTTTTCCAGGATGGTGGTGAGGCCGCCGGCCTTGTTGCCGGGGCTCGGGTTGGCGTTCATCTCGGCGCCTTCGCGCTTGGTGTATTCCTCCCACCAGCGCATCAGCCCGACGAGCTTTTCGCCGACTTCGCGGCTGACCGCGCGCCGGGTCAGCAGATGCTCGGCGCCGTAGGTTTCGGGCGTCTCGGAGAGGATCACGGTACCGCCATGGGCAACCAGCAGGTCGCTCGCCGCGCCCAGCGCCGGATTGGCCGATACGCCGGAGTAACCGTCGGAGCCGCCGCATTGCAACGCCACCGTCAATTCGCTGGCCGGCACCGGCTCGCGCCTTACCTTGTTGGCGTCGGTCAGCGCCTCCTTCACGAAGGCGATGCCGGCCTCCACCGTCTTGCGGGTGCCGCCGACTTCCTGGATGTCCATCGCGCGCAGGCGGCCGGCGAGTTTCTGTTCCTGCATCAGGCCGCCGATCTGGTTGACCTCGCAGCCGAGACCCAGCACGACCACGGCGGAAAAATTCGCATGCCGCGCGTAGCCGCCGAGCGTCCGGCGCAGCAGCGCCAGCGGCTCGTCCTGCGTCATGCCGCAGCCGGTCTTGTGGGTCAGCGCGACGACGCCATCGACATTCGGGAAATCGGCCAGCGGGTTATCGCCGGTGAAGGGATTCTTCTTGAACATGTCGGCGACGATGCCGGCGACATGGGCGCTGCAATTCACCGAGGTGAGGATGCCGATATAGTTGCGCGTCGCCACGCGCCCGTCACCGCGACGGATGCCCTCGAAGGTCGCGGGCAGATCGAAATTCGGCACCGGCTTGACGTCGACGCCATAGGCATAGTCCTTGGCGAAATCGCCCATGCCGCAGTTCTGCGTGTGCACATGCTGGCCCGGCGAAATAGCGGTGGTAGCAAAGCCGATGATCTGGCCGTAGCGGCGTACCGGTTCGCCCACGGCAATCGGCTTGATCGCCACCTTGTGGCCAGCCGGGATCCGCTCGACGGTGGTGACCCCATCGGCCACCACCATACCGGGCGGCAGGCTCGAGCGCGCGATCAGCACGCCGTCGTCGGGATGCAGGCGAATGACGGGGGTGGGAGTCATGGGGTGTCTCCTCGATATCCAGCTACCGTGCCCCGGATGCTGCGCAGCGCTGAGCGATGCGCTGCTGATCCGGGGCCCACGCACCGCCGTCTAAATTTGGATCCCGGCTCTGCGGTGCACCGCCAAGAAGCGCTGCACCGCGTCCGGGACACGAGACCTTACGCCTTGCCGCCAGAAGTCCTTGCGGGTCTGGTTCACCTGCATCCTGGCGTAGGTCGACATCAGGCCGACTTCGTTCGACAGCGTCACCAGCTTGAAGCCCATGTTGATGGCGCGCGCGGCGCCTTCCGCGCCGGAGCAGTGGATGCCCGGATTGAGGTTGCGCTTGCCGCATTCCTTGATGATCTTCTCGTAGATCTTGAGGATTTCCGGCTCATCGCCGTCGAGCTTCGGCGTCAGGCCGTACGAGAAGCGGAGATCGGACGGACCGACATAGACGCCGTTGATGCCCTCGACGTCGAGGATCGATTCCATGTTCTCGATCGCGGTCTTGGTCTCCATCATCGGCAGCAGCACGATCTCGTCATTGGCGGTCTGCTGGTACGAACCGGCGCTGCCGTACATGCCGGCGCGGATCGGGCCGTTGGAGCGCGTGCCCTTCGGCGGATATTTGGCGAACTGGACGAGGTCCTTGGCTTCCTTCGGCGTGTTGATCATCGGGCAGATCACGCCATAGGCGCCGCCGTCGAGCACCTTGCCGATGATGCCGGGCTCGTTCCACGGCACGCGGACCATCGGGGTAACCGGATGGCCGTTCATCGCCTGGAAGCACTGCACCATCGAGAGGTAATCCTGAACGCCGTGCTGCATGTCGACGGTGACGCTGTCGAAGCCGCATTGCGCGATCACTTCGGCCGAAAAGCCCGACGGAATCGCCAGCCACGCGTTCACCACGGCCTTGCCCGAGGCCCATACTTTCTTGACGTTGTTGGTTGTCATTGGGTGCGTTTTCCCTGTTGTCTCTTGCTTTGAACCGGGCAGCCTAGCTGACGGCCTGCTGGATGCTCACTTCGCTGACGCCTACCTCGCGCGCGGTATTCACTATCGCCGCCCAGGTGTCGTCAGGCAAGGGGATGCCGTTCTTGGTGCGTTCGGCACGCGTCTTCCGCTCCGTATCGCCCGGAATCAGCACTGTATCGACGCCGGCGATCGGCTTGGTCGCCCGGATGAAGTCGACGTAGCGTGAAATTTCGCCATCAAAGAAATTGCTGGTGTCGATCACCTTGGGATCGACATAGAAGGCGAGCATACCGTTGGCGAACTGACGCCCGCCCGAGGTGGCGCCGGTGCCGGTCAGCGCACCGCCGAGCAACTCGCAGATGAAGGCAAGTCCCGAACCCTTGTGCTCGCCGAAAGCGCGGATCGCCCCCGTCCCCTTGGTATGGTCGCGCGGCCCCTCGGCGGTGTGCGGACCGTAAAGCACGGCCGGATCCTCGCTCAACGTGCCGTCGTGATCGACCAGCGCGCCTTTCGGCAATTTCTTGCCGCCGCGGCTGGCGACCAGCACCTTGCCTTCGGCGACGATGGAGGTGGCGAAATCGAGCACGATCGGATCCTGCCCCTGCCGCGGGATGCCGACGCAATACGGTGCGGTCGACAGCCGCTTCTCGACGCCGCCGAAAGGCGCCACCAGCAGCGAACCGGCGGCATTGACGAAATGGACCGACACGAGGCCTTCGGCGGCGGCCATCTCCGCCCAGTCGCCGACGCGCCCGATATGCCCGGCATTGCGCAATGCCACGGCCGCAAGTCCTGCCTTCTTGCATTTCTCGATGCCGATCCGCACCGCTTGCGGCGTCACCGTCTGCCCGTAACCGAACTTGCCGTCGACCACCGCAAGCGACGGCGTATCGACCACGACCTCGGCGGTCTGGTTTGGCACGACGGAGCCCATTTTCTTCCAGCGGACATAAACAGGCACGCGAATGACGCCATGGCTGTCGTGTCCGGTGAGATTGGCGGTCGTGAGATATGTCGCGATGCGCCGGGCTTCGTCAGCCGAGGATTCCGAATGCGAAAATACTTCGGCAACGAAATTGATGAGGTTGGGGACCTGTATGGTGACCATGGATGGCTAACTCGCTGCTTTAAGCTTTGACCTTGGCGTGCCCACCGAGATAGGCGGCGGCAATGGCTTCGTTGCCCCACAATTCATCGGGCTTGCCGCCCAGCACGATCCGTCCGGTTTCCAGCACGAACCCGTGATCGGCGACGGAAAGTCCCATGCGCGCATTTTGCTCGACAAGCAAGACGGTGGTGGTGCGCCGGACCTCTGAAATGATCCTGAAAACGGCTTGCACGATCACGGGCGCCAGCCCCAGCGACGGCTCGTCCAGCAACAGCAATCGCGGCCTCGCCATCAGGCCGCGGGCAACCGCAACCATCTGCAACTGGCCTCCCGACAGCGTCCAGCCCAGCGCACCGGAGAACTGCCTGATGTCGGGAAACAGGTCGAACATGGCATCGGCCTCACGCGACAGCTGCGAGGATGCCACCTTGCGGTTGGACGCGCCAAGCATGATGTTCTCTTTCACCGTCAGGCCGGGAAATACCCGCCGGCCTTCCGGCACATGCGAGATGCCCATCCGCACGATCGCTTCAGGTCCAAGTCCTGCGATCGACTTGCCGTCGAACAGGATGTCGCCGGAAGCGGGTTTCGCGAGACCGGAGATCGCACGCAAGGTGGTCGACTTGCCGGCGCCGTTGGCGCCGAGCAGGGTCACCACCTGCCCTTCGTCAACGCCAAGCGAAATGCCGCGCAGCGCTTCGATTTCGCCGTAGCGGACAACGAGATCGCGGATTTCGAGCAACGGCATTTATTCAGTCCCGAGATAGGCGGAGACGACATCGGGGTGACGCAGCACCGCCATGGATTCGCCGTCCGCGATACGGCGTCCGAAATTGAGCACGGTGATATGCTGGGCCGCCTCGGAGACGAGCGTCATGTCGTGGTCGATGATCAGGATGGTGAGGCCTTGCGCCGCGATGCGTTTTAGCAGCGCGTGAAGTTCGAGCTTCTCAGTCGAGTTCAGCCCGGCGGCGGGTTCGTCGAGCAGCAGCAAGGTGGGGTTGGCCGCAAGGGCGCGCGCGATCTCGATCAGACGCTGGTGGCCGTAGGAGAAGCTCGAGATCAATTCGTTGGCGCGGGCGCCGAGTCCGACGAAGGTCAGCGCTTCCATCGCACGCTCGGTCAACGCAGCGTCACCGCCCGAGCCGATCATGGTGTTGCCGGGCCGTTCGGCGCCGATCTCCACGTTCTCCAGTGCCGTCATCGAGCGGAACAGGCGGATGTTCTGAAACGTCCGTCCCAGTCCCGCCGCCGTGCGCTGATGCGGCGGCATCGAGGTGATGTCGGTGCCATCAAGCACGATCTTGCCGGCGGTCGCCTTGTAGAGACCGGAAAGCACGTTGAGCGTCGTGGTCTTGCCCGAGCCGTTCGGTCCGATCAGCGCGTGAACGCCGCCACGTCTGACCTGAATGTCGACGCCATCAACGGCCTTGAGGCCGCCGAAATACTTCGACAGCCCGGAGACTTCCAGCACGATGTCGCCGCCGATCGTCGCAGGCTTCAATTGCAGCGCCGCCGCTGCCGGTGGCGCCTTCAACTGCGCGCGCCAACGCGTCGTTGCGGTGTTGACGAAGCCCCAGATGCCGTCGGGCATGTAGCGGATGATGAGGATGACGGCGAGACCGTAGATCGCAAGATAAAGCCCGGGAACGCTCTTGAGGAACCGCAGCCACTCCGGGAATCAGGATGAGGAGACCGGTGCCGATGGCCGAACCGATCGGCGACGCCACGCCGCCGAGCAAGGACATGGTCAGGAACACCACCGACTCGGCGAATGAAAACTGATCCGGACTGACATAGGCGAAACCGCCGGCGAAAAGGCCGCCAGCCAGTCCACCCAGCACCGCACTCAGCGCAAAGGCGGAGACCTTGGTGCGAAATACATCGACGCCGATGACGCCGGCCGCAAGTTCGTTGTCGCGCACCGCCCGCATGGCTCGCCCGAGCCTGGTATCCGGCAGGTGCCAGACGATATAGCCGACGATCGCAAGCACCGCGACGCAGAACGCAAGATAGGCTTGCGCGGATTGAAACAGCGCCGGCCGGCCGATGCGCGAGACACCGTCCGGTCCATGGGTGAGCCAGATCGCGTTGATCATGATCAGCGTGACGATCTGCTGGAACGAGATCGTTACCATCGCGAGGTAATGGCCGCCGAGCCGCAACGTCGACATGCCCAGAACCGCGCCCGCCACCAGCGCCATCAGGCAACCCGCCACAAGGCACAGCCAGTAGCTGATCTGGTAGTCGGCGGTGCCGATACCGACGGCGTAGGCGCCGAAGCCGAAAAACGCGGCTTGCGCGAGATTGATCTGCCCGCACAGTCCGAGCACGACCGAGAGGCCGAACACCGCGATCGCGAAGGTCGTGGCCTGCATCAGGATGTTGTGCACGTAGCCGTCGAACTGAACGGTGGCAGCAAGCGCCACCACGATCGCGGCACCGATAAAATACGGCGCGTGACGCAACAGCAGCGGCTTCGGCGCGGATACGGCGATCGGCATATTTTCGCTTGGGGCGCTCATGCTTTCTCCGCGACACGTTCGCCGAAGATGCCCTGAGGCCGGAACATCAGAAACAAGACCAGCGCCAGGAACGCGAAGGCGTCCTTGTAGGGCACGGAGATGTAGGCTGCGCCGAAGGTCTCGATGATGCCCAGCGCCAGTCCGCCGATGATGGCGCCGGCAACGTCACCGAAGCCGCCGATGATGGTTGCGGCAAAGGCCTTGAGCGCGATCGTCGACCCCATCTGGATCGAGACGAACAGCACGGGTGCAACGAGGATGCCGGCGAGACCGCCGAGCACGGCCGAGTAGATGAAGGTGATCATGATCATCGCGGAGACGGAGATGCCCAGCAGCGAGGCCATTTCCTTGTCCTGCGAGGTCGCCTGCAGCTTCTTGCCGAGCAAGGTCTTCTCGAAGAACCAGTAGTTGAAGATCACGAGCGCGACCGTCACGGCGATGATCAGCAGATACTGGCTGTCGAGATAGACCGGCCCGAGCTGGATGCCTGGCGTTTCGAACCAGCCCTGCAGCACCTGCGGCTGCGGGCCGTAGATGGCCAGCACGGAGTTGGCGAGCAGGATCGACGCACCGATGGTGGCGATGATCACGGGGAGGAACGAGCGATGCCGCAGCGGGTAATATACCCCGAGATTGAAGAAGACCCCGAGCAGCGCCATGCCGGCCAGCGCGATCAGGAATGACAGCCAGTAAGGCCAGCCAAGGTCGACGGCGAACACCACCATCAGATAGGCGGCGACCATCGAGAATTCGCCTTGTGCGAAATTCACCACATTGGTGGCACGGAAGATCAGCACGATCCCCAGAGCGACCAGCGCATAGACGGCGCCGATGCCGATGCCCGTAAACAGCAGTTGAAGGACAAGATCCATGACACGCGATCGGTAAGAGAAACACTTCGACAAAGAGTTTGGCCTCCCCGGTGAAACCGGAGAGGCCAACGCCACGATCAGTCGTTGAACTCGATGTGCTTGTCGAAGACGATGTTGCCCTTCTCGTTCTTCACGATGTTGTAGCCGTGAAGCCCGTCGCCGTTCTGGTCGAAATTGTATTCGCCCTCGGCGCCCGGGAACTTCTTGGTGGCGAGGATCGCCTCGCGGATCTTGGTCGGCGTCGGTCGAGCCGGCCTTGTTGATCGCCGCGGCGAGCACGGTGACGGCATCGTAGGGCCAGGAACTCTGGTTGTCGGGCGCGACCTTGACGGCATCGCGATAGAGCTTGCCGAAAGCCTTCGAAGCTTCGCTGCTGTCTTCGGCGTAATCGGCGACGCCATAGGTATTGTAGAGCGCCGGACCCGCGAGCTTCAGCGCCGTGATATTGACGATCGAGGGCGAGCCGACCCAGGGAATGTTGACGCCAAGCTGGCGCAACTGGCGGGCAAAGATGCCGAGATCGTTTTCGAAGGTGAAGTAGGAACCAAGGATGTCGGCGCCCGACTGCTTGATGGCGAGCACGACCGGCGTGAAATCCTGGCTCTGGTTGGCGTAGCCCTGGTCGAGCACGGCAGGCGCACCCAGTTTCTCCAGCGCGGAGCTGAGCGCCTTGCCGCCGGCGGTGCCGAACGCGTCGGTCGAATGCAGCACGGCCCACTTCTTCTTGCCGAGCGTGTTGACGCCGTAGTCGGCGATCACGCGGCCGGAGTAGCTGTCATTGGGGCGGAAGCGGAACAGCCACTGATTGCCCATATGCGTCAGATTGGGATCGGTACCGCCGATCATCACCGGCTTGCCGAGCTTCAGCACGTCCGGCGCCATCGCGTGCACCTGGGTCGAACGGATCGAGCCGAGGAAGGCGACGATGTCGGACTGGGCTGCGAGCTTGGAGAAGGCCAGCACGATGCCCGGATTGGTGGTCTGATCGTCCTCGACGATCAGTTCGAGCTGCTTGCCGAGAACGCCGCCGGCCTTGTTGACGGCTTCGAGCGCGAGCTTCGCGCCCTTGATGGCGTATCCGCCGGATTCGGCGGCCGGACCGGTGACGGGCGCGCACATGCCGATCTTGATGGTGGCGCCCTGTGCCTTTGCAACGCTGCTGATGAGGTGGGGTGCGGCAATACCGGCAGCGATACCGGCCGCGAAATCGCGTCTCGTAAGCTTCATCAATCTCTCCCTGAGGCCGGGCTTCTTCGTCGGCCTTTCTTGGTGTTGGCATCCTCACGGGACGCATAACCGCGTGCGTATTACGGACTCTCTCCTTCGGAGTAAATTGATATCGCGGTGAGTTCGACTAACGACGCAGACCAGTCGTGCAATAACGATAATCTCGACATGAATAACGCCGCGCGGGCCCGGCTATTCCGGCTAAAAGTCGCAATCAGCCCGCGCTTCGTTGCTCAAAGAGCGAGCAGAAATCGAAGCTATGCGTCCTGCCACATATCATCATGCAGATTTGTGATTACTCGTCAGCCTCTCCATCGCCCTCGCCGGCCACTTCCATCGCGGCGAGGCTGTGCTCCAATTCACCGAGCATGTCCTGCAGTTCCGCGAGCTTGCGCGCGCCATAGCGATGGGTGATCTCGGCGTAGATCGCTTCCGAGTTCGGCGCCACAGCCTCGATCAGTTTCAGCCCCTTGGGGGAGATCGACACCACGCCGCGGCGCAGGTCGGCTTCGGCGGTCCGGCGCTCGATCAGATCGCGCGCCTCGAGGTCGCGCAGGATGCGCGACAGGCTCGGCCCCAGCAGGAAGGCGACGCGCGCCAGTTCGGTCACCTCGATGGTGTCGACCGCCGTCAACGCGCGCAGGATACGCCATTGCTGTTCGGTCAGGCCGTGGTTGCGCAAGGCAGGGCGGAACTGCCGCATCACCGCTTCACGGGCGCGCAGCAACGACATCGGCAGCGAACGGGAAAACTCACGCATCGGCGCGCGGCGGGGTTCAAGCGTTCCCTCGGGGTCCGAACGCGATCCGTTCGGCGATTTCTTGCCTGCCATCTTCAGCGGTCCGCCATCAGGAATTGTCGCTTCGAAAAAGGATAAAGTTTTGCGCCGCAACAAGCATCAAATGGGTTTGCGCGCGATAACTTAACATGTTAATCAAATTTCAGCACCCGCTTTTTTTGCCGAGCCGGACGCCCATGGCCCTTACCACAAGACGACATCCGAAGCGCCGCCGAGCGGCTCGATCACGCCGAAAAGACCCGCACGCAGATCCGGCAGCTTTCGCTCGAACATCCCGGCATAACGATCGAAGACGCCTACGCCATTCAAAAGGCCTGGGTCGAGATGAAGGTCGCCCAAGGGCGCATCGTGAAGGGCCACAAGATCGGCCTGACCTCGAAGGCGATGCAGAGCGCGCTCAATATCGACGAACCTGACTCCGGCATTCTGCTCGACGACATGTTCTTTGCCGATGGCGGACTGGTGCCGTCCGACCGCTTCATCGCCACCCGCGTCGAGGCCGAACTCGCCTTCGTGATGAAGTCGCGGCTCTCGGGACCGGACTGCACGATGTTCGACGTGCTCAACGCGACCGACTTCGTCGTGCCCGCGCTGGAAATTCTCGACACAAGGGTCGAGCGGGTCGATCCGCAGACCAAGGCGACGCGGAAGATTTTCGATACCATCGCCGACAATGCGGCGAATGCCGGCATCGTGCTGGGCGGCCGCCCGATCCGGCCGATGGACGCCGATTTGCGCTGGATCGGCGCGCTGTGTTTCCGCAACGGCCAGCTGGAAGAGACCGGGCTGGCGGCCGGCGTCCTCAATCATCCCGCCACGTCGGTGGCCTGGCTCGCCAACAAGATCGCGCCCAATGGACTGGCGCTGGAAGCCGGACAGGTGGTGCTGGCGGGATCGTTCATCCGCCCGATCGAGACCCGCAAGGGCGACACGATCCAGGCCGACTATGGACCCTACGGCTCGGTGAGCTGCTACTTCGCCTGATGCATTAAGAGAGTTGGAGCAATCGAAACATGCCGCATTTCACGATCGAATATTCAGGCAATCTCGATGGGCGCGTCGACATGGGCGCGGTCGTGGAACTGGTTCGCAAGGCGGCCGTCGAGACCGGCATCTTCCCGCTCGGCGGCATCCGCGTCCGCGCCATCAGATGCGAGCACTATGCGATCGCCGACGGCCAGAAGCACTTTTCCTTTCTCGACATGGTGCTGCGGCTCGGCGAGGGCCGCGACCTCGCCGCCCGCAAGAAGGCCGGCGAGCATATTTTCAAGGCCCTGTCGGCCTATCTCGATCCGGTGTTTGCGAACCAGAAGTTCGCGCTGTCGTTCGACATGCAGATCAACGACAAGGAAACCAGCTGGAAACGCAACAACATCCACGAAGCTCTGAAAGTGGAGACGGCCCATGGATAAGGTGACACCCAAGGATGTGTTTCAGGCCAACCGCGACCGCGCCGCCCCCCTGCTCGCCAAATTGAAGAGCGACGGCATCGGCCATCTGATCGATGGCAAGACCGTGCCGTCGGTCTCCGGCCAGACCTTCGAGACCGACCTCTCCCGTCGACGGCACGGTGCTGGCAACGGTCGCGCGCGGCAATGCCGAGGACATCGACCGCGCGGCGACCGCTGCCGCGACGGCCTTCAAGTCCTGGCGCGACATGCCGGCGGCGGCGCGGAAGAAACTGCTGCATCGCGTGGCCGATGCGATCGAGGACCACGCCGACGACATCGCGGTGCTGGAATGCATCGACACCGGCCAGGCGCACCGCTTCATGGCCAAGGCCGCGATCCGCGCGGCAGAGAATTTCCGCTTCTTTGCCGACAAATGCGCGGAGGCCCGCGACGGCCTCAACACGCCGAGCGAGGAGCACTGGAACATCTCGACCCGGGTGCCGATCGGCCCGGTCGGCGTCATCACGCCATGGAACACGCCGTTCATGCTGTCGACCTGGAAGATCGCCCCTGCCCTGGCGGCCGGCTGCACGGTGGTGCACAAGCCGGCGGAATGGTCGCCGGTGACGGCGGACCTGCTGGCCAGGCTCGCGAAGCAGGCCGGCCTGCCCGACGGCGTGCTCAACACCGTTCACGGCATGGGCGAGGAAGCCGGCAAGGCGCTGACCGAGCATCCCGCCATCAAGGCGATCGGCTTTGTCGGCGAGAGCGCGACCGGCTCCGCGATCATGGCGCAGGGCGCCCCGACCCTGAAGCGCGTGCATTTCGAACTCGGCGGCAAGAATCCCGTGATCGTGTTCGACGACGCCGATCTCGACCGCGCGCTCGATGCGGTCGTGTTCATGATCTACTCGCTCAACGGCGAGCGCTGCACCTCGTCGAGCCGGCTGCTGGTCCAACAAGGCATTGCCGACAAGTTCATCGAAAAGCTCACGGCCCGGGTGAAGGCGCTGAAGGTCGGGCATCCGCTCGATCCCGCCACCGAAATCGGGCCGCTGATCCATGAGCGGCATCTGGCAAAAGTCTGCAGCTATTTCGACGTCGCCAAAAAGGACGGCGCCACCATTGCGGTCGGCGGCAAGCCGCATGACGGCCCCGGCGGCGGGCATTATGTGCAGCCGACGCTGGTCACCGGCGCGAACTCGAAAATGCGGGTGGCGCAGGAGGAAGTGTTCGGCCCGTTCCTGACCGTGATCCCGTTCAAGGACGAGAAGGACGCCATCGAGATCGCCAACGGCGTGCAGTACGGCCTGACCGGCTATGTCTGGACCGGCGACATGGGCCGCGCGCTGCGCGTGGCGGACGCGCTGGAGGCCGGCATGATCTGGCTCAACTCCGAAAACGTCCGCCATCTGCCGACGCCGTTCGGCGGCATGAAATCGTCAGGCATCGGCCGCGACGGCGGCGACTATTCGTTCGACTTCTACATGGAAACCAAGCACGTCTCGCTCGCGCGCGGGACGCACAAGATTCAGAAGCTGGGAATCTAATTCACCGTCGTTCCGGGGCGATGCGAAGCATCGAACCCGGAACCTCGAGATTCCGGGTTCGCTTCGCGCCCCGGAATGACAGGAACTCCGAGGAAACCACATGCCCGTTCCGACACACATCTTCGATCCCCCCTTCAACATCATCCGCTGCAGCCACGCCGTGCTCGATGTCGTCGACCTGAACAAGAGCCGCGCATTCTACGAGACCACCGTCGGCCTGCATGTCGAGGACGCCGACGACAAGGCGGTGTACCTGCGCGGCAGCGAGGAGCATCAGCATCACTCGCTGGTGCTACGCAAAGCCCCTGTCGCCGCCTGCAGCCGGCTCGGCTTCAAGGTCGGCAATGACGGCGATCTCGACAAGGCCGCTAGCGTTCTTTTCCGAGAACGGCATCACCTACGCCTTCGCCGAGCAGCCGTTCCAGGGCCGCACGCTGCAATTCACCGATCCCGCCGGCTTCCAGCTCGAACTCTATGCGACGATGGAGAAGCGTCCGCATCTGCTGCGGCGCTACGACCTCTACAAGGGCTGCCATCCGCAGCGGCTCGACCATTTCAACGTCTTTTCGCCCGAAGTTCAGAACACCGTCGATTTCTACGCCCGGCTCGGCTTCCGCCTGACCGAATATGGCGAGGAAGACGGGCCGAACGGCCGCATCGCCGCCGCCTGGATGCACCGCAAGGGCAATGTGCACGATTTTGCCATCACCAACGGCCGTGGCCCTCGCCTGCATCATTTTGCCTATTGGGTGCCGACGGCGATGAACGTTCTGCATCTCTGCGACGTCATGGCCTCCAGCGGCTACCTGAAGAACATCGAGCGCGGCCCCGGCCGCCACGGCATCTCGAACGCGTTCTTCCTTTATGTCCGGGATCCCGACGGCCATCGCCTCGAGCTCTACACCAGCGACTATTTTACGGGCGATCACGACCACGAGCCGCTGCGCTGGTCGCTGAAGGATCCGCGCCGGCAGACGCTGTGGGGCGCGCCCGCGCCGCGTTCCTGGTTCGAGGAGGGAACGCCCTTTACCGGCCAGGCCGTGCGCGAACCGGCCTTCGTCGCCGACGTCACGATTGCGGATTAGGATCGGCCGGAAACCAACGGAAGGGCGTCATGAGCAAGTCACCGCTGAAATCCGTCGCAATCCTGCTGTCTGCTGCGTTCATCATGACCTCTGCCTCCCTTCAAGCCGCCGAACTCAAGGTCATCGCCGGTGGATCGATGACCGCCTCCATGAACGCCCTTGCCGCGCCGTTCGAGAAGGCGTCCGGGCACAAGCTGTCGATCCATTTCAATTCCACGCCCAACATCATCGCGCGGGTAAACGCCGGCACGCCGTTCGACGTGGTCGTCGTTCCCGCCGATGTTTTCAAGGACGCCGCGGCCAGGGCGCGCTTCGCGCCCGGTCCCACGATCGATATCGCCCGGGTCGGCTATGGCGTCATCGTCCGCGCGGGCGCGCCGAAGCCCGACATCTCGACGCCGGAGGCGTTCAAGAAGTCCATGCTCGCGGCACCTTCCATCGCCTTCTTGCCGGCAAGCGCCGCGGGCGCTTACGTGATAAAGGTGTTCGAACGCCTCGGCATCGCTGAGGACATGAAGGCCAAGACCAAGGTGCAGGCCGCCCCGGCCCAGATCGCGCCGGCCGTCGCCAAGGGCGAGGCGGAGCTTGGCGTGTTTCTGACGAATGTCCTGGTCGCGCCCGACGTCGAACTCGTCGGCACCTTCCCGGGCGAGCTGCAGCAGGAGCTGGTATTCACTTCGGCGGTCGCCGCCGACACCAAGGAGGCCGACGCCGCGAAGGCACTGATCGACTATCTCAAAACACCAGAAGCCACCGCCATCATCAAGGCTGCCGGCATGACGCCCGGCTGACAGGACATTTCATGGCCACTCCTCGTCTTGCGACCTATTCCATTGGCAGCGTCACCAAATACGGCGCCGTAACCGATGCCGGCATCGTCGATCTCTCGGCGCGTTTCGGGAAAGAATACCCGACGCTGCGCGAAGCCATCGCGGCCGGAGCTTTGATAAAGCTCGCCGAGGAAGGCGCGCGGCTTTCGCCCGACCATGCGCTGGATGCGATCAGCTGGCAGCCGCCGATCCCTTCGCCGGAAAAGATCATCTGCATCGGCGTCAACTACCCGGATCGCAACGCCGAATACAAGGACGGCCAGGACGCGCCGAAATATCCGAGCATGTTCATGCGCACGCCGCGCTCCTTTGTCGGCCACAACGCGCCGCTGATCCGCCCGCGTGCTTCCGCGCAGCTCGACTACGAGGGCGAGCTGGTACTCGTCATCGGCAAGGCCGGCCGGCACATCAAGGAGAGCGACGCGCTGGATCACATCGCCGCGATCACGCTGTGCAACGAAGGCACCATCCGTGACTGGGTGCGTCACGCCAAGTTCAACGTCACGCAGGGCAAGAATTTCGATTCCACCGGCAGCCTCGGGCCGTGGCTTGTGCCCTACACCGCCGAAAGCCAGATCGCGGACATCCACCTGACCACGCGGGTCAACGGCGAGATGCGGCAGGACGACCGCACCGGACGATTGATCTTCGGCTTCCGGTATCTCATCAACTATCTCTCGACCTTCACTACGCTGGTGCCCGGCGACGTCATCGTGACGGGAACGCCGACCGGCGCCGGCGCGCGGTTCGACCCACCGCGCTATCTCAAGCCCGGCGACGTCATCGAGGTTGAAGCCGAGGGCGTAGGCCAGCTGAAGAACGGCGTGGCCGACGAAGCCTGAACAATCCTGCAAGCGAGTGGAAAAGCAATGAAGTCAACTTCCGGCGGCGAAGCGATCGTCAATGGCCTTGTCGCGCATGGCGTCGATACGGTTTTCGGCCTGCCCGGCGCGCAAATCTACGGCCTGTTCGATGCATTCCATCAGGCGCAGCTGAAGGTGATCGGCGCGCGGCATGAGCAGGCCTGCGGCTACATGGCGTTCGGCTATGCGCGTTCATCGGGAAAGCCCGGCGTGTTCAGCGTGGTACCTGGCCCCGGCGTGCTCAACGCGAGTGCTGCGCTGCTCACCGCCTTCGGCTGCAACGAGCCGGTGATGTGTCTCACCGGCCAGGTGCCGACGAATTTTCTCGGCAAGGGCCGCGGCCATCTGCACGAGATGCCAGATCAATTGGCGACGCTGCGCACGTTCGTCAAATGGGCCGACCGTATCGAATATCCCGACACGGCGCCCGCCTTGGTATCGCGCGCGTTTCAGGAAATGCTGTCGGGGCGGCGCGGCCCGGTTTCGCTTGAGATGCCGTGGGACGTCTTCACCCAGCGCGCGCAGGTTGGCGCTTCCCAGGTGCTCGACGCCCTGCCCGCGCCACAGCCCGATCCTGACCGCATCAAGGCCGCCGCCGCACTGATCAAGGGCAGCAAGCGGCCGATGATCTTCGTCGGCGGCGGCGCGATCCATGCGCGCGAGGAAATCCTCGAACTCGCAGAGATGATCGACGCACCTGTCGTGGCGTTCCGCAGCGGACGCGGCATCGTCTCCAATGCGCACGAACTCGGGCTGACCATGGCGGCGGCTTACAAGCTTTGGCCGAACACCGATCTGATGATCGGGATCGGCACGCGGATGGAATTGCCCGCATCCGGATTCCGCTGGCCCTACCAGCCGCAGGGATTGAAATCCATTCGGATCGATATCGACCCAGTGGAAATGCGCCGCCTTGTGTCCGACGCTCCGGTGGTCGCGGATGCCAAGGCCGGCACCGCCGATCTGGTCGCGGCTGTGAGAAAGGCCGGCTACAGCAGGACCAGCGGCCGACGCGCCGAGATCCGCGACGCCACCGCAGCGGCCCAGCAGGAGATCCAGAAGATCCAGCCGCAGATGGCCTACCTGAAAATCCTGCGCGAGGTGCTGCCGGCCAACGCGATCGTCACCGACGAACTGTCGCAGGTCGGCTTCGCGTCCTGGTACGGCTTTCCGGTCTATGAGCCGCGCACCTTCATCACGTCTGGCTATCAGGGCACGCTCGGCTCCGGTTTCCCGACCGCGCTTGGCGCCAAGGTTGCCAACCCGGACAAGCCCGTGGTCGCCATCACCGGCGACGGCGGCTTCATGTTCGGCGTGCAGGAACTGTCGACCGCCGCGCAGTTCAAGATCGGCGTGGTGACGCTGGTCTTCAACAACAACGCCTATGGCAATGTCCGCCGCGACCAGCGCGAGCGTTTTGACGGACGGGTGGTGGCGTCCGATCTGGTCAACCCGGATTTCGTGAAACTCGCGGAATCCTTCGGCGTTGGTGCGGCGCGCGTGACATCGCCGGATCATTTCCGCCCTGCGCTGGAAAAGGCGCTGGCTGACGGCGGGCCTTATGTGATCTCGGTGGAGGTGCCGACGGACTCCGAAGTGAGCCCGTGGGCGTTTATCCACCCGGCGAAGCCGTAGTTCATCCCGTCATTCCGGGGCGATGCGAAGCATCGAACCCGGAATCTCGAGATTCCGGGTTCGCTTCGCGCCCCGGAATGACGGTGGGCAGAGCTGGAATCACCGCACCTTGCGAAAAGTCAGGTTGATGCGCTGGCGGCCCATGACGGCATGCTCGCCGTCGGCGAGCGGCGCTACGCCGTGAAAGAACAGCCGCGACGGGCCGCCCCAGACCACGACGTCGCCATGCTCCAGGCGGAAACGGTTCGGCTTGTCGGCGCGCTTTGCGCCGCCGAACAGGAAGATCGCCGGCAGGCCAAGCGACACCGACACGATCGGGGCAGCAAAATCCAGCTCGTCCTTGTCCTGATGCAGCGACAGCTTCGCGCCGGGCACATAACGGTTGATGAGGCAGGCCTCCGGCTCGAAGCCGTTGAACCCGGCGTCATCAGCCGCGTCGGCCGCTAGTCTGCGCAGCACGGTCGGCATCGCCGGCCACGGCTGTTGGGACTCCGGGTCGATGGCGTCATAGCGATAACCGGTTTCGTCCGACACCCAGCCGACACTACCGCAATTGGTCATCGCAACCGACATGCGGTGACCGCCCGGCGTGATCAGATGCCGGAACGGCGCCTGTTTGACGATCGCGCGAAGCGACGGAAGCAGCTCGGCTTCGAACGCCCGCGCAAATCCGCGCAGCAATACCGCGCCCTCCGCCATTGCTTCGCGTGACGGGCTCACATCCGGAACGGCCTCGAACAAATCCGCAGTCAATTCAGTCCGCGCTCATTTGGCATCGTGAAAGATCACACCGACGGTATGGCGATGGCCGGAACGGATCCGGCTGACGCCATGGCGCAGATTAACGCGATAAGGTCCGCGCGTCCCCTGCACCGGCCGGTGATGCACAGCAAACGCAACCGCGTCGCCCTGCCGGAGCGGAACCACCTCGGGCCGCGACTGCATCCGCGGCCGCTGCTCCGTCAGCACGAACTCGCCGCCTTCGAAATCGCGTCCCGGCTCCGACAGCAGGATCGCCACCTGCAGCGGAAACACATGCTCGCCATAGAGATCCTGATGCAGACAGTTGTAGTCGTCCTCGCCATATTGCAGCAGCAGCGGCGTCGGCCGCGTCTGCCCGGCGTCATGGCAGCGCTGCAGGAACGCCGCGTGCTGGTCGGGATAGCGGATGTCGATCCCCATCGTCTCATTCCAGCGATTGGCGACGGGACAAAGCCGCCCGTAGAGCGCGGGCCGCAGTTTCGCGATCAGGTCGGGCAGCGGATAGGTAAAATATTTGTATTCGCCGCTGCCGAAGCCGTGGCGGCCCATCACGATGCGGCTGCGGAAATTCGCGTCGTCCGGATAGAGCGCGGCCAGCGCGGCGCATTCTTCCGGTGATAGCAATCCTTTCAGGACAGCGCAGCCCTGCGCGTCGAGATCCGTGGTCGCCTGCCCCCAGTCGATTGCCTCGATGCGGGCGGCGATGCCGGAGGAAGGATGGCGGAAAACTTGTGCGGTTGATTTCATGGGCGACAGTCTCGCAAATCAAGCCACGACAAAACCACCCGATTTCCGACGAGTTCCCTCCGCGTCATTGCGAGCGCAGCGAAGCAATCCACGTCTCGGCTCGGGGATAGATGGATTGCTTCGCTGCGCTCGCAATGACGGCGGTTGGAGTCCTATCTTACCCCAACACCGGCATCGTGATCACATCATATCCATGACTGATCTTCCGCTTCAGCACGGGGTCCTCCAGTTCGAGCTCGAACCGGCTGGCCGGGCGGATGCCGCCCTTGGCGGCAAACGTGCCGCCGAACATGGCGCAACCGTCGGGCAAGCCCTTAGCCCCAAAACCGCGCTCGATCAGGTCCTTCACCGGCAGCATCGCGTCGAGCGTGCCCTCCTGGTACAGCACCCGCGCACCGTCGATCAGGGCCCAGGAACGCAGGATCATCCGGTCCCAATGCGCGATCACGTCCTCCAACTCCCACAGCACGGACGCCATCGGCTTGTCGCACATCTGTTTTGAAACCGTGACGCTGTAGCTCTCCACCTTGCGGTCGGTATGATCGGAGCCGCAGCCGACGAAGATGCGGCCCTGCCAGCCGATCAGCACGAACTCGACCTCGCCGCTGGAGTCGCCACCCGAAACCTCGATGCGATCCTCCAGGGTGATCCGCCGCGCCGAGCAGCGGTAATAGATCGGCGTGGACGCCGGGCGCGCGATGCCGATCGCTTCGAGCTCAGCGATGTGCTTGTCGCGCGCCACCGGATCGCGGCCGGTCCAGCCGGCGATGACGGCCTGATCGATCGCAAGCGTCAGCGGCGTCAAGGCCCCCTTGTTCTCGACGGTGAAGGTCAGATCAAACACGAATGATACTCTCCATTCCGGCAGCCAGTTCGAAGATACGGCGGTCCGATCCGCCTGCCGCCGCGAGCATCAGCCCGACCGGAACCTCGCCTTCGCGATGCGCCGGCAGCGAAATGGCGCAGCCGTCGAGCACGTTGATCAGCGTGCAGTTGCGCAGCGCGCGCAAATTCTGCGTGGTGAAGGCCTGGTCGTCGGCGAGATCGGCGATGCGAGGTGCCGTGTTGGCGGTCGTCGGCAGCACCAGCGCGTCATAGGGCGCAATCCGCTGTTCGGTCCGCGCAATGAACGAGCGGCGAGCGCCGACGATATCGATATAGTCGGCCGCGCTGATGCCCTCACCGCGCTGGATGCGAACGCGAACGCGGGGATCGTAAACGTCGCCCTTGCTCGTCAGCAGATAGCGGTGCCAGGCGTAGCTCTCCGCAGCAGCGAATCCGCCCTTGCTGTTCATGACCCCGACATCGTGAAATTCCGGCACTTCGATCCGCTCGATCGACGCGCCCTGCCGCGATAAATTCGCCAGCGTGCGCTCGAATGTCTTGGCGACTTCCTCGTCGAGATCGTCGAGCGCTATCGTGGTCGGCACCGCGAGCCGCATGCCCTTGACCGGGCGCGGTTGCAGCGGCTGCACTTCTTCGTTGGCAAGCACGGCGTCCAATACGGCGCAGCAGGCAACACTGCGCGCCAGCGGGCCAAAGCTGTCGAGCGAGAACGACAACGGAATGCCGCCGTCGAGCGGTACTCGGCGCTGCGTCGGCTTGTAGCCAACGATGCCATTATAGGCCGCCGGGATCCGGCACGAGCCGCCGGTATCGGTGCCGAGTGCGCCGTAAGCCATTTGATCGGCGATCGAAACCGCGGCGCCCGAGGACGAGCCGCCAGGCACGTGACCGACGCTGCGATTCCAGACGCTTTTCGGCGTGCCGTAATGCGGGTTGATGCCGATCCCGGAATAGGCGAATTCGGTCATGTTGGTGCGGCCGATGACGATGAAGCCGGCCCGGCGCAGCCGCGCCACCACGGGCGCATCGGCCTCAGCCGGCGCGGAATCCTCCAGCGCGCGGGAGCCGGCGCGGGTCACCTGCCCCCTGATGTCGTAGAGATCCTTGATCGACAGGGGAATGCCGGCATAGGGCGACGGTGCGGCGTTGGCTTTGCGCAGATGATCCATCGCGTCGGCGGCGGCGAGCGCCGCGTCCTTGTCGACGTGAATGAAGGTGCGCGCGCCCTCGCCCGCGGGATCGGCAATTCTTGCGAGGCATTGCTCGACGAGTTTGCGCGCGGTGGTGCGGCCCGCATCGAGATCGGCAGCCAGGGTGGCGAGTGTCGGGTTAGCAGACATGATGGTCGGTCGCTCTCTTTGCTATTTGTTATTTGCCATCCGGCGCGGGTACGATGTCGAGATCGAGCAGCGCCGAGCTCAGCGATTTGCCGTGCGCATCCAGCGCCAGCGAGCGCGTCACGCCGCCGCCCAGCGCCTGGTCCATCACGAAATTCAGCGCCGACAGATTGGGCAGTTCATAACGAACCACCTCGCCCTGAACAACACCCGCGAAATGCGATTTCACCCGTGCGGCCGTCACCTGTTCGAGCAACAGCGGATAGTGTTTTGCGTCATAGGCAATGACGGAGATATTGGAGATGTTGCCCTTGTCGCCGGTGCGGGAATGGGCGATCTCGCGCAGCTTCATCCTCACGCCCCCACGAACCGGACTTGCGGCTTTGCAAGTTCGCGCGGCAGCAGCACGGAAGCGACCGCCACCACATCGCGCGCCGATTTCCACGCGCCGCCGCCCGCGGCCGGGCCGTTGGTATAAAGCGTCTCGACCTCGTTGCCGATCCTGACCGCCTCGCGCAGATTTTCCGTGCGCCCCGAGACGCGCACGCGCACCTCGTATGGTTCGCTAGCTCGCGCGGAAACTTCCGGCCCGTGCAGGGAATCGACGCCGACCAGTTCGAACCGCAATTCGCTCGTGGCGACATTGGTCAGCTTCAGCCGTTCGCGGACGATCTCCAGCGCCAGCCGTCCCCGCGCCAGCGCGCCGGGGCCGGCATAGGAGATCTGGCCCTCGCCGATGTAGCTGTCGACATAGCCGACCGAGACCTTCAGCGTATCGGTTCGTTTCGCGCCGCGGCCGCCGCTGACGCGCACCCTATCGGGTCCGATTTCCTCGACCTTCACCTGCGAGAAATCCGCGACCACGTCCGGCTGAAAATACTTCTCGGGGTCGTGCACTTCGTACAGCAGCTGTTCCTTGCAGGTCTGCGCCGTCACCGCGCCGCCCGACCCCGTGACCTTGGTGATGACAAGGCTGCCGTCCTCGCCGACTTCCCCGATCGGAAAACCGAGCCGTGCGAGATCAGCCACGTCCTTGTAACCGGGATCGGCAAAATAGCCGCCGGTGATCTGGCCGGCGCATTCCAGCAAATGCCCGGCGACCGTCCCCTGCCCGAGCAGATTCCAGTCGTCCATCGCCCAGCCGAAAGCATGGATCATCGGGGCCAGAAACAGCGCCGGATCGGACGCGCGCCCGGTGATGACGATATCGGCGCCCGCCGTCAGCGCCTGCGCCATCGGCTCCGCGCCGAGATAGGCATTGGCCGACAGCAGCCGGTTGCCGAGCTGCCGGATCGTGCCGTCGAATTCCATGATCGGCAGATCGCCGTCCTTGCAGGCGTCGAGGACGTCGTCGCCGACGATGGCGGCGATCTTCAACGCCGACAATCCGAGTGACTTCGCGATATCGGCGGTCTTGCGCGCCGCCGCTTCCGGGTTGGCGGCGCCCATGTTGGTGACGATCTTGATGCCTCTGGCGGCGCAGAGCGGGAGCACCGCGCGCATCCGTTCTTCGAGCAACGGGTCATAGCCGCTTTCCGGATTCTTCATCCGGGCCTGCTGCGCCAGCGCCACCGTCCGTTCGCCAAGACATTCGAACACCAGATACTGGATATCGCCCTTTTCGGCGAGCTCGATCGCGGGCTCGATGCGATCGCCCGAATAGCCGGCACCGGAGCCTATTCGAATGGTTCGCACCTCATCTCCATCGCGTTGCGCGCGCATCGTGTTTCGCAGTGAGAAATACCCTAGCGCGGAAAATCGCTGGCATACAAGCGCTCTCCGGCGCAGGAATGCAGCCATGCGGCAGCACCGCTGCTGGACCGTTGACGGGTAATGGTCAAATGTCGCATCAAGATCGCAACAAGCGCCCCCGGCGCCCGTGTCCCAAGGAGAACAGCCGATATGGCGGAGCCCGCGCGCGCTAAACCAAAACCCACACCCGAAACGCAGCATTTCTGGGATGGCACGCAGGCCGGCGAATTGCGCCTGCAGCGTTGCGATGCCTGCGCCAATGTCTATTTCCCGCCGCGCCCGTTCTGCCCCTCCTGCGCCTCGCGCAAGGTCTCTGTTTTCAAGGCCAGCGGCAAGGGTACGCTCTACAGCTATGTCATCAACCACCGCCCGGCGGCGCCCGGCTTTACGCCGCCTTACGCGATCGCGGTCGTCGAACTCAACGAAGGCCCGCGCATGATGAGCAACATCATCGACTGCCCGCAGACACCGGAGGCGCTGGAGCTCGACATGAAGCTCGAAGTCGCGTTCGAAAAACTCGACGACAAGATCACCCTTCCCTTGTTCCGTCCGGCGAAGGGCTAAACATCATGCGCAGAAATGCAGTCGCCGTCGTCGGCGCAGCCGAGACCACCGAGCTCGGCGTCATCCCGAACATGTCGCAGATCCAGCTCCACGCGGATGCGGCGCTCAACGCCATCGCCGATGCCGGACTGAAGCTCTCCGACATCGACGGCATCGCCACTGCCGTGGAGACCCCGCAGCAGATCGCCCATTATCTCGGCATCACGCCGACCTGGGTCGACGGCACCTCCGTCGGCGGCTGCTCGTTCATGCTGCACGTCCGTCATGCGGCCGCTGCGATCGAAGCCGGACTTTGCAAGACCGTGCTGATCACGCACGCCGAAAGCGGCAAGTCGATGATCGGCAAATTGCCGCGCTCGACGGCGCCCGACAGTTTGAACGGCCAGTTCGAGTCACCGTTCGGCGTCTACGGCCCGCCCAGCATGTTCCCGATCCCGGTACTGCGCTACATGAAGACCTACGGCATTACCCATGAGCAGATCGCCATGGTCGCCGTGGTGCAGCGCGAATGGGCCGCGAAGAATCCGCGCGCCACCATGAAGGCGCCGATCACGGTCGAGGACGTGCTGAACTCGCGGATGATCGCCTATCCGTTCCGCATCCTGCAATGCTGCCTCGTCACCGACGGCGGTGGCGCGCTGATCCTGACCTCGGCCGACCGCGCCAAGGATTTTCCCAGGAAGCCGGTCTATATTCTCGGCACCGGCGAAAGCGTGGAAACGCCGATGGTCAGCCAGATGGAGACGTTCAACTCCTCGCGCGCCTTCAAGGTCGCGGGTCCCCTGGCTTTCAAGGAAGCAGTCATCGCCCACAAGGACGTCGATCATCTGATGATCTATGACGCCTTTGCGCATCTGCCGCTGTTCGGCCTCGGCGATCTCGGCTTCATGCCGCATGAGGAAACCGGCAAGTTCATCGCCGACGGCAACACCCGCCCCGGCGGCAAGCTGCCGCTCAACACCAATGGCGGCGGATTGAGCTACATGCATTCCGGCATGTACGGCATGTACGCGTTGCAGGAGAGCGTGCGGCAGATGCGCGGCATCGCGCCGGCGCAGGTCAAGGACGCGAAGATCTCGGTCTGCCATGGTGTCGGCGGCATGTTCGCCGCGTCAGGCACGATCATCTTTACGAACGAGAAGTAACCCTCTTCGTCATTCCGGGGCGCGCGCAGCGCGAACCCGGAATCTCGAGATTCCGGGTCTGGTCCTGCGGACCATCCCGGAATGACGAAGGCAAACAGGAGCCTCCAATGGCCAAATCACTGCAAGACAAAGTCATCATCGTCACCGGCGCCGGCCGCGGCATCGGACGCGAGATCGCGCTGCTCTGCGCCGCCGAAGGCGCCAAGGTCGTCGTCAACGATCCCGGCGGCACTGCTGACGGCGCCGGTTCCAGCGCCGCGCCCGCCGAGGAAGTGGTAGAGGAGATCAAGAAGCGCGGCGGTACTGCCGTTGCCAACTTCGAGTCGGTGGCGGAAGCGATTCCCGCCAGCAAGATCGTGAAGACGGCGACCGATCATTTCGGCCGGCTCGACGGCGTGGTCAACAATGCCGGCATCCTGCGCGACATGATCTTCCACAAAATGAGCGTGGAAGCCTTCGAGGCCGTCATCAAGGTCCACCTGATGGGCTCGTTCTACGTCTCCCACGCCGCAGCGCGGCTGTTCCGCGAACAGGAGAGCGGCTCTTTCGTGCACTTCACCTCTACCTCGGGCCTGATCGGCAACTTTGGCCAGGCCAACTACGCCGCGGCAAAACTCGGCATCGTCGGCCTCTCGAAGTCGATCGCGCTCGACATGGGCCGCTTCAACGTTCGCTCCAACTGCGTTTCGCCGTTCGCCTGGACCCGCATGATCGGCACCATTCCGACCGAGACGGAAGCCGAGAAGGCGCGCGTCGAGAAGATCAAGCAGATGGGCCCGGAGAAGATCGCGCCGATGTGCGCCTACCTGCTTTCCGACGCCGCCAAGGACGTCAGCGGACAGATCTTCGGTGTCCGGATGAACGAGATCTTCCTGTTCAGCCAGAATCGCCCGATACGCTCGGTGCAGCGCAGCGAAGGCTGGACGCCGCAGACCATCGCCGAGCACGGCATGCCGGCGCTGAGGGGATCGTTCTACAAGCTCGACCGTTCCGCGGACATCTTCCCGTGGGATCCGATCTGAGCAAAACCAGGCGCTGCTGTAGGGTGGGCAGAAGCGCGTAGCGCCGTGCCCACCATTCATCCGAGACTGTCGTCGGAAGTGGTGGGCACGCTGCGCGGCCCACCCTGTGAGAGCTACAGGTTTCTGCCAGACCTCATCCTGAGGAGCTTGCGAAGCAAGCGTCTCGAAGGATGAAAGCCGGGATACCCCAGCGGGGGCTACATGGTTCGAGACGGCGCTTACGCGCCTCCTCACCATGAGGTCGGACAGCTGCTGCGCCGCACCACCATCTCTGATTGTTTCATGCTGAACCCGCCCGCTTTATGCCTGATTGCGGGCGGATGTTCTCCTTCCAAATAAAAAACACTGGGAGGAAATCATGACAAGCTCACTGACCTTTCCCGATTCCCCACAACAAGGCGGTTTCGACCGCCGCAAAATTCTGACCGGCGCGGCAGCACTCGCCGCCTCGGTCGTGACAATGAAGACGGCCTCTGCCGCCTCCGTCGCGCCACTCGGCCAGACCGGCGCGCCGACAACGGCATCGCCGCCCCTGCCGCTCGGACCGCTTTCCGGCGCGCGCTATCCGGACGCTCGCCTGGAGTCGATGAAGAAGCCGAAAGTTTCGTTCGGGCCGACGGGCTTCCCTGCCTTCGCCGGCACCATGGCGGTCGAGCGCGTCGCGACCGGGTTCCGCTGGGCCGAAGGTCCGGTCTACTTTCCGGCCGGGCGATATGTTCTGTTCAGCGACATTCCCAACAACCGCATCATGCGCTTCTCGGAGGATGACGGTCACCTCAGCGTATACCGCCAGCCGTCGATGAACTCGAACGGCAATACCATCGACCGCGAAGGGCGCCTGATCACCTGCGAGCATAGCGGCCGGCGTGTCACCCGGACCGAACTCGACGGCTCGATCACCATCATCGCCGACAAGTACAACGGCAAGAAACTGAACTCGCCGAACGACGCGGTCGTCGCGGCCGACGGTACGATCTGGTTCTGCGACCCCGCCTACGGCATCGGCGGCTATTACGAGGGCATCAAGGCCGACGCCGAGCAGGACAAGAAAAACGTCTACCGGGTCGACCCGAAATCCGGCGACATCAAGATGGTGGTCGATGACTTCGTGGAGCCGAACGGCCTTTGCTTCTCGCCTGACGAGAAGAAGCTCTATATCTGCGATACTGGCTTCACCGACGGGCCCGACAACCCGTCGCATATCCGCGTGTTCGACGTGGATTTAGCGGCCGGAAAGCTCTCGAATAGCAAGGTCTTTGCGGAGATACCCAAGCCCAGCATTACCGACGGGCTGCGCTGCGATCGTGACGGCCGCCTCTGGTGCTCGGTCGGCTGGGGCGATCCGAATGAGGACGGCGTGCGCTGCTATACGGCTGACGGCGATCTGCTCGGCAAGATCCACATCCCGGAAACTGTCGCCAATTTGTGCTTCGGCGGTCAGCAGCGGAACAGACTCTATATTTGCGGTTCGTCGTCGCTCTATGCGGTTTACACCAGTGCGCAGGGTGCGATGAAACCGTGAGCGGCTTTCGCCGTCATTGCGAGCGCAGCGAAGCAATCCATCTCACTGCGTATGCGGATGCATGGATTGCTTCGTCGCTTCGCTTCTCGCAATGACGGGGTGAGGCCATCACGCCCACTCACCCGCTGTTCCGCAACCCGGCCGAAATCCCGTTGATCGTGAGCTGAATCCCGCGCAGCACCTGTTCGTCAGGGTTCTGCGCGCGGTGTTCCTTCAGCAATTCCACCTGCACGTGGTTGAGCGGATCGAGATAGGGGAAGCGGTTGCGGATCGAGCGGTCCAGTAGCGGGTTGCCCTGCAACAACCGCTCATGCCCCATGATGTCGAGCAGCGTCTCGATCGACGCATGCCATTCGCGCCGGATGCGGCCAAAAATGCTCTCGCGCAGTTTCACGTCCGGCACCAGTTCGGCGTAGCGCGAGGCGATCGCGATCGAGCTCTTGGCCAGCACCATGTCCATGTTCGACAGCAGCATGCGGAAGAACGGCCATTCGCGGTAGAGTTCCTGCAGGAACGGCATGCCCTGCTCCGGATGCTCCGCGATCCAGGTCTCGACCGCGGTGCCGAAGCCGTACCAGCCCGGCAGCATCAGCCGGCATTGCGCCCAGCTGAACACCCAGGGAATGGCGCGCAGGTCTTCGATCTCGCGGGTCTTCTTGCGCGACGCCGGACGGCTGCCGATGTTCAGCGTCGCAATCTCGGTGATGACGGTGGAGCCCCAGAAATAATCGGCAAAGCCCTCGGTCTCATAGACCAGCCCGCGATAAGCCCTGAACGCCAGCGCCGACAGCTCGTCCATCGCGGTCAGATATTCCTTGCGCGGCGCGCTCTGCCGGGGATGCAGCAGGCTCGCCTCCAGCGTCGCGGCAGCGAGGATTTCCAGATTGTTGCGGCCGACTTCGGCGTTGGAATATTTGCTGGAGATGATCTCGCCCTGCTCGGTGATGCGGATCTGGCCGTTCACCGCGCCGCCGGGCTGCGCAATGATGGCGTCGTAGCTCGGTCCGCCGCCGCGGCCGACCGAGCCGCCGCGGCCGTGGAACAGCCGCAACCGAACGTGATGGCGCTCGAACACCTCGACCAGGCCGATCTCGGCCTTGTAGAGCTCCCAGCCCGAGGTGACGAAGCCGCCATCCTTGTTGCTGTCGGAATAGCCGAGCATCACTTCCTGGACGCCGCCGCGGCTGTCTACCAGCTTGCGGTAATCGTGCAGCGACAGCATCCGGTCCATGATGCCGGCCGACGCCTGCAGATCCTCGATGGTCTCGAACAGTGGCACGATATTGATGGCGCTGCGGCCGGACGGATTGACGAGGCCGACCTCCTTCAACAGCACCGCGACCTCCAGCATGTCGGACATGCCCTTGCACATGGAGATGATGCATTGGGAGATCACGTCGGCGCCGAACCTCGCATGGGCTTCGGCGGCCGCGCGGAACAGCGCGAGTTCGCCGAGCGTCTCTTCGCTGTACTTGACGAACGCCGAACTGAGCGGCCTTGCGCTGCGCAGTTCGTTCAGCAGCAGATTGACACGGGCTTCCTCGCTCAGCGCCAGATAGGACATGCCGGGGATAGCGGCATCGAACAGTTCGGCGACCGTGCGTTCATGCACGGCCGAATTCTGCCTGATGTCGAGCCGGGCGAGATGGAAGCCGAAGCAATCCAGCGCCCGGCGCAACTGCCGCAGACGTCCGCGCGCGATCACGCCGGAATTATTCGCGATCAGCGAGCGGTCGAGCACGTCGAGATCGGCCTTGAATTCCTTTACGCTTTCATAGGGCGCCCCCGCGCCGACCGGCCGCCGTGTCGTCTCGACCTCGAGCTTCGCAGCCGTCGCGGTCAACCGGGCATAGATTCCGGATACCGCGAGGCGATACGGCTCGCCGCTGCGATGCGGCGACGAGTCGGGCGAGCGCCCGGCGAGCGCCCGCAACTCCTCGGAAACGTCGGCGAGATGCGCCGCCAGCGACAGTTCGGCACCGAGCGCGTGCAATTCCTCCAGATAGAAGTTCATCACCCGGCTCGACTGCAGCCGCAGCGTGCCGCGCATGACGTCGGCGGTGACGAACGGGTTGCCGTCGCGGTCGCCGCCGATCCAGCTTCCCATGGTCAGGAACGACGCCAGTTCCGCGGGCGCACCGCCCTCCTCCTGGTTCAGCCGGTCTTCGAGCGTGCAGTGCAGCCGCGGCACCTCGTGCAGGAACGTGTAGTCGTAGAACGAAAGGCCGTTGGCGACTTCGTCGAGCACGGTGAGCTTGGTCCGGCGCAGCAGATTGGTCTGCCACAGCGTCAGCACGGCGCGGCGCAATTGTTCGTCGCTGGCTTCGGCCTCTTCCGGCGTAAGCTGCATCCGTTCGCGCCGGTCGAGCAGCGCCGCGATCTCCATCTCGCGGTCCATCGTGCTCTTGCGGCGGACTTCGGTCGGGTGCGCGGTCAGCACCGGACTTACCAGGGCATCCCTGAAAAAACCGCGCAGCTCGGCGGCGCTGAAACCGGCCGTTTTTGCATGGGACAGTGTCTGGGTGAGCGCGCTCGGCCGCGGCCCGCCGGGGCCACGGCCGCGCATCTGACGGATGTTGTTCTGGTCCTCGGCAATGTTGGCGAGATGCGAGAAATAGCTGAAGGCGCGGACGATCCGCACCGTATCGGCCGGTCGACATGCTGTCGAGGATGGTTTCGAGTTCCCGCCGCGCCAGCTTGTCCTCGTCGCGGTGGAACCGGATCGAGGTCTGGCGGATGCGCTCGACCAGGTCGAACACGTCGGCACCCTCCTGGTCGCGCACGGTATCGCCGAGAATGCGCCCGAGCAGGCGGATATCGGTCCGCAGCCGGGCATCTGCCTCCAACGCCAGCGCGTCATCGCTGCGATTGGACCGGGCTTCGGTTTCGGAAGGCATGGTCTCGGAAGGCACTATCTGGGAAGACATGGCTGGCTACCTCAGAAATTGCCCGGCAATTCGGAGTGTGCAAGTTTTTTGCCGCAGTGCAAGATAAAGATGGGGGTGAATGAATTCCCATTGGATATCCTCATCCTGAGGAGCGCGGAACGCGCGTCTCGAAGGATGAAAGCCCGGATGCAGAGATGGGGGCCTCATGGTTCGAGACGCGCTTACGCGCTCCTCACCATGAGGGATCGGGCGCCGGTCGCCGACAGCTAAATCCTCCGCCCCGCCCGCTCCCAATAGGGATCGCGCAGGCGGCGCTTGAAGATCTTGCCGGAATCTTCCCGCGGCAGGTTCGACTGGATTTCGATGTGTTTTGGCACTTTGTAGTCGGCCAGCGACACCTTGAGCTGGGCTGCGGATGGAAGCGAGATCGAGCGTCACGCCCGGTTGCGGCTCCACCACCGCCATCAGCGCCTCGCCGAATTCCGCGTCGGGAATGCCGAACACCGCGCAATCATGCACGCCCGGCAGCGCATGCAGCGCGGCTTCGATCTCGGCCGGGATAGATGTTGACGCCACCCGAAATCACCATGTCGCGCTTGCGGTCGCAGATGAAGACATAGCCGTCGGCGTCGATATAGCCGACGTCGCCCGAGGTGATGAAGCCGTCGCGATCGATCTCGGCGCGCTTTTCCGGCTTGTTGTGATAGGTGAAATCCGGATTGCCGGATATGCGCGAATAGATTTCGCCGATCTCGCCCTGCGGCAACTCCTTCCCGTCGTCGCCGATGAAGCGCAGTTCCGCGCCTGGCGAAATCTTGCCGACGGTGCCGGGCTTCTTCAGCGCGTCCTCGGAATTGGCAAAGGTGACGGCGCTGGACTCGGTCGAGCCGTAGAATTCGTAGATCACCGGCCCCCACCATTCGATCATCGCGCGCTTGACGTCGGCGGGACAGGGCGCGGCGGCATGGATGATGTGGCGCAGCGACGACATGTCGTACTTGTTGCGGATCTCCTCCGGCAGTTTCATCAGCCGGATGAACATGGTCGGCACCATGAAGATGGTGTCGATCTTCTCGGTCTCGACCACCCGCAGAAATTCCTCGGGATCGAAGCGCGGCATGATCACCAGCGCGCCGCCGAGACGGCCGGCGCGCAGACCGAACGAGTTCGGCGCGGAGTGATAGAGCGGTCCCGGAAGCAGCGCGCGGGCCCCCGGCTTGAGGCCATAGATCATCCCGCGCATGCGCTTCGGCGTTGGCGGTCTGTTCCGGCGTCGGCGCGTTGCGGCGCACGCCCTTGGGATGGCCTGTGGTGCCCGAGGTGTAGATCATGTTCTGCGGCTGCGGCACCGCCGGCCCGTCATAGCGCGGGTGCTGCTTCAGCCAGGATTCGAAGTCGATCGCGAAATCGGGCGTCGCCAGATGATCGGGGTTGATCTTGTAGTTGGCGAGGATCTCCGGCGGCGTCGGCACGCTGAGCGCGGTGACGCCTTCCGGGATCGCTTCGCGCAACTGATGCAGCATGTCGGCATGCGCGATCAGCACGGACGAGCCGGAATCCTTCAGCACGTAGTTGATCTCTTCCGGCTTGAAGTGCCAGTTGACGGGCACGCCATAGGCGCCGAGCCGCATCGCGGCATAGGCCGCCTCGATGAAGGCGATGTCGTTGCGCATCAGCATCGCGACGCTGTCGCCCTGCTTGACGCCAAGTTTCTGCAAGCCGCTGGCGATGCGCTCGGCGCGATCGGCGACTTCGTCGTGGCCGCGCCTGCGCGGGCCGCTGATGACGCCGAGGAAGGGGGATGAGGTAGACATTTTTGCGTTCCGATCTGTCGTCGGGTTTCAATCTCTGCAGTCATTCCGGGGCGATGCGAAGCATCGAACCCGGAATCTCGAGATTCCGGGTCTGGTGCTTACGCACCATCCCGGAATGACGGAGGATATCTACCCCGCTTCCGCAAACCGCGGCGCGCGTTTTTCCATATTGGCGCGCACGGCTTCGGTCTGGTTGGGGCTGCCGAGCAATTTCTGCTGCTCGACGGATTCGGCCAGCAGCGCCGGGCCGGGATCGACGGATAAATTGTTCAGCATGCGCTTGGCGGCGCGGATCGCATCCGGGCTCTTGCCGGCGATTTCGCGCGCAACTTCGAGCGCCGCCGCGCGCGGATCGTCGCAGATCCGGGTCGCGAGGCCATAGCTCATGGCTTCCTGCGCCGAGAAGATGCGCCCGGTATAGGTGAGGTCGCGCAAAATATCGTCGCGTACGAGGCTTGCGAGGATCGGCGTGCCGGCCATATCGGGCACCAGGCCCCATTTGATCTCCATGATCGACATCCGCGCATCAGGCGTGAGGAAACGCATGTCGGCGCCGAGCGCGAGCTGGAACCCGCCGCCAAACGCCACGCCCTGGATCGCGGCGATGACGGGCACCGGGAGTTGCCGCCAGCCCCACACCGCCTGCTGCGGAAAATTCGCCAACCCGTGCGTGCGTGCAGAAAGGTCGCGCTTCTCGCCACCAGCGACCCCGTTACCGCCGCTCTCCTTCATCGCGGCGAAGCGCCCCATATCGAGGCCGGCGCAGAATGCCCGCCCCTCCCCGGACAATACTACCGCGCGGACCCCCTTTTCATGGGCAAGCCGCTCGGTGGCGGCCACCAGCGCCTCGAACATCGCGGCATCGAGCGCGTTCATCTTGTCGGCCCGGACCAGTCGGACATCGGCAATGCCGTCCGAAATCGATATCGAGACGCGTTGCTCCATGAGAATTCCTCCACTCTTGATTGCTTGGCGCTTTACAGAACGGCGTTGTCGAGATTTAGTCAATCGACCAATTAACAGACAATTCCTTGGGTGGAAACGATGTTCAACGATCAGCTTCTCGCCGGGCGGCGTATCCTCGTAACCGGTGGCGGCACCGGCCTCGGAAAGTCCATGGCCGCGCGGTTTCTTCAACTGGGCGCGGAGGTTCATATCTGCGGCCGCCGCAAGATCGTGTGCGACGAGACCGCGACCGAACTGATGGACGAGTATGGCGGGCGCGTGGTCAGCCACGGCGTCGACATCCGCAACGCGATGGCCGTCGACGAGATGATCGAGGCGATCTGGACCTCCGGGCCCCTCACCGATCTCATCAACAACGCCGCCGGCAATTTCATCTCGCGCTCGGAAGAGCTCTCGCCGCGCGGATTCGATGCCGTCGCCAACATCGTGATGCACGGCACCTTCTACGTCACGCATGCGGTGGGCCGGCGCTGGATCGCCGCCAAGCTGCCCGGCAACGTGGTATCGATCACGGTGACCTGGGTGCGTAACGGCTCGCCCTATGTGGTGCCGTCGGCGATGAGCAAATCCGCGATCCACGCCATGACAATGTCGCTGGCGGTCGAATGGGGCAAACACGGCATCCGCCTCAATACGATTGCGCCGGGCGAAATCCCGACCGAGGGCATGAGCAAGCGCATCAAGCCCGGCGACGAGGCCGGCGCGCGCACCAAGGCGCTGAACCCGATGGGCCGGGTCGGCACCATGGAGGAGTTGCAGAACCTTGCGGTGTTTTTGATCTCCGGCGGCTGCGACTGGATCAACGGCGAAACCATCGCCATGGACGGCGCACAGGCGCTCGCCATGGGCGGCAATTTCTACCAGCTGCGCGACTGGAGCGACGCCGACTGGAACCAGGCGCGCGACTCGATCAAGGCGCAGAACGAGAAGGACCGCGCGGCACGAGGGTGATCTCGTGTCCCGGACGCGGTGCAGCGCGTAACGCTGCTCCGCAGAGCCGGGACCCATTGCAAGCCGCAAGCAAGATGGGCCCCGGCTCGGCAGCGCACCGCCGAGGCGGTGCGCTGCGTCCGGGGCACGAAAGTTTCTCGCGTATTGTCTTTCACGCGCGATAACGCCACACTCCGCGTAACGAAAACAAGACTCCACGGGAGAGACATGTCCACTTCGCAACAACCGGCAAACCTTGCCGACATGGTGCGCGACCGCGCCAAGACACGCGGCAACGCGCTGGCCTATGAATTCGAGGGCCGCCAGACCAGCTTCGCCGAGTTCGACATCAAGACCAACCGCGTTGCGAACGCGCTTGTAGCGCTCGGCGTCAAGCCGGGCGAGCGCATCGCCTATCTCGGCAAGAACAGCGACATCTATTTCGAGCTGTTGATGGGGGCGATGAAGGCCAATGTGGTGATGGCGCCGGTGAACTGGCGCCTCGCCGGGCCCGAGGTCGCCTTCATCGTCGGCGATTGCAAGGCGCCGGCGCTGTTCGTCGGACCGGAATTCATCACCCAGGTTCGCAACATCAAGCCGCAGCTGCCTGACGTGCGCCACGTCATCACCACCGAGGGCGGCGCGCCGGAATGGCAGGACTTTACGGCGTGGCGGGATTCCGCGAGCAGTGACGATCCGAAGGTGCCGATCAGCCCAAAGGACATCGCGATCCAGTTGTATACCTCGGGCACGACAGGCAAGCCGAAGGGTGCGATGCTGTCGCACGCCAACTTCCTCAATCTGGTCCAGACCGGCAATGAGGCCGAGAAGCCCGAATGGAACAAGTGGTCGACCGACGACGTCTCGCTGGTGGCGATGCCGATCTTTCATATCGGCGGCTCCGGCTGGGGCGTGATGGGGCTCTATCACGGCGCCAGGGGCGTGATCGCGCGCGAGTTCGATCCGACCAAGGTTTTGGATTTCTTCGAGCAGTCCGGCATCACCAAGCTTTTTATGGTGCCCGCCGCGATGCAGTTCGTGGTGCGCCAGCCCCGCGCGCGCGAGGTGGATTTCTCGCGGTTGAAATACATGCTCTACGGCGCCTCGCCAATTCCCGCAGCCCTGCTGAAGGAATGCATCGAGGTGTTCAGATGCGGCTTCGTGCAGATGTACGGCATGACCGAGACGACGGGCACCATCGTCGCGTTACCGCCTGAGGACCATGTCGAGGGACTGGAGCGCATGCGCTCCGCCGGCAAGGCGCTGCCCGGCATTGAACTCGCGATCCTTGCCCCTGACGGCAAGCCATTGCCGCCGCGCGAGGTCGGCGAGATCGCCACCCGCTCCGGCTCCAACATGGCCGGCTACTGGAATCTGCCCGAGGCAACCGCCCGAACGCTCGGCAGCGACGGCTGGCTGCGCACCGGCGACGCCGGCTACATGGACGAGGACGGCTACCTCTATATCCACGACCGCATCAAGGACATGATCATCTCCGGCGGCGAGAACATCTACCCGGCCGAAGTCGAGAGCGCGCTCTGCGATCACCCTGACGTGGCCGAAGCCGCCGTGATCGGCATCCCCGACGACAAATGGGGCGAAGCGGTCAAGGCGATCGTGGTGATGAAGCCGGGCAAGCAGGCGACCGCCACCGACATCATCAATTTCACCCGCGAGCGTATCGCCGGATTCAAGACGCCGAAGTCGGTCGACTTTCTGGAGGCGCTGCCGCGCAATCCGTCGGGCAAGATTCTGCGGCGGAATCTGCGCGATCCGTATTGGGCGGGGAAGGATCGTCAGGTGAATTAGTCTCGCCGTCATTGCGAGGAGCGATAGCGACGAAGCAATCCATCTATCCGTTATGCCGCGATATGGATTGCTTCGCTTCGCTCGCAATGACGGAGGAAGCTCAGTGCTTCCCCGCCCCCATATACCCAAACAAAAATCCCGCGACCTTGCGCTTCTGGATTTCCTCGCTGCCTTCGGTGATGCGGTAGCGGCGGTGGTGGCGGTAGATGTGTTCGAACGGCTTGTGGCGTGAATAGCCCATGCCGCCATGCACCTGCATGGCGCGGTCGGCGGCTTCGCAGCACAGGCGGTTTGCCCAGAAGTTGCACATCGAGACCCGGTCGGAGAGCGTGTGCTCGACCTGCGCTTGCGTCAGTTGGTCCATCTCCCACGCGGTCTTGCGGATCAACAGCCTGAGCATCTCGGCCTGCGTCGCCAGTTCCACCAGCGGCCACTGGATCGCCTGGTTCTCGGCCAGCGCCTTGCCGAACGGCTTTCGCTCGCGCGCGTATTTGACGCTTTCGTTGATGCAGTAGACGGCCGCCCCCAGCGAACTCGCCGCCTGCCGGATACGGTTTTCGTGCACGAAGCATTGCGCCAGCGACAGGCCACGGCCGACCTCACCGAACAGCGCATCTTCCGGCACGAACACGTCAGTAAAACTGACGCGCGGATGATCCGTCGGCATGTTGAAGGTCCACATATATTCCTCGACCTTCACGCCGAGGCTCTTGGCCGGCACCAGGAAGCAGGTGATGCCCCGCGCGTCGCCGTCATCGCCCGCGGTCCGGGCAAACAGCGCGCAATGCGTGGCGACGTGCATGCCGGTCGTCCACATCTTCTCGCCGTTGATGATCCAGCCCTTGACGTTGTCGCGCGCCGCCTGAACCGCCCTCGTCTCCATATGCGTCGCGTCCGAGCCGTGGTTGGGCTCAGTCAGCCCAAACGTGATGCGGTACTTCCCCCTGATCGAACCGTCGATCATCGCCTTCTGATCCTCGGTGCCGTAGCGGTCGAGCATGGTGACGATGGGCAGATTGCCGACGACCGAATGCTCGTTCTGCAGGTCGTTGTGCAGGCCGAGGCCTTTTGATGCGAAATGCTCGCGGATCACGGCCATCCAGAGGTTGGAACCGTCCTTGCCGCCGTAACGCTTCGGAATCGCGAAGCGCAGATGTCCGGCGTCGTCCGCGAGGTTCTTCGCCTTGCGCAGCAGCGCTTCCCATTCATGCCGCGGCAGGCCGCCATTCTCGAAATCGGTGCGCGCCCATTCGCGGCGATGGTCGAAGAAGCGAATGTTGTCGTCGGCTTCTTCCAGCGGCTTGATCTCGCGCGCGATGAAGCGGTCGAGTTCGTCAAGATAGGCCGTGAGGTCGGCAGGCAGGTTGAAATCCAAGGCAGTATCTCCCGGAAATGTCGTGTTTGTTGATTTGCGTTTAGGCGCTATGAGAGCGCTCATGTTCCGATCGATTTAGGTTGGAAGACCGCGTCCAAGTCAAGCAACGGAATCGACCTTGGCACGCGCGGGGGCCTTGCGTAATTGGATGGTATCGGACGGCGGGTGCGCGGTAGTATCGCGGCCAGTATTCTTAGCCGCAGAAAGTCGAAACGGGAGCAAACATGGACCTGAAATTCTCCAAGGTGACGCGCAAGGGACCGGTCACGATCGTCACGCTGTCGCGGCCCGAAGTGTACAACGCGCTGCATATCGACGCGCATTTCGAGCTCAACAAGGTGTTCGACGATTTCTCGGCCGATCCCGAGCAGTGGGTCGCCATCGTCACCGGCGCCGGCGATAAGGCGTTCTGCGCCGGCAATGACCTGAAATGGCAGGCGGCCGGGGGAAAACGCGGCTGGGACAAGGGCGGCTTTGCCGGCCTCACCACGCGGTTCGACTGCGACAAGCCGATCATCGCCGCCGTCAACGGCGTCGCGATGGGCGGCGGTTTTGAGATCGCGCTGGCCTGCGACCTGATCATTGCGTCAGAGAATGCCACCTTTGCGCTGCCCGAGCCGCGCGTCGGCCTCGCCGCACTGGCCGGCGGCGTGCACCGCTTGCCGCGACAAATTGGTCTGAAGCGCGCCATGGGGATGATCCTCACCGCCCGCCACGTCTCGGCCAAGGAAGGCCTCGAACTCGGCTTTGTGAACGAGGTGGTTCCGGCCGGCGAAGCGCTGGCGGCGGCCGAGCGCTGGGCGGAGACGATTGCCAAGAACTCGCCGATGTCGATCCGCGCCTCCAAGCAGGCGATCCAGCGCGGGCTCGAGGTCTCGCTGGAACAGGCGATCGCCGAGCAGCGGGAATATCCGGCAGTGAAAGCGATGGCGGCCTCGCAGGACTACATCGAGGGGCCGAAGGCTTTTTCGGAGAAGCGTCCGCCGAAATGGCTAGGTAAGTAAGGCTCACGACGCTCTATCCCCGTCATTGCGAGCGCAGCGAAGCAATCCATACCTCAACACGGGGATAGATGGATTGCTTCGTCGCTTGCGCTCCCTTGCGCAAACGCTTCGCGTTTGTCGCAGGCAATGACGCGGAGAGTTGGTTGCCACGCTACTTATTCCCCAACTCCCTCTTGTACGACGCATAGGTGGGCTGATCGACCGCCAGTTTGTCCATCGTCGTCTGCCACAGATGTTCCGCAAGCCCGGGCGTCTGCAGATCGACCTCGCCTTTCGCAATCTTGTCCGATAGCGCGCGGTTCAGCTCGATCAGCGAGCCGTCCGCGCCGAGCAACTCTTTCAGCCTCCCCGCCTCCGCAGCATCACTCCCCTCCACCAACGTCAATTGCCGCGTCACCAGGTCGAGAGCGTTGATGCCGACGCGAAGCTTGAAAGCGTTGTGGCCTTTGATCTGCGGCGTGATCTCGTTGCGGAGGAAATCCGCGACCGCCTTGATCAGTTCGGTAGGTGTCGGTTCGTCCTGCATCTTTACCCTCCTCTCGGAGCCAGCAGCCTCAGCAAATCGATCTCCGTCTCCGACGACCGCCGGCCGATCATGGCGCGCTCCATCGAATGGTCGGGGCCTTTGCGAAAACGCTGCATCATGCCGCAGCACATGATGCCCCAGCGCAGCGTTCCCATCACTTCCCAGAACATCACGCGATCCGCGTCGACCTTGCGACCGGCTTCCTCATAGCCTGCGAACAATTCCTCGCGCGAACCAAAACCGCCGACCGGCTTGTCGATCTCGCCAAAACGCCAGGAGTTGACGCAGATCCAGCCGAGGTCCTCCATCGGGTCGCCGAAATGCGCGAGCTCCCAGTCCAGCACCGCACGCACGCCGTCGGGACCGATGATGAGGTTGCCGTGGCGGAAATCGCCATGCACTAGCGTCACCTCTTTAGACGGCCCGGGATCGCGCTCGCGCAACCAGCGCAGCGCCAGTTCGAACACCGGGCGCGGCCAGCCAAAACTGCGATATTCGCGTTCGAGGTCGGCGATTTCCGTTGTGGCGCTCATCTCACGGAGCGTCGGCAATTTGGCGGCCGGCAAGCCGTGGATACCGGAGATGACACGGCCGAGTTGCCGCGCCAGAATGGGCCGCGCGCTTGCGAATTGCTCATCGCGCAAAATCTTGCGCGCGATGGTCTCGCCCTCGATGCGCTGCATGATGAAGCCGGTGCCGAGATCGTCCTCCGGCGTCAACACATGCATCACCCGCGGCGACGGCAGGCCGGCGTCATGCGCGAGCTGCATCAGCGTCGCCTCGGCATCGAGCCCGGCGGCCCGTCCCGGCGACGCGCCATAGCCCGGCGGCGCCCGGCGCAGGATGGCGCCGATGTTGCCGTCCGGGTGAACGATGTCGAACGTCCAGGTCTCCTGGCTGGCGCCGCCGGAAAGCTTTGCCGCGCCGGTCACGCCGGTCGCCCCCGGACACCAGGCGGCGACGCAGCGTCCGAGTTGGTCCTCGATCATTTGCCCTTGAACTTGGCCGGGCGTTTTTCCAGGAATGCGCTGACGCCTTCCTTGAAATCCTCCGCCGCGCCCGCGATGCGCTGCGATTCGAATTCGAGGTTGAGCTGCTCCTCGAAGGAGTTTTCCGGGCTGTCCCAATAGAGCTTGCGGATCAGCGACAGCGCGATCGTCGGCCCGTTGGCGAGGTCATGCGCGAGCTTCATCGCCTCTTCCATCAAGACCGCATCGTCATAGACGCGGTTGACGAGGCCCCACTCCAGCGCCTTCTCGGCCGGCAGCCGCTCGCCCATCAGCGACAACTCGACCGAGCGCGCCTTGCCGATCATGCGCGGCAACAGCCAGGTCGAGCCGCAATCTGGCACCAGGCCGATGCGGCGAAACGCCTGCAGGAAATAGGACGAGCGCGCGCACACGATCATGTCGCCCATCAATGCAAAGCTCATCCCGGCGCCGGCGGCGGGGCCGTTGACGGCTGAGACGATCGGGCAATGCAGCCGGCGCAGCCGCCGCAGGAACGGATGAAAGCCGATTTCCAGCGATAGCCCGGCATTGCTCTTGCCGGGCTTCTGGTTGTTGCGGCCCTGCAGATTGGCGCCGGTGCAGAACGCACGCCCGGCGCCGGTCAGCACCAGGCAACGCACCTCTTCCCGTTTGTCGTCGATTTCGTCGAGCGCTTCGGAAAGCCCGCCCAGCATGTCCATCGAGACCGCGTTCATGACCTCCTGATGGTCGAGCCTGAGAATGGCGACCTGGCCATCGAAATCGAGCGTGACGTGCTTGAATTGCATTGCTTCCTCATGACTTGTGTTTACGCGCTATTTCGCTGCGCGGAAGGTCTGATGTCTCGACCCATATTTGATTTTCCGGGCGCGCTTGTCCATGCTTGCCGCAGAACATCTGCCCGCCACTGGGCGCACGACTTATCGCGCCCCAATATAAATGGAAACACCGAATGAGCATCTTCGACCTCACCGGCCGCACGGCGGTTATCACCGGCGGCAATGGCGGCATCGGCCTTGGCATCGCGCAGGCGCTGAACGCCCAGGGCTGCAACGTCTCGATCTGGGGCCGCAACGCGGAGAAGAACAAGAGCGCGGCGGCCACCCTGTCGGCCGGTCCCGGCAAGGTGCATACACAGGTCTGCGACGTCTCGGACCCTGCTTCGGTGAAGGCCGCGATGCAAGCCACGCTCGACACCTTCGGCCGGGTCGACGGCTGCTTTGCCAATGCCGGCATCGGCGGCGGCGGACGGCGCGCCTTCATCGACCGCACCGAGGAGGAATGGCGGCGCATGTTCGCCACCAATCTCGACGGCGTCTTTCATGTGTTCCAGGTCGCTGCCCGCCACATGACCGAACGCGCCGAGGCCGGCGACAAGTTCGGCCGGCTGGTTGCCACATCCAGCCTGGCGTCGCTGTTCGGCACCGCCCGCAACGAGCACTACGCCGGCACCAAGGCGGCGCTGAACGCGCTGTGCCGCGCGCTTGCCGTCGAACTGGCGCGCTACGGCGTCACCGCGAATGCGATCCTGCCCGGCTGGATCAAGAGCGACATGACCGCCGGCATCATGGGCAACGAGAAATTCGTCGCCAACGTGATGCCGCGCATCCCGGTGCGCCGCTTCGGCGAGCCGACGGATTTCGGCGGCATCGCGGTGTACATCATGAGCAAGGCGTCGTCGTATCATACGGCGGATTGTTTTGTGATCGATGGCGGGTACACGGCGTTTTAAGGTTGGGTGCGGACTGTAGCTGAGCCTCGCAAATCAATCCGCTGCCGTGGGCAAAGCGCAGCGTGCCCACCATCTCGCAGCGCTCGGCGATAGATGGTGGGCATGTCGCTTTGCTCCTTTGCCCACCCTACAGACTACGCAAATTTATCCCCACGGTCCGCGCGAGGCCGTCGGCCGGCCCCACGGGCTGCGGCGGGGATAGTTCCCGCGGGCATTCACGGGAGGCAATCCGCCCTGCGCGCCCATTTGCGCCGCCAGCTGCTGCAGCGCCGCGATGCGGTTCTCGGTCGAAGGGTGCGTCGTGAACAGATTGTCCATGCCCCCGCCCGACAGCGGGTTGATGATGAACATGTGCGCGGTCGCCGGATTGCGCTCCGCTTCCATGTTCGGGATCTGATGCGCGGCATTTTCGATTTTCGCGAGCGCGGACGCCAGCCACATCGGCTGGCCGCAGATTCGCGCGCCGAGATCGTCGGCGGCGTATTCGCGGGTCCGGCTGATCGCCATCTGCACCAGCATGGCGCCGAACGGGGCCAGGATCATCATGGCGATCGAGCCGATGATGCCGGGACCGTTGTTGTTGTCGCGATGGCCGCCGAAGAACATGCCGAACTGCGCCAGCATCGAGATCGCGCCGGCAATCGTCGCGGTGATGGTCATCAGCAACGTGTCGTGATTTTTGACGTGCGCGAGCTCATGCGCGATCACGCCGGCGAGTTCCTCGCGGCTGAGCTGCTGCATCAGGCCCGCACTCACCGCGACCGCCGCATTCTCTGGGTTGCGGCCGGTGGCGAACGCATTGGGCTGCGCCTCGTCGATGACGAACACGCGCGGCATCGGCAGGCCGGCGCGGCCGGCAAGCTCAGCCACGAGATTGAACAGGTCGGGCGCGGTTCGCTGGTCGACTTCATGGGCGCCGTACATCGACAGCACCATGCGGTCCGAATTCCAGTAGGCGAACAGGTTCATCGCAGCCGCGATCACGAGCGCGATCAGGGCACCGCTGGCGCCGCCGATCAGATAGCCGACGCCCATGAAGAGGCCGGTGAGACCGGCCAACAGAATGGCAGTCTTCAGATAGCTCATTGTCGTCTCCTTAACCCGCCCACGGCCTGACGCCGGGGCTGGCATCCCAGAGGTAGGAATTCCCCCGGTGGCGCTTCAAGATGCCGGGGTGCGTCGAGGCGCCGCGCCGGCCGGCGGAAGCCACCCTCTCGGACCGGATTACCGAACCGTAATCTGCCGGTTACCGAGGCGGCTCCCGGGCCTTCCGGTTGCCCATCGCCTGCTTGTGCAGCGCCAATGGTGCCGTCTACATTGGCGGCAACGGGCAGCGTGCGGGGTTGTTCCTTGCGGATGCGCGGCGCAATCGCGACTGTTCGTCGGAAAAAATGGGGAGGAATAGAATGTTTTCGCATGTGATGATCGGCACCAACGACCTGGAAAAGGCCAAGGCGTTCTACGACGCGTTGCTCGGCACACTCGGCGTCAGGCCGGCCAGGGTCGACGGCCACCGCATTTTCTACTTCACCAAGACCGGCGTATTTTCGGTGTCGAAGCCGATCAATGGCGAACCGGCGACACACGCCAATGGCGGCACCATCGGCTTTGCGGCTGACTCTCCCGAACAGGCCGACGCCTGGCACGCGGCCGGCATCGCCAATGGCGGAAAGACCTGCGAGAATCCGCCGGGCGTTCGCGAAGGCTCGGCGGGCAAAATGTATCTCGCCTATCTGCGGGATCTCGACGGCAACAAGATTTGCGCGATGCATCGGATAGCGTCGTAGGCGGATCGTAGATCGTAGGGTGGGTTAGCGCAGCGTAACCCGCCATCTTTCTTCGCAAGGGCGGTGGGTTACGGCTTTCGCCTAACCCACCCTACGCAGTGAGCGCCGCAGCGCAATCAAGGGGGACTACATCATGAATCGATTTGTCAGATCCCTGGCGGCATCCGTCGCCCTGTTCGCCGCCACCATGCTGCCGGCCTACGCCGAACTCGATGTCGTCAATCTCAAGAAGGCGATCGAAACATCGCTCGCGAGCGACTATCCAAAGCTCGACGCGCTCTACAAGGAACTCCACGCCCACCCCGAACTCGCGTTTCAGGAAGTGAAGACCGCCACCCGGCTCGCCGCGGAGATGCGCGCGCTGGGCTTCGAGGTCACCGAGAAAATCGGCATGACCGGACTGGTCGCCATCTACAAGAACGGCGACGGGCCTACCATCATGGTGCGCACCGAACTCGACGCTCTGCCGATGGAGGAGAAAACCGGCCTCGACTATGCGAGCCGCGACAAGACCAACTGGAGCGGGCGGGAGGTGTTCGTCGCCCATAGCTGCGGCCACGACATCCACATGGCGACTTGGGTCGGAACAGCGAAGACGTTGCTTGGCCTGAAAGACCAGTGGCGGGGCACGCTGATGTTCATCGCCCAGCCGGCGGAAGAGATTGTGGCCGGCGCCCGCGCCATGCTTGCGCAGGGCTTGTTCACGCGCTTTCCCAAGCCCGACATCGCGCTTGCCTTGCATGACGGCCCGTTCGCTCATGGCACGGTCTTCTATCGTAGCGGCGTCGGCTCGTCCGCTGCCGACGGTCTTGAGGTGACATTCCACGGCCGCGGCGGGCACGGTTCGGCGCCGCACACGACCGTCGATCCCGTTGCGATCGCGGCGCGGTTCATCGTCGACGTACAAGGCGTGATCAGCCGCGAAAAGGATCCAACTGAATTCGGCGTCGTGACGATCGGCGCCATTCACGGCGGCACCGCTGGAAATATCATTCCCAACTCCGTGCAGCTCTCCGGCACCATCCGCTCCTACAAGCCCGAGGTTCGCGCCAAATTGCATGCCGGGATCGAACGAACGGCGAAGGCCGCGGCTGCGATGTCGGGTGCGCCCGCGCCCGATATCAAGATGCCCGAGGGCACCAAGCCCGTCGTCAATGATCCCGATGTGGTCACAGCCGTCGCTGATGTGTTGAAGGCGGCACTTGGCGACAAGTTCAGGACCTCACCGCCGGGGACCGCGAGCGAGGATTTCTCCGAATTCGCCGGCGCCGGGGTGCCGTCGATGATGTTCAACATCGGCGTCTATGACCAGGATCGTATCGACGCGGCACGCAACGGCGGTCCGCCGATACCGTCCAATCATTCGCCGCAGTTTGCGCCGGTGCCGAAGCCTACCATCGAAACCGGCGTCACCGCGATGACGCTCGCGGTTATCGGTGTTTTCGAGCAGAAGGCCCGGCGGAAATGAGCGAGTTGATCTGCCGGACCTCATCCTGAGGAAGCGCGAAGCGCCGTCTCGAAGGATGAATGGCACCAGCCGGGCCGCATGGTTCGAGACGGCGCTAAAGCGCCTCCTCACCATGAGGGTCGCGCAGTGCGTCTTCCCACAAGGCGGAAAATCGCGCCCCTTCCGCTCGCGCTTGTGCAAGCCCCTGCCCCGCGTCTACATTGCCGGCCAACGAGCCTGAGCGCGCGCCCGCAGACCGAAAGATCTGCGCAAATGGGAGGAAATAATCCATGAAACACGCCTACATCCCGCGAACGACGACCTACAATCTCAATCCGGGCGAAGAACTCAACGATTTGCGCATGTCGGACGAGGTCCGTCCGCTGTACGAGCACGTCAAGAAGTTCATCCGCGAAACGGTCGATCCCATGTCGGTCGAATTCGCAAAGCTCGGCGAGAAAAAGACTGACCGCTGGAGCTTTACGCCGGAACAGCTGGCGTGCCTTCAGAAGGCCAAGGACAAGGCCAAGGAAGTAGGCCTGTGGAACTTCTTCCTGCCCGACGACGAGACCGGCCAGGGCCTGAAGAACCTCGATTACGCCTATATCGCGGTCGAGCTGGCGAAGAATCCGATGGCCTCGGAAACCATGAACTGCTCGGCACCCGATACCGGCAACATGGAGGTGCTGGAGCGCGTCGGCACCAAGGCCCAGAAGGACAAGTGGCTGAAGCCGCTGCTGGCCGGCGAAATCCGTTCCGCCTACGCCATGACCGAACCGAACGTCGCCTCATCCGACGCCAAGAACATCTCGACCACCGCAAAACTCGTCGGCGACGAATGGGTGATCAACGGCGAGAAGTATTACATCTCGGGCGCCGGCGATCCGCGCTGCAAGATCATGATCGTGATGGTGAAGACCAATCCGGATGCGCCGCCGAGCAAGCAGCAGTCGCAGATCCTGGTGCCGATCGACACCCCCGGCGTGGAAATTTTGGGCCCGATGCACGTGTTCGGCCACGACCACGCGCCGCGCGGCCACATGCATCTGCGCTTCAACAATTGCCGGGTGCCGAAGGAAAACATGCTGCTCGGCGAAGGCCGCGGCTTTGAAATCTCGCAGGTTCGCCTCGGACCGGGCCGTATCCATCACTGCATGCGCACGATCGGCAAGGCGGAAAAGGCGCTCGACCTGATGGTGCAGCGCGGTCTCACCCGCGAAGCCTTCGGCAAGAAGATCGCCCATCTCGGCGGCAACATGCAGATCATCGCGCAGGCGCGCTGCGAGATCGAGGCGATGCGGCTGATGGTGCTCAAGGCCGCCAAGGCGATGGACGTGCTCGGCAACAAGGACGCGCGGATCTGGGTCAGCATGGTGAAGGCCATGGTGCCGGAGCGCACCTGCAAGATCATCGACCAGGCGATCCAGATGCACGGCGCGACCGGCATTTCGCATTGGAGCCCGCTCGGCGAGATGTACCAGGACGTCCGGCACCTGCGCTTCGCCGACGGTCCGGATGAGGTGCACTGGATGGTGGTCGGCCGGCATGAACTGAGCATGCCGTAGTCCGAAGTGCCCGTAGGGTGGGCAAAAGCGCGTAAGCGCTGTGCCCACCATCCGTCACCGAGCAAACTGAAAGGTGGTGGGCACGCTGCGCTTTGCCCACCCTACGAACAACTGCGCAGAGCCCTCTACACTCGCAATGCCTGGGGATCAGTACCAATGGAATACGCGCCTGAGAACCTCCAACCGCGCGATCGTTACAAGCTGCTGGCAGGCTTCGTGCTGCCGCGACCGATCGCGTGGATTACGACGGTTGGGCCAACCGGCGTGGTCAATGCCGCGCCCTACAGTTTCTTCAACGTGTTCTCCGAAGACCCGCCGCTTTGCATGTTCGCGGTCAATCAGCGGCCCGACGGCCGTATCAAGGACACTCTTATCAATATCCAGCGGACCGGCGAGTTCGTGGTCAACCTGACCGACGAGCCGCTGGCGCAGGCGATGCACGATTCCAGCGGCGACTTTCCGCCCGATGTCGGCGAGCCCAACTATCTCGGGCTAAAGCTCGCACCCTCGACCAGGGTGGCGGTGCCGCGGCTCGCCGACGCGCCGTGGGCGATGGAATGCAAGGTCTGGAAGACCATGAACGTCAAGGACAACCGCCATCTCATCATGGGCGAAGGCGTCAACTTCTACATCCGCGACGAGTTGTGGGACCCTGATACGATGCGCGTGCACATGGAGCGCTATCACCCGATCGGCCGCATGTTCGCGGATCGCTACTGCCGGACCGATGACCGCGTGGTGTTTCCGCCGGCCGAAGGAGCGAAGACCACGGTCTAAACCGACGCCGGCAGGAAGGGGAAGCACATGGCCGAAAACTTCCGCGACAACGAAGCCCGCGAACGATTTGAACTCGATGTCGAAGGCCACACCGCCTTCGTCACCTATCGGAAATCATCAGGCGCAATCACGCTGGTTCATACCGAGGTGCCGCCCGAACTCGGCGGCAAGGGCGTCGGCTCAAAACTAGCGCGCGCGACGCTGGACGCGGTACGGGCGCAGGCGCGCAAGCTGACGGTGGAATGCGACTTCATTCGAAATTTCATGTCCAAGCACGCCGAGTACAACGATCTGCTGGCGCCCTGCCAGTCACAGGACACGAACGCCGCGACCTACACCGCCGGCTGCTTCTGCGGCGCGGTCGAGGTGGAAGCAGCGGGCGCACCGGTTTTCGCCGGCTACTGTCATTGTGCGGATTGCCAGGCCTGGTCAGCCGCGCCGGTCAATGCCTTCAGCCTGTGGAAGTCGGGCGACGTTCGCGTCGCCAAGGGCGCGTCCGACATTGGGACTTACAACAAGACCGAGAACTCCTATCGGAAATTCTGCAAGGTCTGCGGCGGCCACGTCATGACCGAGCATCCGCGCATGCGGCTGATCGATGTCTATGCCAATCTGCTGCGGGGATATACGCACCAGCCGACGCTGCACGTGAACTACGCGAGCAAGACGCTGTCGGTGAAAGACGGCTTGCCGAAGTACGCCGACTTCCCTTCCGACCTCGGCGGCTCCGGGGAGAAGTTGCCGGATTAGGCCGTAGGGTGGGCAAAGGCGCGCTTGCGCCGTGCCCACCATCTATCCGCGTGCCCGTTGTGAGAATGGTGGGCACGCTGCCGCTTTGCCCACCCTACGCGACCGCCTCCTCTACGACGCCGTCGGCCGGTGCGCGCGCAGGAACGACCGGATCTGCCGCACCGCGAGCGGTACCCTCTCCTTCGGCTCCTTCCACGGGAACAAACTCACTTCCGCGTTCGGCGCCAGCATCGCGCTCTCCATCGCCACCGCATACGGATGCGCCGGGATGTCGTCGGGCAGGATCAGCACCGGCGTCTGGCACTGGCGGACGAAATCGCGCGTGACCGTGAAGACGAAGTCAGGGTCGGTGCGGTACATTTTCGTCAGGAATTTTTCGGCCTGCTCCATGGTGATGTCGGGCCGGCGCTCGACAAGCTGCGGCGCCCAGCCCTGTGATGTTGTTGTCGTAGAACAGGTCGCGCTTCTCGGGCCGCGAGCCCGACGGCATCGCCAGCACCCCCGCCACGACACGATCCGGCGCGCGCTTGATCAGATTCCAGATCAGGGGACCGCCGATGCAGAAGCCCAGCACCATGAACTTCTCGAAGCCGAGATGGTCCATCAGCGCGAGCTGGTCGTCGGTGTGGGAATCCCAGGGGCGGTCGATCTCGAGCGGGCCAGAGGACTGGCCGGGCGGTGCATTGCGCAGATCAAAGGCGATGCAGCGATATTCGTTGCCGAACTCCTTCATGGCGTTGAAGGGCGGATACTCACCGGTGATGCGCGAGATGTTCGAATTCAACCCGCCGCCGGCGATCAGCAACAGCGGGAAGCCGGAGCCGGCCTCCTCATAGTGGATGCGAACGGCGCCCTTTTCGAAAAAGCTCATGGTCTTGCCCCCTTCCCGCGTTATGTCTTCGCGGGTTCACCGATCTTGTCCTGCGTCTTGGTGTCGAAATCGCTCGCCTCATGCCGCTCGTGCAACTGGCTCGCCGGATCACCCGAGATGCGGTTGACCATGCGGCCGCGCTTCACCGCCGGGCGCTTTGCGATTGCGTCGGTCCAGCGCTGCACGTTCTTGTATTCGTGCACCGAGAGAAATTCGCCGGCGCCGTAGACCAGACCCTTGGCCAGCGCGCCGTACCACGGCCAGGTGGCCATGTCGGCGATCGTATACTCGTTGCCTGCGAGAAATTCGTTGTCGGCGAGCCGGCGGTCGAGCACGTCGAGCTGGCGCTTCACCTCCATGGCGTAGCGGTCGATGGCGTATTCGATCTTGGTCGGCGCGTAGGCGTAGAAATGGCCAAAACCGCCGCCGAGAAACGGCGCGCTGCCCATCTGCCAGAACAGCCACGACAGGCATTCGGCCCGCGCCTGGCCGCCGGCCGGCAGAAAGGCGCCGAACTTTTCGGCGAGATGCACCAGGATCGCGCCCGACTCGAACAGGCGGATCGGGGTTGGCCCGCTGCGGTCCATCAGCGCCGGAATTTTCGAGTTCGGATTGACGGCGACAAAGCCGCTGCCGAACTGGTTGCCGTCGATCTTGATCAGCCACGCGTCGTATTCCGCGCCGCTGTGACCGGCCGCCAGCAGCTCCTCGAACATGACCGTGACCTTGACGCCGTTCGGCGTCGCCAGCGAGTAGAGCTGAAACGGATGACGGCCGACCGGCAGCTCCGCCTCATGCGTGGCTCCCGCGATCGGACGGTTGATGCTGGCAAAGCGGCCGCCGCTTTCCTTATTCCAGGTCCAGACTTTCGGCGGGACATATTCGGCGGGATCAGTGACGGGGGCATCGGTCATTAGTTTGGCTCCAGGTTTCTTTTCGGCCACACCTTGGGATGGATGGCCTGCCGCACGGCGGAATTATCGTGCCTGTTATATCGCCACTGCCGGGTACCGCCACAAGGGCATCGCCAGCGGACAATTCGTTGTGGCGGTCGGCGCAATCTCCATGTTACGGTTTCACATCAGCACCGCAACAAAACAAAAAGCGGGCTACATCAGGGGAGGAATGCACCATGCTGCGAAGCAAGTGGTTGACGCCGTTCTTTGGTTTCATGCTGGCGATCGCCGGTGGCGGCTACGCCTCGGCGCAAGGGACCATCAAGGTCGCCTACACCGACCCGCTTTCAGGACCGTTCGCGCAAGTCGGCGACGCCAACCTGAAGCAGATGCAGTACATCATCGATTACATCAATTCGAAGGGCGGCGCGCTCGGCAAGAAGTTCGAACTGGTTCCGTTCGACAACAAGTCGCAGCCGTCGGACGCGCTGATTGCGCTCAAGAGCGCCACCGACCAGAACATGCCCTTCATCATGCAGTGCAGCGGCTCCAACATCGCCGCCGCCCTGATCGACGGCGTCAACAAGCACAACGACCGCAACCCGGATAACCGCATCATCTATCTGAACTGCGGTGCGGTCGCGACCGAGCTCACCAACGAGCAGTGCAGCTTCTGGCATTTCCGCTTCGACCTGCACGTCGGCATGAAGGCCGAAGTGATGGTTCGCTCGCTGCCCAAGGAAGTGAAGAAGGTCTACCTGATCAACCAGGACTATCTGTTCGGCCAGTCGGTGCAGCGCGAGGTCAAGAACTATCTCGGCAAGCTGCGGCCGGACGTTCAGGTCGTCGGTGACGAGTTGATCCCGCTCGGCAAGGTCAAGGACTTCTCGCCGTACATTACCAAGATCAATGCCTCGGGCGCGCAGGCGCTGCTCACCGGCAACTGGGGCCCGGACATGAACCTGCTTGATCAAGGCCGGCGTCGATGCCGGCGCCGATCTGCGCTACTACACCTTCTATGCGCATCTGGCCGGCGGCCCGACCGCGATCGGCGTCGGCGGCGACAACCGCGTGCTGGCGGTGATGTCGTTCGGCGAGAACGTGGCGCCGGAAATCGGCAACGCGGAAGCCGAGGCCTTTACCAAGGCGTTCCGTGAAAAGCACAAGTTCGACTTCTCCGCCGCCGGCTTCCGCACCATCTTCGAATATCTGCAGGGCGCGGTGAACAAGGCCGGCTCGGTCGACCCGACCAAGATCGCGCTGGCGCTGGAAGACCTCACGGTCAAGGACTTCCTCGGCTACGACACCAGGATGCGCAAGGAAGACCACCAGATCATCACCGAATACTTCGTCGGCACCTTCAAGAAGGGCGTGAAGTACGACGCCGAAGGCACCGGCCTCGGCTGGGCAACGTCGGCGACCATCCTCGCCAAGGACGTCGACCAGCCCAATACCTGCAAGATGAAGCGCCCGAGCGCCTCCTGACCACAACAACAGTCGCCTGCTTCCCTGACGGGGGAGCAGGCGTCGCGCTCTGCGGTGGTCCGGTGCAATGGAAGTCTTTGTCGTCTCGCTTCTGAATGGCCTCGTCTACGGCATGCTGTTGTTCATGCTGGCGAGCGGGCTCACGCTCATCCTCAGCATGATGGGCGTGCTCAACTTCGCCCATGCCAGCGCCTATATGCTCGGCGCCTACTTCGCCTACACCATCAGCACCTATATCGGCTTCTGGCCGGCGCTGATCATCGCTCCCCTGCTCTGCGGGCTGATCGGCGCGGCCATCGAGATGTGGGGGCTGCGGCGCGTCCATCGCAACGGCCACATCGCCGAGTTGCTGTTCACGTTCGGCCTTGCCCTGATCATCGAAAAGGTCGTGCAGATGTCCTGGGGCCTGCTGCCGGTGCCCTACCGGGTGCCGGAGTTGCTCGACTTCCCGCTGTTCAAAATCTACGGCACGCAATTCCCCGCCTATCGCGCCTTCATGCTGGCGATCTCGGCGTTGATGTTCGGTGCGATCTGGCTCGGGCTGACCCGCACCCGCGTCGGTCTGGTGATCCAGGCCGCGCTGACCCATCCCGACATGGCGTCGGCGCTCGGCCATAACGTGCCGCGCATTTTTACCCTCGTGTTCGCCGCCGGCACCGCGCTGGCCGGCCTCGCCGGCGTGATCGGCGGCAACTACCAGGTCACCGAACCCGCGATGGCCTTCACCATGGGACCGATCGTGTTCGTCGTCGTGGTGTTCGGCGGACTGGGCTCGCTGACCGGCTGCTTCATCGCCTCGATCCTGATGGGACTGATCCAGACCTTTGCCGTGGTGTTCGACGTATCGCTGGCTGACCTGCTGGCGAAATTCGGCTTCACGGTGACGTCGAGCACGCCGTTTGCGGAAGTCCTCAACGTGACCCTGCCGCGGGTCGGCGCGCTGCTGCCGTTCCTGATGCTGGTGCTGATCCTGGTGTTCCGGCCACGCGGCCTGATGGGGACGCGCGACACATGAACATGCTGCGCCGCCATTGGCCCTGGTTGCTGGTCCTCGTCGTCCTGCTGGCGTTCCCGTTCCTGTTCTACGACTGGAGCAAGGGCCGGCATTCCGGCTTCGTGCTGACGCTGATGAGCGAGATCGGCGTGATGGCGATCTTCGCGCTGTCCTACAACATGCTGATGGGCCAGGCGGGCCTGCTGTCGTTCGGACATGCCGTGCTGCTCGGGATGGGCGCCTATTGCGCGGCGCATGTGGTGCTTCTCGTGAAGGCCGGCTCGTTCTGGCTGCCGACCGAACTGGTGCCGCTGGCCGGCGGGCTCGGCGGGCTGTTCTTCGGCTACGTCTTCGGCTGGCTGGTGACCAAGCAGCGCGCCACGGCGTTTGCGATGATCACGATGGGGCTCGGCGAACTGGTCTCCGCGGCGGCGCTGATGTTCATGGGCTTCTTCGGCGGCGAAGGCGGCATCAGCGTCGATCGCGTGATGGATACCAGCCTGCTCGGCGTCAAATACACCTCGCCATGGCAGGTCTACTGCCTGGTGCTGGTCTGGGCCTTCATCGCGGCCGCGCTGATGCGGCTGCAGACCCAGACGCCGCTCGGCAGCATGGCCAACGCCACCCGTGACAATTTCGAGCGCGCCCAGTTCGTCGGCTACGATCCGCGCATGGTGCGGCTCTATCAATTCGCGCTGTCCGGCTTCTTCGCCGGCATCGCCGGCGGGCTGTACGTGCTGATCTACGAAATCGTCACCTTCGACACGGTGTCGGCGGGCAAGTCTGCGAATGCGCTGCTCGCCGTCTATATCGGCGGCGCCGGCGGGTTCTTCGGACCGATCCTCGGCACCATCGTGGTGGTGCTGCTGCAGAGCGGGGTCAGCCTGCTCAGCAATGCCTGGCTGCTCTATGTCGGCGTGCTGTTCATCGTGATGGTGATGTACGCGCCGGGCGGACTGATCGGGCTGATCTTCATGCATGTGCCGATCTGGCGCGCCGGACGCCTGCGCGAACTGGCGCTGCCCTATGCGCGGGCATTTCCGCCGGCGCTTCTGGTCATGCTGGGCTTCGTGCTGATGGTCGAACTGGCGTCCTTCACCACGATCGGCGCCGCCCAAGGCAAGAAGTTCTCGATCGGCGGCCACCTCATCGACACCACGGCGCCATTGCCATGGGTCGTCGCCCTGGCCGCGCTGGTGCTGGGCGGGCTGTGGCTGCGCCGCGAGGCACGTAGCTTCCGCGAGTGCTGGGACGCGCTGATGGAAGGCGCCAAGATCCAGGATGGCGTCAAGATACAGGGCGTCAAGGTGCAGGAGGCGATGTCGTGAGCGCCGATGTCGCAAGCGTGCCTGCCATCGAACTGCGCGACGTCTGCAAAAAGTTCGGCGCCACCGAAATCATCCGCGGCGTCAACCTCTCGATTCCGCGCGGCGAGCGCCATGCCATCATCGGCCCCAACGGCGCCGGCAAGACCACGCTGTTCAACCTGATCTCGGGGCGCTTCCCGATCAGCTCCGGCTCGATCACGGTCAACGGCCAGTCGACCGCCGATCTGGCGCCGCAGGAGATCAACCGGCTCGGTCTTTCGCGCAGCTTCCAGATCACCTCGATCTTTCCGCGCATGAGCGTGTTCGAGAATATCCGCTGCGGCCTGTTGTGGTCGCAGGGATACCGCTACTCGTTCTGGCACCTGCTCGGGCAGCAGAAGGAGCTCAATCGCGCAGCCGATCAACTGCTGGAACGGCTGAAGCTCGCAGACCGGCGCAATCTTCAGGCGGGTCTGTTGTCCTATGCCGAGCAGCGCGCGCTGGAGATCGGCATCACCATCGCCGGCGGCGCCGAGATCATCCTGCTCGACGAGCCGACCGCCGGCATGAGCCACAGCGAGACCGACAGCGCGGTCGCGCTGATCCGCAGCGTCACGGAAGGCAAGACGCTGATCATGGTCGAGCACGACATGAGCGTGGTGTTCGGCCTCGCCGACCGCATCACCGTGCTGGTCTACGGCGAAGTGATCGCCTCCGACGCGCCGACCGCCATCCGCGGCAATGCCGCCGTGCAGGAAGCCTATCTCGGGACGGTGGCGGCATGATGCTCGAGGTCCGCGATCTCCATGCCTTCTACGGCAAGAGCCACATCCTGCAGGGCGTCGACCTCAGGGTCGATCAGGGCGAGATCGTCAGCCTGCTCGGCCGCAACGGGGTCGGCCGCTCGACCGCCTGCAAGACCATCATGGGGCTGGTGGCGCCGGTCGGCCAGATCGGCTTCAAGGGCCGTTCGATCGCAGGGCTGCGGCCCGACCAGATCGCCCATCTCGGCATCGGCTACGTGCCGGAAGACCGCCAGGTGTTTCCGGGATTGACCGTGCGGCAGAATCTCGAACTCGGGCTGAAGCGCGCCGGAATCGTCGGGCGCTGGAAATTCGAGGATGTATTTTCGCTGTTTCCCAACCTCGCCGCACGCCAGGACAATCCCGCCGGCGTGCTGTCGGGCGGCGAGCAGCAGATGCTCACGATGTGCCGCACCCTGATGGGCGACCCGGATCTGGTCATCATCGACGAGCCGACCGAGGGGCTCGCGCCCAAACTCGTCGAGCAGGTCGGCACGCTGCTGGACGAAATCGCCAAGCGCGGCACCGCGATCCTGCTGGTGGAACAGAAGCTCACCATCGCGCTACGGATCTCGCGCCGCCTCTACGTGATGGGCCACGGCCGCATCGTGTTCGAAGGCACGCCCACCGAACTCGCCGCCAATGCCGGCGTGCGCAAGGAGTGGCTGGAGGTTTAGCGAGCGCCGTGACAATTCGTAGGGTGGGCAAAGGCGCGCAGCGACGTGCCCACCATCTATCACCGAGCAAGCCGCCAGATGGTGGGCACGCTTCGCTTTGCCCACCCTACGGCACCAGCGGATCGAGGCGCTTCAGGCTACAACTCGGAGCAATGCCTTTGTGGCTGGCGCGGCCGGGATGGGTCATATTGGATTGGTCACCACAACGAGACCATCCGAATGCTTCCGTCCCAGCGTACCCTGTTCGATATTCCCCGCGATATCTGCTACCTCAATGCCGCCTCCTACAGCCCGTTGCCGATCCGGACCCTGGAGGCCGGCCGCGCCGCCGTTGGCCGCAAGGGCCGGCCCTGGATGCTCGAGGCCTCCTTTGCCAACCAACAGCACGAACGCGCGCGAACCGCTGCCGCCCGGCTGATCAACGCCGAGGCCTCCGATATCGCGCTGATTTCCTCGATCAGTTATGGCGTTGCGACCGCCGCGAAGATATTGCCGATCGCTCGCGGCACGCGCGTCCTCGTGCTGGAAAACGATCACTCCTCCCCTGTGCTGGAATGGCATGCGCGGGCCGAGGCACAGGGGTTTGCCGTCGAGACGATCAAGCAACCGATCGACGGTGACTGGACGTCGGCGGTTCTCGAAAGCATCGAACGAACAGGCGCGCCGCCGGTCAGCCTGGCCTCGATCTCATCGGTGCACTGGTCGGACGGCGGGCTGATCGATGTCGACAAGGTCGGTGCGGCACTTCGGCAGCGAGGCGCTGCTTTCCTGATCGACGCGACGCAAAGCGCCGGCGTGCTGGCGCTGGACGTGCAACGTCTCGATCCGGATTTCGTGATCTTCCCGACCTACAAATGGCTGCTCGGACCGTACGGCCGCGCCTTTCTCTATGTCGCCAAACGGCACCAGAACGGCATCCCGCTGGAGCAGACCTCCGCCGGCCGCCGCAACGTGCGCGCCGAGAACGCGGTCTATTTCACCGATCTCAATTACGTTCCCGATGCGCGCCGCTTCGACATGGGCGAGCGCGATCATTTCATCTCGATGGAGATGGCCTCGATCGGCATGGAGATGATGGCTGACTGGGGCGCAGCGGCGATTGCGCAACGCCTCGCGATGCTGACGGAGCGGATCGCAGCGGGCGTGCGCGGCATCGGCGTCCGCGTGCCGGAGCCGCACCTGCGGGCACCGCATATAGTGAGCCTCGCCTTCGAGGGCGGCATGCCGGTGGGCCTGGTCGAGGGACTGGCAAGCGAAGGCATCTACGTCGCACCGCGCCTCGGGCGGATGCGCGTGTCGCCACATGTTTACAATGACGAGGCTGATGCCGACCGGTTTGTTGAGGTGCTGACGCGGCGGCTGCGGAGCTAACTTGTAGGGTGGGCAAAGCGCAGCATGCCCACCATGTAATGCTCGGCCCGTGATGGTGGGCACGCTACGCTTTGCCCACCCTACGAAGCCGTCAGGACGCCGCCATCTTCCGCGGCTGCTCCGCGCCCGTCATCACAAACCCCTCATACCCCTTGGCCGCGACGTCGTTGCAGATCTGCCGGTAGGGGCCGACGCCACCGATATAGGGCATGAAAATCCTCGGCTTGCCGGGAACATTGGCGCCCATGTACCACGAATTGGCCGTCGGATAGAGCGTGGTGTAGGCGACCTCGTTGACGTGGGCGACCCATTTGTCTTCGGCATCGACAGCCGCTTCCATGGTATCGAGGCCCTGGTCGCGCATATAGGCTAGGCAGTCGGTGATCCAGTCGACATGCTGCTCGATCGAGACGATCATGTTCGACAGCACCGAGGGACTGCCGGGACCGGTGATGACGAAGAGATTGGGAAAACCCGCGCTCATCAGGCCAAGATAAGTGCGCGGGCCGGCAGCCCATTTCTGGTTCAGCGTCTCGCCGCCGCGGCCACGAATATCGATTTTCGCCACCGATCCCGTCATCGCGTCAAAGCCGGTCGCCAGCACCAGCGCGTCGACTTCATAATCCTTGCCGGCCACGCGCACGGCATTTTCCGTGATCTCCTCGATCGGATTGGATTTGATATCCACCAGCGTCACGTTGGGGCGATTGAAGGTCGCAAAATACTCCGTGTCGATGCAGATACGTTTGGAGCCGATCGGATGGTTGTTCGGCTGCAGCAGCATTGCCGTCTCCGGGTCCTTGACAATCTCGGCAATTTTTCCGCGGACGAAATCCGCCGCCGTGTCGTTGGCCGCCTTGTCGAGCCCGAGATTGTTGTAGACCGACATGAAGGTGAGCCCGCCGCGATCCCAGCGCGCCTGGTATTTCGAGCGGCGCTCGTTGTCGCCGTCGTCGAGCGCGCCGCGATCGGGCACCTCGGTATAGATGCCGTTCTTGGCTACCTCGCGCGCAAAGCGCCTGATCTCGGGATAGTTGTCGCGGAATTTTTGCCGCTCCGGCTCGGTGAGCGCGGCATTGCGGGCGGGAATGGAGAAGTTGGCGGTGCGCTGGAATACCGTCAGCTGGCTCGCCTGCTCGGCAATGACCGGCACCGACTGGATCGCCGACGATCCGGTGCCGATGACGCCGACACGCAGGCCGGTGAAATCGACTTCCTCATGCGGCCAGTGTCCGGTGTGATAGACCTTGCCCTTGAATTGATCGAGCCCCTTGATGTCAGGCATCCGCGCGTTCGACAGACAGCCGGTTGCGAGCACCACGAATTTTGCGGCGACCGTCTTACCGTCGGAGGTCGAGACCGACCACAGCGACGTGGTCTCGTCGAAGGCGGCATTCTCGACGCGGGTGTCGAACTGGATGTCGGGACGCAGGTTGAATCGGTCAGCGACATGGTTGGCGTATTGCAATATCTCGGGCTGTGGCGCGTAGCGTTCGCTCCAGTTCCACTGCTGCTGCAATTCTTCGTCGAACGAATAGGAATATTGCATGCTCTCGACGTCGCAGCGCGCGCCGGGATAGCGGTTCCAGTACCAGGTGCCGCCGACGCCCGAGCCCTGCTCGAAAACCCGCGCCGTCATCCCCTGCCCGCGCAACCGGTGCAGCATGTACATGCCGGCAAAGCCCGCGCCGACCACGACAACGTCATAGGTCTCGTTCGGTTTGGCGGTAACGGAAGGCGTGGTGGACATGAAGGCTCCCTGGAATATTGTTTTGATTTGATTGACAGCAGACTCTCCGTAGCGCCAATGCGCAAGACGCAAATCCGCCGCGTGGCATTGCATATTTTGCGAGATGGAATTGCCCGTTCCTCATGGCGAGGGCCTCGCCAACGCACTTGGCTTTCCCGCCCTCGATAGGCTAGCGTTCGGCCACACGGCTAATCCAAACCAACAATGAGCGGCTGGCAAACGGCCGCCACAGGGAGCTACAGCCATGAAATCGCCGATCTGCGACATGCTGGGAATTGAGTTTCCACTGCTGGCCTTCAGCCATTGCCGCGACGTAGTCGCGGCGGTCAGCCGCGCCGGCGGGTTTGGCGTGCTGGGCGCGACCTCCCACTCGCCGGAGACGATCGAGCTGGAACTGAAGTGGATCGACGATCATACCGACGGCAAGCCCTACGGGCTCGACGTGCTGATCCCCGAAAACATTTCGACAGCGGGTGAAAAGGACGTCACCTGGAAAAGCCTGGAGGCGCGGATCTCGCCGCAGCACCGTGACTTCACCCGCAACCTCTTGAAGAAATACGGCATCGAGCTGACGACGACCAACGTCGCCGACAACCAGCCGCAGCCGTTCGACGCGCAGCGTGCGCTCGATGTGCTCGATGTTTCGTTCCGCCATCCGATCAAGTTGATCGCGAACGCGCTCGGCGTGCCGCCAAAAGCGATGATCGAAAAGGGCCGCAAGCATGGCGTGCCGGTTGCGGCCCTCGTCGGCTCCAAGGAACACGCACTGCGGCAGGTCGCAGCCGGAGTCGATATTCTGGTCGCGCAGGGCACCGAGGCCGGCGGCCATTGCGGCGAGGTCACGACCATGGTGCTGGTGCCCGAAGTAATCAACGCGATCAAGCCGATCCGCGACGTGCCGGTGCTGGCCGCGGGCGGCATCATGACCGGCCGGCAGATGGCGGCCTGCATGGCGATGGGGGCTGCGGGCGCCTGGACCGGCTCGGTGTGGCTCGCCACCGTCGAGTCCGAAACCACCGAAATCTTCCGCGAGAAAATGATCGCGGCGTCCTCGCGCGACGCCATCCGCTCCAAGGGCCGCACCGGAAAGCCGGCGCGGCAGTTGCGTTCGGTGTGGACCGATGCGTGGGACCGCGGGCCGGATAGTCCCGGCGCGCTGCCGATGCCGCTGCAAAGCATCATCAGCCGCGATGCCTTCAACTCGATCGACCGCGCTGCCGCGGCCGGCAACACGCAGGCGCGCGATCTCGTGACATACTTTGTCGGCCAGGGCGTCGGTTTGATCGACAGCGTAAAGTCGGCCGGCGCGGTGGTGCAGGAATTCAAGGAAGATTTTGCCGACGCGGTGGAGCACATGAACATGCTGATGGAGGAGTGAATGCCAGTCCCTCATGGTGAGGAGGCGCGAAGCGCCGTCTCGAACCATGAGGCCCGTGGCCCATCCTTCGAGACGCCGCTGCGCGGCTCCTCAGGATGAGGTCTGTGTAATTTGAGAAAGCGAAACAAGAAAAAATGCCGAACAACAACTCCCCCCTCCCCGAAGACCGCATTCCCGTCATCGTCGGCGTCGGCGAGATCGCCGACCGTCCCAAGGACATCGCTGCCGGCCTGGAGCCGATGGCGCTGCTCGAAGAAGCGGTGCGGCGGGCGGAAGCGGACAGCGGGGCCAAACTGCTCGGCGAACTCGGCTCGCTCGACGTCGTCAATTTCCTGAGCTGGCGCTACCGCGATCCCGAAAAACAGCTTGCCGCGCGGCTCGGCGCCACACCCGCGCATTGTTATTACGGCCCGGTCGGTGGCGAAAGCCCGATCCGCTACATCCACGAAGCCGCCAAGCGCATTGCGCGCGGCGAATGCAGCGTGGCCGTGGTCTGCGGCGCGGAAGCGCAATCCACCGCAACCAAAGCCGAGCGTGGCGGCATCACGCTGCCGTGGACGCCGTTCGCCCACGACGTCGAGGAGCCGAAGCGCGGCGCGGCGTTCCAGAAGCCGATGGCGGTGACGCTCGGCGTGTTCCGTCCGATCACGGTTTACCCGCTGTATGAATCCGCGACATCGGCGCATTGGGGCCAGACCCCGCGCGAGGCGCTCGCCGAATCCGGCGCGCTGTGGTCGACCTATGCGCGCGTCGCTTCCGAGAATGAAAATTCCTGGATGAAGAAACGCCTGACGCCCGACGAGATCACGACGCCGACGCCTGAGAACCGCCTGATCGCCTGGCCCTATACTAAGCTGATGGTGGCCAACCCGACCGTGAACATGGGCGGCGCGGTGCTACTGACATCGCTGGCGAAGGCGCGCGCGGCCGGCGTTCCCGAAGACCGCCTGATCTATCCGACCGGCGGCGCCTCGGCGGAAGAGCCGCGCGATTATCTGGTGCGCGACCAGTTCTACGAAAGCCACCCGCAGAACGCCGTGCTGAAGGCGGTCATGGACCTCGTCGAGGGCGACGGCAAGAAATTCGACGCCATCGAGCTGTATAGCTGCTTCCCCTGCGTGCCCAAGATGGCGCGCCGGACGCTTGGCCTCGGCCCCGACGTGCAGCCGACGGTAACCGGCGGCCTCACCTTCTTCGGCGCGCCGCTCAACACCTATATGACGCACGCGGCCATCGCGATGGTGCGCAGCCTGCGCAAGAGCGGCAAGCTCGGCCTGCTCTACGGCCAGGGCGGCTTTGTCACCAAGCATCACGGCCTGGTGCTGTCACGCGAGGCGCCGAAAGCGGCGCTCGCGCAGGAGACCAGCGTGCAGGCCGAGGCCGACCGGCATAAACGCGCCGTGCCGGACTTCGTCACCGAGGCCGGCGGCAAGGGCAAGGTCGAGAGCTTTACCGTGATCTACAAGGGCAAGGGCGAGGTCGAGCACGGCGTGGTGATGATGCGCACCGAGGCCGATGCGCGGGCGTTGGCCCGTGTTCCCGCCAAGGACGCTGCCACGCTCGAGCATTTGCTGAACCTGGACCGAACGCCGGTGGGCACCATCGGCAAGGTTGTGACGGCTGAGGACGGCGTGCTGGAGTGGCGGGTGGGGTAGCCTCGCGCCCCGGTTCCCGCCCCGCTTGCGTCAGCTAACCGCACTTCGCCCGGCGCGGGCTGTCGTGTATGAGTTAACGAAGCACCGACAGGCATTTCGACCAGGGCATGACATGGCAAATCGATCCAGGACCGCGCGAACCACTGCGGCGGCGCGGCGTTGGGTTCCTCCTGCCGTTATGACGCTCGCGGCGATGGCCGGCCTGGCGGCGCTGACCGCCGGCGCCGCCGCGAAACAGGCGCGCCCCGCGCCCGTCAAGGAGACGACCGCCCCGCGCGATGCCGGTGAGCCGATCATGGCCATCGTGTCGATCAAGACCCAGCACGTCACTTTATACGATACCGAGGGGTGGATCCTGCGCGCGCCGGTCTCGACCGGAACCACGGGACGCGAGACGCCAGCCGGCGTCTTTGCGGTGGTCGACAAGGAAAAGGATCACCACTCGAATATGTATGACGATGCCTCGATGCCGAACATGCAGCGCATTACCTGGAACGGCATCGCGCTGCATGGCGGACCCCTGCCCGGCTATGCGGCCTCCCACGGCTGCGTGCGGATGCCGTTTGGCTTTGCCGAAAAGCTGTTCGACAAGACGCGAATCGGAATGCGGGTGATCATCTCGCCCGAGAACGCCGAGCCGGTAGAGTTCTCCCACCCGGCGCTGCTGGTGCCTAGTCGGGAGGCCGTCGCGGCCGCGCCGGCCAGGGCGGAGACGCTGCCCCGCGAGGCGGCCGAGGCCGCAAAAGCGGCCGACGAGACCAAGAAGGCGGCAGCAACCGCCACGCGCGAGACTGCTTCCCTGACCGCGTCGCTGCGCAAGCTGGAGGGACAAAAAGCCCGCACTGAGGCGGAACTTGCGGCCGCCGAGAAGGCGCTCGTTTCGGCCAAGACCGACGAGGCCAAGACGCGGGCCGAGGACCTCAAGCAAAAGGCCGCCGCCAAGGCCGCGGAACTGGCAACGCAGTTCGACACCGCCAAGGCCGACGCGACATCGAAGCTCGACGCCGCGACCGCCGCCAAGGAAGCGGCCAAGGCTGCCCAGGCGAGGAAGGCCGCCACCGCCAAGGCGGCGAGCGAGGCGAAGCTCGCGCTCGAGCCGGTCTCGATCTATATTAGCCGCGCGACGCAGAAGCTTTACGTGCGCCGCCAGACCCAGAAGCCGGCCCCCGACGGCGGCGGCGTCGTGTTCGACGCAACGATCGAGCTTCCGATCAAGATCAGCAATCCCGAAAGGCCGATCGGTACGCATGTGTTCACAGCGGTGGCGCGCAACGAATCGGGCCTGCGCTGGACCGCGGTCACCATCGACAACGGAGACAACGCCAAATCCGCGCTCGACCGCATCACCATCCCGCAGGAAGTGCTCGATCGCATCGCGCCGACCGCGCTGCCGCGATCCTCGATCATCGTCTCGGATGAGGCACTGAGCAAAGAGACCAACTATCGCACCGAGTTCGTCACGGTGCTGAGCAATCAGCCGCAAGGCGGCTTCATCACGCGCAAGCCCACGCCCGCTGATGATCTCCTCGTCGCAGGCCCTGGCGACGACGGCTTCAGCTCTTTTTTCCAGCCCGCCTGGAACCCGCAGGCCGTCAATACGCGCCGGCGTGGCGGCCAGGAGTATCAACCGGTGCAACCGCGCTGGTGGTAGGACGCTACGCGCACCTGCTGTTCGGGTAACGGGCAGATGAAGGCGAGCCCTACCCCTTCACGTCCTGCTTCTCTGACGCCGTCGCGGGCTTGCCCTTGGCGCCAGCAACCCGGACCTGGTCGCCATCGGCAAGGCCATCCGGCGGTGCGGTGATGACGCGGTCTTCGGCTACAAGACCGGAGGCGATTTCGATTTCCTTGCCGAGGTCGCGCGCGATGGTCACCGTCTTGAACAGCACCTTGTCGTCGGGGCCGACGGTCGCGACCCGAAGGCCGCCCTGGTTGAAAATGAGCGCGCTGGCCGGAATATGCAGCGGCAGGACGTCGCGCAGCAGCGGCAGGCGGACGCTGGCATAGCCGCCCGGCATCAGCTCGCCGCCCGCATTGTCGAGCGCGAGCTGCATGCGCGTGGTGCCCGAGGAAACGTCGACTGATTGCGAGGAGGCCTCCACCGTCGCCGCGAACGTACGGTTCGGATATTCCGGCATCGTCAGCGCGGCCTTCGCGCCGATCTTGACCGCGGGCACGTAGTTCTGCGGAACGTTGACGTAGACGCGCAGCTTGGTGATGTCGGATACCACGAACATCGGAGGCCCCGAACCGCCGCCGGCATTGATCAGCGCGCCCACGTCTGTTTCGCGCGAGGTGACCACGCCGTCGAAGGGGACCGTGATCTTCTTGTAGCCGGCGAGCGCTTCGAGCCGCTCGACATTGGCCTGGCCGGATTTGACGGCGGCCTTCTTGTTGTTGAGGTCCGCGGTGCGCTCGTCGATTTCCTGCATCGAGACGAAGTTCGAAGCGAGCAGCGATTTACGCCGCGTCAGCGTCGCTTCCGACAGTTGCGCGCTCGACTGCTGGCTGACGAGATCGGCCCTCGCCTGCAGCAATTGCTGGTCGAGGTCCGGCGCCTCGATCTCGGCGATCACCTCGCCTGTCTTGACCCGAGCGCCGATGTCGGCGTTCCAGCTTTTGAGATAGCCGCTGACGCGCGCGAAGATCGGCGCGCGCGAATAGGCCTCCAGCCGGCCCGGCAGATCGATCGTCGGATTGAGCGCGCGGGCGTTGGGCGGCGCGACGGCGACCGTCGGCATCGCCTGGGCGTCGGTCCATTCCTTCAGCTTGGCGCTGGAATCCTCGCGGGCACGGATGCCGGTGGCGACGATCAGTCCCGCCCCGACCAGGGCCGCTACCCCGAATAGGCCCAGCTTCCGGCGTGAGACCGGTGGGCGCGGTTCAGTGGGCATGCGGCATCTCCGATGAGGCGGCGGCTTTGCCGCCCTGTTTCTTGTGTACCATACTGAACACCACCGGAACAAACATCAGGGTGGCGATGGTCGCGAAAATCAATCCGCCGATCACGGCGCGGCCGAGCGGCGCGTTCTGTTCGCCGCCCTCGCCGAGCCCGAGCGCCATCGGCAACATGCCGATGATCATGGCAAGCGCGGTCATCAGCACCGGGCGGAAGCGGACGAACCCGGCTTCCAGCGCGGCGGCAACGGGATCGCCGAGTTCCTCGTAGCGCTCGCGGGCAAAACTGATGACGAGCACGCTGTTGGCGGTCGCCACACCCATGCACATGATCGCGCCGGTCAGCGCCGGCACCGAGAGCGTGGTCTGGGTCGTGAACAGCATCCAGACGATGCCGGCGAGCGCCGCCGGCAACGCCGTGATGATCACGAACGGATCGGACCATGACTGGAAGTTCACCACGATCAGGAAGTAGATCAGCACGATGGCGGCGAGCAGTCCGAACAGCAGCCCGGAGAATGCGCTGTTCATGGTCTGCACCTGGCCGAGCAGCACCACAGCCGAACCCTTCGGCACGTCCTTGGCGGTGTCCGCCATCACGGCCCTGACGTCGGCGGCGACCGCGCCGAGATCGCGGCCCTGTGGGGTGGCAAATATCTGCACCATGGACTGGATGTCGTATTGCGAAACCACCGCGCTCGATGTCGATCGCTTCACGTCGGCGATGCCGCCCAGAATCGGCGCCTGCGTATTGCCGCTCGCCGTGATCGGCAGCGCCTGCAGGGCGCTGAGCGAGTCCATCTTGTATTGCGGCGTCTGCATCACGATCGAATAGGACACGCCGTTATCGGGGTTGAGATAATAGGTCGGCGCGACCTGCGAACTGCCGGCCAGATTGACCACGAGGCTGTTGGTGACGTCGCGCTCGGTCAGGCCGACATACTGCGCGCGGGTGCGGTCGACCTCGATATTGAAGGTCGGTGCGTTGGGCGATTGCTGGATGCGCGCATCGGCGATGCCGGGAATCTTCCGGATGCGGCTCAGCAGCTTGTTGGCGTAGACGAAATTCGCCTCCTGATTGGCGCCGCGAATCTGCAGGTCGATCGGCGCCGGCGCGCCGAAATTCAGGATCTGGCTGACGATGTCGGCCGGCAGGAACGAGAAGTTCATGCCGGGAAACAGCCGCGGCAATTGCTCGCGCAATTCCCGGACATACTCGTCCGTGGGCCGGTGGCCTTCCCTCAGCTTGATCTGGATGTCGCCGTCGGCCGGCCCGATCACGCCGGTGTTGTTGTAGGTCATGTTGATGCCGGAAATCGGCATGCCGATATTGTCGGTCAGCGTGTCGATCTCACCGGGCGGAATGATCTTGCGGATCGCCTTCTGCACGTCGGCGAGCTGGTTGGCGGTCTCCTCGACGCGGGTGCCGACCTGGGTACGGACATGCATCAGGATGTTGCCGGCATCGACCGCCGGGAAGAAGTTGCGGCCGAGATACGGCACCAGCAGGAAGGAAAGCGCGACCACGACGAGGAAGCCCGTGACGAACACCGGCCGTCGCCGCAACGCCATCGACAGCAGATCGTGATAGGTGGCGCGAAGGCGCTCGAACCGCGCCTCGAAGCCGCGCTGGAACAGCACCAGCGGATTGCGTGATTTCGGTGGCCCGCCCTCGTGATGGACGTGCGGCTGCAGCAGGTACTTCGCCATCGTCGGCACCAGCGTGCGCGACAGGATGAACGACCAGATCATCGCGAACATCACGGCTTCGGCCATCGGCACGAACAGGAAGCGTGAGACGCCCTGCAGGAAGAACATCGGCACGAACACGATGCAGATGCAGAGCAGCGACACGAACGCCGGCGTCACGATCTGGTTGGCGCCGTCGAGAATCGACTGCTCGACCGGCTTGCCCTGCTCCAGATGGTAATTGATGTTCTCGATGGTCACGGTGGCGTCGTCGACCAGGATGCCGACCGCCAGCGCCAGCCCGCCGAGCGTCATGATGTTGAGCGTCTCGCCGATCGCCGACAGCATGATGATGGCGCCGAGCACCGACAGCGGGATGGAGACGGCGATGATGACGGTCGAGCGCCAGCTGCCGAGGAACAGCAGGATCATCACGCTGGTGAGCAATGCTGCGATGACGCCTTCGACGGCGACGCCCTCGATGGCGCCGCGGACGAACACCGACTGGTCGCCGATGAAGCCGATCTTCAGCGCGTCAGGAAGCTGGTCCTTGACGTCGATCACCTTCTGCTTGATGCCGGCGATGATATCGAGCGTCGAGGTCGCACCGGCCTTCAGCACCATCATCAGGACCGAGCGGTTGCCGTCGACGTGGACGATGTTGGTCTGCGGCGGGTTGCCGTCGCGCACGGACGCGACGTCGCGGACATAGACCATCGCCCCGTTGACCGTCTTGATCGGGAGATCGCCGAGCTCCTCCATCCGAAGCGGCGAGTTGTTGAGCTGGATGGTGTATTCGAACTGGCCGATCTTCTGGGTGCCGACCGGGGTTATCAGGTTCTGCGCGGCGAGCGCATTGGCGACGTCCTGCCCGGAAAGGCCGCGGGCCTGCAGCGCGGCCGGATTGAGGTCGATCTGCACCTGCCGCTGCTTGCCGCCGAACGGATAGGGAATGGCGGCGCCGGGCACGGTTACCAGCGGCGTACGAAGCTGATTGATGCCGATGTCGGCGAGATTTTGTTCGGTGAGTCCCTCACCCGAGAGGGCCACTTGAATGATCGGAACGGTGGAGGCGCTGTAGTTCAGGATCAGCGGCGGTGTCGCCCCGGGCGGCAATTGCCGGACGATCGTTTGCGAGATAGCCGTCACCTGGGCGTTGGCGATGCGGATATCGACATTCGGCTGGAAGAATATCTTGACGATTCCAATGCCGTTGTAGGAGTTGGCGACGATGTGCTCGATGTCGTTGACCGTCGTCGTCAGCGACCGCTGAAACGGCGAGACGATGCGCCCGGACATCTGGTCCGGCGGAAGGCCGGTATAATTCCAGACTACTCCGATGACGGGAATCCGGATCTCCGGAAAGATATCGGTCGGCGTGCGCAATGCAGCCAGCGGCCCGATGATCAACAGCAGCAAAGCGAGCACGACAAACGTATACGGCCGGCTCAGCGCGATACGGACCAGCGCGATCATTTAAGAGGCATTCCCCAGGGGCCCTGCAGTGGGATGGAAACTGGCGCGGCAAAAAGCCCAGTCGACTGCGCTGATTTAACCGGAACCGGGCCAAAAGACCACGACCGGCAGCGCAGTCACCCTTCACTTCCCTGGCATAGCTCGCAGCCGAAACGGCCGCAAACCGCCTGATCAGGCTACCCGGACCGAATCCAGGAACTTGTCGACCTCGAGCTTGAGGCGGTTACTTTCGGACGACAGCGACCGGGCCGCGGAGAGCACCTGCGAGGAAGCCGAACCGGTCTCGCTGGCGCCGCGTTGCACGTCGGTGATGTTGGAGGACACCTGCTGCGTGCCGTGGGCCGCCTGCTGCACGTTACGGGAGATTTCCTGGGTCGCCGCGCCCTGCTCTTCCACGGCGGCCGCAATGGTCGAGGAGATCTCGGACAGCTTTTCGATGGTGCCGCTGATCGCCTTGATGGCGTCGACCAATTCATGGGTCGCCGCCTGAATGCCCGTGATCTGCTGGCCGATCTCGCCGGTCGCCTTGGAGGTCTGCTCGGCGAGCGCTTTCACCTCGGACGCCACGACCGCGAAGCCACGGCCGGCCTCGCCGGCGCGTGCCGCTTCGATGGTGGCGTTGAGCGCCAGCAAATTGGTCTGCTCGGCAATCGTATTGATCAGTTCGACCACATCGCCGATACGGCCCGCGGCCTTGGACAATTCGCCGACGCGGTCGTTGGTTTTGCGCGCCTGGTCGACGGCTTCGCTGGCCATCCGCGCCGATTCCTGCACCTGACGGCTGATCTCGTTGACCGACGACGCCATCTCCTCGGTGGCGGAGGCCACCGACTGCACGTTGGTGGAAGCCTTCTCGGAGGCGGCGGCGACCGTGGTGGTCAGTTCCTGCGTGCGCTCGGCGGTCTTCGTCAGCGTGCCCGCGGAGGCCTCGAGCTCAGTCGAGGCAGACGACACGGTATCGACGATCTCGCCGACCGCTGTCTCGAAGGTGTTGGCAAGCTTGACCATATCGGCCTTGCGCTGCTGCGCTGCGATCTGGTCCTGCTTGATCTGGGCTTCGGCTTCGTCGCGGGCCTTCTGCTCGGCGTTTTCGCGGATCACGGTCACGGTCTTGGCGAGGTCGCCGATTTCGTCGCCGCGATCGGCGCCCGGAATCTGGATGTGGACATTGCCGGCGGCCATCTCTCCCAGCGCCCCGTTCAAGCGGGTCATGGGACGCGCAATGCCGAGGAATGAGAAAATCACCGACACGATCAGCGAAATCACCACCACGATCGCCATCGTCAGGTTGACCCATGTGGCCTTTTCGGCAGCCTCCACGGCCTCCTGCTTGGAGGTCTCCATGTTTTTGTGCACGGACGAAATCGTGGCTTCCATCAACGTGCCGGCCTCGGTGACAACCTTTACCGTACGGTTGGCCAGGATATCGGTCTTCAGATCCTCGGTCTTCATGACTTCGCCATTGGCGGCAAGGAACCTCTTGATGATGGATTCCAGACCGTCGATCCCGCCGCGGAATTCCTTGTCCTCCACCTGGTCCCGCGTCGATTTCAGGATCTGCTTGAGTGTTCCCTCGGTAGTGGCGATCCTTCCCGGGATGTCGGCTTCGCCGGTGACGCCGTAGCGCCAGACTGCAGCGCGTATGGCGTTCACGCTGGAGTCGGCCTGATACAGCAGCTTTTCGATGTCGGAGCGATTCGCGAGCCGGGCAAGCGCCGGCGATGCCAACTCGGTTGCGAAGGCCTTGGTCCATTCAGTGGAGATCGCCGTCCGCTTCTCGATCTGCGCGAGCAGATCGCCCTGCGCCTTCGCGAGATCCTTCGTGCCGGCGGCATAGTCCCGCGTCAGCTCCTTGATCCGTTGCAGTCGTTCCTTGGTCTCGGGCTTTTGCGCTGTAGCCAGGGCCGTATCCAGTTCTTTGGCCTCGAGCTCCTCGAAGTGGTGCAATTCCGCCGTACCCTTTTGAACTTCGGCGGCAGTTCTGGCCAACCTGATCGCGCGGCCTGCGAGCTGGGCCTGCCTCATGTTGAGATGCGCCGCCGATGTGCTTTCGACGATCCGCTGGGACCGGTCGGCGCGGTAGTTCGCCGCGGTTACCGTCGACTCCGTCGCGATCTGATTGGCGACCATGCCGGCCGCCAGCAAGATGCCGATTGCGCCGGCAAGGCCGAGCTTGTTGCCGATGCGATTGAGCTTGCTCATTTCATCCTGCCTCGGATTCTCGGGAGCGGGGGATGCGCCATAGCGAATCAAAGCCAGCGCTGTCGCTTTCCGGAGATATCGTTGGACGCTGTTAAGGCAGGTTAATTTTGCCGCCCGTGTAAACACGGGGCGCCGACGCAACCGTGCTTCTGCGGTTGAGCGAAGCAAGCAGCGGGAAAGTGCACGCGGCCTCGACGGAGGGACCCGCATGACCGCGATGCAAGCCGATATCCGGGCCTCCCTTGGGACCCGGATGTCTGCTTCGTCGTCAGGCCGCCCGCACCGAATCCAGGAATTTGCCGACCTCGAGCTTCAGGCGGTTGGAGTCCGACGACAGCGACTGGGCGGCGGAAAGCACCTGCGAGGACGCCGATCCGGTCTCGCTGGCGCCGCGCTGCACGTCGGTGATGTTGGACGACACCTGCTGGGTGCCGTGGGCCGCCTGCTGCACGTTGCGGGAGATTTCCTGCGTCGCCGCGCCCTGCTCTTCCACCGCCGCCGCAATGGTCGAGGCGATCTCGGACAGCTTTTCGATGGTGCCGCTGATCGCCTGGATCGCGTTTACCGATTCCTGGGTCGCGCCCTGGATACTGGTAATCTGCTGCCCGATCTCGCCGGTGGCCTTGGCGGTCTGTTCAGCCAGCGCCTTCACTTCGGAGGCAACGACGGCAAAGCCGCGGCCGGCCTCGCCGGCGCGCGCGGCCTCGATGGTGGCATTGAGCGCCAGCAGATTGGTCTGGCCGGCGATGGTGTTGATGAGTTCGACGACATCGCCGATGCGGGCGGCGGCCTTCGACAATTCGCTGACGCGGTCGTTCGTGGTGCGGGCCTGATCGACCGCCTCGCTTGCCATCCGCGCCGATTCCTGGACCTGTCGGCTGATCTCGTTGACCGAGGAGGACAGTTCCTCCGTCGCCGAGGCCACCGATTGCACGTTGGTGGAAGCTTCCTCGGAAGCCGCCGCCACCATGGTCGTCACCTGCTGCGCGCGCTCGGCGGTCGACGTCAGCGTGCCGGCGGAGGCTTCGAGTTCGGTCGAAGCTGACGACACGGTTTCGACGATCTCGCCGACGGCGGCTTCGAAGGAATTGGCAAGCTTGACCATCTCGGCCTTGCGCTGTTGCGCTGCGATCTGGTCCTGCTTGATCTTGGTTTCCGCCTCCTGGCGTGACTTCTGCTCCGAGACGATCTTGAATTTCTCGACGGCGCCGGCGACCGCGCCGAGTTCGTCCTTGCGGCCGAGGCCCGGCAGCACGACGGCGAAATTGCCGCCGGCGAGCTCTTCCATCGACACGCTCAAGGCGCGCATCGGGCGTGCGATGGTGAAGAAGGAGAATATGCTGGTTACGATCAGCAACACAATTGTGCCAATGCCGAGTGCCATCGATTCCCATTCCGCCGTGGCCATTTCCCGGGCGGAATGCGCAGCCTGCTCTTCGACGCCGTGCTTGGCGAATTCGGCGATCTGGTTGGCGAGCTGTTCGATCTCGGTGGCGATCGGCAGCGTGGATTCGCGGGCGATGCGGACGGCCTCTTCGTTCAACTTCGCAATCCGTGCCGCGGCGTCGGCGCTGCCTGCCGCGGCGATCGCTTCAGTGCGAATAGTCACGATCTGCTGGGTGGCTTTCGCATAATCGTCCGCCCTCGCCTTGAGCTTTTCGATCCGGGCGCGATTCTCGGCGGACTTGGACAATTTGAGCATTTCGTCTGCAAAATGATTCACCGACTTGAGCCGGGTCGCGAGATAGTCGTTGGCCTTCTGCATATCCGCTGGCGTGCCGGCGAGACGAAGATCGCGGGTGCCGACCTGCATGCCGCGGATCGAGGCCTTCGCATCTACCGCATCGCGCGCGATGGTCTGCTGCCCGGCCATGCGCGCGTCGAGATCGCGTGTCGCTGCGTTGGAGCGGATCTGGACGATCACCATCGTGGCGACGAGCAGAACGCCGAGGCCCGAGGCGATGCCGAGCTTGGCGCCGATCGAGAGATTGAGAAGGAAGCGGGAAATACTCGACATGGGTAAGCGTCCTTAAAACAGCTGGGTCAGTGAAATCGCAGCGATGCCGTTGTTTCCCGCGCAGCGGGATCACGGTTGAAGAAGTGCCGGGCCGGATAATCGGACGAGCCGGTTCGTTGCGGACGAAAGGTTCCTGCGGCGGCTTCGCCACAGAGCGGCACTCGTGTGCACCAGACTTCCACACGATGGTTAACCGGTGTCTAAGGCAGCCCGGTCGAACAATTGGTAGAATTACGGAAGGGCGGCGCAGATCGCGGGCATCATGAAGGCTCAGCCGTCTGTTTCCGCGCCGCCGACAAGGTTTGCTGCGGCGTTTCACCAAACAACTCGCGATACAGCGCAGTGAATTCGCCCATGTGCCAAAAGCCGTTCACGAGCGCGACCGCCTTGATCGATTGCGGCGACGCCGCCCGCAACAGTTGCTGACGCACGCTCCACAGCCGCCGCAGCCGCATATAGCGATGCATGCTCATACCGCGAATCGCGACCACGGCGTTATGCAGCGTCCTGACCGAGACCCCGAACTGTCGCGCCACATCGGCGCTGTACAGCGTCTTGCCGGCGTTGACGGCGACGAACTCGTCGAACTTCCGGACCAGCGCCAGATAGTGGCTCAGGCTCAGGCGCTTGGCTTCGGACGCCGGCGATGCCGCAGCCATCGCCAGATCGACCGCTTGCAGGATCGATTCTTCAATGCTTTCGATCACATCAGGCTGAACCAGGGTATCAGGCGAACGCGACGCGAGCATCAGGACATCGCGCAGCATCGTGCGCAGCGCCCCGAATTTGGCGAGTTCCGTCGCGATCACCTGAGCGCGGTTGAGTTCGCCCGGCCAGCCGCGATCGTCGATGGAATCGAAGTTCACCATAACGACCAGATTGGCGTGCTGCTCCACGATCTCACACTGCGCACTGCCCTTGACCAGCAGGAATGCCGGCGCGCGGGCCTCCATGCCGTTCAGGATCAGCGAAGCCGCATCGTCCATCATCAGACCGACGATCGCTCCGGTCGTGGAGTATTGCATCTGAAGAATGCGCGGGAATGTTCGCTGCAGATAGATCGTGCAGGCCTTCAGCCTCAGCGATGCGAACGATGCGGCGAAGTTCCGGCAATCGATCGGAATGCTGTTGGCCGCGCCCAATCCTTCGATACTTCGGAAATGATCGAAATCCGGAGACCGGCTGATCTTCACGAAGTCGGAGTCAACTAGTTCATCAAGCAACAACACGCGGCGGTCATCCGAGCCGTCGGTAGCGATCGTCGCAACAACGAAAAAAAGCGCTAGCCGGAATTGAGAGGGAACCTGCGCGCAACTTGACCATGGCGGATGGGTGCCTCGATGCGCCCTGCCATCGGATGAAGCGTCTTGAGTTCTGGCGCGTCCTCATTGACGCCGAACACATGGCATCGGAACTTCCGACATCAGGCCTTCACGATGCCTTTGTATCTTACCGATTTCTCCCAACTTGGAAATTGGTTGGCCACATTCGCCATCAAATTCGCTCAGGGCGATTGGTCGACCCATGCCGCAATCTGGATTTTACAATCTAAGAATGCTTCTTTCTCCTTGTACAGCCGAACTGCAGGCTGCCCCGGGGGCCGCTTCGCGCAACTGATTCGAATCATCGGCGGTTCCAAAGCCGGCATGAGGGAACCGGCTTCGGACCGAATTGTCAGCACGATCAGGCAGCCCGCACCGAATCGAGGAACCTGCCGACCTCGAGCTTGAGGCGGTTGGAGTCGCCCGAAAGCGATTGAGCCGCCGCAAGCACCTGCGAGGACGCCGATCCGGTTTCACTGGCGCCGCGCTGCACGTCGCCAATATTGGAGGACACCTGCTGGGTACCCGTCGCCGCCTGCTGAACGTTGCGCGAGATTTCCTGCGTCGCGGCGCCCTGCTCTTCCACCGCGGCTGCGATGGTCGACGAAATCTCCGACAGCTTCTCGATGGTGGCACTGATCGCCTGAATCGCGTTCACGGATTCCTGGGTCGCCCCCTGAATGCCGGTGACCTGCTGGCCGATCTCGCCGGTCGCCTTTGCGGTCTGCTCGGCCAGCGCCTTTACCTCGGACGCCACGACCGCGAAGCCGCGGCCTGCTTCACCCGCGCGCGCCGCCTCGATGGTGGCGTTGAGCGCCAGCAGGTTGGTCTGGCCCGCGATGGAGTTGATCAGTTCGACGACGTCGCCGATGCGGGTTGCCGCTTTCGACAATTCGCTGACGCGGTCGTTGGTGAACCGCGCCTGATCGACGGCCTCATTGGCCATCCGGGCCGATGCTTGCACCTGGCGGCTGATCTCGGTGACGGACGAGGCCATCTCCTCGGTGGCGGAGGCCACCGATTGTACGTTGGTAGAAGCCTCCTCGGAGGCCGCCGCAACCGTTGTCGCAAGTTCCTGCGCGCGTTCCGCGGTCGCCGTGAGCGTACCCGCCGAGACCTCGAGTTGGCCGGATGCCGACGACACCGTTTCGACGATCCGGCCGACGGCCGCCTCGAAATCATCGGCCATCTTGTGCATGTCCGCCTTGCGGCCCGCGACCACGCGGGTCTCGGCCGCGCGCTGCTCGGACTCCAGCGCCTCGCGGGCGACGGCGTTGCTCTTGAACACTTCGACGGCCTTGGCCATCTCGCCAATCTCGTCGCCGCGCCCGATGCCGGGCACCGCGACGTCGAGGTTGCCGCCGGCAAGATCGTTCATGGTGACGGTCATGCGCTGCAACGGGGCGGTGATGCTCCGCGCCACGAAGATCGACACCGCGAGCATGAACAGCAGGACCACGCCGGCAACGATCAGGGAACGCTGGGTCGAGACCCACGCCTGCGCCTTCAGGTCGTCGATGTAGACGCCGGTGCCGATAACCCAGTTCCACGGTGCAAACCCGACGACGTGGGACAATTTCGGCTGCGGCTTGTCGAAGCCGGGCTTGGGCCACTCATAGGGAACGAAGCCCGAGCCGTCCTTCTTGACGACATTGACGAAGTCGACGAACAACAGCTTGCCGTTCGGATCCTTGTAGGCTGACAGATCGCTGCCGTTCATTTCCGGCTTGATCGGATGCATCACCATTTTCGGATGCATGTCGTTGATCCAGTAGTAATCGTTGTTGCCGTAGCGGAGCGCCGCAAGCCGCGCCATCGCGCGCTTCTGGGCATCGGCGTCCGAAACGCCGCCCTTCTGTGCTGCGGCGTGCTCTTCCTTGACGATGCCAAGCGCGAGCTCGCCGAGGTGCCGCAGTTCGATCTGCTTCTGCTGATCGAGGCTCGATGCCAGCTCGCGCGAGCCGAAAAAAGCAACCCCCAGCAGCCCGATGAAGCTGAGGCAGATCAGGGCGTAGATCTTGCGGCCAACCGTCATCCTGGCCCGGCCTATCATTTCAAACATGTGTGATCTCCGCGCAACTACAATTTTCCATTGCGCGGAATCGTATAGGTCAGCCGCTTTCTTCCCGTTAATAGCTACTCCGTATATATACCGAGTTTCAGTTAACCACGCCCTGTGCCGCCCGCGCCAGGAAGTCTGGCGGTGATTCAGCGCGAGGATGCGCGTTGGAGCTGGCTTTGCCTCGGGTGCTGAACGGCAAAAAGCCCGCCCCTGCAAGGGGACGGGCTTTCCTGGCAGAATCTATCGGGGGCTTACGCCGCGCGTACCGAGCTCAGGAACTTGCCGACCTCGTGCTTGAGACGGCCACTGTCCGACGACAGCGACTGCGCCGAAGAGAGCACCTGCGAAGAGGCCGTGCCGGTCTCGCCGGCGCCACGCTGCACGTCGGTGATGTTGGCGGAGACCTGCTGGGTGCCCCGGGCCGCCTGCTGCACGTTGCGGGAGATTTCCTGGGTGGCGGCGCCCTGCTCTTCCACGGCGGCGGCAATGGTCGAAGAGATCTCCGACAGTTTTTCAATCGTGCTGCTGATCGCCTGGATCGCCCCGACGGATTCCTGGGTTGCCGCCTGAATGCCGGTAATCTGCTGGCCGATCTCGCCGGTCGCCTTCGAGGTTTGTTCCGCCAGCGCCTTCACCTCGGACGCCACGACGGCGAAACCGCGGCCGGCGTCGCCGGCGCGAGCCGCCTCGATGGTGGCGTTGAGCGCCAGCAGGTTGGTTTGTTCGGCGATGGTGTTGATGAGTTCGACCACCGCGCCGATGCGAGCTGCCGCCTTCGACAATTCGCTGACCCGCTCATTGGTGGTGCGGGCCTGATCGACGGCTTCATTGGCCATCCGCGCCGATTCCTGAACCTGACGGCCGATCTCGGTGATGGACGAGGCCATTTCCTCGGTGGAGGACGCCACCGACTGCACATTGGTGGAGGCTTCCTCGGAAGCCGCAGCTACCATGGTGGTCAGTTCCTGGGCGCGTTCGGCGGTCGTCGTCAGCGTGCCGGCGGCGGCTTCGAGTTGGCTCGACGCCGACGACACGGTCTCCACGATATTGCCGACCGCACCTTCGAAATCGTCGGCGAGCTTGATCATTTCCTGCTTGCGCCGCCGCGCCGCGACCTGGTCCTGCTCGACCTTGGCTTCGGATTCCTCGCGCGCCTTATGCTCGGCGTTCTCGCGAATGACGGTCACGGTCTTGGCGAGGTCGCCGATTTCGTCGCCGCGGCCGGCGCCTGGAATCTCGACGTCGAGATCGCCGCCCGCCATCCTGCCCAGCGCACCGTTCAGGCGCGTCATCGGACGTGAAACCCCGAGGAAGGAAAACACCACCGAGGCAATCAGCGACAGGACGACGACGATCGCCATGATCATGTTGATCTGGTTGGCACGCTCGGTATCGCCCATGACCTCGTCCTTGGAGGTCTTCGCATCCTTTTGCGCGCCATCGACGGTGGCTTCCATCAGATCGGCGACATCTGCAGCGGCCTTGACCGTGCGGTTGGCGATGATGTCGTTCTTCGCCTGCTCGGTCTTTACAGATTCCTCATTGGCCGCCAGGAAGCGCTTGACGATCGAGGACAGGTTGGAGACCACGACCAGCAATTCGCGATCGTCCGCCTCGCCGCGCAGCTTGTTGAAAACATCCTTCAGCGAGGCCTCGGTCTTGGCCATCTCGGTGACCAGATTGGCGTCGCCGGTGGAGCCGAGTTTCCAGGCAGCCGCCCGCAGTGAATTCACCCGGGCGTCAGCCAGAAACAGCAAGCGTTCGATCTCGGAGCGATTGTCCAGCTTCGCCATGGCCGGCGACCCCAGTTGGGCCGCGACGGCCTTGGTCCATTCGTCCGAGACGACCGAGCGCTTGTCGATCTGCGCCAGCAGCGTGCTCTGCGCTTTTGCGAGATCTTCCACGGCGGCGGTAAAGCCGTCCATCAAGGCCTTGATCTTTTGCAGCCGTTCCCGGGCATCCGGGCGCCGGGCGGTTGCGAGCGCGGCATCCAGTTCCTGTGCCACACTCGTCTTGTAGCGCTGCAGGTCAGCCACGGCCTTTTCGACCTCGGCGGCGTTTCTCGCCAGCCTGACGGCGCTGGCGGCAAGCTGAATCTTGCGCAGGTCGATATGCGCGGAGAGCGAGTTGTCGGCCACCTTCTGCGACCGGGCGGCGCGCCCGCTGCTCTCCTCGATTTTCGATTCGGTGACCATCTGGTTGGCCACCATGCCGATCGCCAGCAAGACGCCGACCGCGCCGGCCAAGCCCAGTTTGTTTCCGATACGGTTGAGCTTGATCATGTCGACGACCCCAAATTTTCTGAAGCACATTTCCCGAAGCGGAAGTTGCACCGCGACCGAGCCAGCCTGCGCGCGCGGCCCCGAAAGTGCCGGCAGCGTAGCCGGGACCGGTTAATTTCCGCTTGCGGGATTTTACAGAGTTTTTACTCTAGTTGCAGGTCCACCAGTTTCCCGTACTGCGAGAATCCAAAGCTTTGTTCCGGCCGAAAGGCCGGCTCTTCGTCGAGCGGCTGTCAGGCCGCCCGCACCGAATCCAGGAATTTGCCGACCTCAAGCTTGAGGCGATGGCTGTCGCCCGACAGCGACTGCGCCGCCGACAGCACCTGCGAGGAGGCCGCGCCGGTCTCGCCGGCACCGCGCTGCACGTCGGAGATGTTGGAGGAAACCTGCTGGGTCCCGCGGGCGGCCTGCTGCACGTTGCGCGAAATTTCCTGCGTCGCCGCGCCCTGCTCTTCCACGGCAGCCGCGATGGCCGAGGAGATCTCCGCCAGCCGTTCAATGGTGCCGCTGATCTCCTTGATCGCATTCACCGACTCCTGGGTCGCGCCCTGAATGCCGGTAATCTGCTGGCTGATCTCGCCGGTGGCTTTTGCGGTCTGCTCCGCGAGCGCCTTCACTTCCGATGCCACGACCGCAAAGCCGCGGCCGGCGTCGCCGGCGCGGGCCGCCTCGATGGTGGCGTTGAGCGCCAGCAAGTTGGTCTGGCCTGCAATGGTGTTGATGAGCTCGACCACGTCGCCGATACGGCTCGCCGCCTTGGACAGTTGGCTGACGCGGTCGTTGGTGACGCGGGCCTGGCCGACCGCATCGGTCGCCATCCGGGCCGATTCCTGCACCTGGCGGCCAATCTCGGTAACCGAGGAGGACAGCTCTTCGGTCGCCGATGCCACCGATTGCACGTTGGCAGAGGCTTCCCCGGAAGCCGACGCCACCGTTGACGTAAGCGCCTGCGACCGTTCGGCCGTCGCCGAGAGCGTGCCGGCGGAAGCTTCGAGCTGCGTCGAAGCCGACGACACCGTCTGCACGATCTCGCCGATCACGCTTTCGAAATTGCGGGTGATGCCGTCGACGCGGCGGCCGCGCTCGATCTTGGCTTCGGCGTCGATTGCCGCGGCTTCGTCGGCGGCCTTCTTGGCGATCAGCGCCTGCTTGAACACCTGCAGCGTATCCGCCATGGCGCCGATTTCGGTCGTCTCGCCCCGATGCGGCACATCCGCGCTCAGATCGCCATTGCCCAGCGCCTGCATCGGCGCAACGATCGAGGCGATGCCAACAGATACGTCGCGGACCAGATAGAAGCTGACGGCGATGCCGGCGAGGACCACCGCGCCGAGGATCACGGCCAACATCATGAGAGCCGAACTATAGCTGTCAGCGGCATCCTGCGCCGCCTTGTCGGCGCCGGCATTGTTGAGATCGATGTCCTTCTTCAGGACCGCATCGGCCTCGAGCCCGATCTTGTTGACCGTCTTGGTGTTCAGTTCATGGGCCTCCTTGGGAAGCTGGCCGGCCGCCTTGCGGGACAGCGCCATGACCTCTTCGGTGCCCTTCTTGTAGCTTTCCCACAGCTTGACCCATTCGTTGTAAAGCGCGCGCTCTTCTTGCGAAGTAATCATCGGCTCGTAGGCGGCGCGGATCTTGGCGTTGCTCTCGATGACGGTAGCGAGCGTCTTTTCGTTCGCCAGCTTGTCCGCCAGCGTTTCGGCCAGCATGTGCTCGCGGATCACGTTGCGATAGGTAATGACGCCGGCGCGCAGGTCGCCCAGCACGCGGACGCTCGGCAGCCAGCTCGTCGAGATCTCCACCGTGTTGGCGTTGATGGCGCGCATGTTCCTGACCGCGAGCAGGCCCATACCGGTCATTGCGACGAGCAGGAATGCCACGACGGTGATGATCTTGGTGCGGATCGAGTATTTGGCGAGCATGACGGGAATCTCTTGGTTTTGGGCGCAAGGGAACGCCGAACGTGACGAGGCAGAGAAAGTCGAGGGAATCAAAAAGATATCGTTGCAAAAAATAAAACCCGGCACGTCCTCAGGTTGAGTTAACGACGCGGAAAAAATACGAAGGCGCCAGGCCGCAGCGGCCCGATGAACCATCGCGCCAGCGATCAGCGCATCAGCTTCAGCGCATCGGAGAAAAACTCCGGACCGCCGAAATTGCCCGATTTCAGGGCAAGCAGCATGTCGCCCTGGTCGGCGCCGACGGCACGCAAAACCGGCACTCCTGCAGCGATTTCCGCGCCTACGAGGAATCCGGGAATGCGCAGGCGGTCGACGACGGCGCCTGAAGTTTCACCACCGGCGACCACCAGCCGCCGCACGCCAGAGCGCACCAAACCTTCAGCGATGTCGGCCATCGCCTGTTCAATGGCATGCCCGACTGCATCGCGGCCATGACGAGATTGCAGAGCTGCGACCTGTTCCGGCGTCGAGCTTGAGGCGATCAGGATGGGACCGTCGCTGATTCGCTCGCTCGCCCAGGCCAGGGCGCGCTGCACCTCGCCGGGCCCTGCGACGATCTGTTCTGGATCGAGGTGCAGCACAGCCATGACCTTTTCGGCGTTGCCGACCTGGGCCAGCGTCGCCTGCGAGCAGCTGCCGGCCAGACACGCCGCCGGCCCACCGACCGGCGCGCCGGACGCCGCGCCGGCCGCAGCCGATTTGACCTTGCCGGAGGCGACCAGCGCCCGGGCAAGGCCGAGACCGATACCGGACGCGCCGACCGACAGGCGATGATCCAGCGCGACGCCGCCGATGGTTTCGAGATCGCGGTCGAACACGGCGTCGATAACAGCGGCGCCAACGCCATTGCCTGCCAGCTCGGCGAGCCGCCCACGAACCGCATTCGCGCCGCGCGACAGCGTGGCGAGATCGACCAGCCCGACCTTGGTCCGGCTCTGGCGCGCCAGCACCCGCACCAGGTTGGAATCGTGCATCGGGTTGAGCGGATGGTCCTTCAGCGGGCTTTCGTTCAGCGGCACGGAGCCGACGAACAGATTGCCCTGATAGACGGTGCGGCCGGTTTCCGGAAAGGCCGGCGTCACCAGCACGATCGCATCGCCGGAGTCAGTGCGCAGCGCATCCATGACAGGGCCGATATTGCCGGCGTCGGTGGAATCGAAGGTCGAGCAGATCTTGAACAGCACGTGGCCGGCGCCACGAGCGCGCAGCCATTTCTCCGCCGCGCGCGAACGGTCAACCGCCACATCAGCCTCGATCGATCGGCTCTTGAGCGACACCACGACCGCATCGACCTCCGGCAGCGCGAGGTCGTCCGACGGTACGCCGATGGTCTGCACCGTGCGCAGGCCCTGACGGGTCAGCGTGTTGGCGAGATCGGAGGCGCCGGTATAATCGTCGGCGATGCAGCCCAGAGATAGCTTCACGGCTTCACTCCGGCATAGGGCTTGAACCAGCCAAGCCCGTCGGTGGTCTTGGCCCGCGGGTTATATTCACAGCCGACGAAGCCGCCATAGCCGAGCCGGTCGAGCTCGGCGAACAGGAAGGGATAGTTCAACTCCTCGCCATCGGGTTCGTTGCGCGAGGGAATGCTGGCGATCTGGACGTGGCCAATGATCGGCATCATCTCGCGCAGCCGCATGGTGACGTCGCCATGAATGATCTGGCAGTGATAGATGTCGAACTGCAGTTTCAGGTTTGGAATTTTCACTTCAGTGATCAGGTCGCGCGCGAAGCCGAAATCGTTGAGAAAGTAGCCCGGCACGTTGCGCGCGTTGATCGGTTCGATCACGACGTCGAGGCCGTGGGGCGCAAAGAACTCCGCGGCCCACGCCACCGACTTATAAAACTGCTCGACAACTTTCGCCTCGCTGCGATTGGCGATACCCGCCATCAGATGCAGCCGCTTGACGCCGGTTGCCTTCGCGTATGGCAGCGCCGTCTCGAGGCTTCGCTTCAAATCGTCAAAACGCTCCGGCAGCGCGGCAAAGCCCTTTTCACCGGCGTCCCAATTGCCTGGTGGCAGATTGAACAGCGCCTGCGTCAGACCGTTGCGCTTCAGCCGCTCGCCGACGGCTTCCGCCGGATGATCATAGGGAAACAGGAATTCGACGGACGTAAAGCCCGCTTTCGCCGCCGCGTCGAAGCGGTCGAGGAACGGTACTTCGGTGAACATCATGGAGAGGTTGGCGGCAAATCGCGGCATGGAGCGTCCCCTTTTGATCTTGCTGCTATTTCGGATCACCCGGCAGATGCGTGCCGGTGACCTTGGCATACATCCTCGCCACCGAGGCGTCGTCGTCGCGGCCCATCCCTGATGCGGCGGTCATCAAGAACATCTGCAGCGCGGCAGCCGCGACCGGCACCGGGAATTTCTGCGAGCGCGCCATGTCCTGGATGATGCCGAGGTCTTTGACAAAGATCTCCACCGCGCTGCGCGGCGTGTAATCGCCGTCGAGCACATGCGGGATGCGGTTCTCGAACATCCAGGAATTGCCGGCGGACGCCGTGATCACCTCATAGACTTTTCGGATGTCGAGGCCCTGCTTGGCGGCGAACGCGATGGCTTCCGAGGCGGCGGCGATATGGACGCCGGCAAGCAGCTGGTTGATCATCTTGAAGGCGGCACCCTGGCCGGCATCATCGCCAAGCTCATAAAGCTTTGCGGCCATCGCATCGAGCGCCGGGCGCGCCTTGGCAAAGGCGGCTGGACTGCCGGAGGCGAGGATCGTGAGTTCGCCCTGCGCCGCACGCTGCGCGCCGCCCGAAATCGGCGCGTCCAGATAATGCCGCCCGGTGGCTTCAAGCTGCTTCGCCAGTCGCCGCGCCACGTCGGGGTCCATGGTGGCGGAGGAGACGAACACCGCGCCCTTCCCCAGCGTTTCGGCGACGCCATTGGCGCCAAACAGAATGGTCTCGGTCTGGGCGGCGTTGACGACCACGCTGACGACGATATCGGCCGTTTTCGCGGCTTCCGCCGGCGTGCCGGCACCCTTCCCGCCGTCGGCCACGAAGCGCTTCACCGAGTCCGTCGAGACGTCGCAACCGGTCACTTCAAGCCCGGCGCGGCGCAGCGAGGTCGCCATGCCGAAGCCCATCGAGCCCAGCCCGATGACGGCAACGCACGATTTGGCGGATTCTGGCATGCGGCGGTTCCTCGATGTTTCATTTTGGCCGCGATCCGGGCGGCGGCTTGTCTCTGGGTATCACGGCTTGGCCGCGCTGCCAAAGCGTGGGAAAAGGTTGAGGAAACCGGGCTATGTGCATGAGCGAAACAAGCATCCGCGAAGAAATCTGCCGCCTCGGCCGGTCGCTGTTCGAGCGCGGGCTGACGCCCGGCTCATCGGGCAATATCAGCGTGAAACTCGACGACGGCGGCTGGCTGGTGACGCCGACCAACGCTTCGCTCGGCTCGCTCGACCCGGCGCGGATGTCGCGGCTCGGTCCCGACGGAAAGCTGGTATCCGGCGACGCGCCCACCAAGGAAGTGCCGCTGCATACCGCGCTCTACCAGACCCGCAGCGCTGCGCGCGCGGTGGTTCATCTTCATTCGACCCATTCGGTGGCGCTGTCGATGCTGCCCGAGATCGATCCCCGCGCCGCGTTACCGCCGATGACGCCGTATTATTTGATGAAATGCGGCCACACCGCGCTCGTGCCGTATTACCGGCCCGGCGATCCCGCGGTTGCGGATGCCATCAAGGGTCTTGCCGGGAAATATTCGTCCGTGCTGCTCGCCAACCACGGGCCGGTGGTGTCGGGCGATACGCTGGAAGCGGCGGTGTTCGCGATCGAGGAACTGGAAGAAACGGCGAAGCTCTATCTGCTGCTGCGCGGACTGAACCCGCGGTATCTGTCACCGGCGCAGGTGAAGGATTTGACTGACGTGTTCGGGTTGACGCTGCCAGAGCACGAATAGCATTGATTCTCGTAGGGTGGATTAGCTAGCGAAGCGATACATCCACCGACTTGCTCTCGAGCGACATCAAGGCGGATTACGCCTGTCGGCTGATCCGCCCTACGCATCACAATCCGAGATACGCCTTCCTCACATCCGGATTGACGCTGATCTCAGCCGCGCTGCCCTGCATCAACACCCGCCCGGTTTGCAGGATGTAGGCGCGGTCAGCGATCTCCAGGCACTCCGCCATTCGCTGCTCGACGATCAGCACGGTCATCCCGGCATCACGAATGCGCTTCACCGCCTGAAAAATTTCATCGACCAGCTTCGGCATGATGCCCTGCGACGGCTCGTCCAGCATCAACAGCCGCGGCCGTGTCATCAGCGCGCGGCCGATCGCCAGCATCTGCTGTTCGCCGCCGGAGAGCGTTTCGGCGCGCTGTTCCAGCCGCTCCTGCAGCCGCGGAAACAGTTGAAATACGAGATCGAGCGGCGCCTCGCGATCGGCTTTACCGCGATAGAGGTAGCTGCCGAGCCGCAGATTGTCGCGCACCGACAGCCGCGGAAACAGCCGGCGGTTCTCCGGCACATAGGCGATGCCGTGCGAGGTGATGACATGCTGCGCCATGCCGTCGATCCTTGTGCCGTCGAACGACACCGTGCCGGAGCGCGGACGTTCCGCACCCGCGATCGATTTCAGCAATGTCGACTTGCCGGCGCCGTTGGCGCCGGCAACGCAGACGATCTCGCCCTTTGCCACCTCGATGCTGATCGCCGAGATCGCGACCAGGCCCTGATAGGCGGTGGTGATTTCATGCACCGACAGCATGACGATCCCCCAGATAGGCGCTGATGACTTTCGGATCGCGGACCACGTCGGACGGCTTGCCCTCGACCAGCACCTTGCCGAGGTCGAGCACGATGGCGCGATCGACCAGCGGCATCACGATTTCCATGACGTGTTCGACCATCAGCACGGTGACGCCGGTATCGCGGACCTTGCGCACCAGTTCGACGCCGGTTTTCGCCTCGATCGGCGTCAGTCCGGTCAGCACTTCGTCGAGCAGCAGCAGTTTTGGCTCGGTCGCCAGCGCGCGGGCGACCTCGAGCCTGCGCTTTTCCGAAGGGATCAGATCGGTCGCGAGCACGTTGGCGCGCGGGCCAAGCCCGCAAAATTCCAGCACCTCGTGCGCCTTGCGGCGGGCATCGCGCATCACGGTTGACCGGACCAGCGCGCCGACGATGACGTTGTCGATGACCGTCATGGTCTCAAAGCTCTTCACCACCTGAAACGTGCGGCCGATGCCGCGCTGGCAGCGTTCCGCCGCCGGCAGCGCGGTGACGTCTTCGCCGTCGAAGACGATCGAGCCTTGGGTCGGCGGCAGCACGCCCGCGATCAGGTTGAACAGCGTCGACTTGCCGGCGCCGTTCGGGCCGATCAGCCCGACGATCTCGCCGCGCCCGACCGAGATCGAGACGTCGCTGTTGGCGATCAGGCCGCCAAAACGCTGCCAGACGCCGCGGGTTTCCAGAAGCGGCGTTGTCATCGGGCCGCCTCCTTGCGCTTGGGCGAGAACAGCCCGACCAGGCCCTGCGGCCGCGCCAGCGAGATCGCGATGATCAAGCCGCCATAGACGATCAGGTCGACGCCACGGCCGGAGCCGCCGATGAAGGAGCGCGTCAGCTCGGTCAGCGGGATCAGGATCACCGCGCCCAGCATCGGGCCCCACAACGTGCCGATGCCGCCCAGCACCGCGGGCAACGCCATCAGCAGCGAGAACTGGAAACCCATCACGCTTTCGGGATCGATGTAGGAGACGAACTGCGCATAGAAGCTGCCGCCGACCGCGACCAGGAACGCCGATACCGCGGCTGCGCCCATCTTGGAATTGAACACGACGACACCGAGGCTTTCGGCGGCCTCCGGATTGTCCTTTACCGCGCGCCACCAATAGCCCCATTTGGAATCTTCCAGCCACCAGGTGACGAACCAGGCGACGCAGGCCAGCGCCAGCGCGAAGTAGAAGTACGGCAGCTTGCTGCGCGCGAACTGGAATTTGAGCCAGCTGTCGCCGCGCACGGGAATATCGATGCCGAGCGCCGCACCCGCCCAGTCCCAGTTGTGGAACAGCAGCAGCCCGATCTCGGCGATGACGATGGTGGCGATGACGAAGTAGTGCCCGCGCAGCCGGAAGCAGGGATAGCCGAGCGCCATCGCGATGACGGCGGAGATCAGGCCGCCGCCGATCATGCCGAACCACGGCAGCACGCCGAACTTGGTGAACAGCAATGCCGTGGTATAGGCGCCGATCCCGAAATACAGCGCGTGACCGAGCGAGATCTGGCCGCAATAGCCGGAGAGAATGTTCCAGCTCTGCGACAGCGCGCCCCACATCAGCGTCAGCACCATGATGTTCTGGACGTAGACGTCCTTGACGAACAGCGGCACCATGGCTGCGATCGCGGCGAGAACAAATGCGACGATGAGGTCGCGGCGGCGGCTTCTGGCGAAATCCGTATCCATCACATCGATCCGAACAGGCCGCGCGGCCGGACGAAGACGACAAGGAGATAGACCGCGTAGATGCCGACCGCCTTGAGCGAGGGCGGCAGCAGCAAGGCGGTGGTCGCCTCGACGAGGCCGACGATGATGCCGCCGGCAAAGGCGCCGAACACGCTGCCGAAGCCGCCGAGCGCCACCGTCACATAGGCGATCAGCGCAAACGAAGCGCCGACGTCCGGATAGATGTAGAAGAATATCGACATGATGGCGCCGGCGAGCCCGACCAGCGCCGCGCCAAGGCCCCAGCCCAGCGCGAACACGCGATTCTTGTCGATGCCGACCAGCGCCACCGCGCCGGCATCCTCACGGGTGGCTTCGAGCGCGCGGCCGAAATCGGTGCGGTTGATGAAGAAATAGAGCGCGCCGAAGGCCGCGATCGCTACCGCCGCGCCGATCAGTTGCGGCTCGGGCAGGAAGATGCCGCCGATCGAGACCGTCTTGCCGCCGAGCCATGAATGCGTGACGCTGCGGTAATCCGGCGTGAAGAAATACTGCGCCAGGCCGCGCATGACGATCGCCAGCCCAAAGGTCGAGAAGATCTGCACCATGCCGGCATTGGCTTTCGCGCGCACGGCAAAGCGCACGATCAGCAGATAGACCACCGCCCCGAACACGAACAGCGCCGCCGCGACCAGCGGCGCCGACAGCAACGGGTCGATCGCGAAGAACGCGAACAGGAAGAACGTCGCGTACATCGCGATCATCAGGAATTCGCCGTGGGCGAAGTTCACGACGTCCATCAGGCCGAAGATCAGCGCGAGGCCGACGGCGATCAGCCCGTAGAGCAGCCCCATCAGCAGGCCGCTCGCGAGACTCTGGATGATGGTCTCGGCGGTCACGACTGTCGCTCCAAGTGCAGATCCTCATCCTGAGGAGCTTGCGAAGCAAGCGTCTCGAAGGATGGCGGCAAAGACGCACTCGTTGCCATCCTTCGAGACGCGCGCAAGAGCGCGCTCCTCAGGATGAGGACCGGTGCTGTGGGACAACAAGCGCGCGGCATTCTACTTCATCGGCCAGACGGCCTCGGCGACGGCGGCCTGCGGCGGGAAGATGGTGACGAACTTGCCGCCGATATATTGCAGCAGCACCGGGTCGGCGTCGTTGTTCTGGCCCATCTCGTCGAACTTGACGCGCTTCCACGGCATGATGGTCTGCTCGCCCGGAATGTCGGTCGCGACCAGCGCCTCGCGGATCTTTTCGCCGTCGGTCGACTTGGCGCGATTGATGGCGTCCGCCATCACGATCAGGCCCATGAACTGCGCGCGACGTGAGGTCGTTGAAGTCCTTGCCCGACTTCTCCTTGAACATGGCGTTGATCTTGCCGACCATCGGCCGCTTGGCCGCGAGATCGAGCGAGAAGCTGCCGCGCGAGATCACGCCTTCGAGCTTGTCGCCGACGGCGTCGTACAGCGCCTTCTCGGAGAAGCCGGCGTCCTGCGCCACGATGGCGTTCGGCTTGTAGCCGAGTTCGGCCATGGTCTTGACCAGCAGGATGCCGTCGGTGGTGTAGCTCGAGGGCATCAGCACGTCGGCATTCGCCGACTTGAGCTGCTGCACTTCCGCCGACAGTGACGGCGAGTTGGAGCGATACTTGATGTCGGCGACGATCTTGTAGCCGCGCTCGGCGGCAAGCTTGAGTCTGCGCGTTGGCGGAGTCGGTGCCGAAGATCGTGTCCTCGTGGAACAGCGACAGCGTCTCGATCTTGGTGCCCTTCTTCTTCATGGCGTCGAAGAAGTCGAACATCGCCTTCGAGAACATTTCGTCATGGGGTGCGGCGCGGAAGATAGAATTTGAGGCCGCGGCTATGCAGGCTCGGCGAGGAGTTGTCGGCCGAGATGAACGGGATCTGGTAGCGCTCGCAGGTCTGGCTGACGGTGACGGCGACCGCGCTCTGATAGGTGCCGATGATCGGCGCAGACCTTTTCCTGGGTGATCAGGCGCTCGGCTTCGGCGCGGCCCTTCTGCGGATCGCCCTGGTGGTCGGCAAACACGAGACGGATCTTGGCGCCGCCGAGGCCGGACAGGCCTTCGCCCTTCGCCAGCGGCAGATCGAAATCGTGGTTCTTGTTGATGATTTCGAGCGCGGTCTCGTAGGCCTTCTGCGCATCGACGCCCTGCTGGGCGCTGGCGCCGGAGAGCGGATAGATCACGCCGATCACCACTTCGGAAGTTTGCGCGCGGCCGCGATCGGCGCGAGCGCGGCGGCGGCGGTGGCTCCAAGCAACACATTGCGGCGAGTGATCGTCATTACAAAATCCCCTGTTGGTCGGCAGTTATCGATGAAACGGTTGACGGTTACGGTAAAGCCTCAATGAGCAGCACGGACTGCATCAAAGCACGGCAAGCTGCTTGTTCATGAGATCGGTCACCAGCATCAGTCCCGGCGCGTGCGTGATCGCAAACGGCAGCTTGGCGGCCGCGATCACCGATTGCGGCGTCACGCCGCACGCCCAGAACACCGGAATTTCGTCGGCCGCGACCGGCACCGCATCGCCGTAATCGGGCTTGTCGATGTCGGCGATGCCGATCGAATGCGGATGGCCGAGATGAACCGGCGCGCCGTGCACGGAGGGAAAGCGCGAGGTGATCTGCACCGCGCGGATCGCGTCCGCCGGCTTGAACGGCCGCATCGACACCACCATCGGACCCGCGAACGGTCCCGCGGAGCCGCAGGCGATATTGGTGCGGTACATCGGCACGCGCAGCTTGCGCTCGATGTGGCGGATCGGCAGGCCGTCCGCCAGCAGCGCTTCCTCGAAGGAATACGAACAGCCGATCACGAAGGCGACGAGATCGTCGCGCCAGTGCGCCATGATGTCGGTCGGCTCCTCCACCACTTCGCCGTCGCGCCAGACGCGATAGCGCGGCAGGTCGGTGCGGATGTCGAGATCGAGGCCGAGCGCAGGAATGCGGGGATCGCCGACATCGGACATGCCGATGATCGGGCACGGCTTGGGATTGAGCTGGCAGAACCGGTGAAACGCGCCCGCGAGCTTCTCCGGCAGGATCACGAGATTGCCCTGGACGAAACCGTTGGCGACGCCGGCCGTGGTAGCGGCCATGCCGGTGCGGCAGGCGTGCCGGGCCGCCACGCTCGGCGATAAATCCGCCGTATCGTGGCCGGGTCGTTCCGTCCTCGCCAAGCTGGTCATCGTTGTCACCAGCTCCAATCCTGTCGACATCCACTCCCGCATATGGCTATGATAATGTCTAATCGTGATTTTTAATCAAGATCGATAAATCTAATTTATCGATCTGCGGGCAGAGGGTGCATGACTGATTTCAAGGCAATTGAGACCTTCATGTGGGTGGTGACGCTCGGCAGCTTCCGCGGCGCCGCCCAGAAGCTCAACACCACCCAGCCGGCGATCTCGCAGCGGATCGCCCAGCTCGAACGCGAGGTGGGCGTGAAACTGCTGCAGCGCGACCGCCGCATGGTGCTGCCGACGCCGAGCGGCCGGCAATTGATGGTCTATGCCGAGAAGCTGATCGGGCTGCGCTCGGAAATGCTGGCCGTGGTCGGCGACCGCTCGGCGATGCGCGGCGTGCTGCGGCTCGGCGTCGCCGAGACCATCGTCCACACCTGGCTGACGCAGCTGATCAAGAGCGTCAATCACGCCTATCCCAATCTCTCGCTCGAAATCGAGGTCGACATCACCTCGAATTTGCGCACGCGGCTGCTGGCGCAGGAAATCGAACTCGCCTTCCTGCTCGGCCCGCTGACGGCGCCCGACCGTCAGCAACCGCGTGCTGTGCGACTATCCGGTCGGCTTTCTGGCCAGCCCGTCGCTCGGCCTCGGCAACGGCAGGCTGACGGTGCACGATCTGGCGAAATTTCCGATCATCACCTTTCCGCGCAAGACGCCGCCTTACGAGATCGTGCGTTCGCTGTTCAACCGGCCCGACCTGCCGCCGATGCGCCTGCACGCCAGCGCCTCGCTCGGGCACCGTCATCCATATGGCGATCGAAGGCCTCGGCATTGCCGTGATTCCGACCGCGATCGTCGAAAACGAAATGGCCGACGGGCGGCTGCAATTGCTGTCGACCAACCTGCAGATACCGCTGTTGACGTTTTCGGCGAGCTGGCTGGCCTCCCCCGACACGGTCGCGGTCGAACGCGTGGCCGAACTCGCCGCCAATCGCTGGCGCAGGGCGGCGTCGTTGTTGACGCGCCGCTGTCGGCGCGTCATTGAAACAGCGCGTCTCGCGTATCACTGAACTTCGGAACGGCCGAATGACCAAGATCGCCTCCAACCTGCAAATCGATTCCGCCCGGCTGTGGGACACCATTCACGAAACCGCGAAATTCGGCGCCACGCCGAAAGGCGGCGTGCGGCGGCTGACGCTCGGGCCCGAGGACAAGCAGGTGCGCGACTGGTTCCGCGAACGCCTGCGAGGCCGCCGGCCTCGAAGTCCATGTCGATACGCTGGGCTCGATGTTCGGCCTGCGCAAGGGCCGCGACATGTCGAAGGCGCCGGTCGGCCTCGGCTCCCATCTCGACACCCAGCCGACCGGCGGCAAATATGACGGCGTGCTCGGCACGCTGGCGGCGCTGGAGGTGGTCCGCACGCTCAACGATGCCGGCATCGAAACCGAGACGCCGATCTGCATCTGCAACTGGACCAACGAGGAAGGCTCGCGCTTCGCGCCGGCGATGATGGCCTCGGCCGCCTATGTCGGCGACTTCACCACCGACGACATTTTGTCGCGCAAGGATGCCGAGGGCGTCACCGTCGGCGAAGCGCTCGACAGCATCGGCTATCGCGGCGACGACGCCGGTCGGCACGCAGAAATTCTCCGGCTTCGTCGAACTGCATATCGAACAGGGCCCGATCCTCGAAGCCGAGAACAAGACCATCGGCGTGGTCGATTCCGGCCAGGGCGTGCTGTGGTACGACGGCAAGATCACCGGCTTCGAGAGCCATGCCGGCTCGACGCCGATGCCGCTGCGGCGCGACGCGCTGGCGACGCTGTCGGAAATCGTGCTGGCGATGGAGGCGATCGCGAAGAAGCACGGGCCGAAGGCGGTCGGCACCATCGGCGAGGCCGTGATCGCCAACCCCTCGCGCAACGTCATTCCCGGCGAGATCGCCTTCACGGTGGATTGCCGCAGCGCCGATGCCGCCATCATGGACGCGCTGGACAAGGATTTGCGCGCCGCGATTGCCGAGATCGCGGCGCGGCGCAAGGTCGACGTCAAGCTCGACCTGGTCTGGCGCAAGCCGCCGACGCATTTCGATCCCAAGCTGGTGGACGCGGTGGAGAATGCCGCGAAGATGCTCGGCTATTCGCATCGCCGCATCACCTCCGGCGCCGGCCACGATGCCTGCAACCTCAACACCGTGATGCCGGCGGCGATGGTGTTCGTGCCCTGCAAGGACGGCATCAGCCACAACGAACTGGAAGACGCCACGCAGGCCGATTGCGCGGCGGGCGCCAACGTGTTGATGCATACCGTGCTGGCGCTGGCCGGCGTCGCGTCCTGATCAATTCAGTAACGCGGGGGAAGTGCCGTGCGCGGAGTTTTCGTCGACGCCAATGAATCGCTGGCCGTGATCTTCGAGCGGCTGGAGAAGCCCGGCGATCCCAAGGTGCGGATCAACCGCGAATCCCGACATCACGTCGGATCAATACCCCGAGATGCTCGACGGCGCCGAGATCGCGATCGTCGACCACACCGCGCTGCCGACCGAGATCGCGAAGAAATGCAAGGGGCTGAAGCACGTGGTGTTTCTCGGCACCGGCGCGCGCAGCTACATGAACCCGGAAGAACTCGCCGAACTCGGCATCGAGGTGCACCTGATCAAGGGCTATGGCGACACGGCGGTCGCCGAATGCGCGATCGCGCTGATGTGGGAGGCCGCGCGCGGCCTTGCCAAGATGGACCGCGGGATCCGCGCCGGCAACTGGCTGCGCGACGACGGCATGCAACTGACCGGCAAGACGCTCGGCCTGATCGGCTTCGGCGGCATCGCCGCCGAAGTCGCGCGCATCGCGCTCGGCAGCGGCATGCGCGTGATCGCCTGGAACCGGTCGCCGAAGAAACATCCGAAGGTCGAGTTCGTCGATCTCGACGAATTGCTGACCGAGAGCGACGTGATCTCGATCCATCTGCTGCTCAACGACGAGACGCGCGGCCTGATCTCGCGCGCCTGCATCGAGGCGATGAAGCCCGGCGTCATCCTCGTCAACACCGCGCGCGGCGCCATCGTCGACGAGGAGGCGATGATCGATGCGCTGAAATCCGGCCAGATCCGCCATGCCGGGCTCGACGTCTTCAACATCGAGCCGCTGCCGGCGGATCATCCGCTGACGAAACTGGAAAACGTGACGCTGTCGGCGCATTCGGCGTTCCGCACGCCGGAGGCGAGCGAGAATTTGATGCGCGCGGCGTGGGAGCACTGCCGAAGGATTGCGAAAAAGTAGGGTGGGCAAAGGCGCTCAGCGCCGTGCCCACCATCAACACTCCGCTCGCGATGGTGGGCTCGCTTCGCTCTGCCCACCCTACGACACCTTCGAAGGCGCGATGATCCTTTTCCTTCTCCCCTTGTGGGAGAAGGTGGATCGCTGACGCGAAAGCGGCAGCAAGTCGGATGAGGGGTTTGTCTCCACGAGTCATGCTCGTCGAGAGAACCCCTCATCCGGCGCTTCGCGCCACCTTCTCCCACAAGGGGAGAAGGAGAAGTGCTCCGCGCCGCACACTCCGCCCTCATCCTGAGGAGACCGCGCAGCGGTCGTCTCGAAGGATGGCCGCAGGCAAGATCGGGGCATTCATGGTTCGAGACGCGCGAAGACGCGCCTCCTCACCATGAGGGTCTGGCAGCTCAATCCACCATGTCCGCGACCGCCTTGCCGCACGCCGTCGTATCCGCGTTGCCGCCGAGATCCCGCGTGCGCAGCGTGCGTTCGCCCAGCGTGCGCTCGATGGCGCCGACGATCGATGCCGCCGCCTGCTTCTCGCCGAGATGCTCCAGCATCATCGCGCCCGACCAGATCATGCCGATCGGGTTGGCGATGCCCTGCCCCGCGATATCGGGCGCCGAGCCGTGCACCGGCTCGAACACCGACGGGAAATTGCCTTCCGGATTGATGTTGCCCGACGGCGCGATGCCGATGGTGCCGGTGCAGGCCGGGCCGAGATCGGAGAGGATATCGCCGAACAGGTTCGAGCCGACCACGACGTCGAACCAGTCCGGATGCAGCACGAAATTCGCGGTGAGGATGTCGATGTGGTACTTGTCCCACTTCACTTTCGGAAAATTCTTCGCCATCGCCTCCACGCGCTCGTCCCAATAGGGCATCGTGATCGAGATGCCGTTGGACTTGGTCGCCGAGGTCAGGTGCTTCTTCGGCCGTGACTGCGCCAGTTCGAACGCGAATTTCAGAATGCGGTCGACGCCAATGCGCGTCATCACGGTCTGCTGCGTGACGAATTCACGGTCGGTATCCGGGAACATCCGGCCGCCGACGGAGGAATATTCGCCCTCGGTATTTTCGCGCACCACCCAGAAATCGATATCGCCGGGCTTGCGGTTGGCGAGCGGCGACGGCACGCCGGGCATCAGCCGCACCGGGCGCAGATTGACGTACTGGTCGAACTCGCGCCGGAATTTTATCAGCGAGCCCCACAAGGAAATGTGATCGGGGATTTTCGCGGGCCAGCCGACCGCACCGAAATAGATCGCGTCGTGCTTGCCGATTTTCGCCTTCCAGTCCTCCGGCATCATCTCGCCGTGCTTTTCGTAATAGTCCCAGGACGCGAAGTCGAAATGATCGAAATGCACGGCGACGCCATGCTTTTTCGCGGCCGCCTCCAGCACGCGCAGGCCCTCCGGGACCACTTCCTTGCCGATGCCGTCGCCGGGAATGACCGCGATCCGATACTGCTTTTTGGCGCTGCTCATCGAGAGTTTCCTTGGTCTTCGCCGGGCTGGCTAATGCCGCTTATTTGATTGCCTTGCAATGGACCAAACCTGCCCGTTGCGCAACGCTGCACTGCAATGTTGACCGGTACGGCGCCGCAAGCCTAACAATTTGCGGCCTCCTCTTTCTACCTCCCCTCACCCAAGCGAGAAATCCCATGGATCTGCATCTGCGCGGCAAGCGCGTCCTGATCACCGGCGCCTCCAAGGGCATTGGCGCGGCTGCGGCCGAAGCCTTTGCCGAGGAAGGCTGCGACGTCATGCTGGCCGCCCGCAATGGCGAGCAGTTGAAGGCGCTGACCGAGCGGCTGCGCTCCGCGCACCAGATCGGCGCGACCGCCCATGTCGTCGACCTGCGCAAGGGCGAGGACATCGCACGGCTGGTCAAGGAAGCCGCCGATATCGACATCCTCGTCAACAATGCCGGCGACATTCCGGGCGGCTCGATCGACAAGATCGACGAGGCGACCTGGCGTCATGCCTGGGAACTGAAGGTGTTCGGCTACATCAACCTCACCCGCGCGATCTACGCGCAGATGAAGGCGCGTGGGCACGGCGTCATCGTCAACGACATCGGCGCGGCCGGCGAAAAGTTCGACGCCAACTACATCTGCGGCAGCGCCGGCAACGCCGCGCTGATGGCCTTCACCCGCGCGCTCGGCGGCAAGAGCCTCGCCGACAACATCCGCGTGGTCGGCATCAACCCCGGCCCCGTCGGCACCGACCGCCACGTCACGCTGCTGAAGACGCGCGCCAAGAACCAGTTCGGCGACGAGAACCGCTACAAGGAATTCCAGAAGAACATGCCGCTCGGCCGGCCCGCGCATGCGCGCGAGATCGGCGACCTGATGGCGTTCCTGGCGTCGGACCGGTCCGGCTATACGTCGGGGGTGATCGTTACGGTGGACGGCGGGCATACGGCAGGATGGGGTTAGGCTGCTCACGGCAGCACCCACAGACCTCATCCTGAGGAGCGTCGCGAAGCGATGCGTATCGAAGGATGGGCCGCGGGCTCTCATGGTTCGCCCGGCGATGCGAAGCATCGTCCGGAGACGGCGCTTTCGCGCCTCCTCACCATGAGGACGGACTGCGGCGATGACGCCACCGCTGGTCCGCCAGACGGCCTGAGTCTTGCTTCGAGCACGAAGCAGATGAGGGAGTTTCATCAATGTCTGAGACCGTACGCGGCCTATTCGACCGCTGGGAGAAAGTTTGGCATGAAGGCCAATACGAACTGATCCCAAGTTGCGTCGGATCGCACTACATCCGGCATGACGAAAACGGCGACCGGACGGTGACGCGGGACGACTATGCGGCAGAACTCGCTTCTATCCATAAGGAGCGACCGGGCACCCGTGTCGTCGTGTACGATCATTCATTCACAGATGACCGCGCGTGGTTTCGCTTCTCGTTCGTTTGGCCTGATCCCACGACTGGCGAGCGCCGCAGCCGCGCAGGGATGCAAAGCTACCGGATCGCGGACGGCAAGCTCGCCGAGACCTGGATTACGCTGCTCCCGCTAGCCACCGCATGGACGGATGCGACTGCCCAGGAGCGTTGGACGGTCAAGCGTCCTGTCTGATCCGTACTTGTCAGTATGCGATTCCCCTCACCATGGGGGTCTTTACCGATAGGCCTAACCGGTCGTCCGCTCGAACAACTGCCGGATCAGCGTCGTGATCCTGCCCTTCGGCGACATCATCTCGTACATGATGGTGAAGTGGTTCGCGTCGGGAATTTCCTCATACGTTACCGGCAATCCATATCGCGCGCGGTGGCCGGCGAAATCGGCGGTCTGTTTGCGCAGCAGCGGCAGTTCGGCGCTGCCGACCACCAGCGATAGCGGCTTCAATGCACCGCCCTCCTGCATCATCGGCGAGTTGCGGCGCGAGGTTGCCTCATCCGCGCGCAGTTTCTCGTTGAGATAGGAGTGGCGGATCGGCTCGAGATCGTAGATGCCGCTGATGGCCATCCCCGCCCTCACCTTCGGATGCGACAGCGCCATCGAGGTCAGGTGCCCGCCGGCCGACCAGCCCGACACCACGATGCCCTCGGCGGCCACGCCAAGCGCGGGCAGTTGCGCGACGAGGAAGTCGATGCCGGCGTGAATTTCGGCGACGATTTCGTCCAGCGTGGCCTCCGGCGCCAGCGTGTAGCCGATCAGCGCGACATTGATGCCATGCGCCATCGGCCCCTCGGCGAAGACGGTGAAAACCTCCTTGGCGCGCGCCTGCCAGTAGCCGCCGTGGATAAACAGCAGCGTCGGCGCCTGGTCGCGCGCCTTGAGAAAATCGATCCGGTTGCGCTCGCGCGGGCCATATCGCAGGTCGAGATGACCAGGAAAACGCTTGCGCATCTCGGCGGAGCGCTGCTCCCAGCCCGCGACCATCTCGACGCTGCCGGGCACGGCAACGCCGTTGTTGAGGCCGAGATCGCGCGCCTCCTGGCTCATCGCGCGCCAGTCCAGCGCGGAAAACAACGTCGTCATGCAGATATCTCCGGTCGGCTACAGCTTCCGCACATTCCACTTTGCCGGAAAATGTTCTACAGCACCATCAGCGATCAAGAAACGGATAACAAGCGGAGAAAGCGAAGTGGCTGATCAGGAGTTGGTGCGTGATACGGCGTGTGCCATCGTCGGCAAACTGAAATCGGGCGAAGTCACCCCGCTCGACCTGCTCGACGTGCTGGAAAAGCGCATCGCCGAGGTCGACGGCAAGGTCAACGCGCTGCCGACGCTGTGCTTCGACCGCGCCCGCAAGCACGCCACCGCGCTGATGAAGAAGCCGGCCTCCGAGCGCGGCCTGCTCGCGGGGCTGCCGATCCCGATCAAGGACCTGACCAATGTCGCCGGCGTGCTGACCACGCAGGGCTCGCCGATCTACAAGGATAACATCCCGGCGAAGTCGGATATCCTGGTCGAGCATCTCGAAAACAATGGCGGGGTGATCTACGCCAAGTCGAACACGCCGGAATTCGGCGCCGGCGCCAATACCTTCAACGAAGTATTCGGCCCGACCCTCAATCCCTGGGACACGTCGCGCTCCGCCGCTGGCTCCTCGGGTGGCGCAGCGGTGGCGCTCGCCACCGGCACTGCGTGGCTGGCGCATGGTTCGGACATGGGCGGCAGCTTGCGCAACCCCGCAAGCTTCTGCGGCATCGTCGGATTGAGGCCGAGCATCGGCCGCGTCGCGCATACGATAGCCGCAGCGATCGATCGCAATCTCGGCCAGCAAGGACCTATGGCGCGCAATGTCGAAGACGTCGCGCTGCTGCTCGATGCCATGAGCGGCGAGCATCCCGCTGATCCGCTTTCGTTGCCTGTGCTGCCGAATTCGTTTCTGTCTGCCGCCCGTTCCGGCAGCAAGCCGAAACGCGTCGCCTATTCGCCCGATCTTGGCATCACGCCGGTCGATCCCGAAGTCGCGGCCATCACCCGCAAGGCCGCGCAGCGCTTTGCGGAAGCCGGCGCCATCGTCGAGGAAGCCCATCCCGACCTGCGCGAGGCCCATGAATGCTTCCACGTGCTGCGCGCGTTCGATTTTGCGCTCTCCAAGGCCGCGCTGCTGCGCACCAAGCGCGACCTGCTCAAGCCCGAGGTGATCTGGAATATCGAGGAAGGCCTGAAGCTGACGGTCGAGCAGCTCGAACGCGCCGAAGCGCAGCGCGTCGCCATGACCGCGCGTACGCTGGAATTCTTCGAAAAATACGACCTGCTGCTTTGTCCGGCCACCATCGTGCCGCCCTTCCCGGTCGAGAACCGCTACGTCGCCGAATGCGCCGGCAAGAAGTTCGACAATTACGTCGAATGGCTCGGCATCGTCTACGCGATCACGCTGGTGTGTTGCCCCGCGCTGTCGCTGCCGTGCGGGTTTACCGCCTCGGGCCTGCCGGTCGGGCTACAGGTGATAGCGCCGCCGCGCGGCGAGGCGCAGTTGCTCGCGGGGTCGAGGGTGCTCGAGGATATCCTGGGCGTGCGCGGCACGACTCCGATCGATCCGCGGGCGCCGAAGTAAGCGCGATCGTCAGAGCAACGTCTCTATCCGGCCCAGCGTTCTCAGTTTCGTGATCGGGGAACCCGGCATAGCCCGTCCTCGTTTCCTGCTGTGGTGCGTGGCGAATTGATCCGGGACAAAGGGATCGTGGATCGCCCTTTGGAGACCGATCATGACCGACCAAGCCTTCAAATCTGCCGGCGATCGTTTCGACATCCAGGACGTGGAGCGGCGGCTCAAGGCGATCTTCATCGGCTCGATCGGCAACCTGGTCGAATGGTATGATTTTTACGCCTACACCGCGTTCGCGCTGTATTTCGCCCCGGCGTTCTTTCCGAACAGCGACCCCGTGGTGCAGCAGCTCAACGCCGCGGTGCTGTTCGCGGCCACCTTCCTGATGCGCCCGCTCGGCGGCTGGCTGTTCGGCTTCATCGCCGACCGTCACGGCAGACGATTGTCGCTCACGCTCTCTGTCGTCTGCATGTGCTTCGGCTCGCTGATCATCGCGGTGACGCCGACCTATGCAACCATCGGCATCGCCGCCCCCGCCATTCTGGCGCTGGCGCGCATCATCGAGGGATTGAGCCTCGGCGGAGAATACGGCGCCAGCGCCACTTATCTCACCGAAGTCGCCGACCCCAAACATCGCGGCTTCTATTCGAGCTTTCAATACGTCACCCTGATCGGCGGCCAGCTCACCGCCATCATGGTGCTGTTGCTGCTGCAAAAGGTGTTTCTGACGCCCGAACAGCTGAGGGATTGGGGCTGGCGAATCCCGTTCGTGATCGGCGCCCTGCTCGCAATCTTTGCCGCCGTGATGCGGCGTAACCTACATGAGACCGAGGCGTTCGAGGAAGCCAAGAAGCTGACAAAACCGACCGGCTCGATCCGCGGACTTCTGAAGTATCCGCGCGAACTGCTGCTGGTGGTCGGCCTCACCGCCGGCGGCACCGCGGCGTTCTATACGTTCACCACCTACATGCAGACCTTCGTCAAACTGTCCGTCGGCCTCACCGAGGACCAGACCACTTTCGTGATCTTCGGTTCGCTGATCTTCGCAACGCTGTTGCAGCCGATCTATGGTGCACTCTCGGATCGCATCGGCCGTAAACCGCTGCTGATCTTTTTCGGCGTCGTCGGCACGCTGGCGACGGTGCCGATCCTGACCACGCTGAAGGAGACAAAATCGCCGTTCACCGCCTTCCTGCTGATCTGCGCCGCCTGGATCTTCGTCGCCGGCTACACCTCGATCAACGCCGTCGTGAAGGCCGAATTGTTTCCGACCAATGTCCGCGCGCTCGGCGTCGGCCTGCCCTATGCCATCACGGTATCGCTGTTCGGCGGCACCGCGCCGGCGGTCGCGCTCTATTTCAAGACCATGGGACACGAAAACTGGTTCTATTATTATCTCAGCGGCATGATCTTCCTCTCGCTCATCATCTATGCGACGATGCGCGACACCAAACATGCGTCCGCGATGCATCGCCACGAGTGACTGGTCCCGACATGGCCGACGAGAACGAGCCGCCGCCGGAGAGCAAGCTGACGCGCAGCAAGGCGCGCTGGGCGCGCGAGGGAAAATTCCTCACCGGCAAGGTTTCGCGGCCCGAGGAAGCGCGCCTGCCGCCGGGACAGCACCTGACGAAGGATTGGCCGACGCTCGACCTCGGCCTGACGCCGAACATTTCGCGCGAGCGCTGGCGGCTCGATGTGTATGGCGCGGTCGACAACCCGTTGTTCTGGGACTTCCCCCAATTCGCTGCGCATCCGCAGAGCCAGTTCGTATCCGACATTCACTGCGTCACTACCTGGTCGCGCTACGACAATCAGTGGGAGGGGTTGGCGACCCGCGACTTGCTCGATGCCTGCCGCCCGCGCGACGAGGCGCGGTTCGTGGTGCTGCATTCCCATGATGGCTACACCACCAATCTGGCGCTGGAGGATTTTGCCGCCGAGGACGCCATCCTCGTCCATAGCTGGTCGGGCGCGCCGCTCGAGCAGGAGCATGGCGGCCCGGTGCGGCTGGTGGTGCCGCATCTCTATTTCTGGAAAAGCGCAAAATGGCTGCAGAGCATCGAATTTCTGGCAGAGGATGCGCCGGGCTATTGGGAAGTGCGCGGTTATCACAATCGCGGTGATCCGTGGCAGGAACAGCGATATTCCGCGAACTAAAGCCGCAACATTGATTGGGGAGAACGCCTGTGCCGACGGAACGCTTCCAATTCACCGGCGAAGGCGGCCATCAGCTTGCCGCCGCGCTGGATACGCCTGACAGCCCGGCGCAGGCCTACGCGCTGTTTGCGCATTGCTTCACCTGCGGCAAGGACGTGCTGGCCGCCAAACGCATCGCTACCGCGCTGGCCGCCAAAGGAATTGCGGTATTGCGTTTCGACTTTACCGGCCTCGGCGCTAGCGAGGGCGAGTTTGCCAATTCGACCTTCTCGTCCAACGTCGCCGACCTCGTCCGCGCTGCCGATCATCTGCGCGAAAGCCGCGGGGCGCCTGCGCTGCTGATCGGACACAGCCTCGGCGGTGCGGCGATCCTGGCCGCCGCCGGGCAGATCCCGGAAGCGAAAGCGGTCGTGACCATCGCGGCGCCTTCCGATCCCGTCCATGTCACCCATCTGTTCAAGGATCGCATCGAGGACATCCGCCGGCACGGCCAGGTGGAGGTGCAACTCGCCGGGCGGCCGTTCCACATCAAGCGCGAATTCCTCGACGACATCGCCGAACACAGCCTGATGTCGCACGTCGCAAAGCTGCACAAGGCGCTGCTCGTCATGCATTCGCCGACCGACGACACGGTCGGGATCGACAACGCCACGAACATCTTCGTCGCGGCCAGGCATCCCAAGAGTTTTGTCTCGCTGGCGGGCTCGGATCATCTGCTGTCGGGCAAGCGCGACGCGGCCTATGTCGCCGACGTCATCGCCGCCTGGGCCGAACGCTATATCGAGCCCGTCACCACGCAGCCCGCCGCTGCCGCGAGCAAGGCGCCGCGCAACGTCGTGGTGCGCGAAACCCGCAACGGCAAGTTTCAGCAGACCGTGACAACCGGTCCGCATCAGATGCTGGCGGATGAGCCCGTCGCCGCCGGGGGCGAGGATAGCGGACCCGGGCCATATGATTTCGTGCTGGCGGGCCTCGGCGCCTGCACCTCGATGACGATGCGGATGTATGCCGACCGCAAATCGCTGCCGCTCGATCGCGTGACGGTGACGCTGAAGCACAGCAAGATCTACGCAAAGGATTGCGAGGAATGCGAAACCCGCGAGGGCATGCTGGACCAGATCGATCGGGTGATTTCAATCGAGGGCACGCTCGATGCCGATCAGCGCCAACGATTGATGGAAATCGCCGACAAGTGCCCGGTGCACCGCACGCTGACGTCGGAGATACGGATCGTGACCAAGGCGGCGGATTAGGCCGCCGCCAGCGGCCGGACGCGCAGGGCGCCGCGCAATCCCGCGGCGGTGCCGACTAAAATCCCGGCGAAGGCGATCAGCGACGCCAGCGCCAGCGTGGAAAATCCCGTCAGGCCCTGCCCGATCGAACAGCCGAACGCCATCACGCCGCCCGCGCCCATCAGTGCCGCGCCGCCGCCGGATCGCAGCATGTGGCGCGGCGACTGATAGCCTTCGAGATGGAAGCGTCCGGTCGCCAGCGCAGTAACGAGGCTGCCGGCAAACACGCCGAACACCGTGACAATGCCGAAATTCAGCGTCGATCCCGTCGACAGCATGACATATTGCAACGCATCTGCGATCGGCGCGATGAAGGTAAGCGAGGTCACCGGCGTCGGACTGAAATCGTCAGCGCCGAGATAGCCGGTGGCGAACCAGCCGGCCGCGACCAGCAGGCCGATCACGAGACCCGCGGCGACCTGCCCCGGCGAGCGCCGGAACGCCGGATGCGCAAGGGCGAAGATGATCAGCGCCGCCGAGATGATCGAGGCCGCCAGCATGCGCGCGGCCGTTGCACTCAGGCCCGCTCCCGCGAGCAGCGCCGGCACCGAGTTTGCGGTTGTCGCGGTCTGGGACGCCGCGACCATCGCAATGCGCGGCGGCGCGATCAGGCCCTTCAGCGTCATCTGCGCGAAGATCGCCAGCACCACGACCACCACGAAGGAACGGAGATTGCCGCGCCCGAGCAGCACCAGCGCGCGCGAGCCGCAGCCGTTCGACAGCACCATGCCGTAGCCGAACAGGAGCCCGCCGAAGAACATCACCGGCACCGAAAACGACGGCTGCAGATAGATCGACTTGCCGATATCGACGAGGCCCGCCGCCGCCAGCAATTGCGTCACAGCGACCGCCACGCCGATCGCCAACGCATAGGTGCGGACCAGCCGTCCGTCGCCTTCCGCCAGCCAGCCGCGCATGCCGCTCATCAGGCAGAAGCCGCTCAACAGGCCGACCGAACCATAGACGAGGCCGATCACGAGCCCGGATAGAGTGACGATGCTGGCGCTATCCATGATGTCGCTCCCGTCACGCCGGCCGCAAGATCACGCGGTCGCGTGACGAACCGGCCACGGCAATGAAGGCGGCCTTGGCCTGCTCCAGCGGATAGATCGCGGTCGGTTTGATCGGGAACGGCCTGAGATGTCCGCTGGCAAAGCCCGCGCCGAGTTCCCTTAAGACCGCGCCGGTCGCAACCGACGACAGTCCCAGCGTATCGATGCCCACATACGTATGCTGGCCACGATAGAACTCCAGAATGTTGAACTGCACGATGCGGTCGACCGCGGCGATCAGGATCTGCCGTCCGCGCAACGCCAGCGATTTGTGTGCGGCTTCGAAATAGGGATCGCCGACCGTGTTGAACACGATGTCGGCGCCCTTGCCTTCAGTCAAGCCGCGCACGCGCGCCGCGACGTCGGTCGCGGAGGCGTCGATGACCTCGACTTGCGAATTGGCATGGCCCTCATACGGCTCGGCCCTGCGCACCACGCCGATCGCGCGCGCGCCGTGCCAGGTCGCGATCTGCGTCGCCGCCTGCCCGACCTTGCCGTTGACGCCCATCACAAGCACGGTCTCGCCCGCCCTGGGAATGCTAGCGCGGCGCAGCCCTTCCATCGCGGTGACAAAGGGCACGCCGATGCCGGCGGCCTCGTCCCATGAAAGACCATCGGGCTTCTCGACCACGGCTTCTGCTTCCACCACCAGATGCGTGGCATGGGTGCCGTCGCGACGAATACCGAGATCGCCGGACGAGCCGAACACCTCGCGCCCAATCCAGCCCGTCGGACCGTCGATCACGACGCCCGCATAGTCGCGGCCCGGCGTGCGCGGGAACACGGCATAGGGCATCAGCCCGGTCGCAGCCTTCACGTCGGACGGATTGACGGCGGCAGCCTTGACCTCGATCAGCAAATCCTTTTCGCCGCGCGACAGCTTGTGTGTCTCCATGACCGGCGATATCGACGCAGCATCGACGGCCTTCGCTGGCAGGCGGACACAGCGGGCCTGCACGGTGACACGTCGAACATCGGGCTTCTCGGCAACAGACATCGGGCCTCCCGCTCGGTTTCCGAGCAGGAGTTACCCTTTCGGCCGCTTGTCGTAAACACGTTTTGCCTTGCCGAGCGAACGTTCCAGCGTGTCGGGGGCGACGGCCTTGATGCGGGCGGTGATGCCGATGGTGTTCTTGATGAAGATTGAGACCTTTTCGGTGTGCGCGGGCAACCCGCTGCCGTCCCAGCTTTCGGGCCGGGCTTCGGCGAGCACGGTCATCTCGTCCATCCGCCCCTCGCGCGTCAGTTCGATGATGAAATGGCCGCCGCACCAGTCGGTCGCCAGCAGCGCCTCCTCGATCTGGGTCGGGAATACGTTGACGCCGCGCAGGATGATCATGTCATCCGAACGCCCCGTCACCTTCTCCATGCGCCGCATGCCCGGCCGCGCGGTGCCGGGCAACAGCCGCGTCAGGTCGCGGGTGCGGTAGCGGATAATCGGAAAGCCCTCTTTGGTCAGCGAGGTGAACACCAGTTCACCCTTCTCGCCATCGGGCAGCACCGCGCCGGTCTCGGGATCGATCACCTCGGGATAGAAATGGTCCTCCCAGATGTGCAGGCCGTCCTTGGTCTCCACGCATTCCTGCGCCACGCCGGGGCCGATCACTTCCGACAGGCCGTAAATGTCGGTCGCATCCATGTCAAAAGTCTGCTCGATCTCGGCGCGCATCGCGTTGGTCCACGGCTCGGCGCCGAAGATGCCGAACTTCAGCGACGATTTGCGCGGGTCGAGGCCCTGCCTCTTGAACTCGTCCGAAATCGCCAGCATGTAGCTCGGCGTCACCGTGATGATGTCGGGCTTGAAGTCGTTGATCAGTTGCACCTGCCGCTCGGTCATGCCGCCGGAGACCGGCACCACGGTACAGCCGAGCTTTTCGGCGCCGTAATGCGCGCCGAGGCCGCCGGTGAACAATCCGTAGCCATACGCATTGTGCATCAGCATGCCGGTGCGACCGCCGGCCGCGCGGATCGAGCGCGCCATCACGTTCGCCCAGATGTCGATATCGCCTTGGGTATATCCGACCACGATGGGCTTGCCGGTCGTGCCCGAGGACGCATGGATGCGGACCAGCTTTTCGCGCGGCACCGCGAACATGTTGAAGGGGTAATTGTCTCGAAGGTCAGTCTTCACCGTGAACGGGAACCTGGCGAGATCGGAGAGCTGCCTGAAATCGGAGGGATGCACGCCGGCCGCATCGAACGCCTTCCGGTAATGCGCGACGTTGTCGTAGGCGTGCTTGAGCGACCAGGCGAGGCGCCTGGTCTGCAGCGCCATGATCTCATCACGCGAGGCGCGTTCGGCCTCATCCAATTCAGCGCTGTAACCGCTTCCGCTGGATTTCAATTTTGCCATGGCCATGACGCGTTTCCCTCCTCACTATTCTTGTGTGGCCGTGTTGTCCGCACTCGGCAGCCACGTCCCGGCAATCGTGCGCGAGTGTCCACGGAACTCGGCGATCACGACCTCGCCTGCGGTGACGCGAACGTCATAAATCCCGGACCGGCCACTGCGCGAGATCTCCCGCGCGGTCGCGACCAGTACATCGCCGAGCTTACCAGGCCGGATGAAGGTGATGTCGCATTGCGCGGCGACCGCGCGCTGGTTGTGGGAGTTGCAGGCAAAGGCGAAGGTGGAATCGGCCAGCAGGAAGATGAAACCGCCATGGGCGATGCGCTGGCCGTTGACCATGTGCGGCTGCACCGTCATCGTCAACGTCGCCTGCCCGGGCTTGATCTCGACAATTTTCATGCCGAGGCCCTTGCTGGCGTCGTCTTCCTTCCACATCGCATCCGCGCAGGCGCGGGCAATATCGTCGGGCGAAAGCGCTATGTTCATAGCGGGCTGCCCGCTCTGCGAGACGGTTCCACGACGTTCTCTCCCTGTGCGTACGGGCCTGTTCGGCCTCTGTCGTTTCATAGTGTCGGGTCGAAGCACCGACGGTGTCAACGAGCCCGAAATCTCTCCTCCGTCATTCCGGGGCGATGCGAAGCATCGAACCCGGAATCTCGAGATTCCCCGGTGCGCAAACTGCGCACCTGAGGTCTGGTCCTGCGGACCATCCCGGAATGACGGCGTTGTTAGACATGATCGTAATCCACGACCACCTTGTCCGAACACGGCCGCGCCTGGCAGGTCAGGATAAACCCCGCCTTCAGCTCCCACGGCTCCAGCGAATAATTGACTTCCATCTGCGCGGCGCCCTCGACCAGCTTGGCGCGACAAGTCGAACACATGCCGCCCTTGCAGGCGAACGGCAGATCCATGCCGGCGCGCAACGCGGCATCCAGAATGGATTCCTCCTCGGCGACTGGCACCTCGCGGCGCTTGCCGTCGATGATCAGCGCCGCCATCGCCTTCGGCGGCGCGGACGCCTCGATGACCTTCTTCGGCCGCGGCTTGCCGCCGAACTCCGAGACGAAGCGCTCGACGTGAATGCGCTCGTCGGCTATTCCGATGTCACGACAGGTCGTTTCGATATCCTCGCTCATGCCCGTTGGACCACAAATGAAGACGTGATCGACGCTTGCCGCCGGTACCAGCGAGCGCAGCAGCACGCGCACTTTTTCGCCGTCGAGCCGGCCGTGCAGGATCGGAATGTCCTGTTCTTCGCCCGAGATGACATGGAACAGCGAGAGCCGCTGCATGAAGCGATCCTTCAATTCCTCCAGCTCTTCGAGGAACAGCATGCTCGATGTCGAGCGGTTGCCATAGAACAGGAAGAAGCGGCTGTTCGGTTCGCGCGCCAGCACGCCCTTCGCAATTGACAGGATTGGGGTGATGCCGCTTCCCGCGGCAAAGCCGACGTAAACCCGCGCCTCTCCGGGCGCATGCGCGATGCCGAAACGGCCGGTCGGCGTCATCACATCGAGTTCATCGCCAGACTTCAATTCGTCGGCCGCCCAGTTCGAGAATGCGCCGCCGTCGACCTTTTTCACGGCGATGCGCAACTCGCCATCGTCGGGCCCGGAACAGATCGAATAGGAGCGGCGCACTTCCTCGCCGTCCATGGTCGTGCGCAAGGTGAGGTATTGGCCGGGGGTGAAGCTGTAGTCGTCCTCCAGTTCCTTCGGAATGGCGAAGGTCATGGACACAGCGTCGGCGGCTTCGCGGCGCAAGTCGTTGACGGCCAGACGATGAAAGCGTGGTGCGTGGGACATTTCAAAAATCTCTCCACGTCATTGCGAGCGTAGCGAAGCAATCCACACTTTCTCCGCTGCACAATGGATTGCTTCGCTGCGCTCGCAATGACGGCATAGAGATCCTCAATGACATTTGAAATAATCGAAAGGTTCGCGGCAGGCCTTGCAGCGCCACAGCGCCTTGCAGGAGGTCGAGCCGAACTCCGACAGCAGCTCGGTATTGTCAGAGCCACATTGCGGACACGCCACCTGCTGCTCGCCGAACAGCGCGCGGCGCGAATTTGACGCCTGCGGCGGCGCGATGCCGTATTCCCGCAGCTTGTTGCGGCCGTCCTCGCTCATCCAGTCCGTGGTCCAGGCCGGTGACAGCACGGTGCGAACCGTCGGCCGGCCGATACCGGCGCGCTCCAGCGCCAGTTCGATTTCCAGCGCGATCATGTTCATGGCCGGACAGCCGGAATAGGTCGGCGTGATCGCGACCTCGACGCGGCCGTCACGGACTTCGACCTCGCGCAGCACTCCGAGATCGGCGATGGTCAGCACGGGGATTTCGGGGTCGACCACCGTAGAGGCCGCGTCCCAGGCGCGGCGGCGCAGATCGCTGTCGTTGAGAACAGCCGCTACCATGTCGCCCCCGGAAAGGTCCGTTGCATCGATTGCAACTCGCTGAGGAGATGGCCGAGATGCTCGCTGTGCCGCCCGCTGCGGCCGCCCTGCTGCATCCAGTCGCTGTTCGGCAAGGCAAGCGTCGCCTCGCCGACGACGCCGGTAATTGTCTTCAGCCATTGTGACCGCAACGGCGCCGGATCGATGGCGATGCCAGCGTCGATCAGGCCGCGTTCGCTGTCGTCGACGGCAAACATCTCGCCGGTAAAGGCCCAGAGTTCATCGATCGCGGCTTGCGCGCGGCGGTGGCTTTCCTCGGTGCCATCGCCAAGGCGGACGATCCATTCCGAGGAATGGCGCACGTGATAGGCACTTTCCTTTTCAGACTTGGCCGCAATCGCCGCCAATGTCGCGTCGGTCGAGCGCATCATCGCCCGCCAGTAGAGGTCGGCAAAGGTCGCGTAGAAAAACTGCCGCACCATGGTGCGGGCAAAGTCGCCGTTCGGCTGTTCCAGCAGCAGCAGATTGCGGTACTGCCTGACGTCGCGCAGATAGGCGAACTTGTCCTCGTCGTTGTCCCTGCCCTCGACCTTGGCCGCATAGGAATAGAGTTCGCGCGCTTGGCCGAGCAGGTCGAGGCCCATATTGGCGAGCGCCATGTCCTCTTCCAGCATCGGCGCATGGCCGCACCATTCCGACAGCCGATGGCCCAGGATCAGCGCATCGTCGGCGCGGCGCAGGGTGTAGAGCACCAGCGGCGTTTCGGAGACGGTGATGTTGGCGACGGTCATATGGTCTACCCAGGTCAAAGTCGTCATTGCCTGCGACAAACGCAAAGCGTTTGTGCAAGAGAGCGCAGCGAAGCAATCCAGACTTGTTTTGCGGCGCGATGGATTGCTTCGCTGCGCTCGCAATGACGGTGTCACATATGTCCCACTTCATCCGGCACGTCGTAAAACGTCGGATGCCGGTAGATCTTGGATTCCGCCGGTTCGAACATCATGCCCTTCTCGGACGGATCGGACGCGGTGATGGCGTTCGACGGCACCACCCAGATCGAAAGCCCCTCGCCGCGGCGGGTATAGATGTCGCGGGCGGCCTGCAGCGCCAGCGTCGCGTCGGTGGCGTGCAGCGAGCCGACATGCTTGTGCGCCAGCCCGTTGCGGCTGCGGATGAAGACTTCCCAGAGCGGAATATTCGGTGTTGCCATTGCGTTTCCCCCTACTCGGCCGCCTGCAGGGCCGAGCGCTGCCGGCGCTTTTCGGCATAAGCCAATGCGGCATCGCGCACCCAGGCGCCGTCGTCATGCGCCTTGCGCCGCGCGGCGAGCCGGTCGCGGTTGCAGGGGCCGTTGCCGGCCAGCACCTGCTTGAACTCGTCCCAGTCAATCGCACTGTATTCCCAGTTACCCGCTTCGTTTTGTTTCATGCCGGGATCGGGAATGGTGAGCCCGAGGAATTGCGCCTGCGGCACGGTGGCGTCGACAAACTTTTGCCGTAGCTCGTCGTTTGAAAACCGCTTGATCTTCCACTTCGTCGAGGTGTCCGAGTGCTGGCTCGCCTGATCGGGCGGACCGAACATCATCAGCACCGGCCACCACCAGCGGTTCAGCGCATCCTGCGCCATCGCCTTCTGCTCCGCCGTGCCGCGGCACAGCGTGAGCATGATCTCAAAGCCCTGCCGCTGGTGAAACAACTCTTCCTTGCAGACGCGGATCATCGCGCGCGCATAGGGGCCGTAGGAGCAGCGGCACAGCGGGATCTGGTTCATGATCGCGGCGCCGTCGACCAGCCAGCCGATGGTGCCGATGTCGGCCCAAGTCAGCGTGGGATAGTTGAAGATCGAGGAATATTTTGCTTTCCCCGCCAGCATCAGGTCGACGAGTTCCTCGCGCGAAGTGCCGAGCGTTTCGGCGGCGGCGTAGAGATAAAGCCCGTGGCCGCACTCATCCTGCACCTTGGCCAGCAATGCCGCCTTGCGGCGCAGCGACGGCGCGCGGGTGATCCAGTTGCCTTCGGGCAGCATGCCGACGATTTCGGAATGCGCGTGCTGGGAAATCTGCCGTGTCAGGGTCTTGCGATAGGCCGCCGGCATCCAGTCGTTCGGCTCGATGCGCTCCTCGGCATCGATGCGCGCCTGGAACTGCGCGGCCCGCGCGGCGTCCTCAATGTTGCGGTCTTCGCCCTCGGACGAATTGAGCGCCTGCGTATACATGGCGGACCTCCCTGAAATTGTTGGGAGCGAATATATAACACAAATGACGATATGCAATATATTTCTGTAACATATTTACGGATTGCCGAAACGCCTCGCCAGTTCCGCGCCGGGCCGCGGCAAAGGCCCGGTTTCGTTGGTGGCGTGGCGGTCAAGCCATCGTTCGGACGCGGGAAGCAGCGCGCGATAGGTTCCGCCGCACAGCGAGCGGGCTTCCCTGCCCGGCCAGTCCGAAGGCAACAGTGCGGTCGGCAGCAAGGGATCGCGCAGCACGACGCGGCGGTAATGGTGGATCAGGAGCACGCGCGCGGTGAACGCTTCCGCCTCCGTCAGCCGCCCGCCGCTGATGATCCAGCGATGCAGCGGCTCGAAGGTTTTCATGAACTTCTGATAGGCGTCGGCGGTGCGGTCGAGCGGCCAGCTTTCGCTGAGCAGGCGCCGCCCACTGTCGTCCTCGGCCGAGACTTCGAGACGAATGGCGCCGGCGGCTTCCTCCGGCACCGGCACCCCCGACGGCGCCACCCACACCCCCGGCAGCGGACTGCCGAAGCCCGCGTTCTTCAGCGCCTCACGCGCGGCGTCGCGATCACCGCCATTGCCGATCAGCAGCAGCTCGAACCTTCCGGTCCAGTCGGTGGCCGGCGGGCCGTAGATATGTTTCGTTGCGATATCAAACGTTTGCCGCCCGCTTTGCACCAGGCGATAGAAGCTGTTGCGACCAATTCTATTGCGTTCGAACCAGCCGTCGGCGGTCAGCCGCGACATCGCGGTGCGCACCACGCTGGCGTCGATGTCGAGTTGCTCGAAGAATTCCAGCAGCGTGCCGAGCCAGACCGAGCCGCCGCGCGGCACGATGGCGTCGCCGAATACGGTGATGACGATCGAACCGGTACGCGACGGTTCGCGCTTCAATTGCTGGACAATGCGGGCAAGCGGCGGCGGCATGCTTCAGGGCATAGCGCGTTTTGCGGAGTTGCGACAATGGCGGCCGCTTCTCCTTCTCCCCGTTCTTCACGGGGAGAAGGTCGGGATGAGGGGCTGCCTCAGCAAATTCGATAGAGAGGGGTTCGCGGAGAGCCCCTCACCCGCCACAAAAAAGGCTGCGCGCAGGCAGCCTCCATCGTCCCGCCAAACAGGCGGCTTCAGGCCCTCTTCCGGTCCTGATAATCGACCGGGGCAGATTTGGGTTTTGCACGCTTCAGCTTCAGCTCAGCCAAGCGCTGTATATGCTTGGCGCTCACCGGCTTGCCTGACTTTGGGTCGGCCGCCTTGCGAGCACCTTCTTTGCTGACCTTCTTGATCTGGTCACGCGTCATAGCATCAACTCCTGCTGCTATAAATATAGCACGTTTCCGGTGATCTTAAACCCGCTTCGTAAACAACCAGTAGTCCTTTTGTGTCTCCTCGTCCCGAAACTGATCTCCGAGGAGATACCCGCATCCGAAGACGGTAGTGCAGATAAGGGCGTATTTTTGCAGGGCCTTTTGTTCCAGACCGGCGTAATATGTTTCCATGGTTATGTGGTCTGGCTTAACCTTATCGACCAGCGTCCGTACGGCTCGCTGAACCTGCATGAGGACGAAAGCGCGCCATTCCTTGGGAATGTATTTTTCGACGCATTCCTTGGTGTAGTCCAAACCGCCCACTTTCCACTCCTTGGACAGGCTGTTTTCCCGAATGCCGAATCTCAAATCATGCGCTTCGGGGTCGTCTACGGGTACGAGCACCACCGACATCACAACAACGAGATCGGCATCCACATCGTAACCCAGTGCGAACTCTACGATCTCCAAGCCCAAATTGTCGGTGAACGGCGGGTCGGGATCGACCTCAATATCGAATTCGTATGCCATGCCGGGGGCATACTGCATTCCCGCACAAAAGCGAAGTAGCGCCGCACCACAACCACAACGGTTGGCAGCGTTTCCATCGGCGCTTTCGAGGCAGGGAGTCTCTCAAAGTGCTGGCCAGACTAGCGCGTATCGCCTCTTTTACCGATGCGGGTTCGGATACACCAACGCACGCCAGCCGCTTCGATCGAACGGTGCCCATTCGCCTTCAGCCTGTGCCAACCGATCCGCGACCGCATAGACCGCGGCCGGATGATGACCCATGCCGCAATGGCTGCTCTCGACCTCGATGCTCTCGGAGGTCGCGCTGGTTTGCTCCATGCAGCCCTGCCAGGCGCAGATGCCGTCGGTGCGGCTGAAGATCGCCGTGGTCGGCACCGGCGGCGTCCCAGCCAGCGCGCCGCCGAAACGATGGTCTTCTTCCTCAGCGCTACGGCCGCTCGCCATTTCGTAAACACGCCAGGCGTTGGTGGCCTTCGGGCCCGACGCAAACGGGCTACCAAGCGTGATCACGGAGCGCACGCGATCCGGCATCACCTTGGCGAGCTGGCGCGCGTAGAGCCCGCCGAGGCTCCAGCCGACCAGCGAGACCTTAGCGCCATGCGTGTCGTTCAGCTCCTGCACCAGATCGACCATCGCGTCCTGCACGCCATGGCGCAGTCCGAGATTGCGGCCCTGGCGCCAGCCCGAAACGGCGTAGCCGCGGCTCTTCAGGAAGCTGCGCAGCGGACGCGTGGAAGTGTCGGACGCCACAAGCCCGGGCAGTACCAATACGGGATGACCATCGCCCCGGGGAGCAAGGCTCAGCAGCGGCAACGCACCGAGAAACGCCCCCAGCTCGGAAATGGCGCGCCCCTCCAGAAACATCAGGGTTCTGGACGGCGGCGAAAGCGTCTGTGCAGCAACGGACATTATGTATGTCTCCTCTCGGGTCGGCCCCTTTACGTCGCGGCAGCCGGCCACTGGTTCAGTGTAGACGCAGGCGCAGCAGAATCGTTCCGCAACGCAACATTGTTACGTAAAAAGCTAAGGAACCGGTTTTGGTCTTGCAAGCAGGGCCAAACACGGCTGGCACAACTAAAACCATTGACGTGATTAATTAGTCACAACAGCCGCAGCAGGTATTCGAGGGTGTAGAGCGCCAGCCCCGCAAGCCCACCGATCAGCGAGCCGTTGAAACGGATGTATTGCAGGTCGCGGCCGATGTTGATTTCGATCAGCGAGATCAACTGCCCCATGTCCCAGGATTTCACCTGGTCGGAGATGAAGGTCGAGACGCCGCTCTTCTGTTCGGCGACCACCGTTCGGAGCACCGCCACGAGACCCTGATTGATTTCGGTGCGCAGCTCTGCGTCTCCGGCCAGCGCCTCGCCTGCCGTCACGAACATGCGCACCAGATATTGCTCCAGCACCTGCGTCTCGCCCGACGCGCTCCGCTCGAAGAAGGTGCGCAGATTGTCCCAGATATGGCGCGCGAGGTCCGTCAGTTCGGGCCGCGCCAGCAGATCGCGCTTGAGGCCCTGGATGCGCTCGGCATAGGCCGGATCGGTGCCGAGACGATCGACGAAGGTCAGCACCATGCGGTCGAACTCGCCGCGAAACGGATGCGCTGGATCCTTGCGGACTTCCTCGAAGAACGCACTTGCCGAGGCCACGATCTTGTTCACCAGAAACTTGTCGGCGCGATACAGTTTTAGCAGCGTCGGCAACTCGGCGCGGATCTTGTCGCGGATCATCGCCATGGTCTCGGCCTGCGTCATCGTCTCGTGCACCCCGCGCAGGAGATCGTCGAGCAGGCCTTGATGGCGTCCTTCCTTGACGAACGCGCGCAGGGTGCCGGCGGCGAGCGGCGCCAGATCGATCGCCATCAGTTGCGCGGTGATGCGGCGGCTGACGAACGTCATCAGCCCGGAATTCTCCGTCGCAGCGACCGCCTCCGGCAACAGCCGCAGCGCAAAGCGTGCGAGATCCTCGCTGCGCTTGCGGTCGCGCAGCCAGTCGGCGATGAACGAGCCGAAATCGATCTGCCGCAGCTTTGCGTCGACGGGCGCGGACTCGAGGAAATGCATCTCGATGAATTCGCCGAGCTTGTCGGCGATGCGCTGCTGGTTGCTCTGGATGATGGCCGTGTGCGGGATCGGCAGCCCCAGCGGCCTTTTGAACAGCGCCACCACGGCGTACCAGTCGGCAAGGCCGCCGATGGTGGCGGCCTCGGCAAAGGCTGCGATGAAGCCGAACGCCGGGTGCAATGGCAGCAGCGCTCTTGCAGCGAGGAAAATCACAAATGTCGCCGCCAGCACCGAAGTCGCCAGCAGCTTCACGCGCCGCAACTCGGCGGCGCGCGCGGCGTCGCCGGGGGGGTCGATGACGAAAGTGGCCGGAAGGGTCATGGCGGCTTTCGAAGAAGATTCGCGCCTGTGTCAGCGTACTCCGTCATTGCGAGCGCAGCGAAGCAATCCATCTCACCGCGAACGGAGAGATGGATTGCTTCGTCGCTTCGCTCCTCGCAATGACGGAGGATGCAACGTTGATTTATGAAGGCATCAGACAAAAAGAAGGCCCGCCAAAGCGGGCCTTCAAAAGAGCAGTTGTCAGGCGGATCGCGATCAGGCGGTCTTGGAATAGACCTTCGAGAAATTGTCCTGCGCGGTCTTGGCACCCTCGGAGACAAGCTTGCCGAGATATTCGGAGGTGGCCTTCGCCCGCGAGACGAACACTTCGCCACGCGCACGGACCATTTCCGACTGGATCTGGGCGGCTTCGCTCAGCGACTTGGCCGAAGCGAGCTTGTCGATGCCGGCGAAGAACGCTTCCGCGTCCTGGTAGAGCGCCTGCTGGATGTTGCGGCTGATCTTGGCGGCCTCGGTGACCGAACCGGCAACGGCGGTCTCGATGGCAGCGGTGACCTTCTCGGAGCCGGCATGCATGTCGGCGGCGCGAACCTTGGCGGTCTCGGCCTGCTTCTTCACGAAGTCACGGGCAGCTTCCGGAACTTCCAGGTTCTGGAGCTTGGTGAACGCCTCGGTGACGGGCGCGAAGGCTTCCTTGACGGTGTTCAGCACGGAATTGGTTTCGGTGGTCATTGGGGTTTCTCCATCCTCAGGTTTGAGCTATGGGCTCACCCCGTCCGGTTTGGCCCGGGGCGAGATCGTTGTGCCATAGTTAATGGTGCGACGCAACATCAATGTTGCAGCGCGATATCACGAATACGTGAAGAGAGTGATAGATAGGCGATTTGCCCGCCAAACCGGCAAAAGCTCCACTTTAGTCTAATGCCGGAACCCGCCCCGGCTACTTTGCATGGGGTTGTTTTGCGAGTTTTTGTCCGGGCGGTGTCCGACCGGTCAGTGCTGGACCGCCCCCGGCAGCCCGTAGGCTTCCATCTGGGCCCGCACCTGCGCCACGTTGTGCCCGAGTACGACGATGTCGTGCTTCTTGCCGTCGACGTCGCGGACGTGGTCCCGCAGCAGCGCCTCGGCCTTGAAGCCGAGGCTCTCGAACAGGGCAATCGCCGCCTGCTGGTCGACCGTCATCTGCACCGACAGCTTCTCCAGCCCGGAGCCAAGCGCCAGCGCAAACGTCTCCTGCGACAGCGCCCGGCCGACGCCCTGTCCGCGGACATCCAGCGACACCACCATCCGGATCCCGCCGACATGGGGCGACCAGGAATGCGGGTCGCACACCAGTGTGCCGCAGCCGACCACCGTCCCGCCTTTCACCGCCAGCAAGCTGGTGATGGCGCCGCGCTCGATCTCGTTGACCCAGGCCGACAGCACCTTTGGCTGGCTGATGTTGCGCGGCAGGAACAGCAAATCATGCGTCGGAAGTTTTTGCGCGAACGCCAGCACGGCCGGCTCGTCGGCGCGCGCCATCAGGCGGAATTCGATATCGCCGGCATCGGTCTTGACGTGGCGCGGATAGGAACGTGTTTCGCTCATGTTGATCTCTTACCCAACCAGGAATCCAGTTTCGGCCACAGCCGCTTGACCGCGTTGGCGCCGGCGACAAGGCTGACATGACCGCCCTTCAGCATCACCTCTTCCTTGTCGGTCGAGCCGACCTTGGTGATCAGGTGTTTTGCCGCGTCATAGGGCACGATGTGATCGTGCTCGGCGACCGCATGCAGGATCGGCACCTTGATGTCGGCGATATCAGCCGCGCGCCCGCCGACCGACATGGTGTCGTTGAACAGCTTGTTGTCCCACATCAGGTCCTTGGTAATGGCGCGAAAATACTCGCCGGCCAGCGGCAAGGTGTCGGTGCCCCAGCGATCCATCATGCGGTAGGCCTTGACGTATTCGTCGTTCCAGATGTTCTCCCACAATTGCACCTGGCTGGCGGCGCGCGAGGCCGGCCGCAGCATCTCGAACGACGACAGGATCATTTCGGGCGGCACGTTGCCGACGCTGTCGACGAGGCGATCGACGTCGAAATAGCGCCGGTCCGAGAAATTCGAAAACAGCTTCATCTCGCGGAAATCGATCGGCGTGGTGAAGCAGATCAGGTTCTTCATCGGCCCGTCGTTGAAGATCGAGCCGTACAGCAGCGACAGCACGCCGCCGAAGCAATAGCCGATCACGCTGACCTCGCGCTCGCCGGAATCCTGCTGCACACGGCGAATGCAATCCGGGATGAAGTCGAGGACGTAGTCCTCCATGCGCAGGCTTTTTTCTTCCGGCTTCGGCGCGGTCCAGTCCAGCATGTAGACGTCGTAGCCACGCTTCAGCAGAAACTCGATAAAGCTCTGGCCGGGCACCAGATCGAGAATGTAGCCCCGGTTGGTGGTCGCCATCACGATCAGGATCGGTACGCGGTAGATTTCATCCGACCATCGGCCGGTAGTGGTAGAGGTTCATGGTGCCGCGGACGGCCAGGATGTCTTTCGGCGTCGAGCCAAGCGACGGGCCGGATGAGGCGATATATTCGACGCCCTTGATGCTGCGCTGGATCGCGCGCTGGACTTCGGACTGGACCCGCTCGGAGATGGAGGCGAGATCGAGACCTGCGGCGGGAGCGTTCATTTTTGTCCTCCCTCCGATGGCGGACGCTTGGTGCGCGGCGGCCGCGGCGCAACGAGACCACTGTCCTGCGCCAGCGAGTTATGATGCACCTGATGCAGCAGCGCCTTGATCTCGTTGAGCTGGCCTTCGATCGCCTGGATGCGTTCTGCCATGCCGACCATCTGCGCCCGGCTCGGCAGGTTCATCGCGAGCAGATATTTCTCCATCAGCTCGCCGAGCTGCTTCTGCGCGCCGGCCGAGGCGCCGCCGACCTGGTTCATCACTTTTGAGAATTCCGGCGATGTCATCGCCTGGTTGGCGAAGGAGTTGAACCCCTTCTCCATCTCCCCGATCATCGTCCGCCAGACCTCGGCGGGATCGTTGCCCTTGTCGGCCATTGCGCGCTCTCCCTCACGATTACGAGCGCTTGCCACGCTTCGCCTGTTGAGCCCATACCACACCGTTGCGGTGGACCGGTCAACCACGGCGACGCCTTCTGCGGTGCGGGAAACCATGCCATAATTACCCGACACGGTATCACTTGAGGGAAGACACCCGCGATGCTCGCCCATCAGCCGCCACAGATCGCTCGCGCCAACGGCATCGACATCTGCTACGAGATTTTCGGCGATCCGGCCGCGGAACCGCTGCTCTTGATCATGGGCCTCGGCGCCCAGATGATCCATTGGGATGACGATTTCTGCCGCCAGCTCGCCGCACGCGGCTTCCGCGTCGTCCGCTTCGACAACCGTGACATCGGCAAATCATCGCACCTTTCCGGCGGCAAGAGGCTGACACCGTTCGAACTGATAAAATTGCGGTTCCTCAAGATCCCGGTCGCGGCGACCTACAGGCTGATCGACATGGCCAAGGACACCGTCGGCCTGATGGACGTGCTCGGCATCAAGTCGGCGCATCTGGTCGGCGCATCGATGGGCGGCATGATCGCCCAGGAAGTCGCGCTCTCGTTCCCGCAGCGGGTGCGTTCGCTGACCTCGATCATGTCGACCACGGGCAACCCGAAAGTTCCGCCGCCGACCCGCGAGGCCGCCGCCATGCTGATGGCGCCGCCGCCCACCACGAAGGAAGAGTATTTCGCGCGGTTCGCCAGAACCTGGAAAGTGCTGCGCGTTGGCTCGTTCCCGGAAGATGAGGCGCTCGACCCCTCACGCGCCGCCCGTACCTTCGAGCGCGGCCTCAATCCAGCCGGCGTCGGCCGTCAGTTGCGGGCGGTGCTGGCCTCCGGCAGCCGCAAGGAGCGGCTGCATCACCTGAAGATCCCGACGCTGGTCATTCACGGCACCGTCGATCCGCTGGTGCGCCCCGAGGGCGGCAAGGACACCGCGGCCTCGATCCCCGGCGCAAAGCTCCTGATGATCGAAGGCATGGGTCACGCGCTGCCGATCCCGATGTGGCCGCAGATCATCGGCGCGATCGACGAGCACGCCCATCGCGCGGCAGCCAAGGCGGCTTAACCCTTCGTCGCCATCCAGATCACATGACGCGCGCCGCCGCCTCTGCCGGTGGCGCGGATGTTGACTTCGTTGACGTCGAAGCCTGCATCACGCAGCCGCTTTGCGAACGCCGGATTGGGACCGGACGACCAGACGGCCAAAACGCCGCCCGGCCGCAGCGCCACGTGTGCCGCGCTCAACCCGGCTGAACTGTAGAGCGCATCATTGGCCTTGCGGGTCAGGCCTTCCGGACCGTTGTCGACGTCGAGCAGAATGGCATCGAATTTCGAACGGTGGGTGCGGATGATTTCGGTCACATCGGCTTCCCGGATGCTGACGCGTCGGTCGCCGAGGCTGTCGCCAAAGATCTCCGCCATCGGACCCCGCGCCCAGGAGACGACGGCCGGGACGAGTTCGACCACCACGATTTGCGCCTTGTTGCCGAGCGCACCGAGCGCCGCACGCAGCGTAAAGCCCATGCCGAGGCCGCCGACGAGCATATGAGGCTTTGCGACCTTCTCGATCTTCTTCGCCGCGAGCGTCGCGAGCGCGGCCTCCGAGCCCGAGAGCCGGCTGTTCATCAGTTCGTTGGTGCCGAGCATGATGGAGAACTCTTTGCCGCGGCGCATCAGGCGGAGTTCATCCTCGGTGCCGGGGATGCGGGCGGTGTCGAGTTTTTCCCAGGGAATCATGTCCCAGCTTTAGCATCAAACGCCGTCATCGTCCGGCTTGACCAGACGATCCAGTATTCCAGAGACGCCAGTGATTGAGACGAGAAGCCGCGGCGTACTGGGTCCCCCGCTTTCGCGGAGGACGACAGCGGAGCCAGCCTACCCGCTCGCCCACACATCTAGCACATAGCGGTTCTTCGTGCCGAGATCGTCGATCCAGCGCAGGCCAGCCTCGGCATCCGCGCCGGACTTTTCGCGGTAGATCGCGACCAGCGCGGCCTTGACGTCCGGTTCCATCTTGCCGCCGTCGCCGCAGACATAGATGATCGCGCCCTGCTCGATCAGGCTCCAGACGACGCTCCTTCTGCGCCGCCACCTGATGCTGCACATAGGTCTTCGGCCCGTCGGCGCGCGAGAACGCGGTGTGCAGTTCGGCGATGCCGTCGGCAGCGAAGGCTTTCAGTTCATCGGCGTAAAGGAAATCCTGTTCGGGATGACGGCAGCCGAAGAACAGCATCGCCGGGCCGAGCTTGGCGCCCTGCGCCTTGCGGTGCGCACGCTCCTGCAGGAAACCGCGGAACGGTGCCAGCCCCGTGCCAGGGCCGATCATGATCACGGGCACGGCAGGATCGTCCGGCAATCGGAAGCCGGCCTTGGTCTCGCGCACCGTGGCATGAATGTTATCGCCGACGCGGCGGCCGGAGAGATAGTTCGAGCACACGCCCTTGTAGACACCGCGTCCCGAACTGGCGGGCGCTTCGACGACGCCGACCGTGATGCTGCAGCGGGCCGGGTCGATCGAGGGCGACGACGAGATCGAATAATAGCGTGGCGCCAGCAGCGACAGCATTTCGAGATAGGCGTGGAACGGCAGTTCGCAGGCCGGATATTCCTCCAGCAGATCGAACACCGATTTGCGCCTGGCGAGGACGTCCGAACGATAACGCTCCGTGGCGGCGACATCGTCACCGACATAGGCCAGCAGTTTCGGCTTGGTGACGGGACAGCGCGTGTGCTCCGACATGATCTGGATCTGCTTGCGGGTCGCGACCTGCTGCAGCTCGACGAACTCGGTCAGCAGCCTTCCGACCGATACGGCATCGCCCACCGGCAATTGCGCGCGGCGGCCTTCGGCGACCTGCAGCCGGATCTGGTCGGCCGGCAGGAAGCCGAAGCGGCGCGCGACGGAATCGACCAGCGCCGGATCGTTGCGCGGTACGACGCTGAGATGGTCGCCGACGCGATAGGCGATGCCGGGCGGCAGTTGCACCTCGATATGCCGGGTCGAGCGGTCGGAGCCATTGGCGCCGGTCTTGTTCTGCAGTTCGGAATTGACCGACACTTTCATCGGTGCAACGCCACCCTGCGCAACGAGCACGTTGACCGCCGAGGGCGCCACCGGCTCGATCGAATACAGCGGCGCATCGTCGGCGCTGCGCGTGATATTCGAGGCGAGACCGAACTCCTTTGCCGCCGCCGGCCCGAGCGCCGCGAACCACTTTTCGAACTGGCCGTCGAGATCGCTGCGGGCATCGCCTTCGCCGCGGCCGTAGACGCTGCGCGCGCCGTGCGCGGCCAATTGCTCGTCTATGATGCGCGGCACGGACTGGTAGGTCGCAGCCCAGTCGCTGTTGCCGCAACCGAACACGGCGTAGCGCACCTTGGCGAACGCATCCTTCGGGATGTCGCCGCCCAGCCATTTGACGAATTGCGTCGCGTTGTCAGGTGCAGCACCATTGTAGGAGGCGCAGAAGATCAGCACCCCACCCTGCTCCGGCAGCTTGCCGACGTAATCGTCGAGCGCACCGAGTTTGGTCGCAAAGCCGTTGACCTCGGCCAGATCAGCCACCCGCGTCGCCAGCTCTTCGGCGGTACCGAGATTAGAACCGTAGAGCACCAATAGCGGCGTGTTATGCCCCGGACGGGTCCGCGCCTGCGGCGCGGCCGCGTTCGAGGCGGCTGCCGCCACGGCTGCACGGCCGGCGAAGGCGCCGCGATCCTTGTCGGCGCGCGGCCGCACCTTGATCTTGAAGCCGTCGGGCTTGATCGTCAGCGTTTCCTTCAGGTGCATCTGGTAGCGGTGGGTATCGATCAGCTTGAAGCGCTGCAGGATCATGCCGATCGCGAGCGCCGCCTCGTGCATCGCAAAACCGCGGCCGATGCAGGCGCGCTGGCCGTTGCCGAACGGTTTCCAGGCGTTGATCGGCCGCTTGGCCTCGGCCTCACGGCTGAAATTTTCGGGATCGAAGGCATCCGGGTTCGGCCCCCAGACACTGGGATCGCGATGCAGCGCCATCACCAGGACCGTAACGAAGGTATTCTTCTTCAGCTTGTATTTGCCGCCGATGGTCTCGTCCTTGAGCGGCGCGATGCCATAGGCCGGCGCCGGCGGCCACAGCCGCAGCGCCTCCTTCAAAATCTGCGTGATGTAGGTGAGCTGCGTGACCTGCTGATAGGTCGGCCTTGCATTGATGTCGGGTCCGAGCACGCGGTCGACTTCCTCATAGGCCTTCTTCAGCACTTCGGGATGCTTTAGCAGCGCATAGATCGTGCACGACAACAGCCCGCTGGTGGTCTCGTGGCCCGCGATCAGGAATGTGTTGATCTGGTAGCGGATGTTGACGTCGTCGAGCTGTTCGCCGGTGGCGCGGTCGACGCCGGTCATCATGGCGCCGAGCATGTCCTTCTTGGCCTCGGCGGCTTCCGCATTGCCGCGGCGCTCGGCGATGATCTCGTCGACCATCTTGTTCATGAAGGCGACGTCCTGCGCGAGGTCGCGGCGGCGCTTCTGCAGCCACAGGCCTTCCAGCGGGATGCCGCGCGTCATCATGATGGTCTCGAGCGAGCGCACCAGCGATTCCACGAACGGGTGGTAGTCGCGGCGATAGAACGAATTGAAGCGGTAGTCGAAGCCGCACAGCCCGATGGTGTCGAGCGTCAGCGCGGTCATGTCGTGGACGACGTCGATCTCCTCGTCGCCGTTGAGCCGCTCCCACTTCTTCACGAGCTGCTCGGCGATATCGACCATGCTCGGATGGTAGGACGTCATCGCGCGGTTGCCGAACGGCTGCAGCAGGATGTTGTGCGCCTTGCTCCAGTTCGGCTCATTGGTGTCGGCGGTGAACAGCCCGTCGCCGCCGACGGCGCGGACACGGCGCAGCGAACCGCGCACCGCCTTGTCGAAGCGCTTTTCGTCGGAGAGTTCGTCGATCAGATCATGGCCGGAAACGATGACGAGCGGCGCGCCCATCATGTCGAGCCAGAAGATCGGCCCCAGTTCCTTGGTCAGCCGCACCAGATGCTGCACCGGCGCGTTCGGATCCAGCGACAGCATGTTGCCGACGACAGGCTTTTTCGGCGGATGCGGGATCGGGTCTAGTTTGTTGATGGACGCCATTGCGAAATGTCTCCCTTGCCCAACTTCCTGACGCTGTCATTCCGGGGCGATGCGAAGCATCGAACCCGGAATCTCGAGATTCCGGGTCTGGTCCTTCGGACCATCCCGGAATGACGGCGGCGCAAATCGCTTCGCTCGCAATGACGCAGCGAGACGTCGCCTCACCCAAATCTTTTTCTACGCCATTCGATCAGCTTGGCGCTGACCTCGTCCGGCTTTTCCTGCTGCGTCCAATGGCCGCTGTCGCGCACGAGATATTTTTCCAGATCGGGGATGATCTTCTCCATGCCGTCGGCGGCCGATGGCGGCAGCACCGCGTCGTTCTCGGCCATGATCATCAGCGACGGCACGCGCACCGTATGGTCGAGGCCTTCCGAGCGCTGCCAGTTGCGCGAAAAGTTGCGGTACCAGTTGATGCCGCCGGTAAAGCCGGTTTTCGTGAAAGCATCGACGAACACCTTCTTTTCATCCGGCGACAGGATCGGCGTACGCGGATCGAATTTGGCGTCGTAGGCGGCGATCATCTGCGGAAAGGCCAGATTGGTCTTGGCCGACGCGCCGACACCCGCGACAGACGGCGCATCCGAGGCGTCCTTGCGAGGCAGCGGCTTGCGCATGAAGGCGTCGAACGTCTGCTCGACTCGGCTGCCGAAGATCTTGTCAGGCTCGCGGGCGGGATCCTGAAACTGCACGATATACATGCTGTCGCCGAACCGCTTGCGGAACAGCTCGATCGGGTCGGCCGGCAGGCGGTCGTAATGCGGCGTGTTGACGCCGACGACGCCGGCGACGCGATCGAGGTGACGCAGCGGCATCTGCCAGACGATGAAACCGCCCCAGTCGTGGCCGACGAAGATCGCCTTGTCGATCTTGAGATGGTCGAGCAGACCGACGAGGTCGCCGGTCAGATGCTCCATGTCGTAGGCCTCGACCGGCTCGGGCCGGTCGGTCGCGCCATAGCCGCGCTGATCCGGCGCAATCACGCGGATACCGGCCTCGCTCAAGGCCTTGATCTGGTGACGCCAGGAAAACGCGAGTTCCGGCCAGCCGTGACAAAGAATGAGCGGGGGCTTGTCGGACTTCGGGCCAGCCTCGTAATAGCCCATGCGAATATTGTTCACCTGGGCGAACTGCAGCGGCGGCATTTCAATCATCGTCAAAACCCTATTCAGCGGCGCTGGTCATGCTCGGCGGCGGTGCGAACGCCGCCTCCAGCGCTTGAAATTCGACCGGCAACATGTCGCACATAACCTGGACATGCGGAATGATGTTGGCGCCGGCGATGAAGCCGAAATCGAGCTGGTCGCGGTAGCTCTGCACGGTGATGTTGAGCGCGATCCCGTGGGTCGAGATCGACACCGGGAAGATGTGCAGCAATTCCGCGCCTGCCGCGTAGAGCGTCTGCCGCGGCCCCGGCACGTTGGACACCGTGATGTTCGCCGATGGCGGCAACACGTTCGACAGGTCCGAGCGGCTGTAGAGCAGCGCCAGGATCTGCACCAGGATCGGCGCGCCCAGCATCGAGATGTTGGAGACCTGCGGCATGAAGGCCCGCAGCGGATGCGACATCTCCTTGGACTTGGTGGATTGCGCGATGATCGCTTCCAGCCGCGCCTTCGGATCCTCGATATTGGTTGCGATCGAGCAGATCATGCCGAACACCTGGTTGTTGGCCTCGGTGTTGCCCTCCTCGCGCAGCGAGATCGGCACCGCCGCCGTCATCGACTTGGCCGGCAGGGCGCCGCGTTCCAAGAGATAGCGCCGGACCACGCCCGAGGACAGCGCCAGCACAACGTCGTTGAGCTTGCCGCCGGATGCCTTGGCGACCGCCTTGGCCCGCGACAGCGAGATCGAGGTGCCGGCGAAGCTGCGCTCCGACGAAATCGCCTTGTTCAAAATCGTCGGCGGCGAAACCATGCTGGCGATGCTGTCGCGCGACTTCGGATCGGAGATTTTGCCGACCACGTCGTTGACGCTCTTGAGCATCGCCGGAATGCTACCGGCGAATTTCACCGCGCTCTCGATCTGGAACATGGCGTTGTCGAACAGGATCGATCCAAGATCGCTTTTTCCCGAACGCGGCAGATCGATGGTCTTCGGCGTCGACGAGCCGTCAAAGGGCTGGCGCCAGAGCTGCTGGTAGGAATCGATCAGGTTGGCGGCGATATCGCGCGGCTCGTTGGCACCCTTGGCCTGCGGTATAGGTTGCTCGACCACGCGCGGCACCGGGGTGACATCATAGATCATGTTGGTCAGCGCAGCACCAGCGCCGCCATCGATGCAGGCGTGATGCATCTTGGAATAAAGCCCGATCTCGTTGTCCTTCATGCCCTCGAAGACATAGAACTCCCACAGCGGCCGGGCGCGGTTGAGCAGCTTGGCATGCATCCAGCCGACGATGCGCTCCAGCGTGGCGCGGTCATACGGCGCCGGCAGGCTGCCGCGGAAAATGTGACGGTCGATGTCGAACTGGTCGTCCTCGACCCAGGAGGGATGATCGATGTCGAGCGGGGCCTTTTCCAGACGCGCTTTGAGGATCGGCGCGATGTGCAGCCGCGAGGCGATCATCGCCTTGAAGTCCTCGAAGAAGTTGCCGTTGTAGTTCTCCGGCAGGCGGAAGATCGCCATGCTGCCGACATGCATCGGCATCTCCGGCGTTTCCAGATACAGAAACGACGCGTCCATCGAAGACAGTTTCTTGGCGTCCGCCATACTTTCCTCCCGCAGTAGAAAACGCGGCGCCTTGGTGGCGCTTCTGGCGTCCAGAACGATTTTTATTATTGGAGCATATTCCGAAAACCGCTAGCCATCCTGCATCAATTGGAAGGCGGGCTCATTCGAAATCATCCTCTTACCTCAGGGCTTTGGTCAGGATTGTGCATTTTCAGGGGCGCCGTAGGCAATGGCAAACGGCCCCGATCGGTCAAATTGCCTGAATTCCCCCTCGGGCTGCGCCAGGCGGTCGGCCACCGCCCACAATGCTGCGGGATTGACGCCGAGCCCGATATGGCTGGCGAAATACACCTCGATGTTTTCGGCGGTCTCAGAAGGCCGCAGCAGGCTGGTGTGCCAGTTCACGATGCCGTCGGTACGGGAATAGATCGAGGTCGCCGGCACCGGCAGGTCACCGGCGATCGCCTTTGTTATCTCCGGATTGTCGTCGACCGACTCCCCCGACAGCGCCTCGTAGAGCCGCGTGGCGTTGGTCGCCCTGATGTCATTGGCAAACGGACTGCCAAGCGTGATCACGGCGCGCACCATGTCCGGCATCTGCAAAGCGAGATCGCGCGCATAGACGCCGCCGAGACTCCAGCCGACCAGGCTGACCTTGTGGCCGGTCTGGTCGTGAATGCCCTGCACGAGGTCGCGCAACGCGCTGCGCTTGGAAGCGACGCCGCCGAGATTGCGGCCCATGTTCCACGCATGGGTGTCGTAGCCGAGTTCTTTCAGGTAGCGCCGCATCGGCGCCATCGACAGATCGCTGGCAAGAAAGCCCGGCAGCGCCAGCACCGGATGTCCGTCGCCCCTCGGCGCACGCAACAACAGCGGCGACAGCAAGAGGCTCGAATTCAATTCGAACAAGCCCCTCGCCTCGGCCAGCATCAGGAACAGGCTTGGCGGCCGAAGCCTTTGCGCTTCCGCCGTCCCGTCCTCCGCGACGGCCACTTACTTCTTGCCTTTCTGACCCATGCCGCCGAGGCCGGCCATGGTTACGAACATGTCCTGGAACCGCTCGGCGATCTTGGGATCGAACGTGAACCAGCTCTGGATCAGCGACTCCGGAGAAACCTTTTCGATGTTGGCCATCATCTGCTGCTGCATCTTGTCCATCACCGCCGTCTGCATCGGCTGCACGTCCGGAAGGCCGAAAAACTGCCTGGCCTCCAGCGGCGTGCAATCCACTTCGACGTTAACTTTCATGACCGCTCCTTTTGCTGACTTTTGGCAGTATCGCCACGATGGCGCCAGTCACGCAAGGACAAGACCTTAACCCCGCTCATCTATTTCGAACATGGTCAATCAAAGCGTTCAACGGCGAAGGGCCTGTGATCGGCAAACGGGGTCTCGCCGGTCATCATTTCGGCCAGCAGGCGGCCGGTCGCGGGTCCAAGCGTCAGACCGTGGTGCTGGTGGCCGAAATCGAACCATAGCCCGCCATGACGGGGGGCCTTGCCGATCACCGGCAACATGTCGGGCAGACAGGGCCGCGCGCCCTTCCAGGGCGCGGCGTCTACCGGTTCACCCAACGGAAACAGCCGGTGCGCCCGCGGCAGGGCCCGCTCGACCTGGACCGGCGTCGGCGGGGCGTCGCGGTGGGCAAACTCGGCACCGGTGGTCAGGCGGATGCCGCGGTTCATCGGCGCCAGCAGATAGCCGAGATCGGTGTCCAGCACGGGATGGTTCAAGACCGCATTGCCGCGCGGCTTGAGGTGCAAATGGTAACCACGCTTGACCTGAAGCGGGATCGAATAGCCGAGCGGCGCAAAGATCTGATCCGACCACGGCCCCATCGCCACCACGACGTCGCGCGCCGTAATGGTGCCCTCCAGCGTCGCTACCCGCCACCTTCCGCCGGATTGTTCGAGCGTTCGCGCGTCACCGACAAGGTATCGCCCGCCCTTGCGGCCGAACAGCACCGCATAGGCTTTGGCCAGCGCGCCAGGATCGGGCACAAATCCCGGCGCCGGAAAATGGATTGCGCCGCTGAAATCCCCGGTCAGATGCGGCTCGCGTGCAATGATCGCCGCCGTGTCCAGGATCTCGCCCGCAACCCCATACTGCTTGGCACGCTCCAGCTCCCCCACCGCACCCGCCAGCGTCGCCTCGGAGCGAAACAGCTTGATCCAGCCGCTCCGCCGCAACAGCTCCGGCACGTTGGCTTCCGCGATCAGCGCCTCGTGCTCGATCAGGCTGCGCTGGATCAACGGCAGTTCGGCCATCGCGCTGTGCAGTGCACGCTCCGGTGACGAGGCGAGGAAATAGCGTACCAGCCATGGCAGGAAGGCCGGCAAATCCTTGAAGTGGTACTGCACCTGCGGGGCGCGAAGGAACGCGTAGCGCAGGATCTGGCCCAAATCCCGCGGAAACATGTAGGGAAAGACCGAGGCGCATTCGATCAATCCGCCATTGCCGTGACTGGTTTCCTCGCCGGCAACCTCATGCCGGTCGATCAGAACCACATTCCTGCCGCGTTTCTGCAGGTGCAAGGCGGCGCTTACGCCGACCATGCCCGCCCCCAAAACAAGAACGTCGGCCTTCAGTTCCGCCATCCAGCACTCCGAAAGTTCAATGTCAGGCGCTCGCGCCCAAGCCCTAAGGTCAAGTCCAATGGTTGCGTTCAGGGGGCAGGCTAATCGTTGCCGCACCGCCGCGCAAACCGGCAACCTGTGCGGGGAAATGATGCTTGCGCCGCGCGGCTGGACTTTGGCAACATGGCTCGGCAATATCCGCCGCTAGTCGCGGAAATGGCTGATCAACGCGGGGAAATCGAACAAATGTCGGTACGTCGGAATTTGCTTGCAGCGGCCACGGCTTCAATCATCGCGTTAGCGACAGCCTTGGCGCCAGCATCGGCCCAGACCCTGCGCTATGCCAACCAGGGCGATCTCAAATCGCTCGACCCCTACACGCTGAACGAAACCACCACCCATGCGCATCTCGGTCAGGTCTATGAGGGGCTGATCGCCCGCGACAAGGATCTGAAGATCGTCCCCGGCCTCGCCGAGCGCTGGGAAACGCCGGAGCCGACCCGTTGGCGCTTCCATCTGCGCAAGAACGTCAAGTTCCAGAACGGCGACCCCTTCACCGCCGATGACGTGCTGTTCTCGGCGGATCGCGTTCGCGCCAAGGGTTCGAACCTGCAGACCCGCATCGCCGCCGACGTGAAAGTCGTCAAGGTCGACGACTACACCGTCGATTTCATCCTGTCCTCGCCCAATCCCATTTTTCATTATCAATGGGATACCTGGTACATCATGGACAAGAAGTGGGCGGAGGCGAACAATGCCGCGGCGCCGACGCCGGCGGCCGCGACCACGCCGAGCTTTGCCTCGCTCAACGCCAATGGCACAGGCGCCTTCACCATCGAGAGCCATCAGCCCGGCGTGAAGACCGTGTTCAAGGCCAATCCGAACTGGTGGCAGAAACCCGAGCACAATCTCAAGGAAATCGTCTTCACGCCGATCGGCTCCGACGCCACGCGCGTCGCCGCCCTGCTGTCGGGAGAAGTCGACATCATCGAGCCGGTTCCGATCCAGGATATTTCGCGCGTCGATTCCAGTCCTAACGGCCAGGTCATGAAGGGCGCGGAACTGCGCACCATTTTCATCGGCATGGACCAGGCCCGCGACGAATTGCTGTACTCGAACATCAAGGGCAAGAATCCCTTCAAGGATATCCGCGTCCGCGAAGCCTTCTTCAAGGCGATCGATATCGAACTGATCAAGACCCGCGTCATGCGCGGGCTTTCGACGCCTTCGGCGCTGATGGTCGCGCCGCAATTGTTCGCGCTTTCGAAGGACTTTACGCGGCCAAAATTCGATCCCGACGGCGCCAAGAAGCTGTTGACGGAAGCCGGCTATCCCGACGGTTTCGAAGTCACGATGGATTGCCCCAACGACCGCTACGTCAACGATGCCGCGATCTGCCAGGCGGTGGTCGGCATGCTGGCGCGCATCGGCGTCAAGATCACCCTGCTGGCACAGCCCAAGGCGCTCTACTTCGCCAAAATCCTCAAGCCCGGTGGTTACCAGTCATCGTTCTACCTGCTCGGCTGGACGCCCGGTACGTCGGACTCGCATAACGTGCTCTATGACATCATGGGCTGCCGCGACGATCCGAAATCGGCACGCGGCGAAGCCAACGTCGCCGGCTACTGCAACAAGAAGATGGATGAGGTCACGGACAAGGTGCTGGTCGAACCCGATCCGGCCAAGCGCGACCAGCTGATCAAGGAAGCATTCGAAATCGCGGCCAAGGACTACGCCTACATCCCGCTGCATCAGCAAGCCCTGGCCTGGGGCGTGTCAAAAAAACTGAAGGTGGTGCAGCGCCCCGACAACGCGGTGCTGCCCTACTGGATGGTCAAACAGGACTAGGCAGGCTCGACGACCCAGGTTCCCGGTGGCTTCACGCTCCCGGGACCTTTTGTTTTCGGCGGACGGCGACGCCCGCCACACCAAGAGAGAAGTGAACGGATCACATGCTCGCTTTCACTCTTCGCCGGGCAATCCAGGCGATCGGCGTCATGATCGCCGTCGGGATCATCTCGTTTTCGATGTTCCGGTTCGCCGGCGACCCCGTCAACCAGATCGTCTCACTGGATACTTCGGCGGCCGAACGCGAAGCGGTTCGCAAGTCGCTTGGCCTCGATGATCCCGTGGTGGTGCAGTTCGCACGCTATTTCGGCAATGCGGCCCAGTTCAAGTTCGGCGTCTCCTATCAATTCCGGCAGCCGGTATCGAGCCTGCTGGCGGAGCGGATGCCGGCCACGCTGGAGCTTGCGATCTGCGCCACCATTTTCGCGATGGTGTTCGGCATCCTGATGGGGGTCTATTCGGCGCTGCGGCGAGACTCCGCGCTGGCCAAGATATTCCAAGCGGTGTCGCTGATCGGAATTTCGCTGCCGACCTTCCTGATCGGTATTCTCCTGATCTATCTATTCTCGGTGACACTGGGCTGGCTGCCGTCATTCGGCCGCGGCGACGTCGTGCGTCTTGGCTGGTGGACCACGGGCCTGCTGACCCTCTCCGGCCTCAAGGCGCTGATCCTGCCGTCGATCACGCTCGGCCTGTTCCAGCTGACCCTGATCATGCGGCTGGTGCGCGCCGAAATGCTCGAAGTGCTCCGCACCGATTACATCCGCTTCGCCCGCGCCCGCGGCCTGACCACGCGGGCGGTCCATTTCGGCCACGCGCTCAAGAATACGCTGGTGCCCGTGATCACCGTGGCGGGATTGCAATTTGGCTCGGTTATTGCATTTGCGATCATCACCGAGACCGTGTTCCAGTGGCCCGGCATGGGGTTGTTGTTCGTGCAGGCCGTGCAAAACGTCGATATCCCGATCATGGCAGCCTACCTGCTGATGGTGTCGCTGATCTTCGTCACCATCAATCTGGCGGTCGACCTGCTCTACACCATCGTCGATCCACGCCTGCGCTCGACCCTTAGCCGTCCGGCATAAAGCGAGACCATCCATGTCCGATGCCGTCGTCCCCCATATAGCCGAGCCGAGCGCACCGCCTGCGCGCGCCGGCGTCAGTTGGGTCAAGCGCGCGGTCGACAGCGACATCTTCTATTCGTTCCGCCGCTCCAAGCTGACGATGGTGGCGGCGACCGTCGTCGTCCTGTTTTTCCTGCTGGCGATCTTCGCCTCACTGCTCGCCGTTCAGAACCCGTTCGATCCGGCGCAACTGCAATTGATGAACTCGCGGATCGCGCCGCTATGGACCGCTGACGGCCAGAGCCCGTTCCTGCTTGGCACCGACGAACAGGGCCGCGACGTGTTTTCCGCCATTCTCTACGGCTTGCGGATTTCGCTCGTGGTCGGCGTCCTCGGCGTCATCTTTGCCGGCACGCTCGGCATCACGCTCGGGCTGATCGCCGGCTATGTCGGCGGTGCGGTCGACGGCCTGATCATGCGCATCGCCGACGTCCAGCTTACCTTCCCCGCCATCCTGATCGCGCTGCTCGTCAATGGCGTCGCCAAATCCGTGTTCGGTAACCGGCTGGATGCCGTGAGTACGCTGGCGGTGCTGGTGGTAGCAATCGGCCTGAGCTTCTGGGTGCAGTATGCCCGCACCGTGCGCGGCTCGGTCATGGTCGAGAAGAACAAGGACTATGTTGCGGCCGCGCAACTGATCGGCCTTCCCGCGCCAAAAATCATTTTCCGGCACGTGCTGCCCAACACGACGGGGCCGATCCTGGTGATCGCGACCATCAACCTCGCGCTCGCCATCATCACCGAGGCGACGCTGTCGTTTCTCGGCGCGGGCATGCCCGACACCATGCCCTCACTCGGCACCCTGATCCGGATCGGCAACAATTATCTGTTCGCTGGCGAATGGTGGATCGTGGCCTTCCCCGGCATTGCGCTGGCGGGACTGATCCTCTCCATCAACCTGCTCGGCGACTGGCTGCGCGACGCGCTCAATCCAAAACTCCGATGACCGTACCCGTTCTCTCCGTGCGTAACCTCGAGGTGGAATTCCTCACCCGCCGCAGTACGCTGCGCGCCATCAACGGTGTTTCCTTCGACATCGCCAAGGGCGAGGTGCTCGGCGTGGTCGGCGAGTCCGGCGCCGGCAAGTCGGTCACGGGACTAGCCGTCATCGGGTTGATCGATCCGCCCGGCCGCATCGCCGGCGGCGAGATCTATCTGTCGGGCACGCGGATCGACCATCTACCGCCGGAAGAAATCCGCCGCATCCGCGGCAAGCGGATCGGGATGATCTTCCAGGATCCGCTGACCAGCCTCAATCCGCTCTACCGGATCGGCGACCAGATCGTCGAGACGATCCGGACCCACATGAATTTGTCGGAGACTGCGGCGCGCAAGCGCGCCATCGACCTGCTGGCAGAGGTCGGAATCCCCGCGCCGGAAAAACGCATCGACGCCTATCCGCACGAATTCTCCGGCGGTATGCGCCAGCGGGTCGTGATTGCGCTTGCGATCTGCGCCGAGCCGGAGCTGATCATCGCCGACGAGCCGACCACCGCGCTCGACGTCTCCGTGCAGGCGCAGATCATTTCGCTGATCAAGCGCCTCGGGCGCGATCATGGCACCGCGGTGATGCTGGTGACCCACGACATGGGCGTGATCGCGGAGACCTCCGACCGCGTGGCCGTGATGTATTCGGGACGGATCGCCGAGATCGGCCCGGTGCAGGACGTGGTGCAGAACCCGCTGCACCCCTATGCCAAGGGCTTGATGGGCGCGATCCCGACGCTGGCCGGCGAAGACAAGCGGCTGGTGCAGATTCCAGGCTCGATGCCGCGGCTGTCGGCGATCCCGCCGGGCTGCTCGTTCAATCCGCGCTGCGCCTTTGCGTTTGACCGTTGCCGCGTCGATCGGCCGGAACCGCTCAAGCACGGCTCGCATGCGGTGGCCTGCCATCTCTACGACAAGGTCACGGAGACCGCGGCATGACGGCCTCCTTTGTCGACGTCAGAAACCTGCGCCGCGTGTTCGACGTCTCAAAACCGTGGCTCAACCGTGTGCTGGAAGGCGGCCATCTGGAGTTTTTGAAGGCCGTCGACGGCGTGACCTTCGATATCAAAAAGGGCGAAACCTTCGCACTCGTCGGCGAGTCCGGTTCAGGCAAGACCACGGTTGCGCGGATGGTGGTGGGATTGCTACCGCCGAGCTCGGGCGAGGTGATCATCGACGGCGTCTCGATGACGAATGCGAAGCAGGCCCAGGCGCGGCAGCGGCTGCGCCGCCGCATCCAGATGATTTTTCAGGATCCCTATGCGAGCCTCAATCCGCGCTTCCGGGTCGACGCCATCGTCTCCGAACCGATCCGCGCCTTCGACCTGATCCAGGGCGAGCGCGATATTCGCGCGCGCGTCGGTGAACTGCTGAGCGTCGTCGGCCTGCATCCCGACGACGGCCTGAAATATCCGCATGAGTTTTCCGGCGGCCAGCGCCAGCGCATCGCCATCGCGCGCGCGCTGGCATCCGAAGCCGAATTCATCGTCTGCGACGAGCCGACCTCGGCGCTGGATGTTTCGGTGCAGGCGCAGATCCTCAACCTGATGCGCGACCTGCAGGACAAGTTCGGCCTGACCTATCTCTTCATCAGCCATAACCTCGCCGTCGTCCGCCACATGGCGACCCGGATCGGGGTGATGTATCTCGGCCGCATCGTCGAGATTGCCGAAGGGCGCGAATTGTTCGCCAATCCCCGTATGCCCTACACCAAGATGCTTCTGGGGGCGGTTCCGGATCTCGCGATGTCCGGCCGCCAGCGTATCCCGGTCAAGGGCGAAATCCCCAATCCGATCGATCCGCCGCCCGGCTGCGCCTTCAACCCGCGCTGCCCGCTGGCGTTCGATCTTTGCCGGAAGGAAGCGCCGCTACTCATCGACGGCGTCGCGTGCCATGCCGTCAACCATCCGGTTGAGACCGCGGCCTTGGCATGATCACGGAGATGGGTCCAATGCGTGGCATCCCAGCGGTTGGCATCCAGCCTCGCCTGTGGTCAAGTGCGCGCGCATCGAAATACCAGCATTGCATCGGACGCCCATGAGCAACATCAATCCCGATCCGTTCACCACCCGCCCGGAAATCGAAGGCACCTTTGGCGTCGTGACCTCGACGCACTGGATCGCGACCGCCGTCGGCATGGGCATCCTGGAAAAAGGCGGCAACGCGTTCGACGCCGGCGTCGCCACCGCCTTCACGCTGCAGGTGGTGGAGCCGCATCTGAACGGTCCCGGCGGCGACGTGCCGATCATCGTCCACGACACCAAGCGCGGCCGCACCGAAGTGATCTGCGGCCAGGGCCCCGCGCCCGCGAAGGCGACCATCGCGCACTACAAGAGCGAAGGCCTGGAGATGGTGCCCGGCACCGGCCTGCTCGCTGCCTGCGTCCCCGGCACGTTCGAATCCTGGATGCTGCTGCTGCGCGATTACGGCACGATGCGGCTGCGCGATGTGCTGGAGCCCGCGATCGCCTATGCGCGCGACGGCTATCCGCTGGTCGAACGCGCCGCGGCGACGATCCAGATCGTCGAGAAACTGTTCCGCAATCACTGGAAGACATCGGCAGCGGTCTACCTGCCGAACAACGAGGTGCCGAAGCCCGGCACGCTGTTCACCAACAAGCAGCTCTCGGAAACCTACGCCCGCATCCTCACAGAGGCCGAAAGTGCGGGCGGCGATCGCGTCGCGCAGATCGAGCGTGCGCGAAAATCCTGGTCGCACGGTTTTGTGGCGGAAGCGATCGACAAGTTCTGCCGCACCCAGGAAGTGATGGACGTCTCCGGCTCGCCGCATCGCGGCGTGCTCTCCGCCGACGACATGGCGCGCTGGCAGCCGACCGTCGAGGCGCCGCTCACATACGACTATGGCCGCTACACCGTCTGCAAGCCCGGCGTCTGGAGCCAGGGTCCTGTGATGCTGCAGCAGCTCGCGCTGTTGAAGGGATTTGAGCTCGACGGGCTCGATCCCGCCGGCCCCGAATTCATCCATCTGCAGATCGAATGCGCAAAACTCGCTTTTGCCGATCGCGAGAAGTTTTATGGCGACCCGAAATTCACCGACATCCCGATCGAGACGTTGCTGTCGGACGCTTACAATGACGAGCGCCGCAAGTTGATTTCTAGGGACAAGGCCTCGCTCGATTTCCTCCCCGGCTCGGTCGAGGGCTTCGGCTCCATCGTCAAGATGCGCCGCGCCGAAGGCCATCGCGAGGCGGTCGGCGCCATGGGCGCGGGCGAGCCGACCGTCGGCCGCTTCGGCGAAGTGCGCGGCGATACCGTGCATTTCGACATCATCGATCAGGCCGGCAACATGATCTCGGCGACGCCGTCCGGCGGCTGGCTGCAATCCTCGCCGGTGATTCCCGAACTCGGCTTCTGCCTCGGCAGCCGCGCGCAGATGTTCTGGCTGGAGGAAGATCACCCGGCCGCACTTGCGCCCGGCAAGCGTCCGCGCACTACGCTCTCGCCCACCATGGCGCTGCGCGACGGCGAACCTTACATGGCCTGGGGCTCGCCGGGCGGCGACCAGCAGGATCAATGGACCACGCAGTTCTTCCTGCGGCATGTGCACGCCAAAATGAACCTGCAGGAAGCGATCGACGCGCCGGCGTGGCATTCCGAACATTTCCCGATCTCGTTCTGGCCGCGCACCGCGCGCCCGGGCGTGCTCGTGGTCGAGAACCGCGTGCCGAAAGCGACCGTCGATACCCTGACAGAGCCGCGGCCACGTCGTTGAGATCGGCCCGGACTGGTCGGAAGGCCGCCTCACCGCCGCCTCCAAGGTCGGCCGCCGCCGCCGGGCTGCTGCCAATCCGCGGGGCATGCAGGGCTACGCGGCGGGACGATAGTCAGAGAAGAGAACAAGATGACCTGGTCGATCATCGCCCGCGATCCCCTCACCGGCCAAATCGGCATCGCCGTCGCGACCAGGTTTTTCGCGGTCGGCGCACGAGTGCCGCACATTGCCCCCGGCATCGGCGGCATCGCGACCCAGGCGCTGGTCAATCCGTATTACGGCATCGACGGCGTAAAGCTGCTGCGCGAAGGCAAATTGCCGCGTGAGGTGATCGATACGATGATTGCCTCGGACGCCGGCCGCGAGAGCCGGCAATTGCATGTCATGGACATCAAGGGACGCATCGCCGCGCATACGGGGCGCGAGTGCATCGACTGGTGCGGAAGCATCCAGGGCGACGGCTTCTCGCTCGCCGGTAACATGCTGGCCGGTGAGGCCGTACTGTCAGACACAGCACGAGCCTTTGCCGACAACGCCGCCCTGCCCTTTGCCCAACGGCTGATCGTAGCCATGAAGGCCGGTGAAGCCGCCGGCGGCGACAAGCGCGGCAAGCAATCGGCCGCGCTTGTGATCCAGGGCGAGGAAGAGTGGTCCGATCTCGACCTGCGCGTCGACGACCATACCGATCCGCTTGCCGAACTTGAGCGCCTGGAACAGGTCAGCCGCGAGCGCTGGGTGCATTTCCGCCAATTCATGCCGACGCGAAAAAACCCGGCCGGGATTACCGACCGCGCGATCATCGACGCAACCATCGAAGCCGCCACGGCGGGCAAAGCATGACGGCACGCCCACTGATCGAAATCGAGGGCCTGCGCGTCCTCTTCCATGGCGACGACGGCCGCACCACCCGTGCCGTCGACAGCGTCGATCTCAGCGTCGCCAACGGCGCGACGCTTGGGCTGGTCGGCGAATCCGGCTGCGGCAAGAGCGTGACCTCGCTCGCCATCATGGGGCTGTTGTCAAAGGGCTCCGCCGAGGTCTCCGGCGCGATCCGCTTCGACGGCTTCGATCTGCTGGATATCCCCGATTCCACGCTGCGCGACCTGCGCGGCAACCGGCTCGCGATGATCTTTCAGGAGCCGATGACGTCGCTCAATCCAAGCTTCACCATCGGCGACCAGATCATCGAAACCATCCTGCGCCACCGCGGCGGCTCGCGGCGACAGGCGCGCGAGCGCGCCATCGCGCTGCTGCGCCGCGTCCACATTCCTTCGCCCGACAAGCGGATCGACGAGTATCCGCACAAGCTCTCCGGCGGCATGCGGCAGCGCGTGATGATCGCGATGGCGCTGGCCTGCGACCCGCGCCTCCTGATCGCGGACGAGCCGACCACCGCGCTCGACGTCACCCTGCAGGCGCAGATCCTCGATCTGATGCGCGAACTCAAGGCGGCCAGCGGCGCCGCGATCATTCTGATCACCCATGATCTCGGCGTGGTCGCCGAAGTCTGCGACGAGGTCGCGGTGATGTATGCCGGCGAGATCGTCGAGCGCGCTCCGGTCGACGAGCTGTTCGCCAACCCGCAGCATCCCTACACTGTCGGCCTGCTCGGCTCGATCCCGCGGCTCGACCGCCGCGCTGCGCATCTGGCGACCATCGAAGGCATGGTGCCGAACATGGCGAACCCGCCAGCCGGCTGCCGCTTCGCCGCCCGATGTCCATTCGTCATTGCAACCTGCATCGCCGCGCCGCCGCCGTTGGCCATCGTGACCACGGGCCACGCCTCGCGCTGCATCCGTGCACCGCTGGAGCGGCTGGTGTCATGACCGCTTTCTCAGCTCTCGTGCCCCGGGCGCAATGCAGCACAAGCGAAGCGCCGTGGTGCACTGCTGAACCGGGGCCAACATCCCGTGTCTCTCGCAGTGGGTCCCGGTTCTGCAGCGCATCGCTTCGCGCTGCGCAGCGCCCGGGACACGATACGGGCGGGAGCACATCATGACCGCGCTGCTTGAGGTCGAAGGTCTGGTGAAACACTTCGTCGCCGCGCGTTCGGTGTTCGGAACGCCCACCGCCCATGTCAAGGCGGTCGATGGCGTCAGCTTCACCGTCGAGGCCGGCAAGACGCTGGCGCTGGTCGGCGAATCCGGTTGCGGCAAATCCACGGTGAGCCGGCTGGTGCTGCGGCTGATCGAGCCGGATGCCGGAACGGTGCGCTTCGAAGGCCGCGACCTCGGCGCACTCGATGCCAACGAATTGCGCGCCTTCCGCCGCGACGCGCAGATCATCTTTCAGGACCCCTACGCGTCGCTCAACCCGCGCATGACCGTCAGCCAGATCCTGACCGAGCCGCTGGCGCTGCACAATCTGGTGCCGGCTGCGCGCCGGCGCGAGCGGGTCGAGGAATTGCTGCGACTGGTCGGGCTGGAGCCGCGCTTTGCCCGCCGCTATCCGCACGAATTTTCCGGCGGCCAGCGCCAGCGCATCGCGATTGCGCGGGCGCTTGCCGTGGAGCCGAAACTCGTGATCTGCGACGAGCCGGTGTCGGCGCTCGACGTCTCGATCCGCTCGCAGATCCTCAATCTGTTGCGCGACCTGCAGGACCGGCTCGGCCTCGCCTATATCTTCGTGTCTCATGATCTTGCCGTCGTGAAGCACATCGCCGACCGCGTCGCGGTGATGAATCTCGGCGTGATCGTCGAGACCGCGGATGCCGAGGCGTTGTTTGCCGCACCCCGGCATCCCTATAGCCGGGCCCTGCTGTCGGCAATTCCCGTGCCTAAACCGCGGGCAAAGCGCAGCCGAATTGTGCTGCAAGGGGAGATGCCGAGTGCACTCGATCCGCCAAAGGGCTGCCGTTTCCATACGCGCTGTCCCGACATGATCGACCGGTGCCGCATCGAAGTGCCGCAACTGCTCGCAGATGATGCAGGACATGCCACAGCCTGCCATCGCACAGCGGAATTGCCGCCACCGGAGACAACCATGGCAGCGGACAGCGGCTTCTCACCCGCCTTGGAAAAATTGGTGGCAGCCTTCAGCAAAGGCACGGAAGGTGCAGGGCACGACGGGATATGGTCGGGACCACAACAACGGTGAGTTAACGGATATGGGGTCGTCAGTGATGAAATCCTTGCGTTTGGCATTTGCCGCAGCCGCGTTGCTGGTGTCCTCGGGAGCGGTCGTGCACGCCCAGAGCACGCTGCGCATTGGCATTGCCCAGGATCCGGATGTCCTGGACCCCTCGATCAGCCGCACCTATGTCGGCCGCATCGTGTTCGCGGCAGTTTGCGACAAGCTGTTCGATATCGACGAAAAGCTCAATATCGTGCCGCAACTGGCGCTGTCACACGAGACTTCCGCCGACGGCAAGGAGATGACGATCAAGCTGAGGCCCGGCGTCAAATTCCATGACGGTGAGCCCCTTGATGCTGAAGCCGCCAAATTTTCGATCGAACGTCATCTGACGCTGCCGACCTCGTTTCGCAAACCGGAACTGGCCACCGTCGATCATGTCGACGTCGTCGATCCCCTGACGATCAAGCTGGTGCTTAAATCACCGTTTGCACCGCTGATCGCACAACTCACCGACCGTGCAGGGATGATGATGTCGCCGAAGGCCGCCAAAGAGCAAGGCGACAAGTTCGGACAGCATCCGGTTTGCGCCGGGCCTTACAAATTCGTCGAGCGCGTGCAGCAGGATCGCATGGTGTTCGAAAAGTTCGCCGACTACTGGAACAAGGAAAACATCTTCATCGATCGCGTGGTGTTTCTGCCTATCGTCGATTCCACGGTGCGGCTCGCCAATTTGAAATCAGGCGGCCTGGACTTGATCGAACGCGTCCTGGCGACCGACATCAAGGCCGTTCGCGCCGACAGCAAGCTGAAATTGTCGACGGCGCCGGGGATCGGCTACATGGGTCTCACCATCAACATCGCCAACGACAAGAACAAGGGCGCGCTCAGTCAGTCCGCCAAGGTACGGCAAGCGCTCGATCTCGCGATCGACCGCGAAGCACTCAATCAGGTCGTGTTCAACGGCGAGTTCTTCCCCGGCAATCAATGGGTCAGCCCCGATCATCCCTATTATCAAAAGGCATTTCCGGTCAAACCGCGCGACGTCACCAAGGCGAAGGCCTTGTTGAAGGAAGCTGGTGTAAGCCTCCCGGTCACTGTCGATCTCATGGTGCCGCTGGGCGCGGAGAACGAGGCCGTGGCGCAGGTCCTGCAGTCGATGACGTCGGAAGTGGGCATCGACCTGAAGATCCGCACCATTGAGTTCGCGACCTCTTTCAAGCAAGCCCAGGCCGGAGAGTTTCAAGCCTTCCTCATCCCCTGGAGCGGACGGATTGATCCGGACGGCAACGCCTATGTGTTTCTGCGCAGCAAGGCGCCGCAGAATGACGGCGGCTACTCCAACCCGGAAGCCGACAAGGCGCTTGATGACGCCCGTCTCGTGACCGACCAGGCGCAGCGCATGGCGATCTACGAGAAACTGACCAAGGTCGTGCTGAACGACGAGCCGTTGATCTATCTCTATCATCCCAAGCTCCTGATCGCGCATACCACCAAGCTCGAAGGCTACAGGCAGATGCCGGACGGGCTTGTGCGAGTGGTCGGACTGAAACTGAAGTGAGCGCGGCGAATACGCTCTCGTGTCCCGGATGCGTTGCAGCGCGCCAGCGGTGCAATGCTGAGCCGGGAGCCACCTTTCGCGCATGGGTCCCGGTTCAGCAGCGCAACATTGCACGCTGCGCTGCGCCCGGGACGAGGATCGCACCATGCTGAACTTTCTCGGCCAGCGCATCCTGCAGCTGATCCCGACATTGTTCTTCGTGTCGGTGCTGATTTTCTCGCTTCAGCATCTGCTGCCCGGGGACCCCGCACTGGTGATGGCCGGCGAGGAGCGCGATCCCGCCGTCATCCAGCAAATTCGCGAGCAGTACAAGCTCGATCAACCGATCCCGATCCAATATGCCTACTGGATCAAGGGCGTTCTATCGGGCGATCTCGGTGAGTCCCTGCGCATCAAGGTCCCCGTTGTGAAGCTGATCGCGCAGAAACTGCCTGTGACGATGCAAGTCGCGTCAATGGCGATCGTGATCGCCTTCCTGATCGGCATTCCCGCAGGTATTGTTTCCGCGGTGAGGAAGGGCACGGCGTGGGACTACGGCGCCAACCTGTTCGCGCTGTGGGGCATCTCGACGCCGAACTTCTGGCTCGGCATCATGCTGATCTTCCTGTTCTCGGTTGAACTCGGCTGGCTGCCGGCGTCGGGCTACGTGCCATTGTCCGAGAACTGGCGCGCCAGCCTCGCCTCCACCATCATGCCGGCCTTTGTGCTGGGCAATGCGATTGCCGCGATCCTGATGCGGCATACCCGCAGCGCCATGCTGCAAGTGCTGGAAAGCGATTACGTCCGCACCGCGCGCGCAAAAGGCCTTTCCGAACGTTCGGTCATTCTCAAGCACGCCATGCGCAACGCGCTGACGCCGGTCATCACGCTGGGTGCGCTCGAACTCGGCACGCTGCTGTCGGGCGCGGTGCTGACCGAACAGATTTTTTCGATTCCGGGTTTTGGCAAGCTGATCGTCGATGCGGTTTTCAACCGCGATTATGCGGTCGTGCAGGGGGTCGTGCTGACGACGGCTACGATCTACATCACACTCAACCTGATCGCCGATATCGCCTATGTCCTCGTCAATCCGCGGATGAGGACCTAAGCCATGACCGACGCGGCCCTCGGCGCGATCAAGCTGACCGTTTCCGACGAACTGGAGAGCCCGGCGCAGCGCGCGCTGCGCCGCCTGTTCAAGCGCAAGGGTGCGGTGGTTGGCCTCGTCGTGGTCGCGACCTTCGCCCTGCTCGCTTTGCTCGCGCCACTGGTCGTACCTTATGATCCGATCGCGACGAGCTGGTCGCTGGTGCGCAAGCCGCCCTCCGCGCTGCACTGGTTCGGCACCGACGAACTCGGTCGCGACATCCTTGCCCGCGTGATCTACGGCGCGCGGGCGTCGCTGCTGGCCGGCGCGATCTCGGTCGGCATCGCGCTTTCGATCGGCGTGCCGCTCGGCCTGTTGTCGGGCTACCGCGGCGGCTTCATTGACGCCCTGATCAGCCGCATGACGGATGCGATGCTGGCCTGCCCGTTCCTGATCCTCGCGATTGCGCTGGCGGCGTTCCTGGGGCCGAGCCTCGGCAACGCCATGATCGCGATCGGCATCTCGGCGACACCGATCTTCGTGCGGCTGACGCGGGGCCAGGTGATGAGCGTCAAGGTCGAGGATTATGTCGAGGCCGCACGCGCCATGGGCAACCCGCGCTGGCGCATCGCGCTGTTTCACATCCTGCCCAACATCATGCCGGCGCTGTTGGTGCAGGCAACGCTGTCGATCGCCGCCGCGATCATTGCCGAAGCCGCGCTGTCTTTCCTCGGCCTCGGCCAGCAGCCGCCGGCGCCATCCTGGGGCAGCATGCTCAACGCCGCGCAACGCTTCTTGACCAACGCGCCCTGGATGGCGGTCTGGCCGGGGCTCGCGATCTTCCTCGTGGTGCTGTCGTTCAATTTGGTCGGCGACGGTCTGCGTGATGCGCTGGATCCGAGGGAGAGGTAGGCGGTCCTCATGGTGAGGAGGCGCGTCAGCGCCGTCTCGAACCATGTAGCCCCGCTGCAGCACCCCGGCTTTCATCCTTCGAGACGCCGCTCACGCGGCTCCTCAGGATGAGGATCAGCTAAATCACCACTTCCCGCATCACCCGGCGGCAATCCATCTCGTATTCCAGATCGATCACCGGCGGCCGGGCAAAGTGCCAGGTCAATCCAGCCCGCGCGGCGCCACGGCGAACCAGCGCATCGGCGAAGACGTGGTGGAAATCGTGGATGGTGTAGGTCTGCGCCGCCGTCGCATCCTTCCAGCCGAAGCTGAATTCGCCCATGCGCCGCTCCATCACGCCGGCGACGTAACGCACCTTCTCCGCCATGCCCTCGGGGCTGGTGTCGCGGTAGCGCACCGTGCGCTCGGCATAGCTGGCGTTGCCTTCCTGCGACTCGCCGCTGCCTGCGATGACGAAACTCGGCGTCGTGCCCTGGCTCGGCCGCGTGAATGAAAATGCATAGAACGAAGGCTCGGCCGGCGGATCAATCTCCGGACAGACATTGCTGCGCGCGACCGGATTGGTCTTGCCGTCATAGACGCCCCATTCCGCCAGCGTCTTGACGTAGTGCAGGTTGAAATTGCGAAACCCCTCGTCGGTGAAGGCGGCCGGCGAACGCAGCTCGCAGGCGCAGAACGACGTCAGCGGCCTGCCCGCGGCCTGAATGTAGTTTGCGATCAGCGCAAATCCCTCGGCCAGCGGCACCCATTTGTCGAACCGCACCCGCTCGATCTCGTAGCCGGGATGGGCAGCCACCCCGCCGGAATACTGAAACACGGCCGGGATGAAGCGGTAGTTGCCCGCGGGAAATTCGCTCGTCATCGTGCCCCCTGTTTTCTCTTCTTCTGGCATGACGAGCTTAGCGATCGCCGCCGGCGCTGGACACAAAAAAGCGACGGCCGCGATTTCCGAGGCCGTCGCCCGTTATTCCGCCCATCAAGAAGGCTCAGGTCGGCTTGAGCGCCGATCTCCCGAGATCGAAATCCTCGATCTCCTTGGTCCGCTCCGAGCCGGCCTTCGCCTGGTGGTTGGTGGCCATCCAGACATAGACCGCCGGCAGCACGAACAGCGTGAACAGCGTGCCGATCGACATGCCCGCGACCACGACGAGACCGATCGAGAAGCGGCTGGCCGCGCCCGCGCCGGTTGCCGTCAGCAGCGGTATCAGGCCGGTGACCATCGCCGCCGTCGTCATCAGGATTGGACGCAACCGGATGCGGGCCGCCATTTCGATCGCCGAACGCTTGTCGAGACCTTCCTTGAGCTGCAATTCGTTGGCGAACTCAACCATCAGGATGCCGTGCTTGGTGATGAGACCGACCAGCGTCAGCAACCCGACCTGGGTGTAGATGTTGATGGTCGCCACGCCGAAGAACAACGGGATCAGCGCGCCGACGATCGCCATGGGAACGCTGATCATGATGACCAGCGGATCGCGCAGGCTTTCGAACTGCGCCGCCAGCACCAGGAAGATGATGACCAGCGCGAAGCCGAAGGTGATCGCAAGCTGGTTGCCCTCCTGCACATATTGGCGGGAATCGGCCAGGTAGTCATGACCGAAGCCGGCGGGCAGCTTCTTCGCTTCGCCCTCCAGGAAGTCGACCGCCTGCCCGACCGTCACGCCCGGCATCGGCACGGCCGAGAAGGTCGCCGAGTTGAGCTGGTTGTAATGCGTCAGCGAATTCGGATCGGTAGCGGTCTCGATCGACACGATAGTCGACAGCGGCACCAGTTGCCCGGTGTTGGTCGGGACATAGTAGCCGCCGAGCGATTCCGGCGACAGCCGCATGCCGCGCGGCACCTGCGGGATCACCTGATAGGACCGTCCCTCGAGGTTGAAGCGGTTGACGTAATTGCCGCCCAAGAGCGTCTGCAGCGTGGCGCCGACCTGCGCCATGTTGATGCCGAGATCGCTGGCCTTGGAACGGTCGACGGAGATGCGCACCACCGGCTGGTTGAAGTCGAGGTCGGAGTCGGACACGATGAACAGGCCGCTCTTGCGCGCGGCGTCTTTCAGCTTGGCCATCTGATCGTAGACGGCCTGGAATCCGGACGTCGAGTTGATCACCATTTGAACCGGCAAGCCGCCCGGGCCGCCCGGGAGCGGCGGAAGGTTGAACGCAAACGCCTGGACGCCTTCGATCTTGCTGATTTCGGCCTGCACCAGCGGCTTCAGCTTGATCGAGGAACGCGTACGCTCGTCCCATGGCTTGAGCAGCATGCCGGCAATACCGCCCTGCGGGCCGTTGATGCCGTTCAAGACGAAGCGCAGATCGGTTTCCGGGAATTTGGCAAACGCCTTGTCGAGCTTCTCGCCGTAGAAATCGACATAGTCGATGTTGGCGTATTTCGGCGCCTTGGTCACCGAGAACACGATGCCCTGGTCCTCTTCGGGCGCCAGCTCCTTGGCAGTGTTCATGTAGAGGAAGCCGACCATTCCGAGCATCGTCACTGCGAACAGGAAGGTCACCGGACGATAGTCGAGCGAGCGGTCGAGCTGACGGCCATACCAGCGCGTCATCGCGCCGAAGACCCTGTTCACCAGCTTGGCGAACCGCCCCTCATCCGCGCTCTTGAGCAGCACCGAGCACATCATCGGCGACAGCGTCAACGCGATGACGCCGGAAACGATCACCGAGCCCGCCAGCGTGAACGCGAATTCGCGGAACAGCGAACCGGTCAGGCCGCCGAGGAAGCCGATCGGCGCGTAGACCGCCGCCAGCGTGATCGTCATCGAGATCACGGGACCGACGATTTCGCGCGCGCCCTGCAGCGACGCCTGTACCGGCGTCTTTCCTTCCTCCAGATGTCGATGGATGTTTTCCACTACCACGATGGCGTCGTCGACCACGAGCCCGATCGCCAGCACCATCGCCAGCAGCGTCAGCAGGTTGAAGCTGAAGCCCAGCGCCAGCATCAAACTGCAGACACCGATCAACGACAGCGGAATAGTCACCACGGGGATGATGACCGAGCGGAACGAGGCCAGGAACAGGAAGATCACGACCACGACGATCGCCACGGCCTCGATCAGCGTGTTCTTCACCTCGTCGATCGAGGATTGAATGAACTTGGTGGAATCGTAGGCCACCTTCATCTTCATCGACGGCGGCAGGTTGCGTTCGAGTTCGGGGAACAGCGCGCGCACGCCCTTGACCAGCGTCAGCGGATTGCCTTGCGGCGTCGCCTGCACGCCGATGAAGATCGCGCGCTCGCCGCTGAAGGCGACGCTGGCATCCGAGCTTTGGGCGGCGAGCTCGACAGTCGCGACATCCTCGATCCGCACGAAGCCGCCGTCCTTGGACTTGACGATCATCTTCTTGAACTGATCGAGGTTTCGCAGGTCCGTATTGGTCTGAATGTTCGAGACGATGAAGTAGCCCTTGGTCTGACCGGCCGCGGCCTGGAAGTTGTTGGCGGCGATCGCCGCCGAGACGTCGCTCGGCGAGACGCCGCGGCCTGCCATCCGCACCGGATCGAGCCACAGCCGCATCGCAAACGTTTGACCGCCGAGAATGTCGGCCGACGCCACGCCGTCAACGGTCGACAACACGGGCTGGACGACGCGCGTGAGGTAATCGGAGATCGCAGATCCCGAAAGCTCGTCGCTGGAAAATCCGAGATACATCACGGCCGTGGTCTGGCCGGTCGTCTTGGTCACGATCGGATCGTTGGATTCCTTGGGGATCAGGTATCTGACCGAGTTCACCTTGGCGAGAACTTCGGTCAGCGCCTGGTTCGGATCGAAGTTGAGCTTGACGTAGACCTGGATCGTGCTGGTGCCCTGCACCGACGACGAGGTGATGTAGTCGACGCCTTCGGCGGAGGCGACCGCCTGCTCGATCGGCGTGGTGATGAAGCCTTGAATCAGGTTGGCCGAGGCGCCCGGATAAACGGTGGTGACGTTGACCACCGTGTTCGACAGCTTCGGATATTGCCGGATCGGCAATACGCTGGCGGCCCGCAGGCCGATCAGCAGGATCAGCAGGCTGACGACGACCGACAGGACCGGACGCTTGATGAAAATATCGGTTAAGGCCATCGCAAAATTATCCCGCTGGGTTCAGCATTTTTCCGGGCGCGGTCTCGAAGATCGCCGCCCGCTTATCGTCAGCGCGGCCCCTGTGGGCCGCGTTACGCGTCAATAACGCGGCGGCTTGGCCGGAATCGGCGGCACCGGATCGTTCGAGATCGTCACCGCCGATCCCGATTGCAGCTTGAGCTGGCCCACGGCCACGACGCGGTCGCCTTCCTTCAACCCCTTGAGGATTTCAGCGCGTCCCTCGACACGGTTGCCGGTCTGCACGAAGGTCCGCGTCACCGTGAGGCTGGTCTTGCCATTCTCCGCCGGCTTTTCGCTGAGCAGATAGACCGAGTCGCCATAGAGCGTGTAGTCAACCGCGGTTTCCGGCACGGTGACGACAGGCGGCTTGTCCGGCAGGACCACGGTGGTGGTTGCAAACATGCCGGGCTTGAGGATCTTGTTCGGATTCTGCAACGTCGCCTGCACGCGAATGTTGCGCGTATCGGTCGCGATCTGCGGCTCGATGGTGGTGATCTTGCCATCGAAGGTACGGCCCGGATAGGCATCGACCCCGATACGCACGACCTGGCCGACCTTGAGCTGGGCGGAATCCTTTTCCGTCACGGTGAAGTTGGCATACAGCACCGACAGATCGGTCAGCGAGACGATCTGTGTTCCCGCGGTCAGGTATTGCCCGACCTCGACCTTGCGAACGCCGAGTTCGCCATCGAACGGCGCCCGCACCAGCTTCTGCGAAATGATGGACTTCCGTCTTGGCGATGCCGGCGCTGGCCTGATCGAACGCAGCCTGCGCATTATCGACGGTCGCCTGCGGTCCGAACTGGCGCTCGGCCAGTTGCTTGGCGCGATCCAGCGATATCTGCGCCACCTTCTGCTGCGCCTTGAAGTTGGCAAGGTCGCCTTGATCGGGACCATCGAACAGCTGCACCAGCGGCGTACCTTCCTTCACGCTGGCGCCCGCCGTGAACTGAATCGCGGTAATGCGGCCGTTAACGTCAGACGTGACATTGACCTGATGGACGGCGGCGAGATCGCCGACCGCGGTCAAGAGGTTCGGAATGGTTTCCGACTTGGCCGTTGCGATATTGACGCTGGTCGGTGGCGGCGGCTTGCTGAAGATCTGCTTGAACAGATTGGGCAGAAAGACGAACTTGAAGAACACCAGGCCGCTTACAACGGCCGCAAGCAGCAGGCCAACGATAAGGAACCAGCGCACCAGCCGCACCGGCCGCTTGTGCGGCTTGTCCGCAATCGGCTTGCCCGACAGTTTGGGTTCAGTCACGATATTCATGTCATGCACTTTCTGCAGTTACCGATTGTCCCGAATTCGGTGACAGCTCGCCGCCCAGATGAGAAGCAATCGCGGCATCGGTAACCCCGATGCCGCGCAGGATGAATTGAGAGAGCTGCCGCTCCAGATCGGCGGCGTTGCCGTAGGAAAGACAGGGTACGGCGGGAAGCCGCGTCAGTGCCGCCATCAGCACGGTGTGATGCGCGAACCAGAACAAGTTGAGCGGATCGCTGCCGACCCGCGCCGCGTCACCGGACGCAATCGCGCTTTCGATCGAGGCGGTGAACACCGGCCCGATCAGGCCGCCGATCTTGTCGTAGAGCAGCCGCGCGAACTCGCCGTCATCGAGATGGCTGGTCGTCATCAGCCGCATCCGCTGCGCTTCCTCCTGATCCGACCCGTCGGATACCTCCATGAAATGGCCAACCATGCCCTTGACCAGTTCGACCAGTGTGGCAGTTGAAGGTTCCTGACCGAGCAGGTGCGCAAAATCCGGATCGGCCTCGCACTCCTCCGCGAGAATCTCGGCATAGAGCGCGGCCTTGGAGGGGAAGTGCTTGAACAACAGCCCTTCCGAAATGGCAGCGGCCGCCGCCACGCTCTTGGTCGTGGTGCCGGCAAAGCCGTTGCGGGCAAAGCATCGCTTCGCCGCGCTCAGGATCAATTGCCGCCGCAAGTCACTGGTCATGCGCAGGGTAGACATGAGGGCGTGAGTAATCACTCACCCCAAGGAAGTCAAGGAACTATTGCAGCGCACCAAACAAATTTCGTCGCGAGGTAGCGTCAAAGACACAGGCACCATCTCATTGTTTAAGCGATACTTTTCCAGAAATCCGGCGCTCATCTTTCCAGCTCATGCCCGATCGGCCGCAACCCCTACGCTCCGATGACGTGCGGAGCTAAACTGGCGCTGCCCTCCGGCTTGACGCCTCGGGCGGCATCCAAGATAGTTGCAACTGAGACTAATTTGACTTAGTCTTCCCAAAGGGTATGGCGGGCCATGAATTCGGATGCGCGCGAGCTGGCGGCGACCTTCGACCTCGAAAAGCTGACGCCGGAGTTCTATGCCAACCCCTACCCGACCTATCGCGCGCTGCGTGAGACCGACCCGGTCAAGCGGCTGCCGAACGGCTCGTACTTCCTGACCCGCTACGACGACCTGGTTGCCGCCTACAAGAACACCAAGGCTTTCTCATCAGACAAGAAGAAGGAGTTTTCGCCGAAGTATGGCGCCTCCCTGCTCTACGAGCACCACACCACGAGCCTCGTCTTCAACGATCCTCCCGCCCATACCCGGGTCCGCCACCTGATCATGGGCGCGCTCTCGCCGCGCGCGATCGCCGGCATGGAGCCCGACCTGGTCCGGCTGGTCGACCGCCTGCTTGACGCCATCGCGGCCAAGGGCAAGGTCGACCTGATCGACGATTTCGCCGCTGCGATCCCGATCGAGGTAATCGGCAACCTGCTTGATGTTCCCGCCGATGAACGCGAGCCCTTGCGCGACTGGTCACTGGCCATCCTCGGCGCGCTGGAGCCGGTGGTTAGTCCCGACGCCTTCGCGCGCGGCAACAAGGCGGTGAAGGATTTTCTCGCTTACCTCGAAGGACTGGTGGCGCGGCGGCGGGCCAAGCCCGGTAATCCGGGCCACGACGTGCTGACCCGGCTCATTCAGGGCGAAGACAATGGCGAGCGGCTGACCGAAAAGGAGCTGCTGCACAACTGCATCTTCCTGCTCAATGCCGGCCACGAGACCACCACCAATTTGATCGGCAACGGCCTGGTGGCGCTGTCGAACCATGCAAGCGAGAAACGCCGGTTGATCGAGAACCCCGCGCTGATCAAGACGGCGGTGGAGGAAATGCTGCGGTTCGAGAGCTCCAACCAGCTCGGCAACCGCATGACCGTCGAGCCGTTCGACCTCGGCGGCATCGCGATGCCGCCAGGCACGCCGGTGACGCTGTGCATCGGCGCCGCCAACCGCGATCCCGCGCAATTCGCCGATCCCGAGCGCTTCGATATCGGCCGTACGCCGAACCGGCATCTCGCCTTCGGCACCGGCGCGCATCAATGCGCCGGCATGGCGCTGGCGCGGCTCGAAGGGACGATCGCGATCTCGCGCTTTCTCGCGCGCTTTCCGGACTATGCACTCGCCGGCGCGCCGGTGCGCGGCGGCCGGGTGCGATTCCGCGGTTTTTTAAGCGTGCCGTGCGAGGCCGGCGAAGACAAGGGCGGCTAGCCGCCTCCGTCACTTCATCGCGCGCGCCGATGCCAAGGCGCGTTCCACCGCCTGCGTTACAATTACCGCAGAGCGTTCGTCGAGATGAACGCCGTCGGCCCAGCGCAGCTCGCTTCGGTCCACCTCGATGGACAACCATCGCTTCGAATCCGGAAACGCAGCGTGAATAATCTCGCGCGTGATCGCAGCAGAGCGCGAGCCTTCAATTGGAGCCGAATAGGGTAGTTCGAACAGGAACACCCGCGCGCCGCGTTGTTCCACTTGCCGGATCAACTCCCCTATTCGTTTCGCGTTGAGCCGCGCGGCATCCGCCGGATCCTCCGCGTTGAACTGCTGCAGCGCGCGATCCACATAGATCTGGTTGTCGAAATCGCCCGGCGGCTGCCCAACCAACCTGCGCAAATCGAGCGCGACCTGCTCGTGCGTCAGCGGCGCGTGAAGCCGCTGCTCATAGGCGGCTACCGCAGCCCGCGCGGGACGGAAGAAAAGCGGCTCAGTATCGCCGCGCGAATAACGTTCGACCAGCGCGATATCGGTGCGACGGGCGAGAACATTCGCCTCGACCAGAATGTACTGCGGAAGCCGCGGCTGGTTGGCAACGATCTCCAGTCCGGTGACCGGAGAGCCGCCCGCAAGCGCCAGATTCCGCAAGCTACGCGTTGCGAAATATTCCTCCTTGAGGCGGAACGTGATCGAACTGCCCAGCAGCACGATGTCAGGCGCCGGCTCGCGCAGGTAACGGCTCAGCGTGATCAGCGTGCCGTCCCGCGTCGTCGTCGCCGGCATTTGCAGCCCGCTGCCGAACCGCACGGTAGCGAAGCCGCAGGCGATCAGGACGATCGCCGCTGCAGCACCGCATTTTATTAACCAACGAACCGCAGACACGTATTCCTCGTCCTAGAACTGAAAATAAATGAACGACGTTTCGGGGCCGGCCTCCAGATACATCAGAGCGGCCATCGATCCGTAGAGGTACGGCTCCGCCCAGCGAAGCCTTCCCTCCAAAAGCGAACCGAAACCGAAGTGCTAAATCATCACCGGCAGCGAATAGAGCAGCGCAAGGCTGTAGAACAGCTTGGTCGGGTTCGGATTGGTGCTCGGCGTAAACATGCCCGTGAGGTACCCGACCGCATGATCGAAATTCGGCAGCTTGAAGAAAATCCAGAGCATGGTGACGCAGACAAAGACCACGGTCATCCGCGCCGCGCGAAACATCGCAAAGTCGATCGACACCAGTCGCGGCAACAGCGGGCGTTCCAGCACCAGCAACAGGCCGTGCAGCAGCCCCCACATCAAATAGCCGAGGCCGGCGCCGTGCCAGAGGCCGCCCAATCCCATCACGATCATCAGGTTCAGATAGGTCCGCCACAGGCCATGGCGATTGCCGCCGAGCGGAACGTAAAGATAGGTCCGCAGCCAGTTCGACAGCGAGATATGCCAGCGTGTCCAGAACTCGGAGAACGAGGTCGAAATGTAGGGAAGATTGAAGTTGATCGGCAGGCGGTAGCCGAACAGGAGACCAAGCCCGATCGCAATCGCGGAATAGCCGAAGAAGTCCGCATAGATCTGATAGCTGTAGAGGAATACCATCAGCCAGCGATCCTGGGTCTGCAGCGTCTCGTAGAGCGGGAAGCTCATGTAAGACGTCATTTCATTGAGGTTGTTGGCGACATAGAGCTTGAAGAAAAATCCCGCAATGATCCATTTCGCAGCCTCGACGAACGGAATGTCCGCAAAATATTTCGGCTTGATCTGCGGCATGAACATTTCCGCGCGCGTGATCGGGCCTGAAACGAGCTGCGGAAAGAAGATGATGTAGAGGAAGACGCTGGCCAGCGTCGGCGGCGACCCCTTCTGCCGGGTCAGGTCGACCAGCAGGCTGATATTGTGAAAGACAAAAAATGAAATGCCGATCGGCAGCGGCAGTTTCAGCAGGAAATCGAGCGGCGCGAAGTCGGCCAGGCTCGGAGACGCCGGATCGATGAACAGCAATTTGTATTTGAAGAATGCGAGCAGCGCGAGGTTGAAGGCGATGCCGGCCGGAAGCCAGATATTCCGGTTTCGTACTGCCAGGATCAGGAAGAGGTAGGTTCCGAAAACCGCGACGGCCAGCAACGCCAGCAGGTCAGGCTGGCCATACCCGTAAAAGAACAGGCTGGCGAACACCAGCAGCTGGACCTGAAACGATCTCAGCGCCGGCAGGTAATAGGCCGCAAATACGGTCGCGGCGAAGACGCCGAACTGCCAGGAAGTGAAAGTCATGCCGCCCCGACGGGTGTTGGGGAAGCTCTAGCATTTTGACTTGGGAGGGCCTAGCCGAAACCTGGCTGCCGCTTTGCAACAGCTCTTTCGATTCCGCCTCAATATAGGGGGTTTAATTCCCGGCAGTGTTGGAGCGGGAGAGATCGCAATCGCGTTCGGCATATGTCACCCGCCGCAGGCCGTCGCGGTCTTCGATCACGGTCGGCCGGCAGCGTACGTTCCAGGCTGCCTGGGCGGGGTCATCGGGCTTCAGCTGCTCGGCGGTCCGCCGCACAATCTTTGCGGTGCCGCCACTGCCGACGCTGAAATTCATTTGCTGGCCGGGAGACTGCGGCGCGCCGGAGGCGGTGGCCGCGGCCTTGGCGTCCGCGGCGTTGCCGTGATCTGTCGCAAGCTGCGCGGACGCAGACGATACCGAAGCGACGACGATCGAGATCGCGATGAAGACGCGCATGGACACTGCCTCTTGAAATGGATGCCGTGCGTCAGGAAAGACTGACGAGCATTGAGGCGGCGTAAAGCAGCGTGACTAACCGGATCGCAATCTGGTCGATAAAGATTTAGCGGTCCTTCGGGCGAAGCAACGCGCCGCAATTCATCGCGCCGACGGGCTCGGAATGCTCCTCGCTAGTCGCGAAGAGCGAAAGCGCACTACTCGCTGCGACCGAACTCGCAGCCTCTGCGGGCGTAAACCAGGCGGACGACGCCTTCATCGTCATAGGTGCGCCTTGGCTTGCAGAACGCTTCCCACTTCTCGATGCTGGCACGCCTTGCCTTTTCGTCGTCCAGCTCCTGCGCCGGGTTGCGCACCGGATCGTCCAGATAAGTTGTCGTGCACACCTTGCCAAAGAACTTGCTGTGGTTGCAGCGTTCCACGATCTGCCAGGCCTGCGCCGATGTCGACAGCAGGGCCAGGGTCGCAATTGCGTAAAGGATTTTCATGTTGACGCTCATCGCTTTTCGGAGACGTTCTCCGTGCGGTGTAGCTAGCTCCGGAGCTCGCGGGGGCGCAACGGTAACCCTTTGTTAAGCTAAATAGCGTGGACAAAGGTTAAATCTGGAACCCGGATTCTGTTGCTTCCTGCTACACTATTCGAAAACCGCCGCGCGCCGGTTCAGCTACGAGACAACATCGTCCGTCGTTGGCACAACGCACGCGCGACTTCGTCTGCGTCCGCTAGACCACGGTCCGGTGCCGCTCGATGCAGGTTTTCAAAACTTCGTCCATCGGCTTGTTCCACAAGTCGTTGGAGAAGATTTCGATCTCGGAATAGCCTGCAAAGCCCTGCGTCTCGACGGCCGATCGCACAGATGCGATGTCGATAACGCCGTCACCCATCATGCCGCGGTCGTTGAGGATGTCCTTTGTGGGCACCAGCCAGTCGCAGACGTGAAACGCCAGCAGGCGATCCTTTCCCGCGCGCGCGATCTGCGGCATCAAGTCCGGATCCCACCAGATGTGATAGACGTCGAGCGCCACGCCGAGCGCACCGGTGCGCTGCGGATCGAGCTGGTCGCAAATGTCCAGCGCCTGCTTCGTCGTATTCACGCAGGCGCGGTCCGCCGCATAGGCCGGGTGCAAGGGCTCGATCGCAAGCGGCATATTGGCCTGTTTTGCGTACTCAATCATTTCGGCGATGGCGTCGTGCACCTGCGTGCGCGCGGCCGCGATGTCCCTTGAGGCTGCGCTTCCTGGCCGCGAATATTGCGGCAAGCCCCCGGCGACCAGCACGATGCACGGCGCGTCCAGCGCCTTGGCTTCATCGACGGCGCGGCGATTGTCGTCACGCACTTCGCCGCGGCGCGACGCATCGGAGGTGAACATCCCGCCGCGGCAATAGCCCGACAGTTCGAGCCCGGCATCACGAATCGCGCGCACGGCGCGATCGAGCCCGACGGAAGCAACCTGGTCGCGCCAGGGATCGATGGCGCGGATGCCGTGCCGCGCGCAGGCCTCGATGATGGCGATGAGATCGCCCTGCTTGCGGACCGTCGCCGTGTTGAGCGACAGCCAGCGATGATCGGTGGAAAAATCGCGCATCAGGGCTCGATGCCGCGCGTTGCCAGCACCGTCCTCATGCGCCGTGTCGCCATTTCAGGGTTAGAGAGCAGCCCGGCCTTGTCGGCAAGGCGAAACAGTTCGGCCAGATGCAGCGTCGAGCGCGTGCTCTCCTGCCCGCCGACCATGGTGAAATGGTCCTGATGGCCGTTAAGATAGGCCATGAACACGATGCCGGTCTTGTAGAACCGCGTCGGCGCCTTGAAGATGTGGCGCGATAGCGGCACAGTCGGCCCCAGCACGTCGTGGAAGCCCGCCTCGTCGCCGGCCGCCAGCCGCGACAGCGCGTAGGACGCAGCGGGAGCGATGGCGTCGAAGATGCCGAGCAGCGCGTGCGAAAAACCCTTGTCGTCGCCGGCGATCAGTTCGGCATAGTTGAAATCATCGCCAGTATACATCTTGACGTTCTTGTCCAGCCGCCGGCGCATGTCGATCTCGCGCTGCTTGTCGAGCAGCGAGACTTTGACGCCATCGACCTTGGCGGCGTTGGCGTTGATGATGGCCACTGCCGTGTCCATCGCCTTGTCGAGGTCGGCGGTGCCCCAATAGCCCGCCAGCGCCGGGTCGAACATGTCGCCGAGCCAGTGGATGACCACGGGTTCGCGGACCTGGCCCAGCACGCGGTTATAGACCTTTGCGTAGTCGTCGGCGCTGCGGCCGAGTTTTGCCAGTGCGCGCGAGGCCATCAGGATGATGCGGCCGCCGGCCTTCTCCACCGCCGCGATCTGTTCCTCATAGGCGCGAATGACGTCGTCGATCGATTTCGCATCTTCCACCGCGAGGTGGTCGGTGCCGGCGCCGGAAAACACCAGCGCATTGCCCTTTGCCTTCGCTGCCTTCACCGAGCGCTGGATCAGTTCCAGCGAGGTCGGCCAGTCCAGCCCCATGCCGCGCTGTGCGGTATCCATCGCCTCGGCAACGCCGAGGCCGAGGTCCCAGACGTGTTCGCGAAACGCAATGGTGCGGTCCCAGTCGATCGCGGATGACAGCCACGGGTCGTTATCGGCAAGTGGATCAGCGACCACATGCGCGGCCGAGAACGCCACGCGATTGAGCGTGCCTTCAAGCTTGGCCGGAAAGGTCCGCGACGCCGCCAGGCGATAGGTTTCAATCGAACGATCCGCCGCCGGCAATTTCAACGACAAAGATGACATCGGCAGTACAGGCTTGTTCATGATTTTGGACCTCTCCCCGTCATTGCGAGGAGCGAAGCGACGAAGCAATCCAGACTTTGTCCGCTGTGGGGTTCTGGATTGCTTCGCTTCGCTCGCAATGACGGCTCATCATACATGGACACTAATCGGTTAGATCTAGACCTTGATCGGGGCAACGTCGATCCAGCGCCGCTCGCGCCAGCTCTGCAACGCGCATTCGGCAAGCTGCACGCCCTTGGCGCCTTCCAGCAGCGTGTATTTATAGGGAGCATCCTCGCAGACATGGCGGATGAACATCTCCCACTGCTCCTTGAAGCCGTTGTCGTAAACGACGTTCTCCGGAACCTTCTGCCAGTCGGCGTAGAAATCATGGGTGCGCTTCTCGTCCGGATTCCATACCGGCCGCGGCGTCACCTGCCGCGCCTGGATCACGCAATCGGTCAGGCCCGCCACCGCGGAGCCATGCGTGCCGTCGACCTGGAAGGTAACGAGATCGTCGCGGTAGACCCGCGTCACCCAGCTCATGTTGATATGCGCGATCACGCCGCCCTTGAGGCGGAAGGTGGCGTAGGCGGAATCGTCGGCGGTCGCGGTGTACTTCTTGCCCTTCTCGTCGAAACGTTCGGGAATGTCCGTCGTGCCGAGGCAAGAAATACTTTCGACTTCGCCGAAGAGATTGTCGAGCACGTAGCGCCAGTGGCAGACCATGTCGAGAATGATGCCGCCGCCGTCCTCGCTTCGATAATTCCACGACGGCCGCTGCGCTTCCTGCCAGCCGCCCTCGAACACCCAGTAGCCGAACTCGCCGCGTACCGAGAGCATGCGGCCGAAGAAGCCGGAATCGCGCAGGAAAGCGAGCTTCTTCAGGCCCGGCAGAAACAGCTTGTCCTGCACCGTGCCGTGCTTGACGCCCTTGGCATTGGCCAGCCGCAGCACCGCGACCGCCTCGTCGAGATTGGTCGCGATCGGCTTTTCGCAATAGACGTGCTTGCCGGCGTTGATCGCCTTGGTCAGCAGCGAGGGACGCGCCTGCGTGGTCGCGGCATCGAAGAAGATCGTATCATTCTTGTCGGCCAGCGCCTTGTCGAGATCGGTCGACCAGCGCTCGACATTGAAGCGCTTGGCTAGCAGCTTTACCTTTTCCGCGTCACGGCCGATCAGGATCGGGTCGGGCAGCATGCGGTCGCCGTTGGCGAGCAGCACGCCGCCCTGGTCGCGGATCGCAATGATGGAGCGGATCAAATGCTGGTTGAGCCCCATCCGGCCGGTCACACCGTTCATGATCAGGCCGAGGCGTTTGGTCGTCATACTGCTTTCTCCAGGGAACTTTTTGCTGTGGGCCGCGCAAGCGGCTGCATCGTGGACCAGTCCGGATGGACTGAAGTGGCGAAGCCGGGTGTCGTCAGCGATCCCGTCAGGAGATCACCGTCGTGTATCGCGAGCCGGACCTTGCCGCCGTCGCTTGTATAGAGATCGGGATGGCTCGCAAGAAACGCCTCCGCTTCGGCGGCCGGCGTTTCGCCAAAACCGTCGACATAATGGTGGCCGTTGCGCTCGGCATGGGTAACGCCGATCAGCGCGCCGAGCGCCAGATCCTGCTGCACGGCGAGGCCGGCCTGACAGGTCAGGTCCTCGCCGGCGATGAAGCATTTTTCACCGGCGGCGCTCCATTTGGCCGCGCGGGTCGCGTTGATCACCGATTTATAGATGCCCTTGCAGGATTTCGAGGAGATGCCGCGATAGCCGAGCGCGCGCGCGATCGGGAACGCGTCATAGGAATCGTCGGCTTCGTCGACGATAAAATCCCGCCGCGCCAGTGAGCCGAGCGGCGATTGGCGGGTGATGTCACGCGGCATCGGCTGTTCGATGTACAACAGCTTTTGCGCGATCGGCCGCAGCGCGGCGTCCCGCTCGAGCCGATCGACCAATGCGCTCAGCGCAGCCAGATCGGCATATTGCTCGTTGGCGTCGAGCGTCACGCGATAGTCGTAGGGCAGCGTGACGAATTCCCCGCCGATGCGGGTCAGGCGATCCGCGTCGTGCGCCGGATCGCCGTTGAGCTTGAGCTTGAAGTAACGCGCGCCGGCGTTTTCTCTGATGTCGGCGACACCGCCCTCGCCTTCGACCTTATCGTCCATGCCGACCGTGTGCCGGATCGCGACCCGCTCCAGCCGCTTGCGGCCGGCAAGAAACTTCGACACGTCGGCACCGGCCAGATCGCGCGTCAACCGCGCATCGACACCGGCGATATTGGCTGCGATACCGTCAAAGAAGTTGGCTCCTGCACAGCGCAGCAGCGCGTCCAGGATCGCCTTGTCGATTTCGGCCGGCCCGTAAGCCGCCGCCAGCGGCGGGATATCTTCCCTGGCGCAGGCCTCGATCTGCGCGTTGATACAGGCTGCATGCAGGCCGAACGCGGTCTCGAAGCTGGAATGCGACAGATAGAGCTCGCGCGCGATCAGCAGCGAGCGCCGCAGCTCCGTGACCGTTTCCTCCGGCGAGAGATGCGGTCGCTTGTCGAACCATTTTGGCACCAAAAATTCGGCGCTGGCTCCGGTCGCCCTGCCCTTGCCTTCGACCTCGATCTCGACGCGCACAAAGGCCTGCGGCGCCGCATTGATGACGACCGCGCCGAACCGGAACGGCCGGGCGAAAGTGACCGGGCGCTCGAAGAAGGAAATGTCCTTTACAGCCAAACGATACGACATCAAGCCAGCTCTTAGTCCAGCGCGCTTTGGGTGAAGAAATGCTTGCGAATACGCTGCACCAGTTCGGTGAAGGCGGGATCGGCCATCGCGTCCAGCGAGCGTGGGCGCGGCAACGGCACGTCGTAGATCGCCGCGATCGCGCCGGGCCGCTCGGTCATGACCAGCACGCGGTCGGCGAGAAACACAGCCTCCGGAATCGAATGCGTGATCAGCAGCACGGTCTTGCCGGTCTCGCGCTGGATCCGCATCAGCTCGACATTCATCTTCTCGCGCGTCATGGCGTCGAGCGCGCCGAACGGCTCGTCCATCAGCATGATCTTGGGATCGTGCACCAGCGCGCGGCAGATCGAGGCGCGCTGCTGCATGCCGCCGGAAAGCTGCCAAGGCAGTTTCTTCTCGAACCCTTCGAGCCCGACCAGTTTCAATAGCGCCTTCGCCCGCGGCAGATATTCGTCCCGCGGCAATTTCTTCATGTCGATCGGCAACATCACGTTGGACAGGATGTTGCGCCATGGCAGCAGCAGCGCGTTCTGGAACACGATGCCGACATTGCCGTGCGGCTTCGTCACCTGCTCGCCTTCGACCAGGATCTCGCCGGTCGAGGGCGCCAGCAGCCCGGAGATCATTTTCAACAGCGTGGACTTGCCGCAGCCGGACGGGCCGACCACGACAAAGAACTCGCCTTCGTTGATGTGGAAATCCAGCGGCCGCAGCGACGGCACGTCGCCGTCGCGCGAGCGATAGGTTTTTGAGACGCCCGACAGCGTGATGCCCGACGCCGCGCCGCCGGCGCGATCCGACACTAGGCGCAGATGCGCGCCTGGTGCGCCGAAGTCGGATGGTTTGGTCGCAGGGTTCATTCAGGTGGGTCCATCGAATAGGTGCCTGCACCGTCTCGGGCTTTCATCCTTCGAGACGGCGCTTCGCGCCTCCTCAGGATGAGGTCTGAGATCCTCATGGTGAGGAGCGCGGCAAACCCGCGCGTCTCGAACCATGAGAGCCTCGATCGTGCCACGGGTCGTCCGCTCACGAACCGCCCTGCGGCAGATAGTCGTTGGTGTAAAACGCCTTCGGATTGTCCTTGGCCTTGGCATCCAGCCCGCCATATTCGACCATCAGGTTGACCGTATCCGTCATGTTCTGGTCGGTGACCTGGAACGGCCGCTTGTTCTTGGTTTCCGGCGTGCGGTAGAGCGGGATCGTCAGCTCAAAGCCCTGCGTCAGCGTTTCGATCTTGCCGCCCTTCGGGTTGGCATCGAGAATCGACTGCGCGGCTCCCTTCGCATCCTTCTCTGCGGCTTCCACTGCTTTCGTCGTCGCGGACATAAAGCGCTTGACGAGGTCGGCATTGGCCTTGACGAACTCGGTGTTGGCGACGATGCCGGAGCAGACCATGTTGATGCCGTAGTCGGCGAACTTGATCGCGTTGACGTCCTTGCCGGTGGCGTCCTTGATCTTCATCGACTGGTCCATGACGTAGCCGAGCAGCAGATCGGCCTGGCCATTGATGACGGCGTTCAGCTTGGTCTGGCCGTCGCCCGCCACCGTCTGGAAGTCGCTTTCCTTCAGGCCGGTCTTCTTCAAAAACAACGGCCAGATCTGTGTCATCGAGTCAGCCGGCGTGATCGCCACGGTCTTGCCCTTGATGTCCTCGGGCTTCTTGATGTTCTTCTCGACAAAGCCCATCGCCGACATCGGGCTGGTCTGCAGCAGCACGCCGGTTGCCGTGATCGGCGCGCCCTTCACGGCCGCACGCATCATGGTTGGCACGTCGACATAACCGAAATTGGCGGTCTTGGCCGCAACCGCCTGCGTGGTCGCCGCCGAACCGCGGCCTTCCTGGATTTCGAGGTCGATGCCCTCGGCGGCGTAGATGCCCTTGGCCTTGCCGTAATAGAACGGCGCGTGCTCGCCATAGACGTACCAGTTCAGCATCAGCACGACCTTGTCGGCGGCCGATGCGGGAAGCACCGAAAGCGCGGTCCAGATCAGGGCGGCGGAAATTGCCGCTATCGTTCGTATCATTGTCTTCCTCCCGGTGGTGTTGGTGCAGCCCTTGGATAGGCCGCTTGTTGGTTTGTCTTACGAAGCAAAAATGATGTCGTCGCGCTGGCTGACGTGCCAGGGGATCACGAGGCGTTCGATGCGATCGACGACCCAGAACAGGACCACGCCGAGCAGCGCCAGGATCACCAAAGCGGCAAACATCGTCGGCAGGTCGAAAGTCCCGATCGAGCGCTGCAGCACATAGCCGATGCCGGAATTGGAGCCGACGAATTCGCCGACCACGGCGCCGACGACGGCGAGCGTGATGGAGACCTTCAGCCCGGAGAAGATCGCAGGCATCGCATGCGGCAGGTTGACGGCGCAAAATACCCGGAAGCGGCTGCCCTGCATCGCGCGCGCGAGATCGACCATGTCAGGATCGACCGATTTGAAACCCTGCACGGCGGACACCACGACCGGGAAGAAGCCGAGCAGGAACGCCGAGATCACCTTCGGGATGATGCCGAAACCGAACCACACCACGAACAGCGGCGCGATCGCGATCTTCGGCACCGATTGGGAGAACACCAGTAGCGGATAGACATAGCTTTCCACCGTCCTCGATCCCGCGATCAGCATGGCGACGGGAATGCCGAACACCGCCGACAGCAGGAAGCCGCAGATGGTGGCATAGGTGGTCGGCCAGGCCTGCCGCAACAGTTCCGGCCAATCGGTCCACAGCACCGCCACGACATCGGCAGGCGCCGGGATCTGGTAGGCCGGAATCCGGAACAGGCGGATGGTGAGGTCCCAGGCCACCACGATGAAGAGCAGGAACAGAAACGGCCGCACCCACGCAGCATTCAGCGCCTTCGACACGCCACTCTCGCGTTTCAGCTCCGCCACGTCCCGCTCCCTGGTGATCGTCTTTTCGAGGGAGAAATTAACCCGTTGGATAAATACTGGCAAGCGGGTTTTTGTGCGGTGTTTCGTCGTTCCTGCGAACGCAGGAACCCATAACTACCGCCTGACATCGAGGGGCGCGGCGTATGGGTTCCAGCGTTCGCAGGAACGACAGCTAAATTGGCTGATGCACCGGGGATCGCACGCCCGGCAATGCCGGCTTGCCGAAATCCGCCGTCGATTTTCCCGTCAGCGCCGCCAGCACCAGCGCCACCATATGGGCGAGGCGCTCGTCCCTCGCCTCCTTCTTCAGGAGGTCGCGGCCGAAGATCACCGAGAGCGTGGCGCTGTTGGAGAGGTAGAAGAAGCACAGCGCGGCGATCGAAATGTAGAGCTGGACCGGATCGACGGCGACGCGAAAATCGCCGCTTTCGACGCCGCGCCTCACCACGGTGCGGATCATCTCGACGAACGGCGAATGCATCGATTTGACCTTGGTGGAGCGCTTCAGGTGGCGCGCCTTGGCAAGGTTCTCGGTGTTGAGCAGCGCCAGGAATTCCGGGTTGCGGAGGAAATAGTTCCAGGTGAAGTCGATCAGCCGTTCGATCGCCTCGGGCGGATCGAGATGTTCGAGATCGAGCCCGCGCTCCTCGGAACGGATTTTTTCGTAGGCGCCTTCGAGCACCGCCAGATAGAGGTCTTCCTTGTTGCCGACGTGGTAATACAGCATGCGCTTGTTGGCGCCGGCGTTGGCGGCGATGCGGTCGACGCGCGCGCCGGCGAGGCCGTGGGCGGCGAACTCCTGCTTGGCCGCCTCGAGAATGCGGATCCGCATCCCCTCGGGGTCGCGCTGCCATTTCTGAACGCGTTTTGCCTTTGCCAAGTCAGTTTTCCGATGAACGCATGAAGTACGCTGTAGCATGCAGTTGGCGGTTTGAGAACGTGGCTTTACCCGCCCCTTGAGGGGGCGGGTGAAAAAAGCCTGCCTCACACGGGTTTGGCCGACGGCTGCACCAGCAGCGTCGGGACGCCGCAGGTGCCGCTGCGCACCGTCATCACCCGCGTCCCCGGCTTGCGGCCGGTGCGGGCCTCCGAGACGTCGACGCCGGCCTGAACGAGCCGCGCATGGGTGGCGTCGATGTCGGAGACGCGCCAGCAGATCCCGCTCAGCCGGTCCTGCGACGTATCTTTCTGCTTACCCGGTCGGTGCGTGACCTCGACAATGAGGTCGCCGCAGCGGAAGAACATCAGCCGGCCCCAATCCGGGTGCGAGCGGTCGAGCGCCATGTCGAGGCCGAGCCGCGCGCCATAGAGGGCGGCGGCCCGCTCGGGGTCCGACGTCGAGACCACGACATGGTCCATCGCCGTGATCGATCCCGTCGTGGTTCGCACCGACAGCGGACGCTCCTTGTCGCGCTCGAGGAAGAACAGGCGGACGCCGCGCGAGGCCTCCGTTGCCGCGCGCGTGCGCTTCCATGACAGCGTCGCGCCGGAGATCGCGTCGCGGCTTTCGACCTCGGCGACCGCGTCCGGCTTCAGCGTCAGCCGGTCCAGCCTGCGATGCATTTTGGCGATGTCGCTGGTCCGGAAGCAGATGCTTGCGAGGCCCTCGCCCTGGGCCGCAAGCACCGCACGGATTCGATCCGCGTTGGCGCCCTCGCCGTTCGGCGCCACCAATTCCAGCGTCGTGTTGTCGAGCGTGAACAGGACGCGATCGGCGCCATCGCCGCCGTACTGCCAGGCCGGCGCACGCGCAAACAAGGTCTGGTAGGCGGCGGACGCCGCGTTGATGTCGCCGGTGAGAACGACGACGTGGTCGAGGCTGGTGATCACGGGAACAGGCCTCGCGTGTTCTTGGCGGCGCGGACCTTTTCCACGCCGATCGCCATCGCCGCGGTCCGATGCGGGATCTTGTCGGCGTTGGCCCGCTGCACCATGGTATCGAAGGCGCGATCGAGGATGGCGTATTCGCGCCGCGTCACTTCCTCTTCCTCCCAGAACAATTGCTGCAGGTCCTGCACCCATTCGAAGTAGCTGACCACGACGCCGCCGGAATTGCAGAGAATGTCGGGGATCAAAAACACTTCGCCCTGGCGCTTCTCCAGCACCAGATCGGCATCCGGCGTGGTCGGGCCATTGGCGCCCTCGGCCAGCACCCGGCATTTGAGATTTTCCGCGACCCTGGCGTCGATCACCCGCTCCATCGCCGCCGGCACCAGCACGTCGCAGCGCAACGTCAGGATTTGTTCGGGATCGAACGTCATCTGGTTGGAGAAGCCGGCGATGCTGCCATGGGTGCCGGCATGGCGCATCAGCGCGGGAATATCGAGCCCGGCCGGATCATGCAGCGCGCCGGTGTGATCGCTGACGGCGATGATCTTCAGCCCGTATTGATGCAGCTCCAGCGCCGCATACGATCCGACATTGCCAAAGCCCTGGATCACGGCGGTCGCGGTGCCCGGATTGATCGACAGCTCCTTCAGCACGCGCCGGGCGAGATAGGCAACGCCGCGCCCCGTCGCTTCGCGCCGGCCGAGCGTGCCGCCCGACGATACCGGCTTGCCGGTGACGATCTCGGTCACGGTGCGGCCCTGATACATCGAATAGGTGTCCATGAACCAGGCCATCACCTGCTCATTGGTGCCCATGTCGGGCGCCATGACGTCGGTATGCGGGCCGACGAAGGGAATCATCTCCTGCATGTAGCGCCGCGACAGCGCCTCCAGTTCGCGCCTGGAGATGGTGGCGAGATCGACATTGACGCCGCCCTTGGCGCCGCCATAGGGCAGCCCGACCAGCGCGCATTTCCAGCTCATCCAGATCGCCAGCGCTGCGACCTCGCCGATGTCGACGGAGGGAGCGAATCGCGTGCCGCCCTTGGTCGGACCGAGCGTGAGGTGATGCTGCACCCGGTAGCCCTCGAATACCGCGACCGTGCCGTCGTCGCGGTGAATCGGACAGGAAACGGTGATGGCCCGCTTCGGCATCAGGATGCGGTCGCGCTCGTCCATCGGGATTTCGAGATGGTTGGCGATGACGCCGAACTGGTTTACGGCCATGTCGAACACCGGGCCGGAATAAACGGTCATCATTGCCTCCACTTTTGTCGGACCGCAGGGAAACCCGGGCAGCCCTCAGCCGTTATACGGCGGTATGCCCGGGACCGCGAAGACCCCCAAGAACGGTCGTATTCTCCTCATACTCCCTTCTCAAGCCGCAAAGACGGCACGGTTGCGAATAATTTCAGCGAATGCATCCGATAACCGGTGCTAATGTATCTGCGCCGGGCCGGGACCACCCCTCAGCTCATGACGGAAAACGAATGCAGGCTCTCTTCATCGGACAGACCTATATCGACGTCACCTTCATCACCGACCACATGCCGACCGGCGACGAAAAACATGTCGCCTCCGACTATGCGGTTTCCTTTGGCGGCAATGCCGTCACGGCGGCATTTTGCTGCGCCAAGCTCGGGATCGTGCCCGACCTGATTGCGACCGTCGCCAATGACTGGCTCGGCCGCATGTTTCAGGACATGAGCGCGAAGTATGGAATCTCGATCCATCCGCGCAAGGTCAATTCGTCTTCGCTGTCCTTCATCATGCCGAAGGACGGCAAGCGCGCCATCGTCCGCTGCCGCGACGACGAGCATATCCACCCCTTCCCGATGCTCAATCTGAAGGGCTGCCGCGCGCTGCATGTCGACGGCCATCAGCCTGATGCCGCAATCCACTATGCAAAACTCTGCCGCGAGGACGGCATCCTGACGTCGCTCGACGGCGGCGGCCTGCGTACCAACACCCACGAGCTGCTGGAATTCATCGACGTCGCCATCGTTGCCGAGCGGCTGTGCGAGCAGATGGACAAGACGCCGGAAGGCATGCTCGATTATCTCAAGAGCCGCGGCTGCCGGGTCGGCGGCGTCACCATGGGCGAGCAGGGCCTGCTCTGGTATGACGAGACCGGCGCGGTCCGCAAGCTGCCGGCGCTGCCGATCGCGTCCGAGCGCGTGCTCGATACCAATGGCGCCGGTGACGTATTTCATGGCGCTTACGTGTTTTCTTATCTCAACAATCCCTCGAAAGGCTGGCAGGATCATTTCGAGTTTGCGCGCGCAGCCTCGACCTACAAGATCCAGCGCCTCGGCAACGAGGCTGGATTGCCGACGCTTGCCGATATCGAGGCCGTCAAGCAGGAATTCCAGATCGGGCGCAAGAAGGAATTTTGGGATTAGCCAATTTTGGAACTAGGCAATTTTGGAACCAGACATGGGACGCGTCTTCGTCGCCGGCAGCATCAATATGGATGTGGTGGCGACCGCCGACCGGCATCCGAAGGTCGGTGAGACCGTCGCCGGCCAGGCCGTGCATTATTTTCCGGGCGGCAAGGGCGCGAACCAGGCCGTGGCCGCCGCAAAACTCGGCGCGCCGACGACGCTGATCGGCCGGCTGGGCATGGACGCATTCGGCCAGCAATTGCGGCAGTTTCTCAGCCTGCAAGGCGTCGACCTCGCGCTTGTCAAGGACACCGCGGATATCCATACCGGTACCGCCCTGATCACCGTCGCCGATGCCGACAACACCATCGTGGTCGTTCCCGGCGCCAACGCGCTGGTCAGTGCCGAGGATGTCGCCGCCCCCGCGCTCGCCAAGGGCGACGTCGCCGTCAGCCAGTTCGAAATTCCGCAAGCCACGATCGCCGCCTTCTTCAAGCGGGCGCGCGCGGCCGGGGCGACCACGATCCTCAATCCGGCGCCGGCGATCGCCTGTGAGCCGGAGTTGCTCGATCTCGTCGATATCCTGGTTCTCAACGAGACCGAGCTTGGGCTGCTCGCACAGACCGAACTTCGCGATACCGACGAGTCCGCCCGTTTCATCGAAGCCGCGCGACGCCTGCCGACCGCATCAGACAAGATCATCTGCGTCACACTGGGCAAGCGCGGCGTGCTCGCGCTTGTTCGCGGCGAGCCCTCGCTGATTGCGGGGCGTGCCGTGAAGGCGGTGGACACCACCGGCGCCGGCGATTGCTTCGTCGGCGCCCTCGCCGCGCAGCTGGCCGGCGGCGACAGCCGATCGGCGACGCGCTCAATTACGCCAATGCCGCCGCATCGATCTGCGTGCAGCGGATGGGCGCCGCGCCGTCGATGCCGACGGCGGCCGAGGTGGCGGACGCCCTGCATCCGGGCGACAAAGCTCGGCTGCCTTAAGCCAGCGCACTCTTCAGGTCGAAGCCGGCATCAGCCGCCTGCTCGGGCGTGATCGAGCCGTGAGCGGCAAGCAGGCGCCGTCCGAACATGTGGTCGCCGGCGCGGTTGACGGACTCGATGCCGACGAGCTGCCCGGCCTTGTAGCAGAACGCCGAGAACGCGCCCGCAGCGCGATCGCCACGCACCACCACGCGGTCGTAGCCGGTGGTCAGTCCCACCATCTGCAGCTTGTCGGGACCCTGGTCGCTCCAGAACCAGGGCAGGCCGTCATAGGGCTTGGCATCGCCGGTCAGCCGGGCCGCGACGCAACGCGCGTGGTCGGTGGCGTTCTGCACCGACTCCAGCCGCAACGATCCGCCGAACCGCGGGCTCGTATACAGCGCGCAATCGCCGATCGCCGAGATATTCGGATCGGAGGTCAGCAAATGTTCGTCGACAACGATGCCGGCCGCGACCTTCAGCCCCGCCTCCGCCGCCAGTTCGACATTGGGCAGGACGCCGACACCGACCACGATCAGATCGGCCTTCATGTGCCGCCCGTCGCTGAGGCTCACGCCGGTCACCTTGCTGCCGTCGCTCTCGATGCTCGTGACCTGCACGCCGAGATGAATCCGGATGCCGGCCGCGCCGTGCCGCGATTGAAAGTGTTCCGAGATTTCCGCGGTCACCGCGCGCGCCATCACCCGCGGCGCGAGCTCGATGACGTCGACTTCGAGGCCCTTGGCCCGCGCGGTCGCGGCGAATTCCAGCCCGATGAATCCGGCGCCGATCACGATGACGCGCTGGCCCGGAGCAATGTAGTCGCGCAGCGACTGGCTTTCGTCGAGCGTCCGCAAGTAACGCACGCTGTCGAGGTTGGCGTTGGGAATATCGAGCAGCCGATTGCGCGCGCCGGTCGCCAGCACCAGATGGCCGTAGTCGAGCGAACTGCCGGAGGCGAGCAGCACCTTGCGCGCGGCGCGGTCGATCGACACCGCGCGATCGGAGATCAGATCGATGTTCTGGTCGGAATAGAATTTTTCCGGACGGAACATCAGGCTGTCGGGTCCGCCGGTTCCCTTCAGATAGGCCTTGGATAGCGGCGGCCGCTGGTACGGCAGATGGCCTTCATCGTTCAGCAGCGCGATGCGTTCCGAAAAGCCGTGCTGGCGCAGCGACATTGCAAGCTGGAAGCCGGCGTGGCCCGCGCCAATGATGACAACCGGTCCTGCCGTCATGGGGACATCCTACGTTCGAGCGCACGGGAATGACCCATGTCGTTTCCTCTTCACTGATTTCGGCTTGCCTGTCTCGTCCCCTGGAAGCGGCGCTCGTGTCCGTTCCGAACGATGACAGGCCCCATCTGACCTCATGGCGCAAAGGGACGCAAGAGCGCTATCGCCCAGGAGGACCGATGGTGCCGCATTTTGCGGGCCTTGCCGGGGATTGTCACGTCCTGGCTTCTGCGATCTAAATGCTGCCCCGTTCCGAACCGAGGCCCCGCCATGCCGACGTCAGATGATACCGCCGCCCCTGCCCTGCTCCGGATCGAGGGTCCGATCGCCACCATCACCCTGAACCGGCCCGCGGCCTTCAATTCCATCAATCTGTCGATCGCGCAAAAGCTCGAGCAGCTCGGCGCGGAAGTCGAGGGCAACGACGATATCCGCGTGCTTGTGATCGAGGGCGAAGGCCGCGCCTTCTCGGCCGGCGGCGATCTGCAGACCATTGGCGCCGCCGCCGCCAACGACACCGTCGCGCCCGTGGTCGGCGAATTGCTGAAGCACTACCACGCCTTTATCGAGACGCTGCGGCGGATGCCGAAGATCGTTCTCTCCAGCGTCCACGGCTCCGCTGCCGGCGCCGGCATGGGGCTGGCCTTTGTCACCGACCTCTGCATTGCCGCCGACGACGCCCGCTTCACGCCGGCCTATGCCAAGATCGGCGTCTCGCCGGATGGCGGCAGCACCGTCGGCATGGTCGGCACCGTCGGCACCCGCCGCGCGCTGCAGATATTTCTGGCCGAGGACAGTTTTACCGCGCAGCAGGCCCATCAATGGGGCCTGGTCGCCCGCATCGTTCCGGCAGCCGAGCTGAAGGCAGAGACGCGCAAATTCGCCGAACGGCTGGCGCAGAATCCACCCGCGGCGATCGCAGGCACCAAGTCGCTGGTCTATCAGGCTGCGGTTACCGCGACCAAGCAGCAACTCGACGCCGAGGAAAAAGGCATCATCGATGCCATGCTCACCGAAGATTTTCGGGTCGCGGTGAAGAAGTTCACCAGTAAGGGGAAGTAGCGGCACGTTGGTGAGGTCTATTCAACTGTCATCATCCGCGAAAGCGGATGATCCAGTACGCCGCGCCCTCTCAAATCAAATTCAACGCCTCAGAGTACTGGATGCCCCGCCTTCGCGGGGCATGACGAACGATGGATGTCGGGCACAATCAGTTCGGGCAGATATACCCCGTGCCTCCCGGCGCCTTGAAACAGCCGACCGATTCCGGAATCACCTGCTTCGGCAGCCACAGCACCACCTTCGGAAAATAGATCGTGAAGGTGATGGTGACCAGGAACACGACATAGATCGGCAGCGCAGCGCGCAGCGCCTTCGAGAACGGCACACCGACGAATTTCGAGGCCATCAACAGCACCAGTCCATAAGGCGGCGTGATCAGCCCGAATGCCAGTGTCGCGATCAGCACGACGCCCATGTGCACGGCATTGATGTCGCCGGCCTGGGTCAGCGTGTTCACCAGCGGCATGAAGATGATGATGGTCGGCACCGGCTCGATGAAATCGCCGACCACGGTGAACAGCAGCACCAGCAAAAGCATCATCAGATGCGGATCATTGCCAGCGAGCGAGGTGATCCATTCGGCAATCACGGAGGCGCCGTGCAGATAGGCGAGCATCCAGCCGAAGGCGTTGGCGGCGCCGATGGTGATCAGCGGCAATGAGAAGATCAGCCCGGCCAGACAGAAATCATAGGGAATGTTCTTGATATGCCCGCGGTTGAGCGCCGGGATCACCACGACGATGATCCAGATCACGGCGACGACCCCGGCTTCCGTTGGTGTGAAATATCCGGTGAGGATGCCGCCCAACAAAATCGCAGGGATCATCAGCGGCAGCGCGGCATCTCCGGCCGCGAATATCACCTGACGCAGCGGCGCACGCGGTTTTTGCATGCCGGTGGGGCCGAAGAAATAGCAATAGATCATCAGGCCGAAGCCAATCATCAAACCGGGCACCACACCGGCCATGAACAGTCCGGCGATCGAGACATTGCCAACCGCGCCATAGACCACGGCGGTGATGCTCGGCGGCACCAGCGCGGCAATGGTGGAAGCGGATGCGATGATGGCCGCGATGAAGGCAGGGCTATATCCTTCCCGTTTCATCGGGCCGCCGAGCGCGCGGCTCATGACCGCGACGTCGGCGGTGGTCGAGCCCGACATTTCCGAGAAGAACATCGAGAACACGACGACGACCTGCGACAGCCCGCCCCTGATGTGCCCGACCAGCGACAGCGAGAGATTGGCTATTCGCACCACGACGTTGGCCGAACTCATCAGCTCGCCGACCAGCAGGAAGAAGGGTATCGCCAGCAGCGCTTCGGAATCCACGCCGTCGAACACCTTCTGGATTATTGCCGCCAGCGACACGTCGGCCAGTATCGCGCCGACGAACACGCCCGCCATCAGCGAGAACGGCACGGGGACGCCGAGATAGCCGAAGAACAGGAAGCAGAACGTCATTATTCCGAGGATGATGGGTGCACTCACGGCTGCGCCCTCGTCGGTGCGGCGGCATCGACCGGCGGCATATCGCGGTCTATTTCCGGAGGTTCGGGATGGTCAAATCCGTTGCGGATGCCGTTGACCAGTTGCTCGACCGTGAACAGCGCGATCAGCACGCCGGACAGCGGGATCGCCGCGTAGAGCGAGGCGATCGGCGTACCCGACGGCAGGCGGAAACTGCCGAACCCCCGCAGATAGTTGAGGTAGCCGAACCAGATCAGGCAGAACGCGACACCGAGAACCGCGATGCGAATGATGATCTCGACGATCAGACGCGGCGTGCCATGCATCGCCTCGGAAACTGCGGTCAGATACAGGTGATCGTTGCGGCGGGTGGCGACGGCGGCGCCGATGAAAATGGCGTAGATGAAAAGCGTGGAGGTCGCCTCTTGCAGCCACAACCAGGGATGACCGATGGTCCGCGTGACGATGTCGCAGGTCACAAACAGCGAGAAGCCGAAACACAGCACGCCGCAGACGATCATCAGCGCCAGTTCAAGCCGGTCGAACGCCTGCCATTTCAGATGACGCTGCCGCTGCAGCACCAGTTTGTCGGCGATGGACATCGTCGAAATCTCCGCAGCGCTCGGGCTCTTCCCGTCATGGCCGGGCTTGTCTCGGCCATCCACGTCTTTGTTGGCAAAGCGAGAGCAAGCACGTGGATGCCCGGGTCATCTGGCGCGAAGACGCGCTTCGCGCTTTTGCCCGGGCATGACGATCTCTTGCTGGAGCTAGTTGACCGCCCTGATCAGATTCTTGATCTTCTCGGCGTGCGGACCGAGATCCTTGGCGAGCTTATCCAGATAGGGATCGGCGATCGTCGTAAAGCTCTTCTTGTCGACGTCGGTCACGATCTTGACCCCGATCGATTTCAGCTTGGTCGCTGCGGACCTCTCCAGTTCGAAGGCCTTCCCCGGCTCCTTCTGGCTGACTTCATCGCCCGCCTTCAGCACCCACTGCTTCTGCTCGGCCGAAAGGCTCTGCCACAGCTTGTCGCTGATGAAGACGAGCGCGTTGTTGGCTTCATGCTCGGTGAGGTTCAGTACTGGCGCCACTTCGTAATGCTTGTTCACGAGATAGACGTTGATGCTGTTTTCGGCGACGTCCATCACGCCAGTCTGCAAGGAGGTGTAGACGCTGCCGAACGGCATGTGAACGGTCTGCGCACCGTAGGCTGGAAACATCAGGTCCTCGGTGGCGGTAGCCTGCACGCGAATTTTCAGCCCCTTGATGTCACCGGCGTTGCGGATTTCCTTCTTCGAATACATGTGGCGGACGCCCTGCGAGCCGGTCGCGATGACGTGCAGGCCCTGCGTGGTCTCGTCGATCATGGTCTTGAGCGCTTCGAACACCTTGGGGTCGGCCAGCCCCTTGATCACATGATTTTCGTCGCGGAACAGGAAATGCAGTGACATCACGCCAGCCTGCGGCGAAATCGTTGCGGTGTTAGCCGAGGAAATGATTGCAAAATCGATGTCGCCGGCTTTGACCAGTTGCAGCAGCTGCGGCTCCTGCCCGAGCTGCGCGCCGGGATACTGATCGATCAACATGGTGCCCTTGCTCAACTCCTTGAGCTTGTCGGCAAACAAATCGCCGGCGACGGAATAGCCGGTGTTGCGGGGCTGATCGTAAGCAAAGCGGTAACGCTTGGCTTCCTGAGCACCTGCGCTAGTGGCCAACATGACAGCCGCGACGGCAATCGCCGCGAGCATCGATTTTCCTGAATTCCCCATGACGCGTTTCCCCCGTTGGTCTGATTTTTCCCAATCAAACCATCAGGGCAACGAGATTGTCAATAAAGTATCGGGATTATCAGCTGGTACAGGCCATATCGTTGACCGAGCCGCACCAATTATCGATAATTGGGGTGGATCGCAGGGCTAGTCCTTGCCCTGCCCGCGCATGAAATCGAAGTCGCAACCTTCGTCGGCCTGCAAAATCGTCTCGTTGAACAGGTGCGCGTAGCCGCGTTTGGCCCAATCCGGGGTGACGGCCGGTGCGAGCGCCGCACGGCGTTTCTCCAGCTCCGCCGCGTCGACCAAGAGATCGATGCGGCGTTTCGCGACATCGAGGCGGATCATGTCGCCATTCTTGATCAATGCCAGCGGGCCGCCGACGGCGAACTCCGGGGTGATGTGCAGCACGATGGTGCCGAACGCGGTGCCGCTCATGCGCGCATCCGATATCCGCACCATGTCCTTGACGCCGCCACGCGCGAGTTTCTTCGGGATCGGCAGATAGCCCGCCTCCGGCATGCCCGGCGCCCCCTTGGGGCCGGCATTGCGCAACACCAGCACGTCGTCGGCGTTGACGTCGAGATCGGGATCGTCGACCCGCAGCGTCATGTCCTCGATGGATTCAAACACCACGGCGCGCCCCGTATGCTGCAGCAGCTTCGGGCTTGCCGCCGATTGCTTGATGACGGCTCCGCGCGGCGCGAGGTTGCCGTGCAGCACCGCCATCGCGCCTTCGGCCTTGATCGGATTGTCGCGCGGACGGATGGCGTCCTGCCCCGGCACATCCTCGGCGCCGGCGACGATCTCGCGCAGCGTCTGTCCGGTGATGGTCTTCGCATCGAGATCGATGAGATCACCGAGTTGCGCCATCAATTTCGGCACGCCGCCCGCGTGATGGAAATGCTCCATATAATGTTCGCCCGACGGCTTCAAATCGATCAGCACCGGCACTTCGCGGCCAAGCCTGTCGAATGTCTCAAGGTCGATCTTGTGCGGCGAGCGATGCGCCATCGCAGTGAGGTGGATCAGGCCATTGGTCGAGCCGCCGATGGCCTGCATCACGACCTGCGCGTTGCGGAACGATGCCGCCGTCAGAATCTCGCTCGGCTTCGGCCCCTTCGCCTTTGCCATGGCGGCCGCCACCTTGCCGCTCGCTTCTGCCGAACGAAACCGCTCGGCATGCGGCGCGGGAATGGTCGCGCTCATCGGCAGCGACAGTCCGAGCGCCTCGGTGACGCATGCCATGGTCGATGCCGTTCCCATCACCATGCAGGTGCCGACCGACGGCGCGAGCCGGCCGTTGACGGCCTCGATCTCGACATCGTCGATTTCTCCGGCGCGGTATTTTCCCCACAACCGTCGGCAATCGGTGCAGGCGCCAAGCACTTCGCCCTTGTGATGCCCGACCACCATGGGTCCCACGGGAATGACGACAGTCGGCAGATCCGCGCTGATCGCAGCCATGATCTGGGCCGGCAAGGTCTTGTCGCAGCCGCCGATCACCACAATGGCGTCCATCGGCTGGGCGCGGATCATCTCCTCGGTATCCATCGCCATCAGATTGCGCAGATACATCGAGGTCGGATGCGAGAAGCTTTCCGCGATCGAGATGGTCGGAAACACCATCGGCATCGCGCCGGTCAGCATGACGCCGCGCTTCACCGCCTCGATGATCTGCGGCACATTGCCATGGCAGGGATTGTAGTCGCTGTAGGTATTGGTGATGCCGACGATCGGGCGATTGAGCGCGTCATCGGAATAACCCATCGCCTTGATGAAGGCCTTGCGCAGGAACAGCGAGAAGCCAGCGTCGCCATAACTTGCCAGTCCCTTGCGAAGTCCGTCGGCCATTTTTTCTTCCTGTCGTTGCGAGTGGGCACTTAAGAAGGCCGCCGAATTATTGTCAATGCTTGATTATTCGGGGCGGATACGGCTCATTTTGCCGCATGCGGCGCGATATTATTGACAATAATACAAGTGCGTGGCTGACTTCCGGTCATGATCGGAACCGTGTGTCCATGAACCAACCATTGCGCATTGGCCTGATCGGCGCCGGCATGGTGAGCCGTCATCATCTCATCGCCTGGGCGAGCCTATCAGATCAAGCCCGCGTCGTGGCGGTCGCCGATCCCTCCAGCGAAAATGCCGCGCGGCGCGCGAGCGAATTCGAAATCCCGCAGACCTTCGCCAGCGCCGAGGCGATGTTGGCGGAATGCGAACTTGACGCCCTCGATATCGCAGCACCTCGCGAGATGCACGCGCCGCTGGTGCGGCTCGCCGCCGCGAAGCGATTGCCGGTGCTTTGCCAGAAGCCGCTCGCGCCGAACCTGCAGGAAGCAACCGACCTCGCCGCCGAAGTCGAAGGTTTGACGCGCCTGATGGTGCACGAGAACTGGCGCTTTCGCGGCTATTACCGGGATGCTGCCGCGTGGCTGCGCGAGGGCCGCATCGGCAACGTCAAGCAGGCGCAACTCACGCTGCTGACGTCGGGCGTGTTGCCCGGACCGGATGGGCTCTGCCCGGCGCTGGAGCGGCAGCCCTTCATGCGCGGCGAGCGGCGCATGCTGGTCGCGGAGGTCCTGATCCATCATCTCGACACGCTGCGCATGCTGCTTGGGCCGCTGCAGGTGACCGCGGCGCGCCTCTCCCGTTCCAGCGATCTCCTTGCCGGCGAAGACGGCGCGGTGATCCAGCTTGCGACCGGCAACGGCGCGGGCGTTGCGATCTTCGCCAGCTTCGCCGCCCACGGCCATCCGGCCGTGCAGGTCGACCGGCTGGAGATTCTCGGCGACAAGGGGGCGATCAAACTCGACGGGCCATCGCTGGTGTGTTCGGGCGCCTCGCCCGGCGAGCGCACCTATGATCTCGCGACCGAGTATCAGGATTCCTACAACCGGACGATCGCGCATTTCGTCAACGCGCTCCGCGACGGTACGCCCTTCGAGACGGCGCCGCAGGACAATCTCGAGACCTTGCGCCTGGTCGAGGATTGCTATCGGCTGTCGGGCTGGGAGGCGTTGCGATGAGGCCGCAGGAATCATTGACCGACACTTCCGCGCCGACGCGCGAGGAGGAGCAGGCCGAAGTCATCCGCCGGCTCGAGGAAGACATCATCTTCGGCCGCTTCGCGCCGGGCTCGCGGCTGGTCGAAGACACGCTGATGACGCGCTACGGCGCTAGCCGGCATTTCGTGCGGCAGGCACTGTTCCAGCTCGAACGCCAGGGCATCGTGCTGCGCGAGAAGAACATCGGCGCCACGGTGCGATTCTATTCGGCCGAGGAAGTGCGCCAGATCTACGAGGTGCGCGAAATGCTGACACGGCAGGCCGCGCTGATGATCGCCCTGCCCGCCCCCGACAGCCTGATCGAGCAGTTGACCGAATTGCAGCGGCAATACTGCGCCAGAGCCGATGCGCAGGATTTGCGCGGCATCCACGAGGCCAACGACGCCTTTCACGTCGCGCTATTTTCCGCCTGCGGCAACCCGTATCTGGTGCGCTCGCTGCAGGACTACATGAACCTGACGCTGCCGTTGCGCGCCAAGAATCTCGCTGATCGCGAAGGACTGGCGCTATCCCGCCGCCAGCACGAATTGATGATCGAGCTTTTGAAGGGCCGCGACAGCTGGGCGCTGGCGCAGCTCTGCGTCGATCACATGCAGTTCAGCAAGTCGGATTATCTCGGGCGGATCGCCGGAGGATGAAGGCGAGCGCTAGCGCTTGCTCCAGTCCACGACCCGGCTTTTGTCGCCGTCGAACTCCATGCTGCAGAACGTACCGCCCTGGTAGAAGTCGCCGACCGGATCCGGCTTCAGCTTGGCCTGTTCGGCTATGGCGTGTTCGCGGAAATCTTCTCCGCGGCCGGTCGGTCGATAGCCGAGTTCGTAGGTACGATGATTGTCCCACCAGGCACGCTCGTTATAGGAGGCGCCGTAGAAGATTTCGAAATGAATATCGGGATGATCGAGCCCGATGCGGCAGAGTTGCACCAGGTCCTCCGGTTTCAGCCAGATCGAAAGCCTGCGCTGGTCGAGCGGCATCTCGCCGAAATTGCCGATCCGCAGGCAGGTCACGCCGAGCCCGTGCTTGTCGGCATAGAGCGCGCCGACCGCCTCGCCGAACACCTTGCTGACGCCGTAGCGGCTGTCGGGGCGCGCGGTAACGTCGGTGCCGATGTGGTGATGCCGCGGATAGAAGCCGACCGCGTGGTTGGACGAGGCGAACACGACGCGCTTGACGCCCTTCTTGCGCGCCGCCTCGAACAAATTGTAGCCGCCGATGATGTTGGACTGCAGGATCTGGTCCCAGGGGCCTTCGACCGAATAGCCGCCGAAATGCAGGATACCGTCGACGCCTTCGCAGATCGCCTCGACCTGGGCCAGATCGGCAAGATCGGCCGCCTTGAACTTCTCGTCCTTGGCCAGATCGGCCGGCGCCTTCAGGTCGCTGAGCAGCAGGTCCGGATAGATCGCCGGTAGCAGCTTGCGCAGGGATGTGCCGATCCCGCCGGCGGCGCCGGTCATCAATATGCGTGGCATTTCGTTCCTCTTATCTCTCGACCGATTTGCGGTCATTAGCCGGGAATGATAGCAAACTCAAACGCCCAGGGAACGCAACAACGAGAACAGCAAATGTCCGACGCAGCATCGCATTCAGCCGGCTGGCGCCCAGCCACCTATTATCCCGATCCGGCCATCCATGCCCTCGATCCCCGATTTGAGAAATACTGGCTGAAGCTTTCGGCCGTGGAACGGCTGACCACCGGCCTGCGTTGGGCCGAAGGGCCGGTGTGGTTCGGTGACGGGCGGTATCTGCTCTGCAGCGACATTCCGAACCAGCGCATCCTCAAGTGGGAGGAAGAGACCGGCGCGGTCAGCATCTTCCGCAAACCGTCGAACTTCGCCAACGGCAACACCCGCGACCGGCAGGGACGGCTGGTCACCTGCGAGCACGGCGGCCGGCGGGTGACGCGCACCGAATATGACGGATCGATCACGGTGCTGATGGATTCCTTCGACGGCAAGCGGCTGAACTCGCCGAACGACGTCGTCGTGAAATCCGACGGTTCGATCTGGTTCACCGATCCGGTGTTCGGCCTGCTCGGCAATTACGAGGGCTACAAGGCCGAACCCGAACTCGACATGAACATCTACCGGATCGACGGCGCGACCGGCAAAGCGACTATCGTCGCCGAGGGCGTGCTGGGACCGAACGGGCTCGCCTTCTCGCCCGACGAAAAGATCCTCTATGTCATCGAGTCCCGCGGCGTGCCCACCCGCAAGATCCTTGCCTATGATGTCTCGGCTTCCGGCGACAAGCTTTCCAACAAGCGCGTGTTTGTCGATGCCGGACCGGGCACGCCGGACGGGTTTCGCGTCGACATCGACGGCAATCTGTGGTGCGGCTGGGGCATGGGCGATCCCGAGCTCGACGGCGTGGTCGTGTTCGCGCCCGACGGCGTCATGATCGGCCGCATCGCGCTGCCCGAACGCTGCGCCAACCTCTGCTTCGGCGGCGTGAAGCGCAACCGCCTGTTCATGGCCGCGAGCCAGTCGATCTACGCGCTCTATGTGAACACGCAGGGCGCGCCGGGCGGTTAGGTCCGCACGCGCCCTTCGCCGGATTATCCCTTCTTTTCCTGAGCGGCGGCGGTCTGCTTGGCGAGCGCGTCTTCGAACGCCTTCTCCAGCGTCGACGCATAAGCGTTGAATTCGCCGGGATTGACGAAGGGATTTGTACCGCCTTCGCCGAGTTTCGCGCGCTTCTCCTGCATCTTGTACATTTCCGGATGCGGCGCGAACAGCACGTCCACCTTCATGTCCTTGGCGCGTGCGAACGTCTTCTTGTAGTCGGCGACGATCCCGGAATAGGTCGGGTTGCCGACGAGGCGGTTCAGCGCCACGGTGCCGCTGCAGAAGATCAGCGCCGAGCGCGTTGCGTCGCCATCTTTCACCGCAAATTCCCAGCTCGTGCAGCCCGGCGAATGACCGGGCGTTTCGCGCGCGGTCAGCGTCACGTCGCCTACCGTGACCTTGTCGCCTTCGCGCACCGTGCGGTCGACCTTCACCGGCGGGAATTTCAGTGCGGTGTCGTTCTCCGCGCCGGGATAGTAGCCACCTTCGAGCAGCGGCTTGTCGGCTTCACCGGCAACGAGTTGGCCGCCGCTGGCCTGCTTCATCTCGGCGAGACCGCCGGTGTGATCGATATGGGCGTGGGTGTTGACGAGATATTTGATGTCGGTGATCTTGATGCCGAGTTTCTCGATGTTCGCTTTGATCTGCGAGGTCGATTCCGGCATCACCGTATCGACCAGGATATGGCCCTGCGGCGATGTGATCAGGTAGGACGCAAGGCCGTCGGTGCCGACGTAATAGACGTTGCCGATCATCTTGAACGGCTCAGTCGGCGTGTTCCATTTCACGAGCATCGCCGCGAGCAGGTCCTTGACGGTCTGGGCCTGAGCGGCGCCGGCCAGCGACAATAACGCGATAAGCGCAACGGCGATTTTCTTCACGGGTATCCTCCATCTTTTTTCTTATTGCGTAGGATTCAACCTGACGATGATTTGGGTCGAAAAAATGCCGGCTGCCTTTCGGCCGCCGGCATTCTGGGTTCAACGGCGCGAGCGCCGCATGATGTTACGCCGCGTTGTAGCCGGCGACGGCCTTGACCTCGAGATATTCCTCAAGGCCGTATTTGCCCCATTCGCGGCCGTTGCCGGACTGCTTGTAGCCGCCGAACGGTGCGGTGCGGTCGTTCGGGACGCCCTGCAGGTTGACGTTGCCGGCGCGGATCTGCTTGCCGACGCGGCGCGCGCTTTCAACGCTGTCGCCGGTGACGTAACCGGCAAGACCATAGGGCGTGTCGTTGGCGATCTTCACCGCCTCGGCTTCATCCTTGGCGCCGAGGATCGTGAGCACCGGCCCGAAGATTTCTTCGCGGGCGATCGTCATGTCGTTGGTGACGTCGGCGAAGATGGTCGGGCGGACGTAGAAGCCCTTGTTGACACCCTCGGGGAGACCGGGACCGCCGGCGACCAGGGTTGCGCCTTCGTCGATGCCCTTCTTGATCAGCGCCTGGATCTTGTCCCACTGGATGCGCGACACGACCGGGCCGATGGTCGTGCCTTCGGCGCGGGGATCGCCCGCCTTGGTCTTGTCGGCGACGCCCTTGGCGATCGCGGCGACTTCCTTCATCTTCGACAACGGCACGATCATCCGCGACGGCGCGTTGCAGGACTGTCCGGAGTTGTTGAACATGTGCATCACGCCGCCGGTGACGGCCTTGGCAAGGTCGGCGCCTTCGAGGATGACATTCGGCGACTTGCCGCCCAGTTCCTGGCTGACGCGCTTCACGGTCGGGGCCGCGCGCTTGGCGACGTCGACGCCGGCACGGGTCGAACCGGTGAACGAGATCATGTCGATGTCAGGGTGCTCGCTCATCGCAGCGCCGACTTCCGGGCCAAGGCCGTTGACGAGGTTGAACACGCCCTTCGGCACGCCGGCTTCATGGAGGATTTCCGCGAAGATCAGCGCCGAGGAAGGGGTGAATTCCGACGGCTTGAGGATCATGGTGCAGCCGGCGGCGAGCGCGGGTGCGACCTTGCAGGCGATCTGGTTGAGCGGCCAATTCCAGGGGGTGATCATGCCGATGACGCCGACCGGCTCGCGCACGACGACGGCAGTGCCGACGTTTTCCTCGAAATGATAGTTCTTGAGCACTTCCAAAGTGGAAGCGATATGGCCGAGGCCTGCTCCGGCCTGCAGCCGTTCAGCCATTGGCAGCGGCGCGCCCATTTCGTCGGAAACGGCGGCACCGATTTCCTTCATGCGGCCCTTGTAGATCTCGATGATCTTTTCCAGCAGCGCAATGCGCTCCTCGCGGCTGGTCTGCGAATAGGTCACGAAGGCGCGCTTGGCGGCGGCCACGGCCTTGTCGAGGTCGGCCTTCGAGCCGAGCGCAACTTCATACAACGTGTCTTCGGTCGCCGGGTTGATGACGGGGGTGGACTTCTTGACGACGGGATCGACCCAGGCGCCGTCGATGTAGAACTGCATGCGATTGACCATCGGAAACCTCTTTATCAGGGAGTAATGAGGAGGAACGGTAGCGTTCGGCAGGCATCCTTGCACGAAAGCCGGGGGAGTTGAACCCGCCATATGCGGGGTGCCGCGTTGCGGCAGGCGCTGGATATAAGATCAGGGATGCGACGGTGGCAAGGTGCTCCTCAACATCGTCTGCCCGTGCGGAGAGACCCCCATCCCGGCCCTCCCCCGCAAGCGCGGGAGAGGGAGCGCTCCTGCCGCGGATGGCGAGTGAATACAACGCAGCAGCTAGACGCAACTTCGATCGATTCAAATGTCACACGCTCGCCGCCCAGTCCCGAGATGCGCTCCCTCTCCCGCGCTTGCGGGGGAGGGTTGGGGTGGGGGTGGCGCGGCATCGGAAGTCTCTCGCATCAATCCCTCACACCGCCGTCTTGCGGTGCCGCACGGGTGCGCCGACGGTGAGGCTTTCGGCTGCATCGATGATGGCGTTGGCGTCGATGCCGTAGTGGCGGTAGAGGTCGCCAATTGTTCCGGTCTGGCCGAACTGCTCGACGCCGAGCGCCTCGAGGCGGTGGCCGCGCACGCTGCCGAGCCAGCCGAGCGCCGCCGGGTGGCCGTCGATCACGGTCACGATGCCGCAGTCGCGCGGCAATGGTGCCAGCAGTTTTTCGACATGGCTGAGATACTGGATGCCACGGCGCTCGCGCCGCAAATTCCGCGCGGCGGACCACCCCACATGCAGCCGGTCGGCCGAGGTTACCGCCAGTAAACCGACATCGCGGTGGCTTTCGCCGATGAAGCCCACCGCCTCGATCGCCTCCGGCGCCACCGCGCCGGTATAGGCGATCACGATGTCGCAGTTCGGCCCCGGCTCGCGCAGCCAATAGGCGCCCTCGGTGATGTCCCGTTGCAGCTCCGGCGCCATGATGCGCTGCGGCTGGTCCAGCGCGCGGGTCGAAAGGCGCAGATAGACCGAACCGCCCTCGCCGGCTTCGCCCTGCATGTGGCGAAACCCCCATCCCATGATCACGGCAAGTTCATCGACGAAGGCCGGTTCGAACGAGGCCAGCCCATCCTGCGCCATGCCGATCAGGGGCGTCGCGATCGACTGGTGCGCGCCGCCCTCCGGCGCCAGCGTGATGCCCGACGGCGTCGCCACCACCATGAAGCGGGCGTCCTGGTAGCAGGCATAGTTCATCGCATCGAGGCCGCGCTCGATGAAGGGATCATAGAGCGTGCCGACCGGCAGCAGCCGCTCGCCATTGATCGCATGCGATAGCCCGAGCGCCGAGAGCATGATGAACAGGTTCATCTCGGCAATGCCGAGTTCCAGGTGCTGCCCCTTCGGCGAATAATCCCAGTTGAACGTCGATGGGATTTTCTCCTGCCGGAACAGGTCATGGTTTTCGGCCTTGGCGAACAAGCCGCGGCGGTTGACCCAGGCGCCGAGATTGGTCGACACGGTGACGTCAGGCGACGCGGTGACGATCCGCGCCGCCAATTCGCTGTCGCCGCGCGCGAGTTCATTGAGCACCAGCCCAAATCCCTGCTGGGTCGACATTTGCGCCGCCGGCTTGAAGGCGAGCTGTTGAGGAACCTCGATGACGGGTGCCGTGAGACGGCGGCGGCCTTCTTGATTGAAGGGTGCAGCCGCCAGAAATGCTTCGAGCTCGGCCGCCGCCTGCGACAGGCCTTCGAACTTGTCCCATTCATGGCCGGGGCGGATGTTCTGCGCGCCGCGCCACTTCTCCATCTGCGCGACCGTCATCAGGCCCGCGTGGTTATCCTTATGACCCTGCATCGGCAGGCCGACGCCCTTGATAGTGTAGGCGATGAAGCAGACCGGACGGTCGTGATCGATCGCCTCGAAGGCCTCGATCATGCTGGCCATGTCGTGACCGCCGAGGTTGGACATCAGCGCCAGCAGTTCGTCATCGCTGCGGCGGTCGATCAGTTGTGACACCTGCCCCTGATCGCCGATGTCGTCCTGCAAATGCTTGCGGAAGGCTGCGCCACCCTGGAAGCACAGCGCCGCATACATCTGGTTCGGACAATTATCGATCCAGCGCCTCAAGGCCTCGCCGCCGGGCTCGGCGAACGCCGCCTGCATCAGGCGGCCGTATTTCACGATCACGACCTCCCAGCCGAAATTGCGGAACATGGACTCGAACTTCGCCCACAGCCCTTCCCGCACCACGGCGTCGAGGCTCTGTCTGTTATAGTCGACCACCCACCAGGTGTTGCGCAGCCCGTGCTTCCAGCCCTCCAGCAACGCCTCGAAGATATTGCCTTCATCCATCTCGGCATCGCCCACGAGCGCAATCATCCGCCCCTCGGGACGATTTTTCATCCAGCCATGCGCGGTGACGTAGTCCTGCACCAGCGAGGAGAACAGGGTTTGCGCAACGCCGAGACCGACCGAGCCGGTCGAGAAATCGACGTCGTCGGCGTCCTTGGTGCGCGAGGGATAGGATTGCGCGCCCTTGTAGCCGCGAAAATTCTCCAGCTTGTCGCGGGTCTGGTGACCGAACAGATATTGGATGGCGTGAAACACCGGGCTCGCATGCGGCTTCACCGCGACGCGATCCTGCGGCCGCAGCACCGAGAAATACAGCGCCGACATGATATTGGCGAGCGAGGCGGACGAGGCCTGATGGCCGCCGACCTTCAGCCCGTCGGTATTGGGCCTGACGTGGTTGGCGTGATGGATCGTCCACGACGACAGCCAGAGAGCTTTGCGTGCCAGCGCGGACAACAGTTCAAGGCGTGCGGGCTCGATGGGCATGGCAATGCTCCGGACAGGGTCAATATGCGCCGATTTTAGCGGGCGCCGGGGCGCTAGAATTCTCAATTTCCCGCGACATACCACCCAATATTGGGATAATTTCCCACAAATTACCTCTAAACCATGAGTTCATCCCAATGCCTTCCCTCGATGCCATCGACCGCAAGATTCTCGGCCTGCTGCAATCCGACAGCCGGATGACCATGCAGGAACTCGCCGACAAGGTCGGTCTCTCGGTGTCGCCCTGCCATCGGCGGGTCAAGCTTCTGGAAGAGCGCGGCGTCATCACCCGCTACATCGCGACCGTCGACCAGAAATCGCTGGGGCTTCATGTCAGCGTCTTCATCTCGATCAAGCTGGCGCGGCAGAAGGAAGAGGACCTCAACCGGTTTGCGAAGGCGATCTCGAAATGGGACGAGGTGCTGGAGTGCTATCTGATGACCGGCAACCGCGACTACCTGCTGCGCGTCGTCGCCGCCGACCTCTCCTCCTACGAAGCGTTCCTGAAGAACAAGCTGACGCGGCTCGACGGCATCGCATCGATCGAGTCGAGCTTTGCGCTGAGCCAGGTGAAGTACTCGATCGCGCTGCCGGTGTAGAAGACTTTGCGCGGCGACAACGGCTGTCATACCCCGCGCATGCGGGGTATCCAGTACGCTGCGGCCTATCGATTCAATCACTGGCGTCTCTGGGATACTGGATCACCCGCCTTCGCGGGTGATGACGACTGAGTGTGCGTTCGTGTTCTCGCGACATGAACTGCCCGAGGCTTGCATCGTCATTTGCCCTCTTCGATCAGAGGGCGCAGGGAAGACCGGGTGCTTGCTGCACCCGCGGTCTCGCGTGCGATTTGCGCGTAACAAGTTGCACACGAGCATACAGGGCAGCTGGAGCATTCCGGCCTTCCCTGCGCAATGGCTTTACGGCTTACTTCGTGCTCTCCCCGGAGAACGGCTCTTTTGCCTCCGTCGTCAGCGGGAAACTTCCCGCCGACTTAACGCCAGCACCGCGGCGCCCGAACCACACGACTTCACCGTACGCGTCCGGCGCGTACGTCTATCGCGCCCTCAGCGTCCATCGCATCTCACCGCGCGTTCGTGACGATGGCCAACGCCCCTCATCCGCCGTGAGACAAGCGGAGTTATGCGACTGATTTGCGTGAGAACGAAAGCAGAATATTTTTGATTCGCGGGCTTGACACGATTTCGGAAAATCAGAAGTGATTTGCTCGTCGCGCCACCTTGTCGCAGGCCATTGCCTCCACATCGTGATTGCGAGCGCAGCGAAGCAATCCATTGTCACCTCTAGCGTGAAAAATTGGATTGCTTCGCTGCGCTCGCAATGACGTGGAGAGAGCGCGGGCCAGTGTCGTAGGGTGGGCAAAGCGATAGCGTGCCCACCATTTTGCAGCGTATTCGTGGATGGATGGTGGGCACGTCGCTAACGCTCCTTTGCCCACCCTACGAGCTCCAACGATCATCATCGCCACGGCTCGACGATGATCTTGGTGTGCACTTCGGGATTGGCGAGATCGGCAAAAGCTTTTGCGACGCCGTCGATGCCGACGCTGGCGGTCACCATCGAGGCGGCATCGACCTGCCCTTCCGCTATCAGGCGGAGCGAATATGCGAATTCTTCCGGCGTGTAGCCCAGCACGTATTGAACATTGAGCTCCTTGAGGATGCCGAGCATCGGCTCGGCGCGGTCGGTTTCCATGCAGACACCGACGACGACGATGCGTGCGTCGCGCGGCGCGCCCTCAAACACCTGCTGGATCAGGCCGGGTATGCCCACGCATTCGAAGATCAGCGCAGGTTTTAGCGCCGGCAGCAGCGCCTGCAGCGGCGGACGCGCGGCTTTTTCCTCCGGCGACATCTGGGCGTGCTCGGCCCATGTCGTGTAGGGTTGCGTGCGCGCGGGATCGACGACCACGTCGGCGCCGAGCTTTTCAGCGAGCGCGCGGCGGGCCGGCGAATAATCGGCCGCGACGATCGGGTGCAATCCCCTGATCTTCAGCGCCGCGATGACGGCGAGGCCCACCGGCCCGCAGCCGATCACCAGCGGCACCTCACCTCCCTTGATATTGGCTTTTGCGACCGCATGCACCCCGACGGCCAGCGGCTCGGTCAGCGCGGCGTGCTCGGCGGCGAGGCCGTTCGGGACTTCGAGCAGCAAGGCTTCGCTGAGCAGCATGCGCTCGGCGTAGGCGCCGATATTGTCGTTGGAATAGCCGATGCCCTGCGGGCCTTCAGCGGTCAAAAGCGCCGGCAGCGAGCAGACTTTGGTGCCGGGCTTGAACTTCTGCGTCGTACCTGGACCATAGTCGAGCACCTCGCAGCAGAACTCATGGCCGAACACGACGTCTCGCGTAAGGTCCATCGGCTTGCGGCCGGGGAAATGTTTTGCCAGTTCGACCATCCGGTGCGCGTGCTTGCGCGCGTGCAGGTCGGAGCCGCAGATGCCGCAGGCCAGCGACTTGACCAGCACCATGCCCGGGCCCGGCCTGGGTTCCGGCATCTGATCGACAACGATCTCGCCGTTTCTGAAAATTGCAGCACGCACCAAAGTTCCTCCCGGTGATTTTTCATCACCTTAGCATGGAGGTGAGACCTTAGCACGGAGGACTACCACGCATAGCGCACAACACCCTTGCCGGCATAGGAATTGGTGACGTTGGAAAACTGGCCTTCGAAGACGGCCGCCGCCGACCAGCCGCTCAGCCATTTCATATCGGCAGCCGCCGTGACCAGCGCGGAGTCATGCGCCTGCGCCGCGCCGTTGACGACGAAGGCCGCGCCTGGCAGCGTCTGGAACAAGGCCGTGACGTTGCGGTCGGTGTTGAAATCATGCGCCCAGGCGGCGCGGCCACGCAGGGTCAGGATACCGTTCGAGATCGCAAACGACTTGTCGGTGCGAACGCCGAGCTCGGTGCGCGCGGCTGTGACGTCCTTGGCCGCGTAGTTCAGCGCAAAGGTGCCGGCGCCCGCCAGCACCTGCTCGGCATAGGCCGGCAGGCTGTAGGTGGTAAATTGCCCGGCGGCATAGGGCGTGATGCCCATCCACGGCGTCACGTGGCGGGTGCCGCCCTCGATGCGGCCGGAATACGCATTGGCGTTGAACTGGGCGCGCAGACGCTCGAAGCCCGCCGCCGTGACGGTGCGCTCGGTCGTCACGTCCTGCCAGCCATAGGCCGCGGCGGCCGTGACATAAGCGTTGCCGATGTTGTGGCGAATGAAGGCGCCGGCCTGGAACAGATCCGAGCGCCCGGAGCCGAAACCGCTGACGCTGAAATTGATACCGCCGCCGGCGAGCGCAAAACCTGCCAGCGTATCGGGCGAGAGACGATAGTCAGCGCCGGCCGCAAAACCGAACGCGCGGGCGGTCGCGTTGTTGGATCCGAGCGCGGCGTTGCTCGAGGTGCTGCTGCCGCCGCCATAGGCGGAGCCCCAGACGGTCCAGCGCTGATCGAACAGGACATCCGCCTTGGTCGGGAATTTGGCAAAGGCGTCGCGGGCCGCGTGACGCTTCTTCGCGGCATAGGCGTTGGCGCTCTCTTCGGCGAACGGGATCGCGCTGGCATTGCCGCCGAAGCCACCATTGCGGCCCGCCACGAATGGATCCGACATCAGCGAAAGGAACAGGTTCATGGCGTCGAACGTCGCCTGCTGCGATCCGGTCGCCAGTTCGCCGGAGACCTGCGTCAGGCCGGCCGGCGAGAGTGAGGCGAAGCCAACCGGGATGCCCCCGGTCGTGTTGAAGAAATTGGTCAGCGCGTTAGCGACGTTCTGCTGATTGATGTTGAGGCCGCCGCTGTAGTTCAGCGCAAAATTCAGATAGACGTTGTTGGCGTCGTAGCTGAGGCTCGGATTGAGGTTGGGCGAAACGCCGGATACCACCGGGTTGAACGTGTCGGGCATGCCGCCGGTCGCGGTCAGGATCGTGTACTGCTTCGCCACCGTGCCGGTCGGAACGACCACGACGGTGGCGCCACCAAGCGTGGCCACGCCCGTAACCCGGGTCAGGTCGCTGCTCGCGCCCGAAATCTCGACCATGTAGCTCGACGCCGCCGAGAAGGTCAGGCTGCCCGCCACGTTGAGGGTGCCGATCGAATTGCCCGGCGCGAGCACGCCGCCATTGACGAAGACGTTATCGATGCTGCCGGTGCCGCCGAGTGTGCCGCCGGCATTGACGCTGACGAGACCGTTGATCACGCCGTTGGCGGAGAGCGTGCCGCCGAAAACGTTCCAGTCCTGCGCGCCGGTGCCGGTGACGGTCCAGTTCGAGCTGCCGATCTTGTTGAAGGTTGCGAAGCCGTCATATTGCTGGCCGGCGCCGATCAGGCTGAGGTTGAAGCTGTCCTTGCCGGTGCCGCCGAGCTGAAACGTGTCGGTACCGTTGCCGAGCACGAGGCCATTGATGACGCTGCCCGGGCCGAGCGTCAGCACGCTATTGCCGCAGCCGCAGAGTTCGATCGCCGCGAAACCGGTCGCGGCGTTGATCGTGCCCGAGTTGAATAAGGCGCCGCTGCCGCCGACGAGAATACCGGTGCCGCCCGCGCCGACATTGATCGTGCCGGTGTTGATGATGGAATTACTGCCGCCGAAACTGGTGACGTCGAGGCCGGTACCGCCGTTTCCAACGGTGATAGCGCCGCTGTTGGTGATGGTATTGGAATCGCCGAACACGAGAACGCCGACGGCATTATCGCCGAGCAGGAGGTGGCCGCTCTGGTTGATGGTTCCGGACGTGCCGTTGTAGGCAACACCGACGCTTCCGACTCCGCCATTGATCGTTCCGGAATGCGTGATCAGGGCGCGATCGCCCTGCGTGGCGATTGCAGCACCGGTGCTGCCGATGTTGAGCAGCCCGGTGCTCGTGACCAACGCATCGTTGCCGAACACATCGATTGCCGCGCTGGAGCCGGTTACGTTGATTATGCCGGCGTTGTTGACGTTGGCGCGATTGCCCTGCATCAGGATGCCGTCGACGTTGAGGCCACCGGTAATGGTGGCGCCGGCAAGGTTGCTGACGGTGTTGTCGTCATTGATACCAACGATGGCACCCAACGGCCCGGCCGCATTACCGATCGTGATAGCGCCCGCATTGGTCACGGTGCTGTTGCCGGCGGCGAAGATTCCAACGCTGTCGTCGCCAAGGGTGATGACGCCGGAGGCGGCGTTGAAGATCGTGTTGTTCACGCCGGCGAAGATGCCGGTGCTGTTTGGTCCGGCGGTGAGCGTGCCGCTATTGGTAACCGTGTTGAAGTCGTTGACACCGATGATCACGCCGCCACCGTTGCTGACGGTCGCGCCGGGCAGCACGTTGACGGTGAGATTGTCGACGCCGCCGCCGGCCTGAAAGCCGGCCGGCGTGTTGCCGCTGCAGGTGACGATCTGGCCGCTCGACGCCGGATCGGGCGCGCAGGCCGCGTTCGCCCCCGATTGGCTCAGGCCAGCGAGAAATGCCGACATGACGACGGCCCACGCAGCCGCATCGCGGCGGCGTCGGCCTTGCGCCAACGGTAGCGACTGAAAATGCAATGCCCGAACCCCATTCCCCGACGCTCTGCGGCGCCATCGGGAATCACTAGCATGGGTTCCGCCGTAGAATTACGGATGCGCGGTTGAATCCGGCAGATCGGCGCCACAACCGGGCGTTTTGTGGCAGGGCTGTGGCACCCGCGCCACTCTTTGATGGAGTAAGCCGTACAGGCTCAGGCGTTCGGCGACGACTCGCCCGCAACGGCCAATAGCTGCGAGCGCCTGACACGTTCGCGATGGGCGGTGTAAAGCCCCGAAGCGACGATGAAGGCGGCGCCGGTGACGGTGTAGACGTCAGGGACTTCGCCGAAGATCAGGAAGCCGAGCACGCTGACCCACAGCAACTGCATGTAGGAAAACGGCGCCAGCACGGAAGCGTCGGCATAGCGGAACGCCAGCACCACGATCCACTGCCCTGCCGTGGAGGCGACGCCGATGAAGATGCCGAAGGCGATATCGTGCCAGGTCGGCGTCACCCAGACGAACGGCACCAGCGCCGAGAGAATGCAGACGCCTGCGATCGACGAGTAGGTCATCACGGTGATGGCGCGCTCGGTGCCGCTCATCATCCGCGTCATGATCAGCGTGCAGGCCCAGGCCAGTGCCGAGACCAGCGGAAAGAACGCCGCAGGATGAAACGCGCCGGTGCCGGGGCGCAGGATGATGATGACGCCGATCAGGCCGACGCCGGTCGCGATCCAGCGGCGCATGCCGACCTTCTCGCCGAGGAAGACGATCGACAGCGCGGTGACCAGCAGCGGCGCGACAAAGCCGGTGGCGGAGGCTTCCGCGATCGGCAGGAACCGCAGGCCGGAAATGAAGAACAGCGACGAGGCCAGCACCGCCACGCCGCGCATCAGCTGCAGGCCGAGCCGCTGGGTCGGAAGCGCAAACAGCGGCGAGCCCGGCATCATCGCAGGCATCATGATCAGCGCGAACACCACGAACCGGATCCACGCGATCTCGATCGACGGCAGCGTCGCGGACAGATACTTCGCGGTCACATCCGAGATGCCGAGGAATATCGTCGATGCCAAGATCAGCGCGATGCCCTTGAACGGCCGATCGGCGCGCGCGGGCGCCGTGCGGATGGCTGACTTCTTTTCGGGCAGAGGTATTGGAGCGCTGTCCAGCCTTGCGGCTACGGCGGGGGGCGGTGTCACGGCAATCTCGAAGGCAGTAAATTTCGAATCGGGCGAGGTTCTAAAAAACACCAATTCGCCAGATGCGACTAGGTCCGAAAACAGGATGCGGATATGCGCTGAGGGGACAATTGCAACAGTTTGTTAAGGGGCGTGTTCCCTACAGCATCGGCAGGCCGCGCGGTTTGGGTCCGCGCGGAAAGGCCTTGTCGAGCGCGGTGATCTCGGCAGCGCTTAGCGTCAGATCCCCGGCGGCCGCATTCTCCGCAGCGTGTTCCGCGCTCGACGCCTTTGGAATCGCGAGCACCGATGGCGCGCGCGTGAGAAACGCCAGTGCGACTTGACGCGGCGTTGCCTTGTGCGCCTGCGCAATCGCCTGCAGCACCTCGCCGCCCTTGCTGCGCGCGGACGGAAAATCATCATGTCCGAACGGCGAATAGGCGACGACGGCGACACCGTTTCGTTCGCACCACGGGATCACCGCGTGCTCGATGGCGCGCTCCTGCAGATGATAGAGCACCTGGTTGCAGGCGATCTTGCCCGCGCCCGCGACGTCGAGCAGTTCGTCGAGATCGTCAGCATCGAAATTGCTGACGCCCCAGGAGCGGATTTTCCCCGCGCGAACCAGCTCATCGAACGCCGCCACCGTTTCCTCGAACGGATAGGAGCCCCGCCAGTGCAGCAGATAGCAATCGAGATGATCGATCTTCAGCCGTTTCAGCGAGCGCTCGCAGGCGGTGATGGTGCCGCGCCGCGAGGCGTTGCTCGGCAGCACTTTTGATACGAGGAAGAGTTTTTCGCGCGGCAGGCCGGCGATGGCATCCGCGATCACCGGTTCGGCCTCGCCATACATCTCGGCGGTGTCGATATGCGTCATGCCGGTTTCGACGCCCCGGCGCAGCGCGGCGACGGCGGCCTTGCGGTCGCCGCGGTCGAGATACCAGGTGCCCTGCCCGATCACGGATACATCAGGGCCGTCGTTGCCGAATTTTTTCTGTCTCACGATCACCTCAACTTCTGACGATGCCGACCAGACGGCGGCGATGCAGCGGGAGCGCGCTCTCCGCCGGCAGGCTGCGCAGCCAATCGCGGAAGCTTGCTATCTCGGGGCAATCCGCGGTGCCGGCAGGCGCAACCAGCCAGTCGCCGAGCCCGGATCCCTCCGTCACGCGGTCGCAGCGATAACCCGGATGGTGGCCGAGCCCGCGGGCGATCAGCACGTCGACCTTGCCCTCGACCAACTCCTGAAGGCCGGCGGGCTGCAGCACGCGCAAGCCAATTTCCGCGTGTGCTGCGCGAAACTCCGCCAGCTCCAGGCGGCGCAGATCGAAGCTGCCGTGCACGCCGAGCTGCAGCAGCACCGCGCCCACCGGCTTCAATTTTTCGGTCGCATTGGCGATGCGACGAAAGCCGCCGGAAACTTCCGGCAAATAGGCCTGGCCGGCCTCGGTGAGGACGAGCTGCTTGTGCAGCCGCTCGAACAGACGGACGCCAAGGCGCGCCTCCAGCGCCTTCACCTGCTGCCCCACGGCGGCAGGCGTCACATGCAGCTCATGCGCGGCGAGCTTGAAGCTGAGATGCCGGGCTGCGGCTTCGAACGCGCGGAGCGCATTGAGCGGAGGAAGGATGTAGGTCATCGCCGTCCAGTTTGTCACTGATAGGCGCCGACCTTGCAATAGATTTTCTTGCGCTGGACCGCAGCAACAATGCTTTGCGCGGCGGTGCTGCGGCCGGTTACGGTCCGCCCGCAATCCGGAGAACACAATGCCCCGCCGTTTAGATCATCTCGTCATCTGCGTCCGCGACCTGGCGCAGGCCGCGCTGGACTGGCAAAAGCTTGGTTTCAGCCTCACGCCGACCGGCGTGCACCCGTTCGGAACCAGCAACCGCCTGGCGATGTTCGGCAACAATTTTCTGGAGCTGTTGGCCGTCACCGACGCGGCCGCGGTGCCGCCGGCCGCGCCTGATCGATTCAGCTTCGCCGCCCACAACCGGGATTTTCTCGCCACTGGCGAAGGAATGTCGATGCTGGCGATGCACAGCACCGATGCCCATGCCGATGCGGCGCGCTTCAAGGCCGATGGCATCGGCGCCCATGCGCCGTTTGATTTCGGCCGCGATGCGGTGCTTCCGGGCGGCGGCGCAGCGCGCGTGGAGTTCTCGCTGGCCTTCGCCACCGATCCCGCGATGCCCGGGATCGCCTTCTTCACCTGCCAGCAGCGTCACCCGCCGGAACTGTTCTGGAAAGCGGAATATCAGCACCACCCCAACGGCGCCTTGCGCGTGATTGAGGTCGTGATGTCGGCGCCGTCGCCGGCGGCGCATCGCGGTTTTCTCGAGCGCATCACGGAAGGCACAGCCGAGCTTGCGCCCGGACGGCTCACGGTCGGCGCGCGCGGCGACCGGATCACTGTGCTCGGCCCGACCGAGATGACGCGCCGGTTGCCGGGCTTCGCCTTCGCGCCTTCGCCGCGCTTTTGCGCGGCGCGCATCGCGGTCACTGATCTGGATGCGACCACGCGCGCATTGAAAGACAACGGCGTCGACTTCGAGGTTAGCGGTGCCGTGCTGCAAGTTCCACCCGCGGCGTCGCATGGTCTGGCGCTGGAATTCGTCGAACAGGAGACAATCTGACATGGCTCAAATCGTCAGCCATAATCCCGCAAGTGTCCACGCGCCTTCCAGCGGCTACAGCATGGGTCTCGAACTCGGCCAGCATCGCCGGCTGCTGTTCATCAGCGGCCAGGTACCGGAAGAACCTGATGGCGGCGTGCCCGAAGGTTTCGAGGCGCAGTGCGAGCAGGCCTGGCGCAACGTCATCGCAGTGCTCGCCGCCGCCGGCCTCGGCGTCGAGCATCTGGTCAAGATCAACACGTTCCTGACCGACCGAAGCCAGGTCGTGGCCAACCGCGCCATTCGCCGCCAGATGCTCGGGGGACATGAGCCCGCGTCTACGGTGATGATCGCGGAAACCGTCGACGGCAAATGGTTGCTGGAGATCGAGGCGATCGCTGCGGAATGAAATGCGTAGTCTGATCCTGCAGGGGGAACATCTCATGAGCGAAATCCATCCCTTTTACGAGTCGCATCGCGGCGCAATGGAAGCCGCCATGCGCCAGCGCCTCGATCTGGCCGAGACGATGTTGCGCGAACGCGCGCATCTCGCGGATTTGGACAAAGTCAGGCAAGATGTGATGGATGAGTTCGAGATCGTACTCGGCCAGATGCCTTATGTCGGTGGTGCCGCCAGCCGCATGAGCGACTTCTTCATGCGCCTGTTGGGCTTCATGGCGATCGGGCGCGTGCTCCGTCGGCATGGCGTTGCGCTCCCGATCATCGGCGAGATCGAGCGGGAAAGTTACAAGGCGCAATTGCTGACCGTGCCGGAGGCCGAACGGCTCGCGTCGGGACGTCAGTTCATGTCTCGGGAGAACCAGTCCCTGCTCCGCGAGCAGGCAGCGAGAAGCCTGGCGAACGAATATAAGGAGGATTTCGTCTACGATTTCGTCGAGCCCGGGCCCGGCGACAGCTTTGAATTCGGTATCGATTACAAGGCTTGCGGCTTCTGCAAATTCGCCGCGCGTCACGGCGATGAGGAAATCCTCCCGCACATCTGCGGACTTGATTTCGAGGCGTACGCAACCCGTGGCATTCGTCTGGAACGAACCCAGACGCTGGCCGGCGGCGCCAGCCACTGCAACTTTCGCTTCTCCCGCCTCGAGACAAAGTAGGAGATGCATGCCGTCCGCGTCGGGTCGTCACCGTCAGTTTGAGCGGACCATGGCGAACGTCAGCGTGAGAGCTGTGGTCCGGCGGGAGACGGCAGGCGAGATTCGATCTTGGCTTGCGGAGGTTTGGGCTGCGAGATCGAGGCGGCCTGCTGGGCTGGGGCCGGGGCCGAAGGCGCTGACGATATCTTCTGCCTGGCATCCTCCTCGACCGCCCGCAGTGCCGCAATGTTCTGGGCCATCTGTTCTTGCCTGGCAGCGAGTTGTTCTACGCTGCGCCGCACGACATCGAGCGTGGATGCCAAGGGCGCAAGCTGCCGCATCGAGTCAGTGGAAGTTGCAGCCACGACTGGCGACTTCGTCGTGGGAACGGATAACACCAAACCCAGCATCGGAGCCTGGGCGACCAGCATCTCCTTTGCCGTATCACCGTAGGACTGCCAGCCAAGTGTGGCGCCGACACCGATGAGAACTGCAATGGAGAAGCGCATAAGGGTACGGAACATTCGCCTGCCAATCGATGGTCGCCTGATCGCCGGCTGCCCTTCCCCGAAGCGGTAGGAATAGGGAGAATCGATCGAGGGCTTTACACGCCGTCTGCCCATGCGCTGCTCGGATCGGACATCCGGATCGCGCTCAAGCCCGGCGAATGACGTCTCTTCGGCCGTCAGCGGTGGGCTTTGCGAGTATAACATTGGTACCTCCACCGACGGTTCTTCCGAATTCTTGAGGCAAGAGGCGATCCTGGTTTGACGGAAGGGAGGCAGCAGCGCAGCGGCCCTAGGGCGTTTGTGAGATCGTCGCACGACAAGAGAAACGACCTGTCTGAGGCCGGTTAGCGTCGACCGAAATCCACGTCGCTAATTGAGATGCTCGCTGATGTCTGAAATGGCTCGTTCGCGTCGAATTCAGCATGCCTGTCGATGTCCGGTTAGCGGGCATCCAAAGCGGCTTTATTCGCAAGCTGTAGTCTATTTTGCTCAAGCGTCATCGTTTGAGAAATCTTGGCAATCGATGTCTCCAAGCAAGGAAAGAATGGATTGCTTCGCTTCGTTCGCAATGACGCCTGACGAACCGCTTATCTAATTCGCCGCCGCCAGCTTCCGCTGCTCCGCAGCGCTAGGCCCCGTCTGCGCGATCAGCCGCTTCAGCTCCGGAATGCACGAGCCGCAATTTGTGCCTGCTTTCAGCTTCGCACCGATATCCGCGGCCGAACGCGCGCCGCTCGCGATGGTGTCGCAGATGGTGTTGCGGCCGACGCCGAAGCAGGCGCAGACGATCGGGCCGGCATTGGCGAGGCCGTCGGCCGATTTACCTGATAGCAGAATGCGGCGCTGGTCGGTGCCGAGCGTATCGGCGGCAAACAATCCCTTCACCACATTCCAGTCGCCGGCGTCCCGCGCGGGCCCAATGAACAGGCAGGTTTCGATGCGGTCGCCGCCAAAGGACGCCGCGCGATAGACGCCACCGCCGAAATCCTTGTATTCGGCGAGGTCATGCGTCGCGATCGATGTGAGCCAGGATTGCCAGCCCGCCAGATCGGCGTTGTCGGCGATCAGATAGCCGTAGCCGCCATTGACGGCGACGCGGGCGCTCCAGGCATGCGCCGGTAACGCCAGCGGCTTGCGCGACAGCGCGAAGCCGCGGAATACATATTCGTACGGCGCGATCGATACCGGCGTCGCCTTGTTCTCGGGCTGGCCGGAGAACGGGTCGGTGATGGGTGCCACCAGCGAACCGACACGCGCGCCGGTCGCGTTGGCCTCGCTCCAGTGGATCGGCGCGAACAGCATGCCGCGCTGCTGGCGTTCGCTGACGACGACGCGAAGCGTGCACTGCCCGTAATCGGTGGTCACGCGCGCGAAGTCGCCGTCGGCGAGCGCCGTGTCTGGCGGCATCGTCGGGATGAACTTCGACGAAAGGCTCCGGCAGATGCTGGCCGAGCCGCGGGCTCATCCCGGTCCGCGTCATGGTGTGCCACTGGTCGCGGATGCGGCCGGTGTTCAGCCGCAACGGCCGCGCCGCCGTGGTCTCGGTCCGCAGCGTCGGTATTTCCGGGGCGATGAAACGCGCCTTGAAATCGTTGGCGAAGAAACCGCCTTCGGCGAAGAAGCGTGCCTGCGGCTCGCTGCCCTGCCGGACCGGCCACTGCACCGGCGCCATCGCATCGAAATCGCTGTCCGACAGCGATTGCAGCGCGCCGATGTCGAAGTCGCGCGCGCCGTCGTTCTCGAATGCCGAGAGAGACGCATGCTCACGGAAAATGTCCGCCGCCGAGTTGAAGCCGAAGGCAGCACCGAAACCGAGCCGCTTGGCGACCTCGCCCATGATCCACCAGTCGGGCTTCGCCTCGCCCGGCGCGGAAAGGAACGCGCGCTGCCGCGAGATGCGTCGTTCGGAGTTGGTCACGGTGCCCGATTTCTCGCCCCAGGCCTCCGCTGGCAGCAGCACATGCGCGCCCACGTCCACCGTGTCGTTGGAGATGACATTCTCGGAAACGACGAACATTTCGAGCTTCTTCAGCGCCTCGCGAACGCCGTCGGCGTTCGGCAACGACACCGCGGGATTGGTCCCCATCACCCACAGCGCCTTGATCTCGCCGCGCGCAATCGCCTCGAACATCTGCACCGCCTTCAGCCCTTCATGGGTGGCGATGCGCGGCGCCTTCCAGAACCGGCGCACGCGATCGATGTCCGGCGGCGAAAATCCCATATGGGCGGCGAGCTGGTTGGCGAGCCCGCCGACCTCGCGTCCGCCCATCGCGTTGGGCTGCCCGGTCAGCGAGAACGGCGACGCGCCCGGACTTGCCGATCCGCCCCGTGGCGAGGTGGCAGTTGAGGATGGCATTGACCTTGTCGGTGCCCTGCGCCGACTGGTTGACGCCTTGCGAGTACAAGGTCACCACGCGCGGTGTATTGGCAAACATCTGGAAGAACGCCGCGACGTCCTGCTCGGACAGGCCGGTCGCGAGCGCAGTGGCCCCGACGCTGCCGGCGATGTTGCGCGCGCGGGCGATGGCGTCTTCGAAGCCGGTGGTGTGGCGCTCGATGTAGTCCCGGTCGAGCACGCCGTTATCGGCAAGATGCACCAGCAACCCGCTGAACAACGCCGTGTCGGTGCCCGGCTTCAATCCCAGGAACAGATCGTCGTCGCCGACGGTATCGGTCCGGCGCGGATCGATCACGATCATCCGCGCGCCGCGCTTCTGCTTGTTGGCGAGCATGCGCTGGTACAGCACCGGATGGCACCAGGCCGCGTTGGAGCCGACCAGTACCAGAAGATCCGCCTCGTCGAGATCTTCATAGCAGCCCGGCACCGTGTCGGCGCCGAAGGCGCGGCGGTGGCCGGCGACGGATGACGCCATGCAGAGCCGCGAATTGGTGTCGACATTGGCGCTGCCGATGAAGCCCTTCATCAGCTTGTTGGCGACGTAATAGTCTTCCGTCAGTAACTGGCCGGAGAGATAGAACGCGACCGCGCCCGGGCCGTCGCGCGCAATGATGTGCTGGAAGCGGTGCGCGACATGGTCGAGCGCGTCGCTCCAGGCCACCCGCTCCATGGTTCCCTTGCCGCAGCGGATCATCGGATGGAGCAAGCGGTCGGTCAGGCCGAGCGTCTCGCCGAGCGCCGAGCCCTTCGAGCACAGCCGGCCGAAATTGGCGGGATGGTCGGGATCGCCCGATATCGCCGCCCCGCCACGCCCGTCCGGCGTCGCCAGGATGCCGCAGCCGACGCCGCAATAGGCGCAGGTGGTGCTGATGGCGCGCAGGTCGGGATCGATGGCGGTCATGGCGGCAACCGGGTCATGCAGCTTCTGAACGAATGGCGAGCGAGCGGCCGAACATCATGTCGGCGCGAATTCTTTGCGTCGGCTGCCGCGTGCGGATCAGTTCGAGATACCAGAGCGCGTCGCCGACGTCGCCGATCAGGACCGCACCGGTCAATCGCCCGCCTGATATCACAAGCTTCTTGTAGGTGCCGTGATTGATGTCTGACAGTACGATGGCCTCGCTGCCGTCGCCGCCCATGAAATCGCCGGCGGAGAACACGCTGACGCCGGAAACCTTGAGGTTGGTCGCAACGACACTGCCGGCGTAGGAAGCTTCCCGCCCGGCGAGATGCCGCGCCAGCACCCGCGCCTGCTCATAGGCCGGCTCGACCAGCCCGTAGCAGATGCCGCGATGCTCGGCGCATTCGCCGATCGCGAATATTTCCGCCGCGCCGGTCTGCAGATGGTCGTCGACCACGATGCCGCGATTGACCGATATGCCGGCTTCCTTTGCCAGCGCGATATTCGGCCGGATGCCCGCCGCAAAGATCACGGCGTCGGCCGGAACGAGGCGGCCGTCGACCAGCTCAACGCCTTCGACCCGCGTTGCACCGTGGATGCGCGCGGTGTTGGCGTTGAGCAGGATTTCGATCCCCTTGCGCTCGACGAGGGATTTCAAAAGTTCGGCCGCGGGCGCGTCGAGCTGGCGCTCCATCAAGCGATCCATCAGGTGCACCAGCGTCACCGGCGCGCCGGCCTTGGCGAGGCCATACGCCGCTTCGAGGCCGAGCAGTCCGCCGCCGACCACCACGACGCGCTTCTTCTGCGCCGCCAGCGTCAGCAACAAATCGACGTCGCGGCTGTCGCGGAACGTATGCACGCCGGCGAGGTCGGCGCCCGGCACGTTGAGGCGGAGCGCCGACGAGCCTGTGGTCAGCACCAGCTTCGAGAACGGGACGCTCTCGTCATTCTCGATCTTGAGTTCGCGTCGGCCGACGTCGATCTCGGTGGCCATGCAGCCATATTTCAGGGTGACGCCGCGATCGCGCCACCAGGACGCGGGTCGCAGCTCGATGTCCTGCGAGGTGGTCTCGCCGGCCAGCACCGACGACAACAGCACGCGATTATAGGCGAGCCGCGGTTCGTCGCCGATCACGGCGATGGCGTAGCGGCCCAGCGCCACCTTGGCCAGTTCGTCGACCAGACGGGCAGCGGCCATGCCGTTGCCGACGATTACCAGCGGCTCGCTCATTGCGTATCCTCACTCGGCGGCTTGCGCGCCGCCGTAGGCTTCGGAGATCATGTAACCGGACAGCGTGCCGTAGGCCGCGGTCCAGGCTTCGGCGACGTCGGACGTCCAGGCCTCGCCGAGCCCTTTTTCCAAAGTCCACAACAAGGCACCGCCGACGACGGGATAGTGCTCCGGCTTGGCGCCGTAGCTGACGTGACGTTTTGCAAGCGCGCTGGCGGCAGGTAGCACGGCTCCGAGATTGCTCAGTCCGTTGACCACGACAGCGAGCGTGCCCATCAGTTTCTTGCGCTGCTCGCTCATGTCGGCGGGAAACATTGCCTTGACCGAGGGGGCGACTTCGAACAGGCGGTCGTAGAACAGCACGGCGGCCTGTTCGGAAATCGGAGCGACCTTGGCGAAACTCTGCTGCACGAGATTGACTTGCTCAGGTGTCATTTTCTTCTCCCGCTCTTCCAGGCCCCACCCCACGCGGGACCGCGCAAAACTCAGGCCGCCTCGACGAAGCGATGCCGCTCATAGAGGAATTCGAGCACGCGCTGCCGGCACTTGAGGTAGCCGGGGTTGGTCGCGAGCTCGAGCCGCTTGCGCGGCCGCGCCAGCGGCACTTCCAGCACCTCGCCGATCCGCGCGCTCGGGCCGTTGGTCATCATCACGATGCGGTCCGACAGCAGCACGGCCTCGTCGACGTCATGGGTGATCATCAGAATGGTGTTGCCGAGCTTCTGGTGCAGCGCCATCACCGAATCCTGCAGATGCGCACGGGTCAGCGCATCGAGCGCGCCAAAGGGTTCGTCGAGCAGCAGCACCTTCGGCTCCATCGCGAGCGCACGCGCGATGCCGACGCGCTGCTTCATGCCGCCGGAGACTTCGGACGGCCGCTTGTCCTTGGCATGCGCCATCTGCACCAGATTGAGATTGTGCATCACCCAGGCGTCGCGCTCGGCGCGGGTCTTGGTCGAGGCGAACACCTTGTCGACGCCGAGCCGGACGTTCTCATAGACCGTCAGCCACGGCAGCAGGCTGTGGTTCTGGAACACCACCGCGCGGTCCGGCCCCGGCGAATTGACCTCGCGGTTCTCCAGCAGCACGCAACCGGTGGTGCAGTCGGTGAGGCCGGCGACGATGTTGAGCAGCGTGGACTTGCCGCAGCCGGAATGGCCGATGATCGAGACGTATTCGCCCTTCTCGATCGTCAGGTTGATGTCCTTCAGCACCTCGGTGGTGGCGTTGCCGCGGGTGAAAGTCTTGTCGATGTGGTCGAGTTTCAGATAGGCCTGCATGACATTTTCCTTCAGCTCACGGACGTGCCGCGGGTGACGATCTTGCCCAGTCCCGCGATCACGCGGTCGAGCACGAAGCCGATGATGCCGACATAGAACAGCGCCAGGATGATTTCGCTGATGTGCGACGAGTTCCAGGCGTCCCAGATGAAGAAGCCGATACCGACGCCGCCGATCAGCATCTCGGCTGCGACGATCGCCAGCCACGACAGGCCGATGCCGATGCGAAGACCGGTGAAGATGTAGGGCGCCGCCGCCGGGATCATGATCTTGGTGAAGAACTCCAGCGGATTGAGCTGCACCACGGCCGCGACGTTGCGATAGTCCTGCGGGATGTTGCGGATGCCGACCGCGGTGTTGATGATGATCGGCCAGACCGAGGTGATGAAGATGACGAAGATCGCCGAGGGCTGGCCGTCACGGAACGCGGCGAGCGACAGCGGCAACCAGGCCAGCGGCGGGATGGTGCGAAGCACCTGGAACAGCGGATCGAGTCCGCGCATCGCCCACACCGACTGCCCGACCAGCGTGCCGAGCGCGATGCCGGCGATGGCGGCGATCGAATAGCCCAGCGCGACGCGCTGCAGCGAGGCGGAGAGATGCCAGAACAGCCCCTTGTCGATGCCGCCACGATCGAAGAACGGATCGAAGATCAGTTCCTTGGTATCGGTGAAGACCCGCGATGGCGGCGGCAGGGTCGAGCCCGCCCGACGACAGACCAGTTCCCAGAACAGCATCAGCAGCGCGACAACGATCAGCGGCGGAACGACCCGCACCGCGGTCTCCCTCGCCATCTTGATGTACTTGTCGGTCCGTGGCGCCAGCTTTGGCTTCATCGTCACCACCGGCGCCGCCATCGTCGGCGTAGTGACCGGAATTGCCGTCGCGGTGGCTTCGGTTTTCATCGCATGCATCGACATTGAAATTGTATCTCCGCGTTTCAATGAGCGGGCCGCACGCTTGCCGCGCGGCCCGGTTGGATCAGACATCAACACGCTTGATCGACAGCGACTTCAGATAAGCGGACGGATTCTCAGGATCGAACACCTTGCCGTCGAAGAAGGTCTCCTTGCCGCGCGAGGTCGAGGCCGGAATATCGGCAGCGGCAACGCCCATGGTCTTGGCGGCCTCTTTCCAGAGATCCTCGCGGTTGACCTTGGCGATCAGCGCCTTGGTGTCGAAGCCCGCGTCATATTTGCCCCAGCGGATGTCCTCGGTGAGGAACCAGAGATCGTGGCTCTGGAACGGATAGGACGCGTGATCGCGCCAGTATTTCATGATGTGCGGCGAGTTCTCGACGACCTTGCCGGGAATGCCGTAGTCGAACTTGCCGGCCGAACGGTCATAAACGTCCTCGACCGGGCAATTCATCCATTGCCGCTTGCCCATGATGGTCGCGAGCTCTTTCTTGTTTTCGGCCTTGTCGGCCCACTGCTGCGCCTCCATCACCGCCATCAGGATCGCCTGAGCGGCCTTCGGATATTTGTCGACCCAGGCCGCGCGCATGCCCAACGATTTCTCGGGATGCTTGGCCCAGATTTCACCGGTCGTTGACGGCGGTGTAGCCGATCTTCTGGTTGATCAACTGCAGGTTCCACGGCTCGCCCACGCAGAAGCAATCCATGGTGCCGACCTTCATGTTCGCGACCATTTGCGGCGGCGGCACCACGATGGTTTCGATATCCTTGTCGGGATCGATGCCACCGGCAGCGAGCCAATAGCGGATCCACAGATCATGGGTACCGCCCGGGAATGTCATCGCGGCCTTGACCGACTTGCCTGCGGCCTTCTTCTTTTCAAGCGCGACCTTGAACGGCGCGGTGTCGACGCCGAGCTTGAGGTCGGCATATTCGTTGGAAACGGAAATGCACTGGCTGTCGAGATTGAGCCGCGCCAGGATGTACATCGGCGTCGGCTGGTTGTTCTGCGTCACCTTGCCGGACGAGATCAGATAGGGCATCGGCGTCAGGATATGTGCACCGTCGATGCCGTTGCCTTCCGAGCCCAGCACGAGGTTGTCGCGGGTGGTGCCCCATGACGCCTGCTTGGCGACTTCGACGTCGGGCATGCCGTACTTGGCGAACAGCCCCTTGTCCTTGGCGACGAACAGCGGTCCGGCGTCGCTCAAGGCGATGAAGCCGAGCATCGCCTTGGTGACTTCCGGCCCCGCACCTTGCGCGAACGCGCCGGCCGGGAAATTCAGCCGGGCGGCGGCGAGCAATGCCGCCGTACCGCCGGCCGCCTTCAGGAGCTGGCGGCGGCTGAGACCACGGCGCGAGGTCGGAGTGGTGGGTTTCGTCATGAGCATCATTGTCCTTTGCGTCAGTGCTTAAACGGGCCGTCCGATCGGGGCCGCCGCGCTGGGCGCAGAAGGGCGCGTTCCGGGGAGGCCCCGGAATGGCGGCGGTCACAATTCGGATGAGTGGTCTCGAGGGACGGCTTCAATGGCGTCGGCACAAGCTATTCAAGCTTCGTGCCAAGCTTTTCGCATCGCAAAAATCTTAGTATTATCAATCGATTATATACGATTTGCGACGGAGTAGCGCGCCGCTTCCGGGGCCATTATTCGCATTCAAAATTTGCAATTCGCCCAATTCTTGTGCGCCGCACAAGAATTGGGCAGGCCGAAAAACAGCTGCGTCAGGCGTCCTCGGTGGACTTCGCCATCATCGGTTTCGGCGCGTTTCCGTCGCCCGGTTTCATCCGGAATTCGTAGGTCATGAGGTGCCACGGCGCGGCCGCCGGCTTGCCGTCCGGCATCGTCGGATCGCGTGCGCTTTTCGATCTTGGCGACCAGTTCGTCCTTGACCCCGAACACCACGTCGGAATCGAGGTATTTGTCGCCGTCCATGAAGACGTGCGTGATCAGCGGCTGGTGGCCGGGCGCGTCGACCAGGAAATGCACATGGGCCGGCCGCATCGCGTGGCGGCGGGTCTGCACGATCATCTCGCCGACCGGACCATCGGTCGGGATCGGATAGCTGCATGGCAGGATGGTGCGGAAGAAGAATTTCCCATCGGCATCGGTGATGAAGCGCGCCCGCGACGACGGCCCCTCCGTCGCATAGGCCGGCTTCTGGGAATCATAGAAGCCGTCGTCATCGGCGTGCCAGACGTCGACCGGCACGCCTCCCAGCGGCTTGCCCTTGAGGTCGGTGACGCGGCTCTGCACGAACATCCGCTCACCCGACAAATTGGCCGAGATATCGGTGCCGTGCGGCGTCACCTTGTGCTCGCCGACATAGAACGGGCCGAGCACCGTGGTTTCGGTCGCGCCCTCACGCTCCCGGTGGTTGACGGCATCGACCAGCATCGACACGCCGAGCACGTCGGAGAGCAGGATGAACTCCTGCCGGATCGGCGTGCATTTCTGGCCGGTGCGGGTCAGGAAATCGATCGCAAATTCCCACTCCTCGAAGGTGAGATCGGTCTTGCGGACATAGTCGTGCAGCGATTTCACCAGTTCCTGCAGCAGGAATTTGGCGCGCGGATCCGGCGTATCGTCGAAGCTGCGGATCACGGCGGCGGTCAGTTCGGTTTCGCTGAATTGGCGCATTTTTCTGTCCTGCGGGATAAACGAAGGCTGGCGTCAGCCTATACCAGCGTCTCGCGCCGGGTAAGCGCGGCCGGTTGGAACGGCGCACACTTTTCGGCTATCAAGGCTGCGTCATTCAGCCGGAGATCAGCGCCGATGTTAGCCCCTACCCCCGCCTCGCCCGAATCCGCCGGAATGTCCAAGGCGGCGCTCGATCGCCTCGAAAATCACCTCAAGCAGCGCTATGTCGACGCCGGCCGCTTCCCGGGGACGCAGCTCCTGATCTATCGCCGCGGCAAGGTCGTGCATTCGACCGTGCAGGGCTTTGCCGACGTCGAGCGCAAGGCGCCGGTCAAGGACGACACGATCTTCCGCATCTATTCGATGACCAAGCCGCTCACGAGTGTCGCCTTCATGATGCTGGTCGAGGAAGGCCGCGTCGCGCTCGACGAGCCCGTCCACAAATACATTCCGGAATGGAAGAATCTCGGCGTGTTCATGGCCGGCACGTATCCGGCCTTCCTGACCCGCCCGCCGACGCGGCCGATGCTGATCGTGGACCTGCTGCGCCATACTTCCGGTCTTACCTACGGCTTCCAGCAGCGCAGCAATGTCGATGCCGCCTATCGCGAGACCAAGATCGGCGAAGTGATCAAGGCCGGCACGCTGCAAACCATGATCGACGACCTCGCAAAAATTCCGCTGGAGTTTTCGCCGGGCGAAGCCTGGAACTACTCCGTCGCCACCGACGTGGTCGGTTACCTCGTCGGCAAGATCAGCGGCAAGCCGTTCGAGCAGTTCCTGAAGGAACGCATCCTCGATCCGCTCGGCATGAACGACACCGATTTCTTCGTGCCGAAGGAAAAGGCGCATCGTTTCGCGGCATGCTATTCGGCCGGCGTGCAAATCGGGATGACCGCCGGCGAGGCCAAACTGACGCTGCAGGACGACCCGGCGACGAGTTCGTTCCTCTCCCCGCCCTCGTTCATCTCCGGCGGCGGCGGCCTGTGCTCGACCGTGGCCGACTATCTCACCTTCTGCCGGGCGCTGCTCAATGGCGGCGAACTCGACGGCGTCCGGCTGCTGGGCCCGAAGACGCTGAAGCTGATGGCGTCGAACCATTTGCCCGGCGGCGTCGACCTGCCGGCGATGTCGCGCTCGCTGTTCTCGGAAGCGGCCTATAACGGCATCGGCTTCGGGCTCGGCTTCGCCGTCACCATGAATCCGGCGCAGACGCTGATCGCCGGCAGTCCCGGCGAATTAAGCTGGGGCGGCGCGGCGACGACCTCGTTCTTCATCGACCCGGCGGAAGAACTGATCATGATCTTCATGACGCAGGTGCTGCCGTCGAGCGCCTATCCGTTGCGGCGCGAGCTGCGCACCATGGTGTATGCCGCCATCACCGACAGCAATCTCTGAGAGCGGACAGCCGGGCGGTTCCGCGGCACGAAGCCACGGAACCGGGGCTGGGCCAAGAGCGGGCTTGCATCTCTCTAATATACTTGGCGCAATTCGGCGGCTTCTCCTATGCTTGGGGCAATAGGCGCCGATCCGGGAACTTCATTGCCAAAGCCTTCACTGCCAGTGCGTCTCGCCCTTCTGGTCGCGGGAACCACGCTGCCGCTGATCATTTTTGCAGCCGGCATGGTGTACAACAATTACAAACAGGATCGACAGAACGCGACCCAGCGGGTGCTCGAAACCGTCCGCAGCATCCGGCTCGTCCTCGATGCCGAGATGCTGCGCATGACCGGCGCGCTGCAGGTGCTGTCACTGACCAATTCGGTACGCGACGGCGATTTCGGAGGTTTCCGCCGGATCGCGCAGGGCTTCCTGGACCAATACGGCGAAGGCGGCGTCATCCTGGTGGCCGACCGCGACGGCCGGCAGGTGTTTTCCTCGGTCACGACTGATACGATGAGCCTGCCGCCACGGAACAACCGCGCCATCGTCGACAAGGTCTTTGCCGAAAAGAAGCCCGTCTACTCCAACCTGTTCATCGGCGCGGTGAAGAAGCGTCTGATCGTGACCGTTGAAGTGCCGGTCTTTCGCGATGGCGAGATGATCTACGATATCTCCTTCAGTCCGCCGATCGAAATTTTTCAGGCCATGATCGAGCAGCAGCAGCCGAGCAAGGACTGGACGATCTCGATCTTCGACGGCGAAGGCACCAATTTCGCACGCGTGCCGAACCCGCAGGACACCGTCGGCAAGCGCGCATCGCCCTCGCTCCATGCGCAGATGTTCCAGAATCCCGAATCCACCGTGCCGACGGTATCGCTCGAGGGCGTGCCGCTGATCACGAGCCTCGCCCGCTCGTCGCTCACCGGCTGGACGGTTGCCGCCGGCGTCGCCGAAAGCTCGCTGGTTGCCCCGCTGTGGCGCAACCTGGCGATCACAAGCGTGATGGGCGCCGTGCTGCTGATGGTCGGCCTCGCCTTTGCGGTGCGGATGGCGACCCAGATCGCCCGCGGCGAGATGCTTCACAATCTGTTGATCGAGGAACTCAACCACCGCGTCAAGAACACGCTGGCGGTGCTGCAGTCGATCGCCACCCAGACGTTCCGCAGCGCCAGCCGGGCCGAGCGCGAGAAATTCGAGGGAAGGCTCGGCGCGCTGGCGGAGGCGCATAATCTGTTGAGCCAGGAAAAGTGGCAGGGCGCGGAGCTGCGGGACGTGATTGCGCGGGTGCTGCGGCCCTATCTGCTCAACACTCCGGAGCGGATGCGGATGTTCGGACCGCGGGTTCCGCTGTCGCCGCGGCTCGCCGTGGTGCTGGCCATGATCGTGCACGAGATCGCAACCAATGCCGCCAAATACGGCGCGCTGTCGAACGACACCGGGACCGTCGCGGTGGACTGGGAGATCCTCGAGGAAAGCGACGGGCGCAAGCTGCGGCTGATCTGGACCGAGGCCGGTGGCCCGCCCGTCACGGCGCCGGTGCAGCGCGGCTTCGGCTCGCGGCTGATCGAGCGCAGCACGCGCGACCAGCTCGGCGGCGAAGCGACCGTCGATTTCCTGCCGCGCGGCGTCGTCTATACGGTGAGCTGCGCGCTCGACACGGAAGAATAGACCGATACGGAGAGCGTTATTTCAACATCTCCGGCACGATCAGCCGCGGCAGGAACAGCGACACACTCGGCCAGATGATCAGCGCGGCCAGCACCAGCAACATCGGGATCAGCATGATCGCCGTGTCCTTGATCGCATAGCGCAGCCGCACGCCTGCGATCGAGCAGGCGATCATCAGGCACAGGCCATAAGGCGGCGTCACCAGGCCGAACGCCAGCGAGACGATCGAGATGATCGCAAACTGCACCGGGTGCAGGTCGACGGATTTCGCCAGCGGCTCCAGCACGGTTCCGACGATCACGATGGCCGGAATGGCATCGAGGAAACAGCCCACCACCAGGAAGCAGAAGGCGATAAAGAAGCCGGCCGCGATCGGACCCATGCCCCAGGTCGAGACGTTGGCAAGAAGCGCTTCCGGAATCTTGTAATAGGCCAGCAGCCAGCCGAAGGCGCTCGCGGTGCCGACGCAGAACAGCGCGACGCCGGCTAACCGCCCGGTGTCGAGCAAGGCCTTGTAGAGGTCGCGCCACCCGGTTTCGCGGTAGAAGAACGCCGACAGCGCGACGGAGTAGAGAACCGCGACGCAGGCGGACTCGGTGGCGGTGAACCATCCGAGCAGGATGCCGCCGACAATGATGAAGGGCGTCATCAGCGCCGGTATCGAGCGCCAGATCGCGCAGCACATCTCCCGCCAGGTGTCTTTCGGATAGGTCGGATAGCCCCGGCGCACCGCATAGACGTGGACGGTGGCCATCTGCGCGCCCGCGATCAAAAGACCGGGCACGATGCCGGCGAGGTACATCGCCGCGATCGAGGTCGAGATTAGCCCGCCCCACACGATCATCAGGATCGAGGGTGGAATGATGACGGCGAGCACGGCGGAGACCGCCGTGATGGCGATGGAGAACGAGAGGTCGTAGCCCTCCTTGGTCTGGGCATCGATGAAGATTTTCGACTGGCTCGCCGCGTCCGCGGTGGAGGAGCCGGAGATGCCGGCAAAGAACACCGACAGCACGACATTGATCTGCGCCAGCGATCCCGGCCAATGCCCGACCATCGAGCGCGACAATGCGACCAGGCGGTCGGTGATGCCGCCGATGCTCATCAGGTTTGCGGTCAGCAGGAAGAACGGCACGGCGAGCAGGATGAACGAATTGTAGGCGTTGAAGGTCTCCTGCGCGAGCGTCATCATCGACAGCCGCGGCTCGATCAAAAGGACCGGCACACAGGCCAGACCGAGCGCAAAGGCGACCGGTACGCGGATGATGAGCAGGCCGACGAAAACCCCGAACAGGACCATGGCGGCCTGTCCGGCAGAAAGAACATTGCCGCTCATCGTTTTGCCCCAAGCAAAATCCGCGTCTCATCAAGGATCTGTTCACCGGCAAACACGATCCACGTCACGCCGGCCACCGGCCAGGCGACGTGGATCAGCCAGAGCGGCAGATCCGCCAGCTCCGACGTCCGGTTCCAGGCGAACCGCGTGAATTCGAGCCCGGCCCATACGAACACCAGCGCCAGCGCCAGTATGCCGAGCCGCGCCAGGATCCGCACGGCAGCCTCGCTTCGGCGCGACAGGTCGGGCCAGACGTCGACCTCGAAATGCTGCGCCTCGCGCACGCCGACCATGGCGCCGATCATGATGGTCCAGACGAACAGGAAGCGCGCCATCTCCTCGGTCCAGATGTAGGACGGAATGAACGGCGTGTAGCGCGAGATGATTTGCAGCGTGACCGGAATGACCAGAATGCCGACGCAGGCGGCGAGCAGGAATTCCAGCAATCTTGCATAGGCCGCCGTCGCTCGGCGCCACAGCGACGGGTTCGGCGGCATCGATATTTCAGTCATCACGACTCCGGGGGATGGCGATCATGGAACGGGGCAAGCCGTCTGGCTTGCCCCGACTTCCGGCCGCGCGGGCAGCGACGATTAGGCGACGTTGATCTTCTCGAAGATGCCCTCGGCGCCGATTTCCTTGGCGTAGGTGGCCATCACGGGATCGGCGAGCTTCTTCATGGCGTCGCGCTCCTCGAACGGAACGCGCTTGAGCTTGCCGGCCTTTTCCAGCGTGTCGAGCTTGACGACTTCCTCGCTCGACTCCAGTTGGCGGCCGTAATCGCCGGCCTCCTTGCCGGCCTTCATGATCGCGTCCTGCAAGTCCTTCGGCAGGGTCTTCAGCGTTTTCACCGAGAAGCAGATCGGCCGGATCGATACCGCGTGCTGCGTCAGGTTGAGGTGGGGAGCTACTTCGTAGAACTTCATCGCCTCGACGCCGGCCGCCTCGTTTTCGCCGGCCGCGATCACGCCGTTCTGGATGGCGTTGTAGACTTCGTTGTAGGCGATCACGGTCGGGCTCATGCCGACGGCTGCAAACGTCTTCGACCAGATCGGAGCGCCCTGTACGCGCACCTTGAGACCCTTGAGATCGGCGATGTTCTTGAGCGGCTTGTTGGCGAAGATGTTGCGGATGCCGCCGCCCGAATAGCCGATCAGAACGACCTCGGCCTTGGCCGCGACTTCGTCGGCGATCGGCGCCAGGATGTTCGCTTCGACCACCTTGTTCATGTGGTCGATGCCCTTGAACACAAAGGGCGCATCGATGAACGGTGCTGCCTTGGCGAAGGTCGACATGTGGGCCGGCGAGACAATGCCGTAATCGACCGCCTTGCCCTGGGACATGTACTCGAAATACTGCTTCTCGAGGCCGAGCGAAGAGTTTCGGTGCAGCGTGAAGTTGATCGGCTTGCCGTAGTATTTCTTCACCAGTTCCTCGAACCGGAGCAGCGCCCTGTTGAAGGCGTGATCGTCGTTGAACTGCACAGCTCCGTTGAGCGTGATGGGCGCCTGCGCCCGCAGGATCGATGGCATGCCCAGGGCGCCGGCAGCCGCCGTCGCACCAAGGCCCGCAAGTACGGTTCTTCGCTTCATGACGTTCCTCCCCTGTGATGCCCGTCCCTTGTAAGCGGGACTTTGGGCCTGGCCGACGACGCGGCCACTAGCGCAAAGCGTATGCAAAACGGCGCGGCTGGGGAAGCCAATTTCAGTGATACCCTGAGCCATTAGGCCGCAGACGGCAGGGCCGATGATCGCAATCATTTCGGCAAACCCCGCACGCAGGCGCGGGCCGGACCGCCGTCCACTTCCGCCAAGCGCCGCAAGCGCTCGTCACGGCATGTCCGGCCTGTCAGTTGCCGAGGCAACATCTATCGATTCCGAGTGATGCCGGCGGCAGTGTTCAATCCGCAGGCAACCGACGAGCCGCAAATGTTGCGCGATGGCTGGCGGATCTGGTCCGCTCCGATCAAAGGCGCACATGACGTGCGAGCGCGCGGGTTGCCGCAATTTCCCGTCACGCGGCACCCGAAATTTGGACTGAACTTTGCCGCATTTTGTCAGGCCTCACCGCCCGCGTGCATTTCACGCCGATGTCGACCCGGCGCGCGTCGCGAGCGCATTATCGGCGGGCAAACCCCCGTAAAAATCCGGTGATCGAGCGCGACGTAGTAAGGATGACGGCCAAAATCTGTGGCCATTGAACTCGCGGTGGTTGTGGTTTGTCGAATATTTTGTCAAATGTAGAGCGCGGGGTTTTTTCCAATTGCGCCCCGGGTGCCGACAGCTTTAAGTGGTTGGCGGCGCCGGTATCAGGATGCTTCCAATACGTGTATGCGTTTGGCTACCATTCCGGAATATCCCAGGATTCCCGTGGTTCTCTTTATATCTCACGGTTCGGCTGACTTTAAACGCGGCACATACGGATGAACCTCTGACCTACTTTTGCCAGGGTTTCCCGATTGAAGGACGGTAAAACCAGAATGAACAGATCAGCAGCGAAGAAGATGAAACAGCGAAGCGCCGGCAAACCCGATATCGAATTGGGCAAGCGGATTCGGCTGCGGCGCGTGGAACAGAAAATCTCTCAAGCGGAGCTCGGCGACAAGCTCGGCGTCAGCTTCCAGCAGGTTCAGAAGTACGAGAAGGGCGTCAATCGTGTCGGCGCTGCTCGTCTTCAGGCAATCGCTACCGCGCTCGACGTGCCGGTGACGTTCTTCTACGACGGCGACGGCAAGGCGCGCGAAGTCGAGAGCCTGCTTTTCCTGGACAGCGCGTTCAGCCTGAGGCTGTTGCGTGCCTACAGCAAGATCAAGGACCAGACCGTACAGCGTCAGTTGGTCTCCTTGATGGAATCGATCGCCGCCAACGAGGCCTAGGCATTATCGCGCCTGGATTGCAGCACCGCGGACCCGATCAATCGACGCGAGAAATCGCCGGGTAGCCTGTTGCTGCGCTAGGTTACATATTGATCTGGCCGGAAAAGATCAGCGCATCGCCATCGTTGGTGGCGGAGTCCGGTTATTCGACACACAAAAACCTGAATATCAGGTCTCGCGAGCGCGAGCCGTTGAAGAGATTTTCTATTATTCTAACGTGACGCCTTTTTATCATTGCCCGGCGCTCCCGATCTCGATGCTGATGTAAGCCGCAAAGATATCCGGTATCGACGATTCCGGTGAAACTGCAGCCTCTCCCCAACCCGGCCGTGACCTTGCCCGGGGCCGGCGAAACGTGGCACCACACTCCCGATAAAAAGACCGGTCCATCGGCTTCGGGAGGCAACAATGATCATCCTTCACCACGGCTGGCGTTCGAGCGCTTCGCGCCGTGTCCGATTGTGCCTTGCCGAAAAGGGCCTCGCCTATCAAGGCCACGTGGTCGACATGGCTGCGATGGAGCATCATTCGCCGGAATATCTCAGGATCAATCCGCTCGGCGTGATCCCGACGCTGATCCATGACGGCCGGCCGCTGCACGAGAGCGGCACGATCTGCGAGTATCTCGACGAGACGTTTCCCGCTTCCCCGCTCCGGCCGGATACGCCTTACGAACGCGCCGAGATGCGCAACTGGATCCGGCACATCGACGGGCTGATCGGCAATCTCATCATCTTCAACTGGCAGCACCATCTGGCGAAGACCGCGTCGCAATGGTCGGATCAGGAACTCGCCGAAAAACTCAAGAACATCCCGAGCAAGGAGCGGCAGGAGGCCTGGCTGCGGGCTGCGCGCAAACCCTACACCGACGAAGAGCGCGACGCGGCGCGGGCCAGACTGGTCGGCCTGCTGGACAAGATGGAGGAAGCGCTGAAACCTTCCGGATGGCTTGTCGGCAAGGCTTACTCGATCGCGGACATCGCCGCAGCACCTTTCGTGAAGCGCATCGACGAGGAAATTGCGCCGGATGAAATGACCGAAAAGAAACATCCACACGTCGCGGCGTGGTGGAATAGACTGCAGGCGCGGCCGGCCTACGCCGAGGCGAATTTCGGCCCCTTCGTTGATTCCTGAAATGGACTGGATGCCCCGATGCTAGATACCCCGAAGAACGCCGAGACCTCGCATGCCGACGGCAAGATCCTGCAAAGCGTCCGCGACGGCGTCGGCGTCATCACCTTCAACAATCCCGACAAGCGCAACGCGATGTCGCTCGAAATGTGGGAGGGCCTGGGCCACGCGCTGATCAAACTGCGCGACGATCCCGACGTCCGCGTCGTGATCCTGGTCGGCGCCGGCGACAAGGCTTTCGTCTCGGGCGCCGATATCAGCCAGTTCGAAAAGACCCGCCACAATGCGGCGGCCTCGGAAGAATATTCGAAACGCAGCGAGGCGCAGCGTGCGCTGATGGCGAGTTACCCGAAACCGACGATTGCCTGCATCCGCGGCTTCTGCCTTGGCGGCGGCATGCAGGTCGCCATGCTGACGGATATTCGCATTGCCTCCGACAACAGCCAGTTCGGCATTCCCGCCGCAAAGCTCGGCATTGCCTATGGCTATGACGGCCTCAAGCATCTGGTCTCGCTGGTCGGGCCATCCTGGGCGCGGCTCATCATGTACACGGGCATGCGGATCGAGGCTGCGGAAGCCCAGCGGATCGGACTGGTCGACCGAGTGCTGCCGGATGCGGAATTATGGGACGCCACGATGGAGATCGCGCGCACGATTTCCAGCAACGCGCCGCTGGCGATCAAGGCCGCCAAGATCACGATTGCCGAAGTGCTGAAGGACGAAAGCAAGCGCGACATGGACGCGATCAAGAAGATCGGCATGGCCTGCATGGATTCGGAAGATTTTCGTGAAGGCCGAACGGCTTTCATGGAAAAGCGCAAGCCGCAGTTCAAGGGGAAATAGCGCCGGATCACCCTTGTAGCCCGGATGAGCGCAGCGACATCCGGGACCCCTGCAACAGCGGCCCCCGGATGTCGCTGCGCTCATCCGGGCTACAGGCTGCGCTTCTCGCAATGACGGCCCGCCGGCCTCCTACAGCGCAGCCAGCACCGCTCTCGTAACATCCGCCGTGCCGTTGCCGCCGCCGAACTCCATCGGCTTGACGCCATCAGCATAGGCCTTGTCTACCGCGCGCTCGATGCGTTCGCCGGCTTCGGCCGCGCTTTCGAGGCCGTGCTTGTCGGCGAGCCAGTCCAGCATCATCGCGGCCGACAGGATCATCGCGGTGGGATTGGCCTTGCCCTGCCCCATGATATCGGGCGCGGTGCCGTGGCAGGGCTGGAACACAGCGTAGCGGTCGCCGATATCGGCTGAGGGGGCCATGCCCAGGCCGCCGATCAGGCCGGCGGCGAGGTCGGAGAGAATATCGCCGAACATGTTCTCCGTCACCATGACGTCGAAGTCCCAGGGACGCTTCACCATCATCAGCGAGCAGGCATCGACATAGACCCGATCCGTCTTGACGCCGGGATGGCGTTTCGCGGCTTCATCGAACATTCCACGAAAGAACGCGAACGCCCTGAACACGTTGGCCTTGTCGACGCAGGTCAGGCCGCCATTGGTCTTGCCGCGCGCCTTGCGGCGTTCGGCGAGGCGGAAAGAGAACTCGAACAAACGCTCCGAGGTCTTGCGGGTAATGACCAGCGTCTCGCGCGCCTCGGTGTCGGTCACCACGCCCTTGCCCATCGAGGCGAACAGGCCTTCGGTGGATTCCCGGATCAGCACGAGGTCGATACCACGCTGGTCGGCACCGACGATCGGGCTCGGCACGCCCGGAATCAGCCGCGCCGGGCGCACGCCGGCATAGAGGTCGAAATGGAAGCGCAGTTCGATCTGCGGCGCGATCTCGGTGTTATCAGGGTAGCGCACCGACGGCAGGCCGCAGGCGCCGAGCAGGATTGCGTCCGCCTCCTCGCATAACCGGATCGTCGAGTCCGGCATCGATTTGCCGGTCGCCAGATAATTGTTGGCGCCGGCCGGCGCATCGGTGAAGCGGAATTTGAGGTCCGATGTCGCCTCGATCTTGCGCAGGACTTCCAGCGCCGGCGCCATCACTTCAGGGCCGATGCCATCGCCGCCGAGCACGGCGATGTGGAGGGCGTTGTTTGCGGACATGGGGGTTCCTTGGAAGTATTCGGACCGGAATTAGCGTCGTCATTGCGAGCGAAGCGAAGCAATCCATAGCGCGGCACAACGGATAGATGGATTGCTTCGTCGCTTCGCTCCTCGCAATGACGGTGGCAACAGCGGAGCCTACGGCGTCAGCACCGCGCGGCCGACCAGCTTGCCTTTCTGCAAATCGGTCAACGCTTCGTTGGCCTTGGCGAGCGGCATCGTCGTGACCGGAATCGGCGCGATCATCTTGTTGCGGACGAGGTCGAGCAATTCCGCGGTTTCGCGCAAATTTCCGACATAGCTGCCCTGGATCGTGATCGCCTTGATCGGGATCAGCGGCAGCGCCCAGGGTGCGCCGCCGCCGAACAGGCCGACGATGACGAGCTTGCCGCCCTTGGTCAGGCAGTCGAAGCCGAGCTGGGTGGTCTGCGCGTTGCCGACGAGATCGATCACGGCGCGAATCGGTCCGCCGGCCGCCTTTGCCAATTGCTCCAGCGCATCCGGCGCCTTGCCGTCGACGGTGGCGAGCGCACCGGCGGCCTCGGCGGCTTCGCGCTTGCGGGCGTCGATATCGACGACGATGGCGCCCTTGCCGCCCATCGCCTTCAACAGCGACAGCGCCATCAGGCCGAGCCCGCCGGCGCCGAAGATGACGATCGGCGAATTGAAGGCGAACTCGACCTTCTTCAGCGCGCTGTAGGTGGTGACGCCGGAACAGGCATAGGGCGCCGCGGTGACGGGATCGAGCCCTTTCAGGTTCAACAGGTACTTCGGGTTCGGCACCGTCATGTAGATCGGCATAGCCGCCGTCGCAATAGACGCCGAGCGAGTTCGGCTTGACGACGCACATGTTCTCGTCGCCGCCGACGCACGTCGCGCATTTGCCGCAACCGAGCCAAGGATAGACCAGCGCTATGTCGCCGACCTTGAGGTCGCCCTTGTCGACGGCCGTCGCGTCGGGCCCGAACGCCACCACCTCGCCAACGGTCTCATGACCCATCGTGCGCGGCAGCGACACACCACGGTCCTTCAGCGACAGCGGCTTGCGGCCATGGCCGAGATCATAGCCGCCTTCCCAGATGTGAAGGTCGCTGTGGCAGACGCCGGCCGCCTTCACCTTGATCAGCACCTGCGTGCCCGTCGGCTGCGGCGTCTCCTGATCCACCTCTTTCAGCGGTGCATTGAACTCGGCGACCTGAAAACTCTTCATCGCTTCTCTCCCGTCATTCTTGTTCTTCAAAGGCAATTTCCTGCGCGAACATTGCCACGTCTGCCCGGTCGAGACAAACGCGGGGCGGCAGCCTTCCGCTGGTCAGATCAGCGGGTGATGGCAAGCCACGAACTGCCCCGGCGCCACGGCGCGCAGTTCCGGCATCTCGTCGCTGCATCGCTGATCCGCGCGGGGGCAGCGGGTGCGGAACCGGCAGCCGGACGGCGGCGAGATCGGCGATGGCGGCTCTCCCACCGGTACGGTCTCGGTGGGGCGGACATCCGGATCGGGCACCGGGATGGCCTCGATCAGCAGCGCGGTATAGGGATGCGCCGGCCGGGCGAACAGCTGTTCGGAGGGGCCGACCTCGCACAACCGACCGAGATACATCACTGCCACGCGGTCGCTCACCGCCTTCACCACCGCGAGGTCGTGCGCGATGAACAGCAGCGTCAGGCCGAACCGGCCCTTCATCTCTTCCAGCAGATTGAGGATCTGGGCGCGGATGGAAACGTCGAGCGCGGAGACCGGCTCGTCGCAGACGATGAACTCCGGATTGAGAATGAGCGCGCGCGCGATGCAGATGCGCTGGCATTGTCCGCCGGAGAATTCATGCGGCAACCGTCCCACGACCAAAGTCGGGTCGAGCCCGACCGCGCTCAGCACCTCGTGGACCAGTTGCTCGCGTTTCCCGGGATCCTTGACGCCCGCAATCACCAGCGGCTCGGCGACGATGTCGCCGATCTTGCGGCGCGGGTTCAGCGAGGCGATCGGATCCTGGAAGATCAGCTGCACGCGCCGGCGCATCTGGCGCAAGGCATCGCCCTGCATCGTCGTGAGATCGTGGCCGTCGAACAGCACCCGCCCGGAGGTCGGCCGGCGCAACTGCAGCACCGCCCGGCCCAGCGTCGATTTCCCGCAACCGGATTCGCCGACCAGACCCAGCGTTTCGCCGCGCGCGATCTGCAACGACACGCCGGACACGGCATGAACGATCTTGGCGCCGACGGGATATTCTACGACCAGATCGTCGACGGCGAGCAGCGGCTCGCCAGAAGCGGCCGACACGGCTTGCGGCATCATGCGACGGCCCCCACGTGGACTTCGATCGGGTGGAAGCAGGCATACTGATGTGCGCTCGTCTCCGCCGCCTGGAGCGCCGGCTTCTCGATCTGGCAGCGGGCCACCGCGTAGCGGCAGCGCGGCGAGAACGAGCAGCCCTGCAGCGGCCGGGTCGGATCGGGCGGACGTCCCGAGATCGCGGGCAGCGGCGTGTGCGGCGCGGCGTCGAGCCGCGGAAGGGCGGCGAGCAGCGCTTCGGTGTAGGGCATCCGCATTTTCTTGAACAGCGCGGGTGTCGGCGCACGCTCGACCACGCGGCCGGCATACATCACGGCGACTTCGTCGGTGCGGCCGGCGACGACGCCGAGGTCGTGGGTGATCAGGATCATCGCCATGTGCCGGCGGCGCTGCTCGCGCGCCAGGAGATCGAGGATCTGCGCCTGGATCGTCACGTCGAGCGCGGTGGTCGGTTCGTCCGCGATCAGGAGCTTTGGTTCGCACGACAGCGCGATCGCAATCGCCACGCGCTGCCGCATGCCGCCGGAGAGCTGGTGGGGATATTGCGCCAGCCGCTGCTCGGGCGCGGGAATGCCGACCGCAGCGAGCAGTTCGACGCTGCGCTTCCTGGCGGTCGCGTCGTCGAGTTCCAGGTGTTCCTGCAGCGTCTCGATCAGTTGCGTACCGATCGTGAGCACCGGGTTGAGCGAAGTCATCGGATCCTGGAACACGACCGCCAGCGAGCGGCCGCGCAGCTTGCGCAGTTTCTCCGGCGAGAGCTTCAGCAGGTCCTGTCCGTCGAACATCACGCGGCCGGAGAGCTTTGCCTTTTTCGGCAGCAATTGCAGGATCGCCCGCGACAGCATGGTCTTGCCGCAGCCGGATTCGCCGACCACGCCGAGCGTTTGACCCGCGCCCACCGTGAGGTTCACCCGATCCACCGCGCGTAGATTGCCGCGCGGGGTCGGCAGGTCGACGACGACGTCCTCGACGGAAAGCAGGATATTTTCGGTCACAGCGCGCCCTGACGTGGATCGGTGAGCGCCCGCAGCGTATCGCCAATGAGATTGAAGGAGAGCACGGTCAGGAACATCGCGATTGCCGGAAGGAAAGCGAGCCTCGGCGCGACCTCCAGGCTTTCGCGCCCCTCCCCGATCATGCTGCCCCAGCTCGAGATAGGCGGCGGCACACCGAGGCCGAGGAACGACAAGGCGCCCTCGACCACGATGGTAACGGCGACGCCGAGCAGGAAGAAGGCAAACAACGGCAGGATGACGTTCGGCAATAGTTCGCGCAACAGGATGCGCGCGTGCGTGGCGCCCAGCGCCTGTGCGGCGATGACGAATTCCCGCCGCGCCAGCGTCAGCGTCGCCGCCCGCGCCACCCGCATGAAGGCGGGAATGCCGAGCACGCCGAGAATGAAGGTGAGGTTGAGGATCGACTGCCCGAGAAAGGCGGTCACAGCCAGCGCCAGGATCAGAGGCGGAAACGCCAGCAGCACGTCCATGCTGCCGACCACGACGGACTCGAACCGGCCACGGAAATAGCCCGCCAGCATGCCGAGCGCGCCGCCGATGGTGAGCCCGATCATCGGCGCGCACAGCCCGACCACGAGCGAAATCCGCGCGCCGTAGATCAGCCTTGAGAGTTCGTCGCGGCCGAGGCCGTCGGTTCCGAGCCAGTGCTCCATGGAAAACGGAGCGCGTCGTTCCAGCATGTCCATGTCGGTCGGGCTCGGCAGCGGCAGCACGGGCGCCAGGATCGCGACCGTGAACATGAAAATCATCCAGCCGATCGCCAGCCAGAACAGCAGCCCCAATCCGCGTCCGCGCTTTGCCGGTTGCGCCGCGACACCTTCGTCGATGGTGAGTTCAAGCGTGGCCATGACGAATCCTGGGATCGAGGACGGCATAGAGCAAATCGACGATGAAGTTCATGATCACGAAGCCGGCGGCGACAATCAACACGACCCCCTGCAGGATGATGAGGTCGCGGGTGTAGATGGCACCGACCAGCAGCCGGCCGATTCCCGGCAAGGCAAAAATCGTTTCCACGATGACAGTGCCACCGATCAATCGCCCGATATTGATGCCGGTTATCGTGACCAGAGTGAGCGACGAGGGCTTCAGCGCATGCACGAACAGGATGCGCGAGGCCTTCAATCCCTTGGCTTTCGCCAGCGCGATATAATCTTCCTGCAGGGTTGCGATCATGTCCGATCGCAGCACACGCATAATCCCCGGCCATTCGGCGAGCGCCAGCGTCAACGCAGGCAGCACCATGAACCGCAGATTCGCGATGGGGTCCTCGGCGAAGGGCACGTACCCCGTCGCCGGCAACCAGCGCAGTTCCACCGCGAATAAATAGATGAGCAGGATCGCCGACAGGAAGGCCGGTACGGAAAGCATGGCAAATGCGCTGCCGGTCATGAAGCGATCGAAGGCGCCGCCACTGCGCGCAGCGCAAACGATGGCGAGCGGCACGCCGATGACGAGGCCCATGATCTCGGCCAGGATCATCAGCTCGAACGATACCGGCAACCGCTCGGTTATCGCCTGCAGCACGGTTTGCCCGGTGCGGAACGACCGGCCGAAGTCACCCTGCAGGATGTTGCCGAGCCAGCCGAAGTAACGGATCCAGACCGGTTGATCGAGCCCCATGTCCTTGCGGAGCGCCGCCACGTTCTCCGGCGTCGCCTGATCGCCAAGGATCACGTAGGCGAGATCGCCCGGCAGCAGCGACGCGATGAAGAACGTGAGCAACGATACGGCGATCAGGACCGGTATCAGGTACAGCAGCCTACGCGCGACGAACAACAGCATGGAAGATCATTCCAGCCAGGTGTCCGATACGTCGATCACACCGTGATAGATTTTTGGCAGGCCCTTCAGCTTGGATGTCGCGATCGCGTAATAGGTGTTCTGGAAGGTCCAGAACCAGATCGCCTCCTTGTTGACGATGCGGCTGATCGCGCAATAATCTTCGGTCCGCTTTTCCGGATCGGCCGTGACCCGCGCGTGGTCGAGCAGCTTGTCGAGTTCGGGATTGGAGTAATTGGCGAGCGCGACCGGGCTGCCGGTGCGGAAGTTGGCGTACATCTGGGGATCGGGGTCGGCAAGATCGACGATCCGCCATGGCGTCAACTGGAATTGCCGCATGAAAGCGCGCGG